>JANNUH010000045.1:0-1674 GCA_031395015.1 Desulfobacterales bacterium | reverse complement strand
ATATACTGCGTTTTACGGGTGAAACCTGGGGTCGAAATCAGCTCATTGCCTATCGTGACAAAATCAATGAAGCGTTGAAGGCGATCAGCAACAATCCACAATTGGGACACCGCAGAGATGACTTGCCTCCGACGCATCTGGTCTACCTGGTCGGCTCACATCTTATCGTTTATCGATCAAAAGAGGACAGCCTTGGTGTCGTCCGCATCCTCCACCAACGGATGAGCTTGGCTCGACATATCCTCTAAGCAGGATAGAGCAACCTTGGGAGAATGCAGCCTTTGTGATCCCGGCTCTTTGTATAATCTCCTTATGAGTCAAGCCAACCAGGCTCTTGCCGATCGAAAGCGGTTTGTCCTTGATGATCATCAGTGGGCCGAGTTTGAGAAGGAACTGGATCGCCCTGTCCATGACAAACCGAGATTAAGAGAACTTCTCATGACTCCTGGTCTGGTTTTTACGCATACTGAAGTCGTCTACCCTTGGGCTCTGGTATTGGATGTCCGAATTCCTGTGCCGTAATAATCCATAGCTCCATAGCTTCTTTGCAGTTTTTCAGAGCTTCATCCGGGCTGTTGCCGTGGGCAGCGCATCCAGGAAGTTCAGGCGCTTCTGAGATAAAGGCCTGATCATCGTTACTCCAATAAATAATGATTTCGTATTTATGCATCACTTCTCCTCTGCCGTTAATCCATAGGCTGAAATCACTGTTCTGACCTGCCGAACCTGATATGGTTTTGCGAACTTTCCATCACGTTGAAGATTAATCATAATCTCTATACCTGCCCGGACAAATATATGATGGCTCCCTCGAACACGTTCGCAAAAACCCAGGCGGTCAAGAAGTAGCCGCAAATCATTGAAGTTTATGTTCTCATCGGATCGGCCACTCAAAACCTTGGCAATCATTTTATCATATTTTTAATTTCTAATTTCCTTCTTTACTTTAATTTATATAACAGAATCTGATTTTAAATCAATCTTAAAGACCCTGATCGAAAACATCATGTCCATTCCAGTGGGAATAATATTTACCTTTTGTTTCGGCTTATTCTTTTTTTTCCTATCATCCGGACCAAATTTCTACCGGTTCCCCTGACAAGACCCCTTTATATCTGTCTTGGTGCCCGGTTAGGCCCAAATACATACAGCGGCGGCGGCACCATACTGGACCCTCCGCTAACCATTATCGGATCAAACACCATTATTGGCGAAGATGCTCTATTGTATTCTCATGCTATCGAGGGCCGGCATTTGTCGCATGCAATCATTAATATCGGCGATAATGTTACGATCGGTGCAAAAAGCATCATCATGTCCGGAGTGAGAATCGGCAATGGATCTATCATTGCTGCCGGGTCGGTTGTTTTGAAAAAGACTGAAATCGGCAGTGATGAAATATGGGGTGGGGTTCCTGCAAAATTTATAAAAATGGTTGAAAAAGGATAAGAGCAGAACTGAGCGTTTTGGTGAAGGCTGTTATAATACCTCCGGCATCAGTCGAGCCCCGTGGATAAAGGCAATGACGTCGATCTGGCATAAGTTGGAGAATTAAACGCTACATATTCAAAAATATTGGTAAGGTGATCAATGGCATTCTGGGTCCAGAGAACTCTCATTTTTTAAGTCCGAATTTTCCGCGGACGTCTTTGATATCCATGGTACGGCCTTCAT
>JANNUH010000136.1:0-9029 GCA_031395015.1 Desulfobacterales bacterium | reverse complement strand
TCTGCATACCGCAAACATAAAAGAGGCCCTAAAAAGCCTGCACCAAAGCGGGAAAGTATAAAAAAGTCCCCACATGTTTCTACAGCAAGAATTATTGCCAAGAGGAAAAGTGGAAAGTAAGTACTACCTTGAAAGGGCTGACCTTATGCCCCATCCGTTTTATGTCTTTTTGAACTATTCTCATCCAGCTCTTTGTGAGAGAATTGATGCATTAAACTCCCATTGATCATTCAAGAATAAACCCATCAAACAAAGACCAGAATATCTGATTCATCCGAGACTCCTCAAACATCAGTTCATGAAACGCCCCATCAATTGTATGAAATTCACAAAGGGGCAATTTTCGGCTTAATTCAGCCTGTGCTTTTAAAGATACAATGGCATCGTTTTGGGCGCCGATGATTAAGGTTGGGGTTTGAATTTTTTTAATAACATCCTCTTTTTTCAGGTTTTCTATGGATTCAAATGCAGCGTTCAGCCATCCCCATGTAATGCCGCCTATGGCAAGATTTGGATTTTTTTTGATTTCATCATGGAGAATTCGATATTGCCCGGGATCATGGCACAATTTATTCCCTTTGAATTTTGCTGATGTTGTAGAATAATTCTTCGAGCCAATCGTATATTTTTTTGAAAAAAAAGTCGTGGATAGCTTCTTTGAAATATATTTTGACAGCGGATAAATTCCCGGGGGAAGAGCAATATCAATCATGGGAGAGGCCAGAACAGCTTTTTTAATTTTATAAGGATTTTGACTCATAAACCTTAAGGCAATATTTCCCCCCATGGAATGGGAAAGGACATAAACCGGCAGCCCCTGGGGTTCAACGATTTCAGAATACAGCGCACTCAGATCTTCCACATAATCATCAAAGCTGTCAATATGACCCTTATGTCTGTTCTCAACCTCCCGTGTTGACAGGCCCTGCCCTCGCCAGTCAGGGCTCACGACCGTAAATCCTTTGCTCTGCAAACGGTTTGCAACGGCTTTATACTTTTCAATGAATTCGGATCTTCCATGTAACAGAAGAAAGACACCCTTTGCAGGCTCTTGTTGAGTCTTTATCACGCCATAACGGAGATTAAGATTTTTTCCAGGTGAAAAAAAATGATATTCAAAATCCTCTTGACTGGATTGCAGTTCAGAATCGGTCATGAAATTTTCTGTATACTAGGCATGGCTCTTGGAAAAGCTCTGATTGCGGCCCTTGGCTTTGGCCTGGTAGAGTGCTTCGTCAGCCTCAGCAATAAGGCTTTCAGCAGAATTGTCGCTCCCTGGTATCATTGCCCCGACACCCAGGCTTAAGGAAACATGTGCATCGACTCTGGATGTTTCATGGGGGATTTGAAGGCCCACCACGTTCATGCGGACTCTTTCGGCAACGACGAATCCCCCCTTTGCATCGGTATGGGGCAGAACAAGCACAAATTCTTCTCCGCCATATCTTGCAGCCAGATCTCCCGGGCGCCGGGCACACTCATGAATTGCCCATGCCACTTTCCGAAGACAGTCATCGCCGCCCTGATGGCCATAATGGTCATTGTATAATTTAAAAAAATCAATATCGCAGATAATAAGGGATAATGATTCCTTATCCCTGTAATGTCTTTTCCATTCCGCATCAAGATATTCATCAAACCTTCGGCGATTGGGAATCTGTGTTAATCCGTCTATGACGGAAAGCATTTTCAGTTTTTCGTTTACCTTTTTTAATTCCTGCTCTGCGCGAACCGTCTCGCTGATATCTATGGAAAACCCGTTAAACCCGCTCATTCGCCCGGATTCATCATGGGTAGACCTTGCATAACATAAAACCCATACAAATGAATGATCCTTTCTTTTAAGCCGACAGCGGAATCTGATCACTTCTTCTGCTTCATGAACTCCGAACATGAATTCATCGGATTTTTCCTTATCAAAAAAGATCTGAGATGAAAAATCCGTTATCTGTTCAACAACCGATTCTGCCGATTCATATCCCAGCATCCAGGCATATTCAGGATTTGCCGAAGTCATTTTCCCTTCCATGTTCACATGGTAAATGCCAATGGGGGCAAAACCGAATATATCCTTAAGATGCTGTTCCTGCTGCTTAAGGTTTGCCTTGTCCTTTAATCGACCGGAAATATCCCTGGCAAGAACGGCAATTCCAAATTTTTCACCCTTTGTGTTGATAATGGGTGCAAAAAAAATATCACACTGGATTGTCTCACCCTTCTGATTAACGTGGGAGCATGTCAGACTCTGTGTCTTATTGCAATTTACAAGATCTTTCCGATTGACCGGGATCAGTTCATTCAACAATCGACCCATTGTATCATCTTCGGCATAACCGAATAAATTCACAGCTCCCTGATTCCATGAAGAAACACGCAGTTCATTGTCTGCTTCCATGTATGCAAGCCTTGCATGGCCGATGAGGTTGCCAAGGGCGAATATTCTATCGATTAGTTTAAAATCCATATCGTAATATAAAAATTCTATTGATTTGAACCCGATAGTATGAAATTTTATTTTTTAAAACAAGGAAAAACTGATGGACTTCACCCTTTTTTAACGGCATCAACCCGATTGACCGGATCTATTCTTGTTATTCTGCCCATAGACATCTCAGGATTTTCCCCGGCACGTCCGGATTTCATTTTTCGTTTCAGTTCCATATATCTCTGATAATCATTAATTGGATGCATTTTCGATGATGCCTTTTTCTTCTGAGTTCTTTCTTCCTTTTTTTCAGTATAAAATGGAGGGGTATGAATTTTTTTCAAAACATCATGGAAAAGAGCTTTGCTTTGCTTTGGTTCTTGTTCCGGATTTCGTCTTCTTTTTTGATTTTTCAAAACAACTGGCTCTGATTTTTGAGAAAACAATTGTATCAGAAATTCCTCACATTTTATAAAAAATGCATCCCATCCGGTCTTCTTTGCTTTTTGCGGCCTTTTTTTTTGAGGCTCATCCTCGGCCGGTATTCTATTTGATCTATTTGATGCCTGCGTTAAAGTCTTATTCAATTTTAATAAAGGCGCAAGATACCGGAATGCAAGGTTAATATCTTTCATTCTGGATTCTGCACCCTTTTCTGCCGGAGAAATTTTTCCCACCACATCCGGATGGTATTGTTTTGCCAAGGTCCGATATGCTTTTTTCGCCTCAGCCAAAGTTGCAGCCGCATCCAGGTTTAATATTTCAAGGGCTGTTTTTTTGTCCATGGGTATTTACTATGCTCCCTGAAAGAGCGTGTCAAGAGGATTTGAACGCTATTCGAACGCTATTCAATTGCAAAAACATGAATGAAATGATAGTTTCGACACACGGTTAATGCTTAATATGGAGATTTGATGGAAAACATAGAAAACAATCCTGTTCCGGTTGGAAAAAATCCTGATTTTGATGCCTGGTTTACTGCATTCTTTCTTAAAAATCATATTGACCCCTTTGCCTATCCCTCAAAAGTAGGGTCAAAAGAACAGATTGAATTCATGGTCTTTCCTGAAGATGAGGAACGGTATTATCCCTGCTCCGATAAAATGTTCAATGCCATCATGTCAAGGAAATACCCTCCCTTCTTAAAACAGCGTTATAAACAGGTTTATGAAAAGATAATGGACATGGTTGATGAACTGATAGATTCCGACTATGACAAGCAATATTTAAAAACTCTGATTGATATCAAATACGATGATGAAATCCATACAGGCCTTCTGGTCCCTTCAAGGCTTGAAAAAAGACTGCATAAAATTTTTTTAAGCCGCACCCATATTGAAAACCCCTACTCACAAGAAAAAAAAGCCGTCAATAAAAATGCAAAAAAATTCTTGGGCTCGGAAACTCTGAAAAAGGCATTAAATCAGCTTGATGATTCCCTGCAACTCTCTCAGGGCATTACCCTGACCGAATTAAGGGAAAAAATAAAGGAAATTGAATTTGTAAGACGGCTCACCCTCTTAACTCAAAGCCATCTGTGGACCCATGAAAATCAAAAAATACCTCCTTTGACCAAAATAAAAAAAATTTTCAGCATTCCAGTCATGGGGGACGGGCTTTCACACCTGATATCGCTCATGAAGTCCAAAAAACAAAAAATCCTCTGGCTTGCCGATGAATCCAGCGACGTTATCATTGACCTTTCCATTGCTAAATTTCTTTCCGAGTTGGGCCATGTTGTTATTTTCGCAGTCAAAGAATCCCCGTTCTTTAAAAAAATCTGCCTGGCAGATACCAGAACCGATCCTGTTCTTGTAAAGGAACTGGAAAACGCCCATTATATTTATGAAAAAACCATCAGTAAAAACAATCTGGTCAAACTTTTAAAACATGATAAGAATCTTTATGTGATATCAGACGGGACACGGGAAAGCCTTAACCTGCTTCTTGTCTCGACAAGTTTTTCAAGGATTTTCAAAGAGGTGGATTGTGTGGTCTCCCGTGGTCGGTCACAAAAGAAAAGACTCATCGATTCTCATTTCAGATTTACCCAGAATATCATTAATATCAGCGTGACCAAGAGGAATTTGTTCATAACCTATAAGCCCAGACATGGGGCCTTTATCAAATTTTCCCATCAGGCCCTGGAGGAAAAAGCCAATAAAATCATTGACCAGATGAAATCTGCCAAAAGAAAAGGAATGACGGTCATGTTTTACAGCGGCATCATCGGTTCCATTCCCGGGAAAATAGATGTGGCCAAAAAAATCATGACAATATTTATTGATTATCTTCAAAAACAGTCAACAAACCTTTTTATTATCAATCCGTCTCTATATTATGAACCTGGAATGGATGCGGATGATCTCATGTATATGTGGGAGATTGTTCAAAGAAGTTCATATATTGATATCTGGAGATTCCAGACATCCGACGATATTGCCGAAACCTTTGCACTGCTCAATAAGAAAGTGCCGCCGGAATGGATCGGGAAAGACTCGACTTACAGTACCGGCTGCACCAAGGAAATCAGGATTGCCCAGGAGGTTCAGAAGGAAAATCCTGAAATGCAGCTTATCGCTCCCTCCATCGATAAATTCATGCGGCGCAATGAATATGGAGTCGGCTCCATGTATGACCAGAGACTTGCAGATTCTTAGATCAGGCTTTTTCTTTTTTTTCAAGATCATCAAGAGCGATCCGGAAAGCACCCAGGGCATGATCAGCACAATGGTCTTCTTCTTTGGGAAGGGTTTTTAAAAACCCGATAATATCTTCGGCCGTGATGCGTTTTGCCCGTTCAATGGATTGATGAAGCGCAAAGAAAATAATGGTATTGGCGCAGGCATGGGAGAAGAGACACCCTTTCAGATCATAGGAAATGGTATCAAGGATATCCTTGTTCCTGTTCAGAAAAAACTCAATGGTATCCCCGCATTCCCTTGTTTTTATGCCATAGCCGTCACAGGTTTGAACAGTTTCCTGATAATCCCTTTTCATTGCCATTTCAAGAAATTCAAGGGAATGGTCGTTCCAGAAATCAAAGGGTTTGTCTGTGGTCATTTTTCAGAGATATATAAGGTGTTTTTGTCATCTGTCTGTTGGAAAAAAAGTGGCGCGCCCGGAGAGATTCGAACCCCCGACCCCCTGATTCGTAGTCAGGTACTCTATCCAGCTGAGCTACGGGCGCAAACAATGAAAGGCTTTATACCAGAGCTTTTTGACAAAAACAAGGATTTTATGATTTCTCGTCAAATCTCGGCATTTCTGCACAAAATGCACCCAAAATGCGCCCACGTATTTTAGTTCTGACTGATCAATTTTGCGTACAAAAAGTAACCCGCCGGGGCGCGCCCTTTCGTAGGCGTGGTCAGAAGGAATATTCAAATCATGCGGACATTCACAAAGCTCCGGCATATGATTGCAGGCCATGAAGAATTAAGAAAGGAGATAGGTTTTTAAACATCTCAGGCCACAGAAACAGTGTAAGCAAGCTGTTCATGTCTTAACATATCTTGAAAAACCAACCGTATCCATGTTTTTTCCGGCTCTCCCAATTGCTTTGCAATCTTGGACGCCCTGCGGACAGAAGGAATCCGTCGACCTTTTTCAATATCACAAAGGCTTTGGGAGGATATCCCCAGCATTTTTGCAAAATCAATTTGAGACATCTCTTCGCATTTCCTGTGCGCCCAAAGCGCCCGACCGAAAGTAAGCGGTCCGAAATCTCTTTCCAGTTCTTTTGACCCATATATTTCATCAGTACTCATGTTTATTCACCTCTATGATCTCAATGATAATATTACCATCCTGTTCAATATAAAAAGCCCTATATGCCTTTGACAGCCTGATTGATCTTTGTCCGAATCTTTCTCCATACAGGGGTTCGTCGTGATATCCGGGTATTGTTCTGATATCTCTGATTCCAAACGCCTCAACATCTTCTACCCATTTTTGAAACTTTGCCGCAATGTGAACGGGTAAGGTTTTAATTTGTTTTTTGGCTTTTTTGGATAAAATTACAACATTCATGCTATTTTATATACGTCAAATCGGAGTATGAATCAAGAATGAAAAATAAGCTTTATGGGACCAGCATATATCAAAGCTTTCAAACAGATTTAAGGATTCATTTAATTTGACCTTGAGAAAAAACATTTATATAAGTATACCTTGAATCATGGATGATGAATACTATATGAACCTTGCCATTATTGAAGCAAAGAAAGCGGCTGAATCGGATGAGGTTCCTGTCGGTGCCGTTATTATCGATAAGAGCAATCATGTGATCGGATATGGTCACAACTGCCCTATCTCATCCCATGACCCTTCAAGCCATGCTGAAATGAACGCCATTCGGATGGCATCAAAGGCCTTGAACAACTACAGGCTGGTCGACACCATTTTATACGTCACCCTTGAGCCCTGCATCATGTGCATGGGAGCCATTATCCACGCAAGGATCAAGCGGGTGGTCTTCAGTGCAAAGGACCCGAAATGGGGGGCTGCCGTTTCATTATACCGGCTTGCCGACGACAGGCGCCTCAATCATCATCCGGAAATAATGTCAGGAATTTTTGAAGAACAGACAAAACATCTTATCAGGGATTTTTTCATCAATAAAAGGAGCCTATAGTGGGAAATACAGTAATTATCGGTACTCAGTGGGGAGATGAGGGAAAAGGTAAAATAGTTGATCTGTTAAGTAAACACGCAGATTATGTCGTCCGGTTCCAGGGCGGCAATAATGCCGGCCATACCATGGTGGTCAATGGAAAGGCAATCATCAGCCATTTGATTCCTTCCGGTATCATCCAGCAGAAAAAATGTTTTATCGGCAACGGTGTTGTAGTTGATCCTTTTGTCCTGCTGGACGAGATTGACTATCTCGTATCAAATCATATTGATGCCTCCCCGAAAATGCTGAGAATCAGCGATCGTGCCCATATCATCATGCCCTATCACCGGATGATCGACAGTGCAAGAGAAGAAAAAATAGGTGCCCAGAAAATCGGAACCACGGGCAGGGGCATCGGCCCCTGTTATGAAGACAAGGCCGCCCGCAGAGGAATAAGGTTCTGCGACCTGCTCGACTTTGATCTGTTTAAGGAAAAAGTGACCACCATTCTTGAAGAAAAAAATTTTTACCTCACACACTATTTTAAAACCAAAGCCCTTGATCCTGATACCGTGATCCATGAATTCAAGCAGATCAAAGACCGGCTCATCCCCTATATTGATGATGTGTCCGTCATTCTTCATGAAGGAATAAAAAATAAAAAAACGCTTTTATTTGAAGGGGCCCAGGGAACCCACCTTGACATTGAACACGGAACCTATCCCTTTGTGACCTCCTCGTCTGTGGTATCGGGCAACGCTGCCAACGGGTCCGGTGTGGGCCCGGCCTGTTTTGATGAGATCATCGGCATTGTTAAAGCCTATGCCACACGGGTCGGCGAAGGGCCTTTCCCCACTGAATTATTTGATGAGATTGGGGAGAAACTCCAGAAAACCGGCTCTGAATTCGGTGCCACAACCGGAAGGAAAAGGCGGTGCGGCTGGATCGATATGGTTGTCCTTAGGAATGCGGCCAAATTAAACAGCCTGTCCGGGCTTGCCGTCACAAAACTGGATGTTCTGGATGACCTGGATGAGATAAAAATCTGCACAGCCTATGAGCACAAAGGAAAAACCATCACGAATTTTCCTGCGGAAATCAAAACCTTGCAGGAATGCACCCCTGTTTATGAAACTCATGCCGGATGGAAACAGGATATTACGGCCATAAGGGAGTTTGACGATCTTCCCGTAAATGCAAAAAAATATCTGGCAAGACTCGAAGAACTATCCGGCGTGAAAATAAAAATCATATCTGTCGGACCTGATCGAGAAGCAACAATAATAAAAGAGATCATTTTCAATTAGACTTTTGTTTTTTTTTTGTGTATAACGCTTTCTTGCAGTCGGGATGTGGCTCAGTCTGGTAGAGCACAGCGTTCGGGACGCTGGGGTCGGAGGTTCAAATCCTCTCATCCCGACCAATAAAATCAAGGACTTAGTTAATAAGTCCTTTTTTATTTTCTACCCTCTTTCTACCCATGATATTTAAAGGTAGAAAATAAATATTTGTGTACCAGATAAAAAAAAATATCATCCTGCCTATGGATCTCATATTCTTTACTTGAACCCTGATCCACATAAAAAATGCTCCCCACATCGCATAGAATTATTTTCAATAGGTAATTACCCATGAGTTTTTATTGTGGAAGGCCATTGCCCCAGGTGAAAGGTGCTTTCTGGTTCTGGCTCTGGTTCTTCTGTTGTCTTTTCCCTCCAGTTCTTTAAATTGTTTAGTTCTGGTTCTGGTTTATTTGGCTGTTTCGGCCAAATAACTTCTTCCTGCCTTCTGACTCTCCCTCTCAATTGCTGATCACTCACCACGTCCCCCGGCGCTGCATCTTTATTAACCCTACAACGTTATTTAAACTCCATTGACAATAAATAAAGCCTTTTCCTCCGATGAGAAAGGTAGGCTTGGTGGTTTCTGTTTTGCACCCACATAATTTGACCAAGCAATGTATTCAAAGTCTCCTTTTTCATCGGA
>JANNUH010000079.1:0-5396 GCA_031395015.1 Desulfobacterales bacterium | reverse complement strand
TTCAGCAGGAGTAAGAATATCCGGAATCGTATATACTTTGGGCGGCTTAATAATTTTAACCCATTCCCAATCCTTCTTGAGAACATGCCTCCAGAAGAATTGCAGGCCGTTCCGATCAATTTTGACGGTACTCCAGGAATGACTCTCAATCAACTCGGCAAAATAAAATTCCAATTGGTCGGTGGTTAATTGATCCGGGCAGCAATCAAAATGATCACGGACTCGACGCACAGACCGGGAATAAGCATCAATGGTTTTCTGACTTTTTCCCTGAAGTTTGAGTAACCTCAGATGACGTTGATAAAATTCATTAAATCGATTTACTTCAGTTTGGTTCATGGTATACTCCTTTTCATTATGCGCCCGGAATTGGGCTTGCACAGGAGATATACACTAATTGTGGCTTTTTTTCTGCCGCGTAGCGGCTTCGTTCAACCCAACGCTCCAGCGGACTCCGCTAACGCTCCGCCGCTGAGCTTAGCGTTAAGCTATATTTCCTGACAATCTTAATCCAAGCCATGCTTCTACATTCAAGTTGATAATATATAAAAATTATGCAGACCAGGAGAGGATTACTGGCTACCGTCATGCCTTTTGAGACTTCCAAAAGGGGAGTGGATTTTCCCTGTTAACCGTCCCGTGGAAGCCGAAAAGCCGAAGATGGTTTTAAATGTCTGGGGATAAACCATATTATATAAGAATAATGCTATATACGTTTGCCAAATACATACCTATGCTATATACTTCATATATAACAAATTGAATATAGGAGATAAAGTTATGGATGTAGGAACCGTCTTTGTAAACAATAGAACCCAAGCGGTAAGATTGCCTGTCGACAGCAGGTTTCCCGAAAATGTGAAAAAAGTTGTTGTACGTATTATCGGTAAAGACCGTGTACTTTCACCAGTAGAAAATACATGGGATAGCTTTTTTCTTTCCGAAGATGGGGTGTCCGATGATTTTATGACGGAACGTGCTTTACAACAACAATCTGAAAGGGAATCTTTTTGATGTTAAAGTATATGTTGGACACCAATATTGTTATTTATGTGATTAAGCGTCGACCAATTGAAGTATTAGACATTTTTAACGCCCATGCAGGACTGATGTGTATTAGTTCAATCACGTTGGCAGAATTATTACATGGTGTTGAAAAAAGCTCTATGGTGTCTCACAACCTACGCAAAGTTGAGGACTTTGTATCCCGATTGGAGGTCTTGCCCTATGACGACAATGCCGCTGCCCACTATGGAAATATCAGAGCGGATTTAGAAAAGAAAGGCACTCCTATAGGGGTCAATGATTTGCATATTGCCGGGCATGCTAGAAGTGAATCTTTGATCCTGATCACCAACAACATGTGTGAGTTTGTGAGAGTCGAGGGCTTGCGATTGGAAAATTGGATTGAAACAGAATAAGGAAAGGACTTATCTGTGACTGATAAAAGGCTGCCTGGCGGCAGCCTTTTATCAGCGTTTTGAAGGATCACCCCTTGGTCCAGAGAATGGCCTTTCGCTTTTCCGGAATGAGTTTTGTCAGGTCTTCGAGTTTTCCAAAGGTCAGGATCCTTGCCATGCAGTGTTTCACACAGGATGGTTCAAGACCCTCCTTAACCCTGCCTGCGCAAAAAACACAGGCCCTTGTAAAATTCGGGATATTGGTAATAAATAATTTGTCATTGGGAAGGGTATGGATGAATTCTTTGACTTCAACCCCCCCGACTTTTCCGGCAGGCCTGTTGTATTCCTGTTTGCAGGCGACTTCACAGGTCTTGCATCCGGCACAATATTCATAATCAATGAGCATTCCATATTGTGTCATGGTTTTTATCCTTTCGCCTTATATACTTTGCACAGCATGCTTTTTATGGGAGATCCCAGACCTGCCTTTCCTTCATGGCTCATGGGGATAAGCTGGTTGACATTGACGTCCCAGACTCCGAACAGACAGGGTTCTTTGCCCTCTTTTTCCGGGAACCACCAGCCGTGTTCAGCCATGACAATATCAGGATGAATGACGGGCGTGACAAGGGCTGTGACCGTGATTTTTCCCAGCCAGTTTTCCACGCAGACCTTTTCTCCGTTTTCGATACCGTATTTGAGTGCTGTATCCGGATGGATTTCCAGGACCGGTCCCTTTTGCTGCTCCCGAAGCCAGGGGATCTGCCGGTGCTCGGAATGGAAAAAGGGTCCCATTCTCCTACCTGTGCACAGAATCAGCGGATAGTCTTTGAACAGCTCTGGCGTGCTGACAGGACTGTAGGGCGGTTCTTCATGATAGGGCATGGGGTCAAGGCCCCATTTTTCAAGCCAGGAGGAAAACAATTCGATTTTCCCTGATGGTGTTCGAAATCCAGGTTTTTTATCCGGTCTGAGCAAGCCTTTTTCATACCTGAAATAGGGTTTGCTGGGATGGCCCTTGGGCGGAATCATCCAGGTTTTATCGCACAGCTCCTGATAGGTTATGCCGGCAGATTTCAAAAGCGTGTCAAAAAGGTCCTGGGTATTTTTATAGGGAAAGTCCTTCATGAACCGTTTGCAAAGCTCAAGATTGATTTCAATATCGGATTTGCATTCTTCTACTTCCACCACCTTTTTAATGGCCTGCAAAGGAACCCACCAGGCTTTTAAAGAGTCTTTTTCAAGAAAAGTGGCGGCGGGAAGAATCACATCGCAGAGTATGGCTGTCGGGGTCATGAAAAGGTCCACGCAAACGGTGAAATCCAGTTTCTTAATGGCCTTGTGCCACTTCCGGGGCTCCATGCCGGTGCAGGCAATGGGGTTGGCGGTCTGTATCCACATGCCTTTGATTTCATAGGGCTTGCCTGAAAAAATCTGTTCCAGGACCTTGTCGGGCTGGGCCCAGGCCCTGAAATCCTTTATGGCGCCATAATCATGGATGCCGATGCGCTTGTCCATGACTTCGGGCGGAAGGCTCAATATGGCCCCGCCCGAATGATAGGGATAGGTCACCACATCAAAGGCATACCGGGCAATGGCGTTGCCGCCGGGGTTGTCGAGATTGCCGGTGAGACACCAGAGATGGTTGATGGCCTGGGAGGTCGGCACCGTTGACGGGATGGTATCAATGGGAAGGCCCCAGTGAAGGGCCGATGGTTTGCTTTTGGCATACATGCGGGCGGCCTGACGGATTTTGTCGGCCGGTACCCAGGTGATGTCCTGGACTTTTTCCGGTGTGTACTGTTCGGCATTCTCTTTATACAGGGTCCACACGGTTTTGGCCGTTGCCTTGGACCCGTCGGCAAGGGTGATGCTGAAGGTGCCCTCCATGGATGGCCTGGCGTCTGCTTTGTCATAGGTTTGTGCAGTGCTGTCCCATACCATAAAATCGCCTGAAGCAGGATCATGGGCCATAAAATTCAGTTCAGATCCGCCTTTTTTCAGATCGCTTTCTTTGAGCAGGGAGGGTTTTTCCTGGTCTGTTCTCACAAGAAAGGGGGAATTGGTCCATTTTTCAATGAAATTCATGTTGATCAGGTTTTCCTTGATCATGACATGGATAAACCCCAGAGCAAGGGCAGCGTCCGTCCCCGGCCTGAGCTGGAGCCAGAGTTTGGCCCGGGAGGCAATCCAGGTGCATCTTGGGTCAATAACCAAAAGTTCGGTTCCCCGTTTCATCAGATCCACATACCAATGGCCGAAAAATCCGTCCGGGCAGGTGGCGGGCAGGCTTTGCCCCCAGATGGTGGCGGTTTCAGGAATTATGTATTCCGGATCATCATATCTTTTTTCATGCCACTGGGAGGCATCCACCACGGCAAAATCCCCCTGGGTGATGGACATCATCATGAGCCGGGGAGTGTAGCAGGAGATGCCGGAAAGTCCAAACATCCAGTTGGGACTGCCATAGGCATAGGCCAGCATGGATATCCAGCCGCCGATGTCCCGGCCGGTTCCCTGGTGGAAAATCACGGATTCAGGACCAAAATCATCCCGGATTTTTTTCATTTTTTCTTCAATCAAATCAAAGGCTTCATCCCAGGAAATTTCCTCAAACTTGCCTTCCCCCCGTTCACCGACCCGCTTCAGGGGTTTTCGGAGGCGATCCTTATGGTACATGTACTGGGTCATGGAAAGGCACCGGGAACAGAGCCTTCCCTGATTCCAGGGATGATCCGGGTCACCTTCCACCTTGATCACCTTGTTGTCCTTGACATGGACCAGTATGCCGCAGCCGCCGTGGCAACCGGGACCGGGGGACCATGTCGTTGTCTTGATAATTTTTACCCCATCATCTTTCATCATGTCTCCTTGTCAAAATTGATTTTACAAGGGCGACCGGAGAACTTGGCTTTTTTTCCGGTTTCCCGATAAGATCGTTTCGTTTTCCATTACATCCTTGCGCCTAACTGCCGGGAGATCACCCGGCCGGTTTCAGCGATCATTTTTCCTAAACCCTCAAACTGGTCTTCCTGAAACGTGCCCAGGATAATAACGCAGGCAGCCGCTTCACCATTATGGTCAAAAATGGGACTGCTGACGGCATTGATCCCCGGCGACATTTTACCCTGATCCACGGCATATCCTTTTTCCCGGCAGAAGATCAGTTCTTTTTTCAGGCGGCCCGGATCAAAATCTTCAGGGTCTCCATGAAAAAAGACCTGTCCTGAAGATAGAAGCCTTTCCTGCTCTTCCTGCGTAAGATATCCGAAAACGGCTTTCCCGTGGGACCCATGGGTGATGTGAAGGGATTGATAGAGATTGACGGTGACCGATACCTTGTCGTTTCCGTCATATTTCCCGGTAATAAAAACCTGGTCATTACAGAGGATTCCCAGCAGCACACTGGTTCTGGTGGCTTCGGCAAGCTGTTGAAGATGATCCCTGGCAATGGCGGTGATATCGAATTTTTCTTTGGCCTTTTGTGCCAGGGGCATGAGGGCCGGTCCCAGGGAATAGGTTTTGGATGCGTTGTCCCTGGTCACGAGATCATATTTGGTCAGTGCGTTTAAAATGGAATACCCTTTGCTCTTATGGATGCCGATTTCTTTGCAGATGGCGGTCAATCCCATATCATTGCCCTTGTTTTTTTGAAGGCAGAAAAGCAATTGGGCAGCCTGTTCCACGGCAGGGGCGGTCGGGCTGTGGGCTGATTTTTCTTTTTCCATAACAAGTGAATTCATAGTATTGTTCCTGTTTGTTCTGTATACAGAACAAGATTCTGTATACAGGTTCAATTAGACTAAATTGAGAAAACCATGTCAAGAAAAAAATAAGAAATTTAATAATGCGGCTGGATATTTGCCATAAGAAATTTTGCATAACCCGTTCCAGGGTGATCACCTTACGTCCGCTGGATGGATATTGCTACAAATTCTAAGATTACCTTTGCTGACCGCCATGAACTCGCTCATTCTTCGCTCAAACAGCATG
>JANNUH010000076.1:0-71682 GCA_031395015.1 Desulfobacterales bacterium | reverse complement strand
AACGAGTTCTGTTCCAGGATGGATTCTCATGTAGAAGCAACCGGATCTCATTGACATCGGTTTCTGTTAGAAAGCGCCCCTGTAATTTTAACGGCCAGTTCATGGTCTGGAATACTACCAGTTTATAAACGGCGAGTCCAGTCTTTTGTGTAAATCATTCAACTTTTTTGTGTTGCACCCACTTTACATGATTCAGCGGTGTTGATATGGATTGCCAGATAATATTTTTTTGTTTATTTGGGCGGAGCGGGCAAACCATGCGCCAGTCAAGAAAACAAGGATGCCAAAGGGGGGGAAATAAATGGATATTTCACCGGATAAACAGAATATTGACCGAGTTTTTTCAAACACCACCTATTACATCGACTTTTATCAGCGTCAATACAAATGGAACGATGCGCCGGTCAGGAGACTGCTTGAAGATGTTTTCTATAAATTCAACGAAGAGTATGCCAAGTATAAAGAATCAGATATTCCGCTCAATCAGCTCATCAGCAAATACTCTTGGTATTACCTCAATACCTATGTCACCAATGTGGTGGATGGCAAGCTTTTTATTGTTGATGGACAACAGAGACTGACGACCATCACCCTGATACTTATCAAGTTGTATCACCTTGCCGAAAAGCACAAATCAAAGCTCAGCGGCTGGGTAAAGAATAAAATTATCGGCCAGTCCGGTTTTGAAGAAGAATTCTGGATGAACCACGAAGCCCATAAACCGGCAATGCAAGGCTTACTCGACGGCAAAGATATCGATTCGATTGACACCAGCACCGGCATTACCGCTCAAAACATGGTTGCCAATTATGTTGTCATAAGTAAGTGGATAGACTCTGAACTCAAGACAAACCACCATTTTGAAAGCTTTGCCTTTTTCTTTCTAAATCGTCTGGTCCTCATCAATCTATCAGTTGAGAAGACAGAAGTCCCCATGGTCTTTGAGGTCATCAACGACCGGGGTGTTCGCTTAAAGCCCTATGAGATATTAAAGGGCAAGCTTCTGGGGCAAATCGGTAAAGAAGAACTCGACACCTTAAAATTGAATGACCTGTGGGAAGAACAGGTCGGTAAGATAAACGCCTTTAAGGAAGATGAGATCGACGAATTCTTTGTCTATTTCCTAAAATCAAAGCTTGCGGACACCCGTGGTATTGCCCAGAAATTTGATAAAGATTATCACCGCGTCATGTTTGATGATGAGTTCAATTCGTTCCTGAGCCTGAAACACAATCCAAAGAAAGTTAAATCTTTTTTCCAGGGTGGGTTCAAATACTTTACCAATTTGTACAACAAGATACTCTCATACTACAAAACATTTAACCCAAACCAGCCTTATGCGTATTATAACAGCCTCACCGAAATGGATACTCAGTTCCTGCTGATTCTGAGCGCCTGTAGCCTTGACGATCCAGAAGAGGAAGAAAAAATCTACCTGATTAGCCGTCAGATTGACAGGATGTTTTGCCTGCTACAACTGCAACGCAGTTATAACAGCAATGCTTTTGCCACAGAAATCTATAAACTCAGTTCTGAAATCCGTGATAAAACCATTCAGAATATCGGTCCGATATTTGACAAGTACCTACTCAACTTTTTGGCCGATGCTCGCGGTGTAGTCGTCACTGAAATGATTGCCTATGGGTTCTTTAAGGATACTGGCATTGAACTGGAAAAACGGTTCAAGCGATATTTTTTTGCCCGCGTAGAACAATTCATTGCGGATAACACCAATATGCAGATGAAACAATCACTTTACGATCTTGTGCAGAAGACAGGCACGGTAAATGGTTTCCATATCGAACATATATTATCCGAAAACACGGAGAACAAAGCATTGTTTAATAGCGATGAAGAACAATTCGAGAGAGAACGAAACCGGCTTGGCGGGCTATTACTGCTAAAGGGCAAAGATAATATCTCCAGCAACAACGAGACCTATAAAAAGAAACTGAAATCCTACGCAAATACCTTGTATTGGAATGAAACCCTCCGGGAAGACACTTACAAATCAAAACTGGATTTCTCGAAAATGATTCAGGGCCACAAACTTGAATTCCGTCCAATGGACATATTTGGCCCTGACGAGTTGGAAGAAAGACATAAACTGCTGTTTGAAATAATCAGAAAGATATGGAGCTAATATGACGAACGAAACAAACAACACAGATCAACACATTAATTTGCTATAACAGGGGTGATTTCTTCTTCTGGAATTCGGGGTATTAAATTGCTTGCATTCATATATCATACAATTAGCAGTTTGCCTCACGGGTGTCTACTATTTTTTTTAGATCACCCCTGACTTTTTGGGATCTTACTTATTCTCGATGAAATTCAATATGCCTCTGGTGCCAGCCCGTCAAGCATTGCCTTACGGCATCAATGCATTGCCGTGGCAGGAATTTCCGCAGTGGGTTACTGAGCTGACCTGATCAGGGATGCGATTTTATCCCGGCTTTCGACTAAAGACTAAATAATTTCCAAACCGGTTTTCAATATTTCATCAGCCAGGGGATTGGAAATCTGGAAATCAGACTCACTGAAGGGGTGGGGTTCGATTCGGGTATCAAATTTTCTTCTCAGCTTCATCAACTGTACCTGCATGTCAAAGGTATCTGATAGATTTTTAAAAATAATGGCCAGATCAATGTCGCTGTCCTCTTTTTCAGTACCTTTGGCAAATGAACCGAAAACATAAACCTTTTTTATGTTGGGATCTTTTCCCCGGATGAATTCAACATATTCTCTGGCTATACGGATAGCCTTTTCTTTATCCATTCTCTAAACTCCTTGATATTATGAATCCATTCTTTTGTATAAGCATCTGAACATTTTTTATGAAATTCTCTTTTATAGTCATCATATCGCCCGCGAATATTGAAAGTGGATATGGTATCCAGAATATCTTTTTGCTTGTCATCAAGGATTAAATTTCCTTTCTCAGCCAGCCGGACAAGATCATGAATTAATGGCGCGGGCTTCGAATTGACTTTAATATACCAGGCTTTCAGCAATTTTTCCAAAACGAGGTGACCTACAAACAAAGACCAGGTGTTATCACCTTTTTCAAACAAGTGCATCATGGCCTGGAAATCGTCATCAGAACTATCCATCCAGAATTCCATATATTCATTCATTTCCATATTTTATACCATACAGTCCGAAGTAAAAAATGACAATATTATTCTCTGGCAACTATCCACCCTCGATAGAATTCACCCCAAGGGAAGACAATCTCTGACCAGGGATGCAATTTTTTCCCGGCTTTCGACCAGATCCTGAGGATTCTCGGAAAACACTTCCAGGGTGATGGTCGCATCAAAACCTGCATCCGCCATCTGCTGTACCAGTTTTTTGAAATCAATGGTGCCCTGGCCTATCCCGAGGTGATTGTCCTTTTTCCCGTGATTGTCGCTCATGTGGATGTGGCTGATTTTATCCGGAAATTTTCGGATAAACTGGAACAGGCTTTTCCGGCCCGAATCATCGATATTGGCGTGCCCGGTATCAAGGCACATTTTCAGGGAAGGGAGTTCCTTGAAAATGTCTTTAAAATGTTTTGGCTCAAAACAGGAAAGATACCTGGGAAACATGTTTTCAAGGCAAAGGGTGATATCCAGGGATGCAGCTTTTTCTGCGATGAGGTGAAGGCTTTCAAGGGCCAGGGTTCTGGCTGTCTCCATGATAAAGGGCCCCAGACCGCTGATCATGCTCGGGTGGAGAATGGCTTTTTTGGCGCCGAGCCGGGCTGCGGTGTCAAGGGAATGGATCATTTCGTTTAAGGATGCGGTTCTGATGGCCGGACACAAATCTGCGGTATAGACAAAGGTAGGAAGATGACAGACCACATCCATCCGGTTTCGGCTGAGGGTGGCCGTCAATTCTTTTTCCATGCTGCAAATGATTTCCCAGTGAGCGCAGGGCGGATCAAGGGCCAGCTCAACATAGTCAAATCCAAGATCTGAAATTTTTCGAATCTCTTCAAGCACCGGTTTGACCGGAAAATTCATTGCGCCGTATTTCATCTGAACTCCTTTGCTCCGGTGATTGACCGTCATGATCTTTCAAATCCCGTAACCGGTTTTAAATTCGATGTCAACATGGAGCCATTGTTTCTGCACAGGAATCAACCATACATCAAGAGGTGATGCCGCCTTTTGTTTTGAATGCAGCTATTATCCCTGTAAGCAAATCAATCGTATGAAGGAAAAACTGGTAAAATTTCTTAGAATTTTAATCCCTCCTTTTTTAAAAAAGCCTTGATTCCTTTTGCCACAGAGTATTATGATCAAATCCATTATCAATCAGATAGGCATTAAAATATCAACCAGGCTTAAACGGAGGGAAATATGAGGAGGAATTTATGGCGGTAACTCTGAAAAAACCGAAAAACAGTTCCCCGAAACTCTGGATATGGGTTTTCGGGCTCATCATTGGGAGCATTATCACGGTGGGGGCGGGTGTGGGGATGCAGATCAGTGATCGACGTCCCTTCTGTGCCAGTTGCCACATCATGAATGAGGCAGCCGTCACCCACAAGATATCGGCCCATGCGGAACTTGCCTGTAATGAATGCCATGCCCCCCATAACCTTGCTGAAAAATTACCCTTCAAGGCCGTGGCCGGCACCAGGGATATGTATCAAAATCTTTTTGGGAAAATTGAAATGCCGCTCAAGGCCGGGGAAAACACAAGGCAGGTGGTCAATGCCAATTGTAAAGCCTGTCATCATATGAGCAATACAACCGTAGCCAGCATGGATGTGAAAGGCTTATGCACCGACTGCCATCGAAATGTCCAGCATATGAGAATGAAACCTGTCAGCACAAGGAGTGTGGGCGATGTCTAAAAATTCTGTTTCAATTTATGGTTTAATCCTGGGAAGCATATTGGGGGTAAGTTTATTATTTTCCGGCTGTTCAGATGTCGGAGAACTGAATCCGCCGGTCTATAAGACCAAACTGCCGGCCGATGAAATCCGCAACAGTGCCTTTAAAAATGAATTCCCCCTTCAATACAACACCTATCTGCGTAACGATGAAACCCAGGTCATGACCGAATACAACGGGTCGATCCAGTATAATAAGCATAACAATGTCGATCCCCTGCCCGAAGGCTACAAAAATGCCCAGCCCTATCTTAAAAACCTCTGGCTCGGATATCCCTTCAGCTATGAATACCGGGCCGCAAGGGGCCATACCTATGCAGTGGAAGATTTTTTAAACATCGACCGCATCAACCGGTATGGTGAAAAAGGGGGCCTCCCCGGCACCTGCTGGAACTGCAAAGGGCCTAAAATGCTGGAATGGGTTAAGGAAAAGGGAGATGATTTCTGGGCCACCGATGTCAATACCATGCGCGACCAACTGGATGTCAAAGATCATACCATTGGATGCGCCAATTGTCATGAGCCTGAGACCATGGAACTTCGCCTTTACAGCGTTCCGCTCCAGGATTATCTAAAATCCCAGGGTAAGGATTTCAAGCAATTGCCCCGGAACGAAAAACGGGCCCTGGTCTGCGGCCAATGCCATGTGGAATATTATTTCCTGGACAAATCCTTTGGCCCGGCAAAAAAACCTAAATTCCCCTGGGACAATGGATTTAATCCCGATGATATGTTCACCTACTATCAGAATAAGGGAGAAGTAACGGCCAAAGGGTTTGAAGGAAATTTTGCCGACTGGACCCATCCGGTATCCAAGACCCCCATGGTAAAGGTTCAACACCCGGAATATGAGATGTGGGTCAACGGAACCCACGGCTCTGCCGGTGTTACCTGCGCCGATTGCCATATGGCCTATATCAGGACCGATGACAAGAAAAAGATCTCTTCCCACTGGTGGACCTCTCCCCTGAAAGATCCGGAGCTCAGGGCCTGTCGCCAGTGTCATTCCGACAAAACTCCGGAATTCCTGAAAAACCGGGTGCTTTTTACCCAGAAAAAGACCTTTGATCAATTGCTGATTGCCGAGGAAATATCGGTCAAGGCCCATGAAGCGATCCGTCTGGCCCTGGAATACACAGGAGAAAAAGCGCCCAATTACGAAGACTTAGTGATCCAGGCCCAGCAGATGGTCCGGAAGGGACAGCTCTTCTGGGATTATGTGTCCGCAGAAAACAGCGTGGGATTCCACAACCCTGCCAAGGCCCTGGATACCCTGGCCTCTTCCCAGCAATTCAGCCAGAAGGCCGTTGATCTGGCAGGAGAAGCCACAAAATTCGGCATATCCAAAGATCTTGCCGGCGATATCAGACAGATTGTCCCGCCCATTCTGAAACACAGCCGGAAACTCCAACAGGACCCGGAACACATGAAAACCCATAAATGGTTCAAATACCTCCCTGTACTGCCTGCAGCAGATCAGGTCTGGGACGGCCAGAAAAAATTATAAACCCCCTTACCGTTTGGTGTTTCCGCACTGTGGTGCGGAAACACCGGAATCATGAACGTCAGGAAATTTTCGATCCAAGGAGCATCATGCGAAAATTCGGATTGGCGGCAGTTATATTATTGATTACACCTTTTTTTGTTTTGGCAGCGGAAATCATCGGCAAGGACGAGTCTCTGACTCTGGAAAGATGTATTGAAACCGCTTTAAAACAAAATCCTTCCGTTGTTGCTGCGAAAAATACCATCGCCGTCAGTCAGAGCAAAGTCGGAGAAGCAAATGCCAATTATTATCCCCAGATTTCCTCAATATCGGGATATACCCAATACTGGGATGATACCCGCCATGACAACCAGTCCACCAGTCTGTCGCTGAACCAGACGCTTTATGACTTCGGAAGAACAAAAAGTCAGACAGATATTCAGAAATCTTATCTGATATCCTCCCAGGCTGATTTCGAAAGCATCACCCGCCAAGTGATGTTCACTGTCCGACAAAATTATTACGGGCTTCTGGCGAGCAGACGCAATCGGGATGTGGCCCGGGAAACCGTCATGCAGTTTGATCAGCATCTCGCCCAGGCCAGGGGATTTTATCAGGCCGGTACCCGTGCAAAATTCGAGGTCACCCGTGCAGAGGTTGACCTGAGCAATGCAAAACTGAGTCTGATAAAGGCTGAGAATGCCCTGAAACTGGCCAAGGTCAATCTTGACAATACCATGGGGCTCACCTACGCACCGGAATACCTTATTGAAGACAATCTTGATTTTATCCGGTATGCCCTGCCGCTCGAACAGGCCATTGATCAGGCCTATGACAACAGGCCGGATCTTCAGTCGCTGTTGGCCAGAAAAAAAGCATCAAAAGAGGCTGTCGAACTTGCGAAAAAAGGGTATTATCCCACGCTTTCCGGTACTGCAAGCTATACCTGGGTCAACGATGCCCCCTCTTCCCAGGAAACCTGGAAAATGGGTGCAAACTTCACCATTCCTTTATTTAACGGCTTTCTGACAAAGTACCAGATTGAGGAATCCCAGGCCAATCTCAAGGTACTGGATGCAAATGAAGCATTGTTGCGGCAGGGAATCTTTCTTGAAATCCAGCAGGCATATCTGAATCTCAGAGAAGCGGAAGAGCGAATCATCAACACGCAACTGACAGTGAAACAAGCCCATGAAAATCTTGACCTTGTGAACGGAAGATATAGCGCCGGCATCGGCAATCCCATCGAAGTCACCGATGCCCAGGTATCTTACAGCAATGCAAAAACCGCTTATAATCAAGCTCTTTATGACTACAAACTCGCCGAGGCAGGCATTGCAAAGGCTATGGGGAAAAACTAAAATGAAAAAGATTCTATTCGGTCTGGTGATTCTGATCGCCATCGCTGCCGGGGCATTCCTGAAACTCAGAGATAAAGAAAACAAGGTTCGGTTCAAAACCGAAAAGCTGACCCGTGGCAATATTCAGCAGGTCGTCTCAGCCACGGGCACAGTCAATGCAGTGGTTACGGTACTTGTGGGCACCCAGGTATCGGGAACCATCAAAGAAATTTTTGCGGATTTCAATTCGCCGGTGAAACAAGGTCAGATGATTGCCCGGATCGACCCGACCATTCTTGAGGCCCAGGAAGATCAGGCAAAGGCAAATCTAATGGCAGCCAAAGCCAATGTGAAAAAATCCGAAGCCGCTCTTCTGGATGCGGAACGAACCATGATGCGCAACAAGGCGCTTTTTGCAAAAGACCTGATTGCCAGAAGCGATCTGGAGACATCGGAAACCGGTTATCAGTCCGCTCTGGCCCAGGTGACTGTTTCAAAGGCGCAGGTGGCGCAGACACAGGCTGCATTGAATTATAGCCAGACCAATCTGCGATATACCCGGATTTTGTCTCCGGTAGACGGAATCGTCGTATCCAGGAATGTGGACGTGGGTCAGACGGTTGCCGCAAGCTTTCAAACGCCGACGCTTTTCAACATTGCCCAGGACCTTACCAAAATGCAGATCAACACCAATGTGGACGAAGCCGATATCGGAACGGTAAAAACAGATCAGAATGTGGAATTCACCGTTGATGCATATCCCGATATCATCTTCAAAGGCAAGGTTTCCCAGGTGAGAAATTCTCCCATCAATGTCCAGAATGTCATTACCTATGATGTGATCATCAAAGTGGATAATTCCGATTTAAAACTCAAACCGGGCATGACGGCCAATGTGTCCATCATCATTGCCGGCAAAGAAAATGTATTAATAGCATCAAGCGCGGCATTGAGATTCAAGCCCTATGACAAGGCTTCCGGTGAGCCGGAACAAAAAGGCTATGCCGTCTGGATCATTGAAAACAATAAGCCGAAACGCATGAAAATCACACCGGGAATCAGCGATGGAAATTTTACGGAAATTCTTTCCGACACCCTGGAAGAAGGCCTGGAAGTCATCGTAGAATCCCTTGGCAAGAGCAAAGATCAGCAATCCATGCCCCGGGGTCCGAGGTTTTTCTGATATGGCCCTGATTGAAACAAAAGCCGTGGGTAAAATTTATCGGCTTGGAGACATTGACCTGACAGCCTTGAACAATGTTTCTCTCATCATTGAAAAAGGCGAATTTGTTGCCGTCATGGGACAATCGGGTTCCGGTAAATCCACGTTCATGAATATCCTCGGCTGCCTTGACACACCCACCCAGGGTCAGTACCTGGTTGACGGCATTGATATCGGTCATCTGGAAAAAGATGCGCTGGCAGAGATCCGATGCAGAAAAATCGGCTTTGTATTCCAGGGCTTTAATCTGCTCCAGAGAACATCTGCCGTTGAAAATGTCGAGCTGCCCATGCTGTATGCCGGTTTTTCATCAAAAGAAAGAAAAACAAAGGCCTTTGCCGCACTGAAAGCCGTGGGCCTGGAAGGCAGAGAACACCATCATCCGAATCAATTGTCCGGTGGACAGCAGCAGCGGGTTGCCATTGCCAGATCCCTGGTCAACCAGGCCCCCATCATACTGGCCGATGAACCCACCGGAAATCTTGATACCAGGACCAGCGATGAAATCATGGAGCTGTTTGTGAAACTCAATACAGAATCACGGATTACAGTGATTATCGTGACCCATGATGCGGATATTGCCGGATACAGCAAGCGCATCATCCGGTTTTCCGATGGCAGGGTCATCAGCGACAAACCCAATCAAAGGCCATCATGATCAATATTCCGGCAACCATTAAAATCTCACTCAGGGCCCTGCGCGTCAACAAGATGAGATCCGCTTTGACCATGCTCGGCATCATTATCGGCGTCAGCACCGTCATTACCATGCTGGCAGTGGGTTCCGGTGCAAGCCAACAGATCTCCCAGCAGATCACGAGTGTGGGCAGCAATTTGATCATGATCCTTTCTGGATCATCCAATGCGGGCGGTGTGAGACAGGGCTCGGGGAGTCAGCCCACCCTCACCATCAACGATACGGACGCCATCATCAGGGATTGCCCTGCGGTTCTCGATGCTGCACCGGTTCTGAACGGTGTCTGCCAGATCGTATACAGCAATCAGAACTGGTCAACAAACGTGGTCGGCACAACTCCCAATATGCTGGTCGTAAGAGACTGGCCCATTGCTTCGGGCAGAATATTTACCCCGGATGAGGTGAAAAGCGCGGTCAAAGTCTGCCTTTTAGGGAAAACAGTGGCTGACAATCTTTTCGGAGGCATTGATCCTGTGGGGCATATTGTCAGAATCAAAAAAGTGCCGTTCAAAGTCATCGGCGTCCTGGATACAAAAGGCCAAACACCTACGGGTCAGGATCAGGATGATACGATTTACGTTCCTGTCACAACGGCCCAGAAAAAACTTTTTGGAAATACCCTGCCGGGAATGGTGAGAATGATCATGGTCAAGGGCAAGAGTACGGATGATCTGTCCGATGCTGAAAAACAAATCACAGAATTGCTCCGGCAGCGGCATCGCATCCCTCTGAAAACAGACAATGATTTCAATCTGAGGAATCTGACCCAGATGATGCAGACCGCCCAGCAGTCGGCACAGGTCATGGGCCTGTTGCTCGGCGCCATTGCGTCCGTGTCTTTGCTGGTCGGCGGAATCGGGATCATGAATATCATGCTGGTCTCCGTAACCGAAAGAACCAGAGAAATCGGCATCCGCATGGCCGTGGGCGCAAAAACATGGGATATCCGTTTACAGTTCATCATCGAGGCCCTCACATTGTCGCTCATCGGCGGCATTATCGGCATTATCCTCGGAATCGGGGGATCTCAGTTAATATCAAATATCGCCGGCTGGTCAACCATGGTTTCGCTCTCTTCCATACTGATTTCATTCAGCTTTTCCGGCCTGGTGGGAATCGGTTTCGGATTTTATCCTGCATTCAAGGCGTCTTTGCTGAATCCAATAGATGCCTTGAGATATGAATGACGGATTTGATTCAACCGGTAATTTTTTTCCTTGGCCGCACTTTGGTCAAAAGGACATCCATATAATAGTAAACGACAGGGGTGATATACAATGTCAGGAGCTGGGAAGATAAAAGCCCGCCCACAACGGCCAGTCCCAGGGTCTGCCGTGATTCTCCCCCGGCTCCGAGGCCCAGGGCAATGGGAAGGGTTCCCATGAGCGCCGACATGGTGGTCATCATGATGGGCCGGAAGCGCACGACGGCACCCTCAAAGATCGCATCAATTGGCGCTTTTCCTTCTTTTCTTTCGGCTTCAAGGGCAAAATCGATCATCATGATGGCGTTCTTTTTGACGATGCCGATGAGCATGATGATGCCGACAAATCCATAGAGATTGAGATCCAGATGAAAGATCATGAGGGTGATCAGGGCGCCGAAACCGGCGGCCGGAAGCCCGGAGAGGATGGTGATGGGATGGATATAGCTTTCATACAGCACCCCCAGCACAATATAAATGACAAAGATGGCGATGATGAGAAGTACCTGAGACCCGGCAAATGAGGACTTGAATGCCTGGGCCGTGCCCTGGAAACTGGTGCTCACCGTCGGAGGTAAAATAGTTCCGGATAAAGATTGGACCAGGGCCATGGCATCACCGAGAGCGACACCCGGTCGCAGGTTAAACGAGATCGTCACCGCCGGAAGCTGCCCCAGATGGTTCACCGACAAGGGGCCGATGGTCTTGGTAAGGGTGGCAATGGTATCCAGCGGAACCAGTTGACCTGATTTTCCCCGGATGTAAAGCATGCCCAGGGCTGCCGGATCTCCCTGATATTTGGGGTCAAGTTCAAGGATCACCTGATACTGATTGGTCGGGGCAAAGATGGAGGATACTTGTCGGGAGCTGTAGGCATAGGAAAGGGCATTTTCCACCTGCATGACGGAGAGTCCGAGCGCCGCAGCCTTGTCCCGGTTGATGTCCACCTGGACCTGGGGATTCCGGATCAAAAGATCACTGGTGACATCCTGCAACTCGGGCAGTTCACGCAGTTTTACCTCAAGCTCGCCGGCAGCGCTGTATAATTCCGCCATGTTCTGACCCTGCAGGGTGAATTGATATAAACTTTTGGAGGACATACCGCCGATCTGGATGGAGGGGATATTTCTCAAAAAGGCTTGAATCCCCGGAACCTTGGCAAGCTTGAACCGAAGTTTCTGAAGGATTTCTTCTGAAGAGAGGCTGCGTTCTTCCCGGGGTTTGAGCCGGAGAAACAGACGTCCCCCGTCCCTTCCGATGGAGGACATGAACCCGTCAACGTTGGGATCGGCTGCAATAATTGCAGCAATCGCTTCCTGATGCCGTTTCGCTTCCTCAAAAGAAGTCCCCTGGGCAACCTCGGTGGTACCATTGAGCCTGCCTGTGTCCTCTGTGGGTAAAAATCCCATGGGGATAAGGGTGAAAAGCCAACCCGTGGCAATTGTGATCAGGATTGTCGCCCCAAGAGTGGTCCGGCGATAATGCAGAACCTGTCTCAAGGATCTCTCGTAAAAATGACGCATGCCGTCGAAGAACCTCTCAAAAATGAGATACAGCCAGCCGTGCTGCCGGGCCGCAATGGGTGGTTTTAAAAACCGGGAACAGAGCATGGGCGTGAGCGTCAGGGAAACCAGACAGGAGACCAGAATGGCCGCACTGATGGTGACGGCAAATTCGTGGAGGAGCCGGCCGATAATTCCCCCCATGAAGAGCACCGGGATAAAAACCGCCACAAGAGAAACGGTCATTGAAATGATGGTGAATCCGATCTCTCTTGACCCCTTAAAGGCCGCTTCCATGGCGGTTTCACCCTTTTCCATATGTCGGACAATATTCTCCAGCATGACGATGGCGTCATCCACGACAAAGCCGACCGCCAGGGTGAGCGCCATCATGGAAATATTATTAAGGGAAAATCCCATCATCTTCATAACGGCAAACGTCCCAACAATAGAAATCGGCACTGCCAGGGAGGGGATAAGGGTGGCGGAGAGGTTACGCAGAAAAAGAAAAATCACCAGGATGACAAGACCAATGGTCAGAATGAGGGTGAATTTGACGTCGTGCATGGATTCACGGATGAGTTGGGATCTGTCATAAAGCACATTCAGCTCCACCGATGCCGGGATCTGATCCCGAAATGTCGGTAAAAGCTTTTTCACGTTATCGACCACCTCGATGGTATTGGTTCCGGGCTGGCGCTGGATGGCAAGAACAATGGCCCGGGTGTTGTTGTACCAGCCTGCGGATCGTGTATTTTCAACACTGTCAATCACCTCGCCCAGTTCCTCCAGGCGGACCGGTGAACCCTCCCGATAGGCCACCACAATGGAGCGGTAGTCGGCGGCTTTAAAAAGCTGCCCATTGGCTTCAATGGTAAAGGCCTGTTTTGCCCCGTCGATCACCCCGGTGGGAAGATTGACATTGGCATTGCCGATGGCCGTGGCCACTTCATCAATTCCGATTTGCCGGGAGGCCATGGCTTTAGGATCAAGCTGGACCCGGACGGCAAATTTCTGGGACCCGTATATATTGACCTGGGCTACCCCGCTGATGGTTGAAATACGCCTTGCGATAAGGGTCTGGCCATATTCATCCACCGTGGAAAGGGGCAGGGTCGGGGAGCTGAGGGCAAGAAAAAGAACAGGCTGATCCGCGGGATTGACTTTCCTGAAAGACGGGGGGGTGGTCATATCCTTTGGCAACTGACGGGTGGCCAGAGAGATGGCAGCCTGAACATCCTGGGCCGCAGCGTCAATGTCGCGGTCCAGGGTGAACTGGAGCGTGATGGAGGTCGAGCCGATGCCGCTGGTCGAGGTCATGGAATCCACACCGGCAATGGTGGACAACTGGTTCTCCAGCGGAATGGCAACGGCCGAGGCCATGGTATCGGGATTTGCGCCCGGCAGAGACGCATTCACCTGGATGGTCGGAAAATCAACATTGGGCAGATCATTCACCGGAAGCAACCGGTAGGATACTATACCGAAAATAAGGATGGCCATCATGACCAGAGAGGTCATGATGGGACGGCGGATAAAAATGTCCGCGATATTCATAAGGCTTTTTCCCCTGGAGCAGGAGCATTTTTGACTTCTATGGGTGCACCGGGTGTCAGCCTTAACTGACCGTCGACCACAATGGTTTCTCCGGATGCAAGCCCTTTTTCAATCACAGTGTCCTCCCCCATGGCCGGGCCCACCGTTACCAACCGAAACTCAACCGTCTTCTCCGGTTTTACAGTATATACAAACTGACCCTGCTGGCTTGTCTGGATGGCGCTGGTGGGAACCACCACGGCATTTTTCAGCGACGAAAGCGTCATGATCACATCAGTAAATTGTCCCGGCCAGAGCTTTTTGGATGCATTGGCAAAGACCCCTTTTATTTTAATCGTCCCGGTCTCCGGATTCACGGCATTGTCCATAAAACTTAAGGTCCCGGTTTCAGTATGGCCCGGCTCATTGGGGATCAGGGACTCAATTTTCAATTCCCTTGCGGTTATGGCTGTTTTTACCTCGGCGATTTTCTTTTCCGGAATGAAAAAAACCACATTGATCGGACATATCTGATGGATGGTCACAATGGGGTTATCGTTTGCCTTAATAAGATTTCCGGAATCCAGGGTAAGAGCGCCGGTCCGCCCGGATATAGGGGAGCGAATGGTACAATAGCCGAGCTGTATTTTAGCACTCTTTATGGCTGCAAGATCTGAATTGACTGCGGCAGCAAGGGATTCGGCATTGGTCCTAAATTGATCATACTGGTCTTGGGCAATGATCCCTTCTTTGAGCAATCCTGCATACCGGGCAGACTGCTCCCGTGCAAATTTTTCCTGGGCCTGGTTCTTGGCCAGGGCAGCCTCGTATTGACCCAGGGTTGCCTGAAACGGAGCCGGATCAATGCTGATAAGTAGGTCGCCCTTTTCCACATCGCTTCCCTCTTCAAAATGAACCTTGGCGATCTGACCGTTTACCTGGGATTTAACGACAACCGTGGCATAGGCCTCAACCGTGCCGATGGCCTTTAACTGGACCGGCATGTCTTTTTCCATGGATTGTGCCACCGTAACAGGCATGGCGGGTTTTGTTTTGGGTTTATCATTTTTTTCCGATTTACAGGCCCCAAAGAAAAGAACCGCCATCACCAGACACCCGGCAATCATGAGCTTTTTTACCGGCATCATTCCATCGTTCATATTGATCCTTTTTCTCATTTCATGGCTTTATAGAGATGGTCTGCTTCAGTTTCATCCACAAAAATCCCCTGGCGGTCCATCAATTCACCCGTCACCTGCCAGAGGCGAGTCAGCGCATCTGCATAGGAAACGACCGCAGCAATCTGATTGTTTCTGGCAGTGGCCAGATCAGTCTCCACATCCAGCACTTCTTTTGTGGTGGCAAGCCCAACCTCGTTTTTACGGATAAAAGAATGCAGGCGCTGGCCGGCAAAATCAACCCCGCGATCCGTGACTTCGATTTGCTTATACCCGGAATAAATCCCTCGTAAGGCAGCCCGCACTTCATTGACAATACTTTCTTCAAGACTTTTTATCTTCAGCCGGGTTTGTTCGGTTTTAAGACGGCTTTTTATATAATCATTCTCAGCCGCCTTGTTTCCCAGGGGATAGGTAAAAACAAGGCCCACACTCCAGCCCAGATTATCAAGGTCGCTGATTCCCACCGGGTTATGGTTGCCCCGGTTGCGATCCAGACCGTTCAGCCCGGCAGACGTATTCAGCGAAAGATCGGGCTCAAGTTTATTTTGATATACGCGAGTCTGAAATTCTGCCAATTCAAGATTTTTCTTTTGTTCAAGGATATCCGAACGGGTGAGGGCCCGGCTGACGGCGTCTTCTTCCGAGATGTCCTGGGCTTCATGGGAAGGGGTGTCCGTTGTGGTGATATCCATGCCGGTGTCCAGTTGCAGGAGTAGTCTCAGCACATCCAGTTGGTCACCTACCGCCTTTTGTGCATCAATCAGTTCCTTTTCCCGCCGAACCACACCGAATTCAGCGTTCAGAATCTCAAGTGACGGCAAGACGCCTGAAGCCACTCGGGTCCTGGTTTCAGCAAGAATGGTCCTTGCCAGTTCCAGGGAAACCTGCTTGACCCCTAATTCTTCCCTCAGGCGGTAAAGCTTATAATAATCATTTCTCACCTGGGTGATGGTGGTCAAGAGCTTTGTTTTGAATCGCTCCAGGGAGGCATATTTGGATATCTGCGAGATGCGGATATTTTCTTCCGTCACTTCCCTTCCCCGGTTTTTGAATAAGGGCTGGCTGATGGAAAACACAAACCCGGACTGCCCGTAACGGTTAATATATGAAGGATTGTCAGTGTCATTATCGGAATTGTTAAAACCAAGGGCCGCCGTGGCTCCGGTGGAAAAGAGCCGACTTAGGGATAGGCCCGTGGAAAAGGTTTGGGTATTAATAACGCTTGCATTGGTGGTCGGCTTTTCTTCGGCAGAATCATCAAATTTTGTCTGTAGAGTAAGCCTTGGATCATATATGGCGCCATAGCGGTTGATATCGGCTTCAAACTGAGCAGGGTTATAGAGTTCGGCCCGCACATCCAGATTTTTTTCAACCGCGATCCGAACCGCCTCATTCAACGTCAGTGACAAAGAAGACTGTGCGGAAAGCGGCTGGCAATGGGCAAATCCAACCAACAGGCAAACAAAAAAAACCAAAAACAATTTCACAAAAAAAGACTCCTCTCAGGCAAAATAATACCTCCCTATAAAAAACCGGAGAACAAGGCTGCCATTGTAGAGCAGCGTCTTCATTTTTGTCAAATAGATTTGAGCAAGTTCAGTAATTCCCGGGAGCGGATATCTTAACGTGATCGGCAGTGGCAGGCGCAGCTTTTTGTGAACCGCTGCATACTATTTGGTTATGCCATAATTTCTTTTATCGGCAATACCTGCTTGCCATGGCGGATCGTCAGAATGGATATTTGTTCCGCTTCAATATGATAAATGATACGGTAATTACCGTAAATAAGCTCCCTGAATGTATTCTCGCTGATTTCAGGAACAATCCTACCGATTTCCGGGGAAGATTTGAGTTGCTCAATTTTTGAGAATATTGTTTTAATCCAATTTTCTGCTGCTGAAGGCTTGTCTTGAGCAATATAACCTGCAATTTCCGAAGCCCTGTCCACAGCCAGCAGCGACCATACAATGTTCATTTCCGGACCTGCATGAATACTTTGTCCATTGCCTCCTTATGACTTATCCCTTGTCCTTTTGCGATCTGGCTTAAGGATATCTGAACATCCGATAGAAGTTCAATCTTCTCTTGCATCAATTCAAATTCGTGTGCATCTATAAGAACGGCAACCCCTTTTCCACGCTGGGTAATGATTAAAGGTCTTTTTGTATCATGGACTTGCTTGATAAAATTTGCAATGCCGGTTCTTATCTCAGACAAGGGTTTGATATCCTGGTTAATTTTTAGTCTTTGCATCTTGCACCTCATTTCAGTTATTATTTTTGTACAAAATAACGTACTAAACAGATGCTTGCAAGCCATTTCTTAACAGCCTTACCATGACGGATGTTACCATGAGGTAAGCCCGGCTCGGGCATACCTCTCTTTCATCATGACGGGTCAAAGGCTATTTGATCATGCCTTTGGCTTTTTTCATAAAAGATTGATCAATGGCCTCGACCATGGGAACATCTTTTTTGATTACGCCATTGGCAAGGCAGAAATTAAAAACCGCGCAAAGAAGACTAAAAGCAAGAAGGAGTATGGTGAGTGGGTTTGGGTACTATGATATTCTGTGCAGGTCCGACCTGCAAGTACACATCCCATAAGTGCGGTTATTTGGCCAGAAGCCTGAATGTTAAAATCTGAAATAAATAAATGGATTAAAGCCACCGGTTGCAAGGTTAGTTGCTGCGGACACAAACAAAATCACCGAAATACTGTCACATAATAAGCTCACAACAAATGATTTATTCTGACGCTGATATATATTATTAATTAAAGGCGTCGAACAAATCAAAGCGACAAAAAACCAAGGGTAATAATGCAGTACATTCATGACATCTAAATCTACAATTCGACCTGCACCGTTAAAACCAAATAGTGCCAATAACCACTCTCCAAGTTTTCGAAAGTCCTCCATTCTAAATATTACCCATCCAATTGTAAAAATCAAAATGGTATATAAATGTTGTAACGGCCTTATTATCTTTTGAATTAACTTACCCCATAGCATCTTTTCCCCTATTAGCAATAAGCCATAGTACAAACCCCAACAAATAAAATTCCAACTTGCACCATGCCATAATCCCGTAAGCAACCAGACAATGATTAAATTCAAGATCCACCGCATGGGGCTGACTCGATTACCTCCGAGGGGAATATATAAATAATCACGAAAAAATGATGAAAGAGAAATGTGCCAACGTCGCCAAAATTCGGTAACAGACCTTGAAATGTACGGATAGTTGAAGTTTTCAAGAAAATGAAAACCGAACACACGACCTAAGCCAATAGCCATATCAGAATAACCTGAAAAATCGAAATAAATTTGAAATGTATAAGCGATAAAAGCATACCACGCAGGAATAGCGCCTATCGTTGTGGGATCGGCGACTAATATAGTGTCGGCTATCGTCCCCATTGTATTAGCAATGATCACTTTTTTGCAAAAACCTGTAATAAATCTTCGTAGACCTTCAGAGAAGTCATTTATGCTTTCATTTCTATGAATAATTTCATGCTCAATTGTTTCATACCTGACAATCGGACCAGCTATAAGATGAGGAAACATTGACAAATAAGTTCCATAGAAAAGAATATTTTTTTGTGGGGTTACTGCACCACGATAAACATCTATAAGATATGAAATTGAAAAAAATGTGTAAAAAGAAACGCCAATCGGCAATGATACTTTTGGGAATATAAAATTAACGCCAACTATAAAATTTATATTTTCTACAATAAAATTTCCATACTTAAAGAAAATAATACTGGTTAAATTAATACATATTCCGCATACAAGTAAAAATACACCCATTTTCTTCCGAGAAATAATTGCTATCGCTAAAAACCAATTGAATGCAATAGAAGTTAACATTAGCCATATGTAAACAGGCTCCCCCCATGCATAAAAGAAAAGTGACGCCATTAATAGAATAATGTTACGCCATGTTCTGTTTTTCAATGCAAAGTATGCAGCACAGGTCAGAGGAAAGAAATAGACAAGAAATGAGAAACTGGAAAAAACCATTAATCCTCCGCAATAGGTTCTAAACCAAGAACCCAGTTCTGACTTCCAAAAAAAAGAATATCATCTATTTTGTTGGAATTAATAAAGTTTTTAAAATCAAAAGAGCTGCCTATGTTATGCTTATAATGTCGTAGGTCAATAAAGAATGTATGGCTGAAATGAGAACTTAATAATGGAGCAAGCGAGTTGTCAAATGAGTCACTTATAACCAATAAATTTCTTCCGTTTAAGTTGGGGTTAATGAATTCTAAGCAGCCATAGTCACCACCAAAATACTTTCCATAATGGTTTTCAAAAAGTCCCGCTGGAATTGAGCCTTTTAAATATTCTACTCGATCATTATATTCACCATTACGATTAACCCCATTAATCAAAATCTGAAAATCTGGCAAGTCAAACACCCCATCTTCAACCACATCAAACAATTGTTCATAACCTCCGGCTTTTCGAGAATTAGAGCCTCTGAATTGGACGTTTGGCAGAGAAAACCATCCACTTGGTTCCAAAGGTTGCGGGATATCCTTAACAGATTCTTGAATTAGATTAATGAGTTGACGGTATATTAAATATGCGCCTGGCATGGTGAAATGATGGTCTGTTTTGTAATAGAACGTCAGCACCTTTTCAGGTGAAATGTCCCCCCCCCCCCCCATGAATAACCAATTGCCGGATCGAGTAAAACTCGAAACGAATCAACATATTTGTCTCCAATAAAAATTTTCGGGCTTACTTTCAAGTATTCACTGGACATCACTAACCAGTCCTTCTTGTCCAGTACGGGAAAAACAAACAAATTAATAGAAGGATTCTCTTTAATAAAATTATTATAATAATTAGATCGTGTTGATAAGATCTGGTCCTTGTTCTGAGAATAAGGTTCCTGTTTATCTACTAATAAATTTTTCTGCTTGAACAAAAGAAGATTTCCACCTATTGGCAATAATGGGGTCCAAGAACTTGGTAGTATGCCCAGATTTATTTTTGCGAACCATCGTTCTACTTCTCGATATTTGAAAATTGCAAATAGTGGAAAATGGTCACTTGTTGCTTTTTCAAGGTGCTCTTGGAAAAGACCAGAAAAAAATCTCCCCTCATCTGGGCCTCTGTAATAGTCCTTGTCTCGTCCCATGACCTCCGAAAACCTTCTATCTTCAACCTTATTGACTATCCCTTTATAGCCTAAGTAACAATAGACATTCCAACACATTGTAATGAATAACAATAAAATGATGATAAAGGAAAAGATTAAATTTCTTTTGTCATTGAATATGATCATCATTTCTCCAATAATTGACTTAGCTGACATTCACTTATAAATTTTGTCTTAATCCACTGGAAACTAATAACATTCTATAAATAGTCCCGCACTGCAAGAAATGGATCAGGATCAATCCATTGAACATATGTCCGGCAATGCTTAACAGGTTGTTTCAGTGAGCGGGATTAATTCCGCTGATATCTGGCCGAAACAACCGTTTCCACTATGGGGTATATATCGTTTGCTTTTGGGTGATGCAAGGAAAATTGTTGCTGTAAAATTCAAATATATAGACTGGAAGCAGACCCAAAGGAATCAAACTTCTATTACAGCATATTGGATCAAAATCATTCTGAAAACATTCTGCTTTGATCGATTTTTAACATCTTATACATACCTGATCGGCACCGAACAAACCTGGAATGATGGGTTAGCCAGATATACTCCGATCCATTCTTTAGCGCATCATTGCCCCAAAATCATCGTTGCGACTGCAATACCAAGAATCAGATGACCTAAGCCGTTTGGGTGTACGTCGCAACCCTGGAAATCATCTTCATTCAACAGGGTGTATGCGTCGGGTCCACAAACCACACCCTTGCGTGTGCTGCACATGGCCGCCACGATGGTGCGATACGCTTCCAAACGCATAACGACATCTGCATTGGTCGATTCACACATGGGGGGCGGCGTCATCAGCATGACTTGTCCAGCGCCATCATTGAGCAGGTTAGTCACAAGGTTGGTGAGGTTGTCACGGTATTCATCTGGAGAAATCGGTGCGGGTTCAAAAAAACCGGTGGCATCGTTGGTCCCCAACATGACCGTCACCACATCAGCGGGAAGATTCGGCCGAGCCCGAGCTTCATAGACATTCAGGTCCCTGAACTGGCCGCCGCAAAGAGTTGCTCCGCCGCGCGAAGACCAATCCCATGTTGTGGCCCCACCGCAACCAACCTGAGTGACCGTGAATCCCTTCCCCAGCACCTTCGCTGCAATGGCCGCGTAGGGCTCTGCTGAAGGATTGCTCTGTACCCCCTCGGTGATGGAGTCTCCTATCATGAGAATACTGGTTCGCCGACATGTTTTTACAGGTGTCACCATTTTTAGTATTTTTTGATGGGTGCAGGATATTAATGAAACAATGGAAATGATCATAGTTGAATAAAAAAAATATTTTCTTAATAACCTGCAAATACTCATTAATTTTTCTTTATTCTTATTCGACAAAATTATTTCCCAAAAAATGGCTTAACTCGGTCTCTAGTTTTTTCTGTTGAACATACAAAAATAACAAATCGGGTAACACCATAATGGCTATCAGGGATTCCTTCGATTTACAACAAACTTTCCAAAAAAAATGATAAACAAAACCCGTAAAAATATAAAATATTCATGGTATGGTGGTTATTTGTCAAAGAATTAATTTGTTTTTAACTCTATCACGGTTTATATTTATTCAATAACTTCAGGGTTGGAGAAATTCAGATGACAAATGAGTGCCCGTCGGATTGGTCGCCCATGAAAAACGAATTCACTGATCCGTTTCGCACCATCGGCAGCAATGTTGACCGCAACTGACGTGAAATGTCTCCTGGTGAGATCGGAGATTGAAGTTAGAAATAATAAAAATCAAAGGAGGATTACCCATGAATGACCGACGAAATTTTATGAAAACAACCGTCGCTATTGCTTCCATTTCGGCTTTCAATTCCATCCCCAGGGCTTTTGCAGAAAGCACGCCCATGTACACGAATATTATCTACACCAAGGATAATCCTGGCAAATGGAGTCAAAAAGTTGATCTCCACGCCCCGGAAGTGACAGTAACCGGGGATAAAATTAAGGTGATAACCAAACACCCAATGTCGGATCAACACTTCATCGTCAGGCATACGGTTATTCTTGAAGATGGTACCTATGTGGGTGCTACAACTTTTACCCCTGCCGATAAACCGGAATCAAGCCATGAGTTGCCGAAAGGGTATAAAGGGAAATTTTATGTCACCAGTTTCTGCAATCAGCATGATTTCTGGTTAACCGAAACCAAGGTCTGATTCAATAAGGATAAAAACAGGTTTGCATTAGGGATAAGGGATTCAAACTTTGATTTAAACATCAGCTTACAAAATAAGGACGATTACAAGAAGATATCCTTAAAATTCTCATAATTTTGTCCAGTGGATTTGGTATCAGCGGCAGATGAAAGAGATTTCATGATCCAGGCGGATTGAAAACGCTGCCCCGGTAAAAGGCAAGGTTCTGAGCCATGGGCCGGAATGATTCTGCGATATTTTTTCTCTCGGCAGCGGTCAGGCGGCTATCATCTCTTCCGGCAACAGCAAGTTCGGTTACCTCCTCCGGTGTGCGGCAGCCGACAATGGCAAGCGTTATGTCATAAGACAGGGCAAATCTGGTTAAAAGTCCGGCCGTGATTCGCATGTCCTTTGCAATATAGTGTTTGCCACCCAGCACCTTCATGCCGATCACGGCGATCCCTTTTTTGTAGGCGGCTGAAAGTGTGCGCGTTAGAAACCCTCCGATGATCTCTTCCACCGGATTTACCGGCATGAGCACCGCATCCACCGGCCATTGCTCAATCGCTTTGGCCAGAATTTCAGGATCATGGTGCCCGGTCACACCGATATGTTTTACCAGGCCCGTGTCTCTGGCTTCCAGAAAGGCTTCCAGTGCACCGCCTTTTTGCGAAATACGCTCAAGATCCTTTCCAGTCCTCACATCGTGGATCTGCCAGAGATCAAGATACGGGGTATTCAATCGTTTTAGAGTCTGTGTCAGTTCTGCCAATGCACCAGCCCTGGTCCTGTCTGCAGACTTACTGGTATGGAAAATGGTCTCTCTTATTTCAGGGTGATTTTTCCAGTATGCACCATAATAGACTTCACTGTCCATGTAGACTCTGGCTGAGTCAAAATAAGTGATCCCCTGGTTTAACGCTGTTTTGATAACTTCCCGTGCAGCTTGCGCTTTCCCTGTTGTTCGAAGCACCCCTTCTCCACCCAGACCTACGCGTGTTATTTTTTTGGTTGTGTTTGTGAATACAATTTTATTGGCCATAAGATTTATCCTGAATAGAGTTATTGTTTCGGAAACATTCTGAATTACAATTATAATCTGTTTAATTGAAATTATCCCGAGAATAATTATTATTGTTTCAAACAACCTTAGTAAATCCATAATACCTTCCTTTTAAAAAGAGTCCTGCAAAGGAGACAAAATGATGGAAATGGTTCAACAGCATGAATTCATGCGTCTTGAAAAACAGGGAAACAGGCCTGGATCACCTTCGTCCGGGAGGACCACCTCAATGCTATGAACAATGCTTGTACCCGGCAGATCCTGCAAATTGCCAGGGCGTTGAAGGAAGACAAAAGTATGCGGGTGATAGTCATCTGGGGTGAGGGCCAAAAAGACACCGCAGTGGGAATAGTGGCCAATTTTGACGGGTGTTGTCTATCCAACCTGGTTGACAATTGTTGATGGATTTAAATTTAACAGTTCGGGGTTAGCAAACATTCAAGAAGACCGGACCCGGAATTTCTCAAGGAAAGGATATTAATGATGTTGCCGGTTAGATCTAATGCAACGAGGGAACCGGATTGCGACGTTGCATCAATGCAAAATAAATTATCCTGAAAATTCCCCGCTCCTTCATTCAGAAAGAAGTCAGAATTGATCTATGTCAGCCCGGTCTTATCTTTTGAACTAAGCGCCATGGCAGGAAAAAATCTTAAGTGTCATGGGGGTTAATTATGCGGAGGTGATTATGAAATCATATATGAAGAAGAAAGCAGCCCTGTGCAGTGCACTTGGGAAAAAAAAAGATGACGAATGCTCTCAGATCCTGTGATTACTGCACAACCAGCCTGGAGGAACGAAGTGAATGCTATAAGGCGGTCGCCAAGGACAGCGGTCTTCGCCAGAGGACCTGCATCCTGATGTAACAAATCAATAATCAAAAAATACAAGCCTTGGAAAATTGTTAATTCTGATATGAGCTGCCAAAGCTATTGGTAAACCAGATAAGAAATCAGATAACCCATTGGAAATGACCGGAATGGGTTTACTCCGGAATGTCGGATATGATATCGTCGAAGCAAAAATTTTAATTCACCTGACAGCCGGGTTTCCGGCTTAACCTATAAGGAAAACCATTCATGACGGATACCCCTGTAAAATATGTGAAAACGGATAAAATCGGGCTTATCTCCTTTAACCGCCCGGACAGCCTGAATACCCTGAACCGGGAAATTTTCCCGGCCTTCCGGGAAATCCTCTGCCGTATCAGGGCAGACAAGGACCTTCGATGCCTGATCATCACGGGCAGCGGCACCACTTTCTGCGGCGGTGCTGATCTGAAAAGCGGGTTTGAAAAAAATCACGGTGAGTTTTTAAGTAAGGCCCTGATGGAATTCTACCGGCCGTTTTTGGAAATCGGAAGTCTCAAGGTGCCGGTAATTGCCGCTATCAACGGGCATGCCATCGGCGGCGGGTTTGGCATCACCCTTTTATGTGATATCCGAGTGGCCAATCGAAGGGCAAAGATGGGGGCCAATTTTGCCCGGCTCGGCCTCCATTCGGGCATGGCCGTATCCTATATCCTGCCCCGGCTGGTGGGACTGGCCAGGGCCAATGAACTTCTCTTTACCGGCCGGATCATCACAGGAGAAGAAGCTGTTGCCATGGGGCTGGTCAATTACGCCGTGAACAGGGAAGAAGTGCTGGCTAAAGCCATGGCCCTTGCAGAGGAAATCGCCCAGAGCGCCCCTGCAGCGGTTCAGATGATGAAGCGCTCTGTTTACGAAGGGCTTGACTGGAACCCGGTGCGAGCTGCTGCCATGGAAGCTCAGAACCAGGCCCGGACCTTTGAAATGGACGATTCAAAAGAAGGCATCAGTGCTGTGCTTGAAAAACGGACCCCGAATTTTACAGGCCAATAGGATATAACCGGATCAACTTGCTACTTGGCGATTTCCCGGATTTGATTTCCACTGCTTTCAGTTCTGTTCCCTCCTCAAGCAGGAGATCGAATTCATGACCAGTGTTGTCCCGCCAGAAAAAAGCATTGGAGACAAGCCCGCTGTGATACCGCATCTTGATATACTCCATCACAATAAAGGATTCAAATATATTGCCGCGAAGATAATGAGTATGCAACTGCTCAGGGCTTCGGATATCAAGAAGAGAACATAAGAGACCTGTATCAAAAAAATAGAGTTTGGCCTGTTTTACCAGCCGCTTGTTAAAATTCCGGTAATGCGGTTTTAAGAGATAAACAATAAAGCTCGCTTCAAGGATGGTGATCCACGAAAAAACCGTTTTATAATTGATGCCCAGTTCATTCCCAATGCTTGAAAAATTGATCAATTGCCCTGTCCTGCCTGCACATAATTTAATAAACCTCCGGAAGGCACTGAGGTTTTCAATGTTTTTAATGCTCCGGACATCCCGTTCAATATATGTCTGAATATAGGATTGTAAAAACATTTCTCTCAGCGTCTGATTGCAAGGAATTCAGGCTGATTTTTTACAATTTGATTAGAAAACCTCCATTAAAATAGACTATCATTCCATATCCCCCTCTATCCTGAAACTGTAGCCGTGGCGCTCAAATCCCAGGGATTCATAAAATGCATGAGCCTTCTTTCGCTTTATATTGGCTGAAAGAGCAACTTTGTAGCAGCCTTTTTTTTTGCAGATCCAGAACGCATATGTCATCATGATCTTTCCCACGCCCTGTCCCTGATATTCCGGATCGACTGCCACATCCTCAATCACGGCTGACGGAGCCCCGAGGTGCCCCAGGTTATCCATGATCAGCATGGCAAAGGTGCCGACAATTTCCTCGCCCTTGACCGCCACATGGAGGTGATAATCAGGATATTGCCCCATACGCTCAAAAAGGCGCTCAGCCTCTGGTAGAGAAAGGGTTTCCCCATCATCCAGGTCGGGCTGGGCATACAATGCCAGAACGCCGGGTAAATCATTTTTTAATGCCGCGCGGCAGGTAACGGAATTATTCATAAAGATTCTCTTTCTCACCCAATATCAAAAAAACATAGCGTTTAAAAAACAGGGTGCCTTCCTTATCAATAAAAAATTTTGAAATATCCGAGTCCTTCATACCGTTTTCAATCAAATGAACAATCCTTTCCTGATTTTCTTCCGACTGTTTTGCATGGCCCAGATATTCCTGAACATTAAGTTCAATCTCGATTTCATATCGGTTCTTTATCTTCAATTTTCTCCGGTGGTACAGGTTCTCCATAAATTCCCGGCTCACTGTTTTATGATGGCTCACATCCACCAGTTTTTCAAATTCTTCAAAAAATTCATCTGTTTTCCGGGCCGGGTAAGCCATGATATCCTGAATGCTGATTCGACCGCCCAGTCGGCAGCATCGAATCATTTCATCAAAAATACCGGCATAATCATGAAAATGATGAAATGCCGATCGACACATCACGACAGAGAAAGAGCCTTCCTCAAAAGGCGTCCGTTCAACCGGACTGCATAAAAACCCGATGTTGTTCAGGTTCTTTTCTTCAGCCTGCCGTTGGGCAATCTCAATCATTCCCCTTGAGATATCCACCCCTTGAACATATTTAACTTTTGGCGCTGCAAAAATAGCATACTCACCCGTACCGCAGGCAAAATCCAATACCGTATCCCGGGGCGAGATTTCACAAAAATCAAAATACGCCTTTTGATATTCAGCATTCTGAGTGACGGACCAATTGCTGAAACTCAATGCCTGACTGTCAAATTGCCTTTTGACGATCTCATGAATGTCCGACATTTTATTTACCCCTTTGTTTTCATGCTGAAACCGATGAAACACTATCTCAATGCCGATGAACGTGATCATGACAGATGGTGCATAAGGTCACGAGATTATCTGTCGTATTTTTGCCGCCCTTGGCATGGGGCTTAATATGATGAAGCTCCAAATGCCTGGGATCGGACCGGCTCCATTCCTTATGACTCCAATGACATTTCATACATTGATGGTTGTCCCGTTTGAGAACCTCGCATTTTACCGGGTCGCTTATCTTACGGTCATGTTCCGGACTTTGTCGGTCGGCTTCGAGCAGGTAAACTCCGACATCCAGATCCGGTCGTCCTGTGTTTCTCGTCATGACGGGCCAACCATATTCTGTTCTCAGTTCCCGGACACGCCTTCCCCATTCGGATTTATCCTTGGCCAAATATTTCAGTTCTTCTCCCGTGATTTCCTTACCCACATTTTTCCTGAAAAACTTTAATATCTTATCCCGCACCCCTGTTTTCTCTTTCCGGATATCATTTGCAAGCTGCCATCGAAATGCGGCATCCCGATCCTGTTTCTTTGAAATCAAAATGTAATCCGAAGGTCCCATGGATTCATGATCAACATTCTTTATAAGGAATTCATTTTCTGCCGCCATTTCTCTTGCCGTGACACCGCTTACAATGGACCACCCGAATTGAACTTTCAGTTCCCTGACCCTTCTTGCATATTCCTGGATACCCGATACCACCAGTAATTCATTTCCACGGATGATGAATCGGGGGTATTTCAAAAAATAATGTAGAGTCCTGTCCCGTGCGCTTTTGGCGATTTCAGCCGAAATTAACGATTTGCCAAGCTCCCGCAGGTGGCTGAAACATGGCACCAGAGCAAGGACCTTTGCCCTCAAATCATCGGATGAAAGTTCATATTCAAAATTAATGATCAGTGCCTGAAGTTTTTTACGTATTTTCTCTGATTTCATCGGTTCGGATCTTCCTGTTTATGTTGATCTGTTCCCAGAAAAGCAGTCAGCCTGTTTTTCAATACCTGCTGATTTTTTATTCCATAATTCCGATCCAGCATCAATCTGACTACATCTGCAACCCTGGCGGCCAATAAAGGCGGCACCGCATTCCCGATCTGCTTGGCAATCTCTATTTTTGAACCAGTGAATTGAAATGAATCGGGAAAACTCTGGAACCGGGCAGCCTCCCTGTGAGTAATCGGCCTGTGTTGCTCAGGATGAAGGTATCTGCCTTTTTCCGGCTTGAAAAATTCGGTCCGGATCGTGAATGCGGGCCTGTCCCACCACAGCCGGCCAAAAAGATCAGTGCCGCCGGATTTCTTCTTTATCCAGCAAGGAGGAGTCAATTCATAGGCCTCTCGCTGTAAATCAAAACGATTCATTCCCTCTTCCGGTATTGCCCGATACCGTTTTTTGCTCAGGTCGGTAGGATTCCTTCCAAAATGGAGATCAAGAGGCGGAGGAACTTTTCTGATCTCCGTTCCAATGGGTGGCGGTAAATTTCCCACGGCATCCCGGACGGTTCTCCATTTTTCAGGACCGGGAAGATAGTCGGTTTCATCGAACGGTAACCGCAATTGAATAGGTTTATCCATCTTCTTGAAATGGGTTTTACGAGGTGGGAAAAGAACTGATGTGTCCATAAACCGGCATCCGATGATAAATGCCCTGACCCTGGTCTGGGGAACACCATAGTCGGCAGCAAGCAGTTTGTCCTGCCACACCTTGAACCCCAGGGACTCGGCTTCCGCAATAATTTCCGAATGTTCCTGCGTGCCCAGAAGCTGGGGAACATTCTCCATTACAAACGCAACGGCACCACTCCGGTCAACCACATCCAGAAAAGGTTTCCATAATTTTTTTCTTGGGTCGTTATCCCGGTCCCGGTTCAATAAGCTGAATCCCTGGCAGGGAGGCCCGCCGATCACTACATCTGCCTGGGGGATTTGAAGTTTGCCGTTTTCCAGGATTTCAACGATATCCCCTTGAACACAATGAGGACCGAAATTCTTATTATAGGTATTCACGCAAAATTCATTAAAATCATTGGCCCAGACCGATTGAAACGGATGCCCGAATTCTTTTGAAAACCCCAGAGACATCCCGCCAGCACCTGAAAACAAATCAATCAGCCGATAAATGCGCTCATGTTTTGAATTTTCCCCTGAACACCTTGCCCTGTATATGGCTTCGTCCTCTTTAAGGATCATGCAATCGGTTATTGAATCATCAAAATCATACATTTATAATTAACCCCTGCATTATAATATTTCTTCACTGGGTCAAAAGTATATCATCTGTGATCGTTTTTATAGGATTTTTTTAATCCACCCTGAGTTTGATATCGGTATCCTCACCTTTACCTTTATAATTTGAGGCCCTCGGTGGCTGTATAAGCAATATAGGATTCGCATTCCAATATTATCAGGGTTGCTTTGGGGATATATCCAAGAGTTTGACGGGCTTATCAAAAGTCTTCCACCCATGCCGCTCTCCTGAAGGTATAAAATAGCATTCATTTGTATTCAGCAATCGATGCTCCTGATTTACAAACATCTCTATTTGTCCTTCTATGATAATACCGCACTGGTCAAAGGAATGCGTGTGTCCTTTATCTTCCTCTTTTGAACCTATTTGCATGCATACCATGACCAGGTTATCCCCTATTTTTGCCTTGCTCATAATCCCCGGCCTGAACTTTTCCAGCTTAAGTGTGTCTAAATTCCAAAAAGTCATATATTCCTTCTTTCCTATGATGTTATCTGTCTGACAAGGCACCGGGTCAGCAGTTACCCTTCTATTTCAATGCATTTTCAAGAATCCGAAGGTAGTCCTGTTTTTCAAGCGCCTTTGGATTTGAAGGGGTTGAATTATTTTCAAAGGACATATCTGCAATTTTATCAAACTGGTCTTTTCCGATGTTCAGGTCTTTAAACTGAGGGATATTAAGGCGTTTTGACAAATCCGCTATCATTTGAATAAAGGATTGTGAAGCCGTCATATCATTGGTGTCCTTGATACCGGACAGCCTTGCGAGCGTTGCCATTTTTTCATAACATGCAGGCAGGTTGTAGGCCAGCACATGGGGAAGAAAAATAGAATTGGCAATGCCGTGGGGGGTGTCGTACAAGGCCCCGATGGATTCGGAAATGCAGTGAACCGCGGTAACATCGGAATTGCCGAATGCGAACCCGGCAATGGTTGACCCGAACATCAGGTTTTCCCGGTTTTCATGATTGCTTTTGATGTCGGCACAGGCCCCTTCAAGGGAGCTGAGAATCAATTGAACCGCCTTGACCGCATGATTGTCCGTTATCAGGGTGGCAGGTTTTGACAGATAGGCCTCCACGGCATGGGTCAGAGCATCGAGCCCTGTGGAGGCAATGATGGAAGGCGGCAGGGTCTGAATCAGGTCCGGGTCCACAATGGATACGGCCGGGTACATTTTCGGTCCCTTGATGCTCATTTTAAATTTGCGGTTCACATCGGTGATGACCGAAACCCAGGTGACTTCGCTGCCTGTGCCGCAGGTTGTGGGAATGGCGAGAAACGGCAAGGGATCATTCTTATATTTTTCCTTTCCCTCGTAGGCTTCGATATTGCCCTCATTGGTACACAACAGGGCCAGGGCCTTCCCTGCATCGAGAGGGCTTCCGCCGCCAAGGCCGATGATGAGATCCGGAGCAAGTGCCCGCATTTCTTTTGCTATGCCATTAATAGTATCGGATTTCGGGTTTGCCTCAATCTGATCAAATACTTTAATGCCGGGAAGCTCAGGCAGAATTTTTTCAAGAAGGCCGGACTTCACAATGCCGGCATCCGTTACCAGAACCGGATTCTTTGCCTTTAGATAGTCTTTGATGATGGATTTCAGATTCCTGATTTCCCCTGATCCGAAATATAGTCTTGACGGCATATGAAACATCATGGGCGTGATCTCCTCTAAAAATTGATTAAGCTATATTTTTGCATTAGAACAAAATGAACGGAATGTCGATTTTTTTTTTAGTGCCGGTGCCTTAAAACTTAAAAAGGCTGCTTTTTTCAAAGCAGCCTTTTTTAAGAAAAGGAAAAAAGGATGAAAAATCGTTTTTTGTATGTTGCTTATCTATATAGCAAAGCTCGTGCCACATCCCGGAATTTAAATCATAATATTTTTAACTTACTAATTTTATTATAATTTTTAAATTTCATATTCCTTTTGCAATCTGTTTCCTGCATTTCCATGAATTTTTCCAGCCTGAAAAGTTCAAAATTTTGAACTAAAAAAGACCGCCCATAATCATGATTTTCTATAACATATTGAAATAATAAGTTTAAAATTGGGAAATAGAAACAATTCAAAATTTTGAACCTCCCATTCCATAAATTTAAAAAACATTAATACCTGTAATTCTCGGACTTAAATGGCCCGTTGATAGGAATCCCAAGATAGTCCGACTGTTCCTGTGTCAGCCGGGTTAAAGAAACAGAAAGATTTTTCAGGTGAAGCCTTGCCACTTCCTCATCCAATTCCTTTGGCAGAGTATAGACCTTGATCTCAAGGTTTTCCTTGGCAAGTTTAATCTGGGCCAGGGTCTGGTTTGAAAAACTGTTGCTCATGACAAAGCTCGGATGACCCGTGGCACATCCGAGATTCACAAGCCTGCCCTCGGCCAGAACAATCACGGCTTTTCCGGAAGGCAACACCCATTTGTCCACCTGGGGCCTGATATTGATTTTTTTGGCTTTGGGGTTATGGGTCAGGTAGCTCATTTCAATTTCATTGTCAAAATGCCCGATATTGCAGATAATGGACTCATTCTTCATCTGCTCGATGTGTTCACCCCGGATGACCCGGTAATTGCCGGTGGCGGTCACAAAGATATCCCCGTGAGGCGCTGACTCTTCCATGGTGACCACCCTGAAGCCTTCCATGGCTGCCTGGAGAGCGCAGATGGGATCGATTTCCGTCACCCAGACAATGGCGCCATAGCCCCGCATGGAGGCGGCGCATCCTTTTCCCACATCCCCATACCCGGCAACCACCACGGTTTTGCCGGCCAGCATGATATCCGTTGCCCTTTTAATGCCGTCGGCAAGGGATTCCCGGCAGCCATAAAGATTGTCAAATTTGGATTTGGTAACGGAATCATTAACATTGATGGCAGGAAACAGAAGTTCATTTTTTTCCGCCAGTTGATACAGCCGGTGAACGCCGGTGGTTGTTTCTTCCGATACCCCGCGGATTTTTTTTGCAATCCTGGTCCATTTCTGGGGGTCTTTTTCATAACCCAGTCGAAGGCGATCCATCAGACATTTTTCGTCCACGCTGTGGGTTGCTTGTCCCAAAAGGGAAGGGTCTTTTTCCAGTTTTACGCCCTGGTGGATATAAAGGGTTGCATCCCCGCCATCATCCACAATCAGATCCGGCCCGGAGCCGTCGGGCCAGATCAATGCCTGTTCCGTACACCACCAGAATTCCTCTAAAGTTTCCCCTTTCCATGCAAAAACAGCAGCAGTTCCCTTATCTGCAATGGCTGCGGCGGCATGGTCCTGGGTGGAAAAAATATTGCAGGAAGCCCACCGGATGTCGGCTCCCAACTCAAAAAGCGTATCGATCAGCATGGCGGTCTGGATGGTCATATGCAGGCTGCCGGTTATTTTCAAGCCTTTCAGCGGCTTTTCAGGGCCATATTTTTCCCGGATGGCCATGAGCCCCGGCATTTCTTTTTCAGAAAGCTGCATGTCTTTATGGCCCTCTTCAGCAAGGGAAATGTCCTTGATCCTGTATTTCAGATCAAGGTCAAGCTTAAGAAAGGAATGGTCTTTATTTAGTTTTGTCATTGATAAAACTCCTTATTGGATGGTCATTAAATATACATATCAAAATATGTTGATATGTTATTGGGCTAATAATACAGATGCCCGGCAGCAATGTCAATATAAAAGATCAACAAGAAAAAAGCCGGTCGGGCTTCAAGTCCGGCCGGCTTATCGGTTTAGTGATAATTATTTCAGAGGAAGATTATAACCCGGCAAGGTCTCGGATCTCATCGGCCCGGTCCGTTCTTTCCCAGTAAAAATCCGGATCTTTTCTTCCAAAATGCCCGTAAGCAGAGGTTTTCCGATAAATAGGACGCAGGAGATTAAGGGTTTTGATAATGGCTGCGGGCCTCATATCAAAGATTTCCCTGACAATCTCGACGGCTCTTGACTCCGGTATTTTACCTGTTCCCATGAAATCCACAAGAAGGGAAACCGGCTGGGCAACACCGATGGCATAGGCTACCTGGATCTCGCATTTGTCTGCGATGCCGGATGCCACAAGGTTCTTTGCCACATACCGGCCCATATAGGAGGCGCTTCTGTCCACCTTTGACGGATCTTTCCCGGAAAAACACCCGCCGCCATGGCTGCCCTGACCGCCATAGGTATCCACAATAATCTTTCTGCCGGTGACACCACAGTCACCCATGGGGCCTCCGATGACAAACCGGCCCGTCGGATTAATAAAAAATTTGGTATCCCCGTCCATCATATCTTCGGGAATGACTTTTTTGATGACTTCTTTAATGACGGCAGCCTTTAAATCATCGTAGGACACATCCGGGGAATGCTGGGTCGAAACAACGATTGTATCCACTCTTCTGGGTTTTCCGTCAATATATTCAATGGTTACCTGAGATTTTCCATCCGGTCTGATAAAATCAAGGGCCCCGTTTTTTCTGACCTGGGCCAGGCGTTTGGTCAGGCCATGGGCATATACAATGGGCATGGGCATCAGCTCCGGTGTTTCATTGCTGGCAAACCCGAACATCAGGCCCTGGTCTCCGGCCCCCTGCTCTTTATAAAGCCCTGAGCCCTCATCCACGCCAATGGCAATATCGGCCGACTGCTGATCAATACTGGTAATAACGGAGCAGGTCTGCCAGTCAAATCCCATGCCCGAGGAATTGTATCCGATATCCTTGATGGTGTTTCTGACCACATTGGGGATATCCACATAACAATCCGTGGTAATCTCGCCTGCCACCAGGGCAAGGCCTGTTGTGACCAGGGTTTCGCAGGCAACCCTGCATTTTTTATCCTCGGCCATGATGGCATCAAGGATACTGTCGGAAATGGCATCTGCAACTTTATCGGGGTGACCTTCCGTTACAGATTCGGAGGTAAACATGAAAGATTGTTTTGCTGACATTACGAACTCCTTTTATATGGGATAATTAATAAACAGTATATTTCTATTCAAGGTGTTTATTATTAATTTTTTATTTTGATTTTGTCAATATCACCTCCAGCCCGGATCACATTTTTTATTCTAGCTTTAAAATGATTATTTCCTTGACAATTTTCCTGGAATTCTATTTTTTGATGAAAGTTACAGAACCATTTACCTCTTCTGGAGAAACCATGCCGAAAAACAATTGCACAAGAATTACAGGGATCGGGTCAGCCCTGGTGGATATTTTAATCAACGAATCCGATGAGTTTTTAAAAACCCTTAACAAGGAAAAAGGGGGGATGACCCTTGTGAAAGACGAGGATATCAACCACATCCTTTCTGCATCCAAAAAGAGAACCCTGGTTGTTCCCGGCGGGGCTGCCTGCAATACCATTGTGGGGGTTGCAAATCTCGGCGGTGATGCTAGGTTCATCGGCCGGAGGGGAAATGATGCCTATGGCAGAACCTTTGAAGACCAGATCATCAAATGCAATGTCGAACCCCTCGTTTCCATCTCCGATTCTCCGACCGGAAAGGTTCTGTCTGTCATCACGCCCGATGCCCAGCGGTCCATGTTCACGTTTCTGGGCGCATCCACAGAACTTGACCCTGAATCCATCACTACCGGTATGTTTAAAGAGACTTCCATCTCCATGATCGAAGGGTATCTTCTCTTTAACAGAAAATTAATGTCCGCAGCCCTGAAGGCTGCAAAGGCGGCCGGTTCCATGATTGCCCTGGATCTGGCCAGTTTTGAAGTCGTCAATGCCTCACGGGATATCCTGTTTGACCTGGTCCGGGATTATGTGGATATCCTGATCGCCAACGAAGATGAGGCAAGGGCCTATACCGGATATGAAGATGAAATTAAAGCTGTTGAAGCCCTGGCGCAGCATGTCACCTATGCCATCCTGAAGGTGGGAGCCAGAGGCAGTTATGTCTCACACAAAAATAAAATCACAAAGATCCCGGTTCAAAAAGGCCTGAATCCCATTGACACCACAGGCGCCGGTGACCTCTGGGCAGCAGGATTTCTTTTTGGTATTGCCCATGGATTTTCCATTGAGAAAAGCGGTAAGATTGCATCGGCCTGCGGCTATGAAGTCTGTCAGGTCATGGGTGCCCAGATCCCGGAAGAGGCATGGGAAAGAATTAGAAAACTGGTATGAAGCAGGGTTCCATTTCATGCTGCATGATGTTTATAAAACCGTGCAAGCGTTTCAGGCTTTTTACCGCATAAATAAAGGATCATGAGCAGCCGGTTTCTTAAGGTACATTTAAGCAGACCTTCTTTTTGCCATCTTCTTGGTGATGTCTTGACCGATTTATCGATGAAACAGATGTGGCCTTTTTCCCTTTTTATTCTTCTCATCAGCTCCACATCTTCCATGATGGGGATTTTTCTGTATCGCCCAAGTCTGAAAAAAAAGGCTCTCCGGATGAATATGGCCTGGTCCCCGTAGGGAACCCTTGTGAGCCGCGACCGGAGGGATGCCGTCTTTTCAATGATCCGAAAGGCCAAGGCCTTCCCGCCAATGGAAAGATCAAAGGCGCCAGCCTTCACCCATTTATTCTGCATCTTCGTCTGAATAAGGTGAAATGCATTTTGGGGAAGAACGGTATCACAGTGCAGGAACAAAAGGATTTCACCCAAAGCCGTGTCTGCGCCTCGGTTCATCTGCACCCCCCTGCCCGGAGCTGAAATGATTTTCACCACCTTGGGATTTTGAATACAGTGGACGGTGGAGCCCTCCTGATCGCCATCCACCACAATCACTTCCATTGTTCCGGGATAAGCCTGATCAAAGAGGGCTTCTACAGCCTTATTAATCCTTTCCGCTTCATTCAGTACAGGAATAATAACGGAGATATCAACCTTCATAGGATTCCAGCATCTTTCGGGTGTGCGGGCCGATCCTGCCGCCGTTCTTCATTCTTAAAGCAAGGGCCTTCAGCTCTTCAGGTGTATCCACATCATTGAGTTCAGAAACCCGTCCATATTTCAGGTTGATCCTGTCCATGGCCTTGAGCGTTTCTTGAAACACATCCTTTGTGGACCAGTTCATGTCATGAAAGATTTTTTCTGAAAATGACTCTTTTTTGAACCCGATGAGATAATACCCTCCATCCAAGGCAGGCCCGATAACCGCATCTTTGGTCTCAAGGATTTCAAAGGCATGAAGCAGAACGGTTTCAGTGATTTCCGGGATATCGGTTCCCATTAAAACAAGCCTGTCATACCCCCTTGTGAACCCGTCTTTGAAGGCATTGGACATTTTTTCTCCCAGGTCCCTGCCTGTCTGAAGACAATAGTGATACTTATTTCCAAGCCATGATCTAAGCTCCTTTTCCTTTTCAGGAGGCAGAAAATAAATGAACGTATCCTGAAACGATTCCAATATGGCAAGGGTGTCATGGATGAATCCCTTGTAAAGCTCCAGCACAAAGGATTCATCGAGGCTCACGGAAAGCCTTGTTTTTACCCTTCCCTTTTCCGGTACTCTTAAAAAAACAATGACTGCATTATTTCTCATTAAAAACGATTTTAAACACATCCTTATATTTTTCTGCAAAATGAAAAGTGATGCCTTCCTTGATATGTTCCGGGAGCATTTTAAATTCAGGAGAGCATCCCTCGGGCAGGATAATTTCAGTAATCCCGGACCGGCGGGCGGCAATGATTTTCTCTTTGATCCCGCCCACGGGCAGCACTTCTCCGGTGAGGGTGATTTCCCCGGTCATGGCAAGAGGACGGTTAATCGTCTTTTTTGTGGCCAGAGAGACAAGGGCCGTTGCCATGGTGACCCCTGCACTGGGGCCATCCTTCGGGGTTGCCCCTTCCGGCACATGGATATGGATAAAGGCCTTGTCAAAATAATTTTTATTGATTTTAAAATCGCCAAGGTTTGCCCGGACAAAGCTGTAGGCAATGCTGGCGGATTCCTGCATGACATCCCCGAGTTTTCCGGTCAGTTTGACGCCGGCACCTTTGTCATGCACCCGGACCGCCTCAATGGGAAGGGTTGCCCCTCCCATCTGGGTCCAGGCAAGGCCCGTGACCACGCCCACGCCCGACATCTGTTTTTCATGTTTGAAAATCGGCGGGCCAAGATATTTTTCAAGGGATTTGATATTGACCGTGATTTTGGCCTTTTTTTCTTTCAATATGGTGACAATGCTTTTGCGGATGATCTTGTTCAAAAGCTTTTCCAGGGTCCTGACCCCGGCTTCCCTGGCATAGCCTTCAATGAGATAGCGGATGGTGGGGTCGGTAATGGTGATGACCTTGGATGTCAGATTATTGCGCTTCAGGAGTTTTGGCCACAGATGCTTTCTGGCAATTTCCATTTTTTCCTCGGTAATATAGCCGGACAGGTTGATCCGGTCCATCCGGTCCAGAAGCGGCGGCGGGATGGTATCGAGCTGGTTGGCGGTACAGATAAACAAGACTTTGGAAAGATCAATCCTCAGATCCATATAATGGTCCATGAATTCGGCATTCTGTTCCGGGTCCAGAACTTCCAGCAGGGCCGATGCCGGGTCGCCCTGGTAGGACATGCCGATTTTATCCACCTCATCCAGCATGATGACGGGATTGGCCACCTTTTTATCTTTTAATGCCTGGACCATTTTGCCGGGCAAAGCGCCCACATAGGTTCTCCTATGCCCCTTGATCTCTGCTTCATCCCTCATGCCGCCCAGGCTGAACCGGTAAAATTGTCGCCCCAGAGCTTCTGCAATGGATTTTCCGATGGAGGTTTTTCCCACACCCGGAGGGCCCACAAAAAGAATGATGGAACCGGAAATATCCTTTTTATAAATACCGGCCGCAAAAAATTCAATGATCCTTTCCTTTACATCCGAGAGGCCTGCGTGGTCGCGGTCCAGGACTTCCTCGGCCCGTTTGATGTCAATCTTGTCCTCGGAATATATGCCCCAGGGGAAAGAGGTAATCCAATCCAGATAATTTCTAGTAACCCCATATTCGGATGATCCTGTTTCCAGGACGGACAGTTTTTCTATCTCCTCTTCAAAGCGTTTGACCACATGCTCCGGGGGTTTTAAGGCTGCAAACCTTTCCTTGAATTTATCCACATCCGAGGTTTTATCATCCTTCTGCAACCCCAGTTCCTTCTGAATAGCCTTAAGCTGTTCTTTCAGGAAAAATCTTCGTTTATTGTCATCCACCTGTATATTGATGTCTTTCTGGATTTTAGTCTGGAGCTTTGCAATCTCTATTTCCTTTGACAGGAGCAGCATGACTTTTTTCATCCGTTCAATAACGGATGCCAGCTCCAGGACCTCCTGGAGATCATCCCCGGAAGCTGTTGTAATGCCTGCGGCAAAATCCGCCAAAGGAGACGGCTGATCCGGGCTGAACATGCCCAGATATTGTCTGACTTCTTCAGAATACAAGGGGTTTAATGAAAGCAATTGTTTGATGGAATTAATAATGGCAATGGCATAGGCTTTAAGTTCGTCTTCATTTTCCTGTAGTTTTTCAAAATATTCCACCTGCACGACAAAGGGAGGCTTATCGGAAAGAAACCGGACGATGCGGAACCGTTCAAGTCCCTGGGCAATAAACTGGATATTGCTCTGGACATCCACAATATTCATCATCCGGACAACACACCCCACCTTGGGGAAATCATCCTTGTAAACGTATTGTCCCTTGACTTCCTTTAGATAGGCCAGGCCCAGAAGGTTTTTACCATCCTTGGATGCCCTTGTCAGGGTTTCTTCCCACCTTGCCTTGCTGACCATCAGGGGTTGAATCTGGGCAGGCAGATGGGGCCGGCCTGTAATGGGGATAAGATATAACACCTCTGGTTTTGTAACCTGCTGAACCAGTTGGCCTGCTGGATTTTCAGTATTTTCTTCGACTATTTCCGGTGTGATGGGATTGTTGTCATCGGTCATGGATCACCTCTTCAGTAACATTGTAAATGATATTCACATGAAAACTTTTCTTATTATAAGGTTATTTTTTCTTCTGACAACCTGAAAAAGCAAAATCCATCCCATCCGAAAGCGAATACCCGGCGAAAAGCATGGCATCGCATAAATCAAATTTAAGATGTTTGAATTATCGATAATTTTTGATAGACTCACGGCTGTTTAAAAAAGGCCATAAAAACAGTTTAAGTGATTGAAGAAATTAATGGTAAAAATCCAACCCACCTTGACCCGGAACCCCTCCCTGACCGGTATACTCTTTATTATATCCGGCGGATTCATTTTTTCCATCCAGGATGTGATTATCAAATACATCAGCGGCAGTTATCCGGTTCATGAGATTGTAATTCTCAGAAGCCTTTTCGCAATTCCGCCGATCCTTGCCATTGTCCGTATGGAAGGCGGGTTCCATCTGCTCAGAATGCACAACAAGGGCTATCATATCATACGGGGCATATTGATGTTCCTCAGCTATACATCGTACTACCTGGCCATTGCCGTCATTCCCCTTTCCATGGTGGTTACACTTTTCTTCTGCTGCCCCTTGTTCATCACGGTATTGTCGGTTATTTTCCTTAAAGAGAGGATGGACAAAAAGGGATGGGCTGCTTTATTTTCAGGATTCCTGGGAGTTCTGGTGATCATGGGACCTGATCTGTCAGCCATGGGCTCCAATCTTTCCATTATTCATTATGGCCCTTTTCTGGCCGTGCTTTCCGGTTGTTTTTATGCTGTGAATGCGGTATGCACTCGAAAATACGGAATCCATGAAAGCGGTTCTTCCCTGGTATTTTATCCCATCCTGGCCTATCTCCTGTTTGGCGGCCTCTTCTGGATGGTCATGGGGGATGGCCGGTTTGCAACGGAAGAGAACAAAAACATGGCCTTTCTGCTGAGAAGCTGGACCGTTCCGGGAAGCAGAGACCTTCTTTTACTCCTTGTGATCGGTGTTGTTGCGGCAATCGGAACCTATTGCCTTTCCCAGGCTTACAGGATCGCCAATGCCTCAGTGGTTGCACCCTTTGAATATTTTGCCATCCCCATCAGTGTGGGTTGGGGCTATCTGTTCTGGAAAGAAACACCGGGCGGGTTTCAGATTATCGGCATAGTGATGATTATTATTGCCGGAATTTATGTCATGAAAAGAAAACACAGGGATTATCAATGATGAGAGACTGGAATTTTGATGAAATTACAGATCGCAGCAACACCGCTTCAATGAAATGGGAGCCGGAAGTATTGTCTGCTGTATTCGGAGAAGGAAGAGAGAATTTACTCCCCCTGTGGGTGGCGGATATGGATTTTAAATGCCCGACGGTTGTCAAAACAGCCATGGAAAAGCGTCTGGCCCATCAGATTTATGGATACAGCCTCATTGATCCCTCCTATTTTCCGGCCCTGATCTCCTGGTACCGGCGCAGGCTTCACTGGGAAATCGACAGAGATTGGATTGTGACCACTCCGGGGATTGTTCCGGCCATCCACTCCATGGTTCAATGTTTTTCCAAGCCCGGCGACCAGATCATCATCCAGACGCCGGTTTACTACCCGTTTGCCAGAGCCATTCAAAACAATGGCCGAAGGATTCTGGAAAATCCATTGCAGATTGTGGGCGATCATTACCAGATGGATTTTGCCGATCTCAAAAAAAAGGTCCGGGAGCCAAGGGTCAAAATGGCCATTCTCTGCAGCCCGCACAACCCGGTGGGAAGGGTCTGGACAAAACAGGAACTTGAAACATTCGGGAATATCTGCATTGAAAATAATATTCTTGTCATTGCCGATGAAATCCATTGTGACCTGATCCTGCCCGGATTCATGCATACCTGTTTTCCAACCCTTTCCCATGAATTCGCCCAACATTCCGTCACAGCCATTGCGGCCAGCAAGACATTTAATCTGGCAGGTTTGCAGCAGTCGAGCCTCATTATCCCCAATGCAAATTTAAGACGGGAACTTTCAAATCATATGGAAAACCTCGGGTTTAAAAATTCCATCGGCGGAACGCTTTTCGGCCCCATTGCCGCGGCAGCCGCATATAACGAAGCCGAGCCCTGGCTGGAAGATCTGATCCTCTACCTTTATGAAAATTTTATCTATTTAAAAACCTGTCTTGAAACCCAATTACCCGGTGTAAAAGTATATGACCTTGAGGGAACCTATCTTGCCTGGGTGGATTTTAGAAAAACAGGGCTGGACGCTGACAAACTCGTTCAGGTATTGGAAGAAGAGGCCAAAGTGGCTTTGGACCATGGGGAATGGTTTGGCAAAAACGGGGCCGGGTTTGAACGGTTCAATATCGCCTGCCCCCGGTCCATCTTGGCCCGGGCCGCAGAGGCCGTGGTCAAAAGCATAAAAAAATATCAGGAAAAAATCTTATAAACAGAAGGAGGACACAATGCCATACGTAAACATTAAAATAACAAATGAAGGGGTCACCGCAGACCAGAAAGCGGAACTCATCAAAGGAGTGACGGATTTGCTCGTTAAAGTCCTGGGGAAAAATCCGAAAACAACATTTGTTGTCATTGAGGAAGTCAATACAGACAATTGGGGAGTAGGAGGGGAAACAATCACAACTCTGAGGAGCCGGGAAAAACAAAAGGGATAGGGATCTTTTAGAGGATGACCACGATAGAGGGTTGATGCTGAAGACGTTGAAGCTTTATGAGGTTTTGTTTTCAAATCCGCCCAGGTATTGATCCATAAAAGATTTCACCGCAGCCGGATACCCTTGTGTCAGGCTTGCATCGCTGTGTCCTGCATCTTTTGCCAAATACCAGGAGACCTTGTCATGGAAAAAACTCTGCTTCAGTTTCAGGGCAAATGAGACTGGAAAGCGCCGGTCTTTTTCGCCGTGGATAATCATCACCGGAATCTTAATATGTTCAGCCAGCCGGGCCGGGCTGTATTTTTCAGGCGCTCCCCTGTAGAAAATGCCCATCCAGAAAATAATCATGGGACCAAACAGTTTTCCGAAAACAGGATTGAACCAGCAGTATAAACTTAAAAGCGCTTCATTGGTATGGGCATAGGAGGCTTCAAGAAAAAGCAGCCGGACCATGGATGGATTTCGTGAGGCTGCGATAATGGCCCCTGCAGACCCTGCCGAATGGCCGTATAAAAGAACAGGGGCATTCACCCATTTCAGGACCGCTTCGATATCTTCGGCAAACCTGACGGCATTCATAAATTTTTTGGGACTGGAATTGCCATGGTCCCTTGCACTGTGGATCACGGTTGTAAATCCCCATCCGGCAAATTGCCGGGCTCTGTTCACCATCCTGTCACGGTTTCGGCCCCACCCATGGGCCAATACCACAATGCCTTGAGAAGCACCCTCCGGATCAATGCGCCACACCTCCAGAGAACCGCCATCAATGGCCGGAATAACGGTATCGGTTACATGCCCCCAGTCAGGCCTGTCCTTTACCGGATTTCTGGGAATTTCCTGCACCAGGTACGTCAGAAAAAGACTCAGCAACAGATAAAACAAAACAAACCCGGCCAAAACATAAAGGATTCCCGGCATAGACAGAAGCAGGTGAGCGCCATTAACATCCATCAGATCAATTTCCTTTTCATATGTTTAATCGTTGACCTATATTTCCATAAACAAATCTCCTTATCTCTAATCCTTGAAGATCTGTTTTTTGTCAAGCATGCCGGAAGAATTGCCGGAAGAATTGTTGAATTCAAGAAGGCTTAATGATGAGAAAAGTAGTTTTGAGTTTTCAAAGGTTCAAGGCAAATGAGACTATCTTTAAGTCTCTGGTTGCTATAAAAATTGGAAAATGCCCGTCAAATGTATCTCCAATATAGAACATTCCGGCAGATGGTTTTTTATTCAATTATTTTTTCCCATAAAGTATAATTTTTGAAATGACTTTACAGGTTTCAGAGATGTTGATACAAATTATCTTTGAGTTTTATTAAGAGTCGGTATGCCACATACTTTAAGGATATGCGGTTAATTATCAATATTTAGAATGATATGCGGACAACCGGTTAATTATACTTGTTGAACAAGAATCAAAATGAGGAGGGTGTGTGAGTTTGTCGTAAAATGAAGCATCAACGAAGAAGTGTCTGCAAATATGTTAGCCGGGGCTTCTGAGATTACGATGCAATACACTGAACTTAAGTTGCTTTGATTATTTGAATGTGCTTTATAAATATGGTATGAATGGGTACGCTTGCAGTTTCAGTTCGCCACAAAGATCAGGAAATAGGCAAGGAGGCAGAATGAAGATTAATTCAATCAAAATTGACAAACTTTTTGATATATTTGATTACGACATTTCTTTTAGTGAGAACGAAAATGTTCTTATAATAACCGGTCCTAATGGATTTGGTAAAACAATGATCTTGAATATTATATTTAATTTATTTAACAGGAGATTTTTGTTTTTCTATAAATTGATATTTAAGAAAATCACTTTACAATTAGATGAAAAAATATCTGTAGTAATTAATAGGATAACAAAAGAAAAAAAGCCCGTAATAAGCTTTGTTTTTTTACAGAATAGAAAAGAGCTTTATACTCACGACTATACCACTAAGTTAGAATCAGATCTTGAGATGAACATCCAAAAGTATTTGCCAGTCGCAAAAATGTCAGAGAATACATGGATAGACCATCGTTCAGATCGAATATTATCTCTTGAAGATTTGCTGAATGAATATGCTGATCGATTGCCAGAAAAAGTGAGCAAAAACTTACCCAAGATTAAATCTGAGAAGGTGAATGAGGTTTTAGACTCATTGCAAGTTCACTTAATTCGAGAGCAGAGATTATTTAAGAAAATGGATAAGACGGTTAGTAGCTCAGGGATTCATTATCGTTTAGAGCGAAATTATCGCGAAGAAAAAGAACAAACTATTATGATGGAAAGTATTCAATCATATGCGAAAGAATTAAAACAATTAATATCTATCATTTCACAAGAGTCCTTCAAACAAACACAAGCCTTAGACAGCAGCTACCCTGATAGGCTAATTAATGAGACAAACAGATTGTCCGAGGACGAATACACACTTAGATTCAATGACTTAAAAATTAAGCAAGATAAACTAACAGAATTCGGATTATACGAAAGCAAACAGAAGCTTTTAGCTTATAGCAAAGACGATTCTAAAGCTTTGTCCGTTTACTTAAAGGATTTTGAAAACAAATTAAGCGTATTTGATGATCTGTTAGAAAAACTAGAGCTTTTTACCAACATTTTAAATGAGAGAAGATTCACATTTAAATCTATAGCTATAAGCAGGGAAAAGGGGTTTTTCTTTAAAACTATCAAGGGGAATGAATTAGAACTCAATCAACTTTCATCTGGAGAGCAGCACGAGGTTGTTCTCCTATATGAATTGATTTTTAATGTACAGCCAAACACTCTTGTATTGATTGATGAGCCAGAAATATCGCTCCATGTTACTTGGCAAAAAGAATTTCTTAACGATTTGTTAAGAATAATAAAAATACAGAATATACAGGTGTTGATTGCCACACATTCTCCATCGATAATAAACGGTAGATGGGACTTGACCTATAATCTCGAAAAAGTGGACGGTAAATGAGAAAACAGGACATAACCTATCAAGACAAGATAGATGAATTGATGCTGGACATGTCTCATCCAAATAATCATGGACAATTATTCATATTTGTTGAAGGCGAAAGTGACATTAGGCTTTTCCGTAAATTTTTCAATTTGGATAATTGTAAAGTTGAAAGTATTCCAGGGGGGAATACAAAGTTAGAAGAAGGCGTAAGGGTGTTGACTAGAAGCTACCCTTTAGTTTTTGGTATAAGGGATTCTGATTTTATTAGGTTAGGAAGCATAGAATACAATCAAACAAACATGTTTTTGACAGATTTGCATGATATTGAAATGACACTTATTTCTGAAGATGAGGTATTTAGTGCGGTCGTCTTTGAATATTCGGGAATTGCCAAAGATGACCATAACGGAATTAGGCTTAAAATTATTAAAACTATCGAAAAAGTCTCCTATTTGAAATGGCTCAACCAAGTTGAAAATTTAGAACTTAAGTTTGAAGGATCTGGATTCCAAGATTTGGTTTCTTTTGTTAATGAGGATATTGATTTTAGTGAATATTTTAAAAGAGTTTTGACCAACCCCCATGCCCTGACGGGCACAACAAATCATGAAAGAATTTAGAAGCTTGCCCAGTTCTTTCATATAAACAAATCATGAAAGAATTTAGAAGCTTGCCCAGTTCTTTCATATAAAATCTCCAAATGCAAAAATATCTAATTTTGACATTATTTTGAAAAAAATTGAAGAATTACGGATCAAAAATCCAAACCCTTTTTACTTATGTAATGGACATGATTTTATGAGGGCATTCTCACGTTTTTTGAGGGAGCAAGGAAAGGTCAAAAGCGTTGATGAAAATATAATTTCTAGTGCTTTTAGGATGACCTTCCGGAATGAGTTCTTGACGAAAACTTCTTTATATAGAGACACTCGGAAATGGGCCAGAAATAACAACTGCTCGATTTACTGAAAAAGGATCTATGCTGGAACCAGGCATTTAATTTCCAACCAGAAACAGGGATCGTTTCCCAACCAATTTCAGGATAAATGACCCGCCATTGATATAAATTTGCCGTTTAAAAGGATTCGAAAAAGACAAACAAACCTTCCCATCACCTTTAAATGAGATAGAGGGACAGACCACCCAGGGCAATCATGAAACTGTAGGGTAGAACAAGCGTTTTCGACGAGAATTTTCTACTCCCTTTCAAACGCGCCATTATGCGGTAGATTGCATAGAATGACGCCAGCATTCCGCCCAGGACCGAGAAAACCTGCAGGACAGCCGTACTGTCCGGGCTGAAGATCCTCCGGGCCTGGTAGACCGCGTCAATGCCAATCAAATTGAGAAAATTCGGCCAAAGCCTCCACGCCCCACCAATGAAAAGCTCGAAATGGACCGCCAGGTAGCAGCCAAGAATAAGCGGAATGAATCCATAGCCGAGAAGAGAAAGGAGGACCTCCTTATCTACGGCGGCATATCCTGCCTGGATGGCTACCATGACCAAGTAGCCGACCTCGAAGAGGAAAATCAGCCCAAAGAAGACGATTGTCGCGGCAATCGGCATCGGAATATGAAGAGAATTGGGAAGGAGAAAGGCGCATCCCTGCGCGATCAGATGAAAAAATTTTCCCTGGAGGGCAAACGGGAAAAAGATCGCACCCAGGGCAACAACCAGGAAGCTGTCCGGTTTCCGCGGTGTTTCCAGATCCCAGAGCTCTTGAGGAGCCAGCCGCAGATTCAGGTGGATCGAGTTGTCCTTGCAGCTTTTGATGCATTTTGCACAGAGAATGCAGTCTCGATTATTATCGACCAGAAACGGATGCCTGAACATTGGGCACCCCTCCTGTTCATTGTCGGCGCCGAAGCAGACATGCTGCCGGCAGCGATTCAGGCAAAGATGGCGGTTTGCCCGCAGCTCAAGCACCGAAGGCATGGCAAAAATCGCATTGATGGCCCCCAGTGGGCAGACATATCGGCACCATACCCTTCTCTTGAAAATGATGCTGAAGACAAACGAGCCGGTAGTGACGGCAAGGATTACCCAGCCCCCAAGAATAGGCTTGCTGTAGGCGTCCCAGACTATCTCAACCCAAAGGACAATGATGCAGAGCACGGCCATGATCCATCCGGAATACGTCTTTATGAATTCCGGCGTGTTTCTCTGGGGTTTCCAGATCGATTGGACCAACCGGCCGGGAACGGCCAAGGTACAGACGCTGCACCAGATCCTGGCCAGGAAAAAGAATGAGAAATAAAGAACAGGCCAGCCGATCACCCAGCTTAGGGTGATACCGATATTCTTCTCCGCCTCTGCCGGCCCAAAAAACAACGCAAGACAAGCGGTGAAAAAGACAACACCGACAATGGCCCGCGGCAAAGCCGGGAACACCTCGCTCTTTAACGCCTTTGCGATCCAGGGAATGCGAAGGATGTTGAATTCCCACTTGCCTTCAGTTTTTGGGAGTCCCAGGAGAATTTGGTTGGTCAGAATCTCATCCTTCTGCGCAAGCATGACTGCCCTCTGAATGACGCTTGCCAGTTCGGTCAGATTGCCCGGCCAGTCGTAATTCATCAAAATCCCCATGGAATTTGGCGATATTTTATGGATATTCTTGCCGTATTCCCTGCTGTAGCGACGGAGATAATGCTCAACGAGACGAGGAAGATCCCTTTTATGCTCACGCAGAGACGGGACATAAAAATGTTGCTGCCTCATGACCTCCAGCATCCGAGGAAACAGACTGCCGACAGTCTCCAAATCCTCCATTTCCTTTTCACTGATGAAAATGATCCTTGCCTCAAGAGGGATCTGCTTATTCCCCCCAATTCTGGTGAATGTGCCGTCGGCAATGGCCTGAACCAATTTTTGCTGAAGCGGGAGGCTCATACATTCGGGATGGAGCAGGACAACAGTGCCGCCGCCGAACTGCTCGAGGGTACCCGCCTGCCGGACTTGAGCATAGGGAAAATCAGCCTGCTGATTGCCGAATAGATTTCCCCCTGTCACATCTTCTTCAAGGTCTCTGAGGTCAATCTCGATATATGGACCATGAAAATATTCACTCTGAAGGTGTATCTGCTTGGCAAGAAACTTTTTACCGGTGCCGGACTCACCCGTCAAGAAAACCGGATCAAGATTTTTGGCAAAAAGTATGGTGATGCTCTGGATGCGGCGAACGGCGCTGGAAATTCGGAAAGATCCAGAGCCGCTCTTTCCTGTACTATTATCGGATTCTTCAGTAAATGATGTATAATCTTCCAGCCGGGAGATTTTGCTCCCATGATGCCTGGCATGCTCCATTGAATCGGCTTGATCCCTGAAGGAGACCTGTAACCTCTCTGCAAGGGCAAAATTCAACTGATCCTTAATCGCATTGTCGACAAGGAGGACTTCCTGGAAAACACGTTTCTCAAACCAGACCAGTTTCAGGTCATTGCATGCTCTGGCCCCAAGGGAATGCGGCTTCCCGGTGAGCAGTGATGTCTCTCCGAAATGACCACCTGGCCCGATCCGAGAGACAACGCTTTCTCCGCCGTACCCCCGGGACAGAACAAGCTCGACCTCCCCTGCAGCTACCAGATACAGGCCCTCGGAAGGGTCGTTCTGCTGGAAAATGGATGCTCCCTTATGAAAAACCGATACCTGGGAGAAACCGGCTATCGTCAACAGCCGGGAGGCCTCCACCTGCTTGAAGAGAATCGATTTTCGCAGGACCCTGACAGTATTCTCTGTTTTCATGATACAAAAATCCCGAAAATCTTCTCTCAACGAATGGAAATCAGTGCATTACCTGCCGCTTCTGGCAGATGTCTACATTTCATGGCAATTTCAACCGCTTGTATCAGGAAAGAAGTAATTCAGTCAAGATAAAAACTCGGGGTCTGAAAAATCCGGAATTATCCGGAATACCAAAAATAAGCATTACCGGAATCCAGGCTGAGGTTTTCCTGCTTGACTGTAAAACACAAATTTAATATTCCTTTTAAGGTTAAAGAAATGGGGAATATCATGACCGATAACAGGGTCGTCCTAGGGCTGTGGTCCTGACCGGGGCCGATCATTGCAGCCATCAACGGCCCGGCATACGGCGGGGGCATGCCCTGGCTGTCCTGCGCTTAAATTCCGGCAACCCTGCGGTTGCCAATGATACCGGAGGAAAAGATATGAACACGATTAAAATAATCCAGGATGATATCACAAAGGCCCCTGTGGATGCAATTGTGAATGCCGCCAATTCCCGGATGCTGGGTGGCGGCGGGGTGGATGGTGCCATTCACAGGGCTGCGGGTCCAAAATTACTGGAAGCGTGTAAAAAAGTGAAAGCGGTAAACGGGGTCCGATGTCCGACCGGGGAAGCAAGAATCACTGAAGCCTGCGACCTGAAGGCAAAATATGTGATTCATACGGCGGGACCCAGATATGGCATTGATAACAATCCTGAGGTTCTTCTGGCCTCGGCCTACCTCAGCAGCCTGGATCTGGCGATTTCCCATAGGTGCAAATCCATTGCATTTCCTGCTATTTCCTGCGGGGTCTATGGATATCCTCCTGAGGAAGCGGCCAAAATTTCTATTTCAATATGCAAAAGGCCGGAGTATGCATCATTGATCATATATTTTTATTTGTTCAATGAAAAAATAACAGACATCTGGACGGCCGCACTTGCAGACGGTATGGCATGAAATAAGTCAAACCTAACTTTTTTATTGACAAAAAAATCCTGCCTGTGTATATCCTGCTGCTATAGTTAGGGAGCAAAACAAGAACTGATTGAACGAAAACTTCTATCTGAAGAGCAGATGCGAATTGCTGAATAAAAGGTATGTCTCTAAAAAGAGACTGAAGACGGATTGGCAAATCCGCTACGCTCCTTTGCCAACCGCTTAGCCTTAGCGTTCACGGCGGTCGCGCTCCAGTGGTTAAAATCTGCTTAATGAGAACAGGTTTAAAAACAAAAAAATAAAGGATTGATGTAAAAATTATTGTTTTATAGATCAAATGCAAGTATATTTTGATCTATAAAATAAAGGTTTACAGATCATGACCATAAAAAAATGGAATTGGGAGCAGGACGATTGGCCTAATTTTTCTTATGACAAGGGGAAATTAAACCCGCTGGAAGATGAATATATCAAAGCATCAGGCATCTCTATCGGTGTTATGCGGCACCTTTCCAAAAAAGATCTGGATGAATTCAGAATTGAAATGATCTGCAACGAAGCATTGAAAACTTCTGAAATAGAAGGTGCGTTTTTAGACAGGGACAGCCTCCAATCCTCCATCTGTAAAGAATTCGGCCTGGGGGAAAAATATCTGCATGGGACTGCAAAACCGGAAGAAGCCGGTATCGCAATGATGATGAAAAATTTGTATACTGATTTTAATTCTCCTTTAACTCATGAAACCCTTTTGGCCTGGCATGACAAATTATTGAACGGAAGAACGGATTTGGAAAGGGGAAAATACCGCACAAGCAAAGATGAAATGCGAGTGGTGTCCGGACGGGTTGATAAACCAAAAATTCATTTCATTGCTCCGCCTGCCTCCAAAATCCCAAGAGAAATGGACCTGTTTATAAATTGGTTCAATAAAACAGCCCCAGGCGGAAAAACACCGTTGCCGCCACTGACCAGAGCGGGCACAGCACATTTATATTTTGTCACCATTCACCCTTTTGAAGACGGTAACGGCCGTATCGGCAGGGCTTTAACCGAAAAGGCCCTGTCCCAGGGCTTGGGGAAACCGACATTTATCGCTTTATCTTCAACGCTCAGTGATAAGAAAAAAGATTATTATGACAATTTAGAACTACAAAACAAAACCAATCAGATCACGCCTTGGCTCTATTATTTTGGTAAAACTATTATTGAAGCGCAAAAACAGACCATACGGCAGGTTGATTTCCTAATAGCCAAAGCAAAATTTTTTAATGCCTATGAGACGCTTTTGAATCCAAGACAAAAAAAGGCAGCATTAAGGATTTTCAGAGAAGGCCCCCAGGGCTTTTCCGGGGGCTTTAGCGCTAAAAATTATATGTCCATTGTCAAAATTCCATCGGCAACAGCAACAAGGGATTTAAAAGATCTGGTTGAGAAAGGAATTTTTACAAAAACCGGCAGACTCAAAAGTACCCGCTATGCACTTAATTTTGCCATTATCTCTGGTTCACATATAGATCATGAAATTATCTTATGATCTATATGTGAGCAAAGGAAAAATGATGCCAAAGTCCGTTCGCAGGAAATCAAAAACCCGGATGAGCCCATTATTTTTTCATGAACGGGTCCGGAGGACAGCCTCCGGAGCACGAACATCCGCTGCTGCAATCACAGGATTTTTTACCCTTCCAGATATCTACGAACCGTTTTACCAGAAAACCAGCGGCAAGGGCCACAATGATACCGACAATGATTCTATCCATGATCAAATCTCCTTTTTCAAACCAAAACCAGGCTTCCTACCTGGTAAAAAATAGTGGAAACCGTTAAGGCAAGGGCTGTATTAAAAATTACGGAAAAGGCAGCCCATTTCCATGATCCTGTTTCCTTTGCAATGCAGACCACGGTGACAAAACACGGTGAATAGAAAATGGTGAACAGGATCAGGCTGAAGGCGGTTAAGGGACCCCAGCCTGCCTCGGTCTGGAGCCTCTCGGAAAGGGAGGTGGTCTCCTCAAGATCGATTTCCCCCAGGGAATAGGCCGTGCCAAGGGTGGATACCACCACCTCCTTGGCGGCAAATCCGCCCACAAGGGCGATATTGGTCCGCCAGTCAAACCCGGCAAACCGGGTCACGGTTTCAATGGCCAGCCCGATGCGGCCGGCAATTGAATTTTTCAATGCTTCACTTGCCTGCTCACGGTCCGCCTGCAACAGGTTTTCTTTCATTGCCGTCATCTCAGGGGTCAGTTTTTCATCTGCCAGGGTCCTGATCTCATCCGCCGCCTCCTGGGTCAGGCCGGATACGACATGGCTGCGGCGGGCGTCAAATTCATCGATCCGGGATTGATCCAGTTCCGGAAAGGTCATCATGGCCCAGAGGATGATGGAAATTAAAAGAATGACCGTACCCGCCTTTTTAATATATTGGATGATCCGTTCAAAGGTATGGATGAAAAGCCCTTTCAGGGTCGGCAGCCGGTAAGGCGGAAGTTCCATGACAAAGGGGGTGGATTCCCCCCGGATCAAGGTGGATCGCAGGAACCATGCCACCAGCAGCGCTCCCGTCCATGAAATCAGGGTGATCAGGAGCATGACCTCGACCTGGCTTTCGGCAAAAAAAGCCGCCGTCAAAAGGGCGAATACCGGCAGTTTTGCCCCGCAGTTCATGAAAGGAACTGTTAACAGGGTGGCCAGGCGCTCTTTGGGGGATTTCAGGGTCCGGGCGGCCATGACCCCGGGAACGGCACATCCGCCGGCGATGCCGCCGGATACGATAAAGGCCATGACGGAACTGCCGTGAAGACCGAACATCCTGAAGATCCGGTCCAGCATAAAGGACATCCGGGCCAGATACCCGGTATCTTCCAGAAAGGCAATACCGAAAAACATGAACATGATCAAGGGGACAAATCCCAGGACCCCGCCCACACCGCCGATGATACCCGACACCAGCAGGGATTTCATCATTCCATCGGGCAGGGCCTGATCAGCCATGGATGCGACCCATCCGAAAAACCCTTCAAGCCAGGCCACCGGCACTGCACTGAAGGTAAAGGTAAACTGGTAAAGGGCCATGAGCATGGCCACCATGATCACAGGGCCGATGAAACGGTTGGTGACGACCCTGTCGATCTTATCGGAAAGCTGAAGCCTGTTTTCATCCTGATGAAACCGGATCACCCCCTGTTTTAATACAGAATGGACATATCCGTACCGGTGATCAGCAATCATGCCTTCGGGATGGGTATCCAGGGTATCGGCGATATGGGTCTTTACTCTTTGAACAATGGTGTCGAGCCTCATGGCCGTGGCCTTGTCCTCCCCATATCCCAGGTCCATGATCTGCTGATCGTTTTCCAGGTATTTGAGGGCTGTCCATCTTGGATCGTACCGATGAATTAAAAACCCGGCCGGCCGGATCAGGGCTTCCATCTCGTCAAGGGCTGCATCCAGGTCCCGGCCATAGGAAAGCCTTAAAGGCTCCGGGTTCCGGCCGACGGTTGCGGCAACCCGCTCCATGAGGTCCTGTTTTCCCTTCCCATTCCTGGCCACAATGGGAACCACCGGCAGTTTCAGAAGGGTTGAAAGCTTTTCGATATCAATTTCAATCCCCCTTTTTTTTGCCACATCCATCATGTTCAGGGCGATACAGACCGGCAGCCCCATTTCCATGAACTGGACCGACAGATAAAGATTTCTTTCAAGATTGGATGCATCCACGATATTGATGACCATGGAGGGTTTTTCATTGACCAGGAAATCCCTTGCAACAACTTCTTCCAGGGAATAGGCCGTGAGGGAATAGGTTCCCGGAAGGTCGACAATTTCAAACCGGGTTGTATCGCTTTTATAGGTTCCCTGTTTTTTTTCAACCGTTACACCGGGGTAATTGCCCACATGCTGTCTTCCTCCGGTCAACTCGTTAAAAAGGGTGGTCTTTCCGGAATTCGGATTCCCGGCCAGTACAATGATTGCGCTCATTTATGGTACCTCCACTTCTATATAGTCTGCTTCATTATTCCGAAGCGTTAATGTAAATCCCATGATTCTCAGGGAAACCGGATCATAGAGCGGGGCCCGGCCCTGAACTGTGACCTCTTTTCCCGGAATCAAGCCCATGTCCCTGATTCTTCTGCCAAGCTCGCTGTTGGCGTTTACTCTCTGAATAACACCCTTTTGACCGATCTTCATCTGTCTCAGATTGATTGTTTCCATTTCTGCTTCCTTTATTTTATTTTTAACAGAAGACTAAGTATCATATCAATAATAATGTCTTATATGCCTAACTTTTATTTCTGTCAATTAAAAACTTACATATATTTGCAAAATAAATATTTGACTTACTTAGTATTCAATTATAGATTAAGGCGAAATTGTAATGAAGGAGAAAAACCAATGACGGAAAATGATCAACTCTCGGAAAGCCTTGAAGATTATCTTGAAACCATTCTTGAACTTCAGACCACGAAAACCGTTGCCAGATCCAAGGACATTGCCGATAAAATGGATATCAAGCGCGGGTCCGTCACAGGGATGTTGAAAAAACTGGCTGATAACCATCTGATTGATTATGAACCTTACGGGTATGTCACCCTGACCCCTGAAGGCAAAAAAATTGCCCAGGAAATTGAGCGGCGGCATATCTTTTTAAAGGATTTTTTCCACAGGATTCTCGGGGTAGAGGAAGAAACCGCAGAAAGGACAGGCTGCCAGGTGGAGCATGCCATGGACAAAGAGACCTTTAAGAAATTCAAGGAATTTATCGCCAAGGTGGATGCCTGTCCCAACTGTACGCCTTGAATCTAAAATTCAACGGCAAGCTGCACGGTAACCGCATCAACGGTCTGATAATGATCTTCAAAATCAGTTCTCAGATATTCAAGGGCAAGATGGGTGTTTTCAAGCAGACCCCAGTTTGCCACCGCACCAAAGCGTTTTTGGGGAAGAAATGCACCGCCGTCGGTGGAACCGCCATAGCACAATGCAACTTGAAAATCCTCTGTAACCGCATATCCGATTTCCAGGTTCCATGCGCCGGGTTTACGATTCCTGGAATCCGCTGCATCATAAATTTCCCCGGCTTCGAATGATTCAAGGGCTGTCAGGTATTCCCCATAGACTGTAAACTGATCAAATAAAAGGGCTGTCATAAAAATGTTCCAGCCTGCGACATAATCCTTAAGGCCGGTCTGAATTTCATCTGAAAAAGAATCCGCAGCAGCCAGATTGGAAGTATAGGAAGAGCCCAGGGATATGTTCTCCAGGGGTGTAACCATCACCCGGGCGGTATAATTTTCAATAATGTCATCGGCATTGGTTTTATCGGTTTTGCCGTTAAATACGCCCACACTGATATCCACCAGATCCGGAATCGGCCGGTAGCCGATGACTAAAGCCCCTTCATTGGTTTCGCCCAATGCCGAGGTCACGGGATCGGAAATAAAATGGGTTTCAAAATTTCCAAAGGGAAGATATTGCTTCCCTGCAATGAGATAGGCCGGAATTTTTTCAGCACCTGTTAAAGTGATAAAACCTTCGTCCACAAATACGTCGTCATCCTCGTATTTAAACAGCACATGTCCCTCTGCATGGGGTGAGAATGAAACGTCAACCGCTACACCGACACTTGCCAGGTCTACATCACTTTCTTTCTGATCCGCTTCTGCCGGAGGATTGGAAAAGCCTTACTACCTCAAAAAATACGGCATGACGGAAAAGGGGTTATAGAAATGACCCTTCCTGAAAAATCCAGCAGCCGCCTTCAGAAATATCGACTCACAGACAAAGGGCGCAATTTGCTGAAACATCTGAACAAGAAAAAATAATCGGCGTGTTTGATGGAATAAAGAAGACTTCAGGCATTCAGTCAGGCTGAAAGAAAAGAGTTCATTGACCAGACCGCAGTGGCGGTAAGCCCTTTGTGGGCTCTGATAATGCGGCCGTTCTCCGATATGGATTCAAGATAGGGGCGGATGATGGATTCAAGTTCGGCGTCGGGCTTGTCGCTCACTTTTCTGAAAAAGGCAAGCTCGCTTTCCAGTTCTTCATCCACCGTCACATCCTGATCCCATCCAACCGGATCAAAGGTGAGTTCGGGAAAAAGCCCCAGGGAAAACAAGAGATTGATCTTGAGCAGAATGCTCTGGGGTGTATCCTCAAGAACGCCTCCCATGATTTTTTCCCAGAGAGAGGCCATGATCGGATGGTTTCTTTTGGCAGCCCAGCCCCGTATGGCACACCCGTTTTTGGAAGTGTCCATCATTTTATAAAAGGCTTCAGGGCCTGCCACTCCCGGTGACATAAAGGCGATGACCAGGTCAAATTTTTTCTTCCACCCTTTTTTTTCAATATCAATGGTGTGCCAGTCTTCACAGAGGATGGTGATGTTTTCGCTGATGTCAGGAGTTATTCCCTGTTGGAACTGTTCCAGCATATTTTCGGAAAAATCAAGGGCCGTGACCCTTGCTCCCCGGCGGGCCAGTTCCATGGCCAGGGTGCCGGTGCCGCATCCGATATCAAGGACTTCCATGCCTTTATGCAGAAGATTCATCCGTTTAAACAGATCAAGGGTTTTTGAAAGGCGGCGGCTTTTTGTTTCCCCTTTGGTGCTGTCATAGGAAGAAGCCACCTTGTTCCAGTATTCAGGTGTGGAAAAGCCCCTGTGAACCGTGTAGGTATCGGTGTCTTTGTCTTTTTCCCAGGCCTTGAGCCAAAACTCTTTAGAGAAGATTGGGTTCACTTTGATCTTTTTTAGCCTTGGCTTTTTTGGGGGCGGGAATTGCAGCAGTATCCAGTTTTTTCATTTCCTGCTGTTTTGGATTGATGCCCCTCAGAATCAGCATCAGTTTTTCCCTGTTTTCCGCCAGCAATAAGGAAATGGCTTCAAGCTGGGTTTCATCAAGCTTGATTTTTGAATTTTCCAGGAATCCAAACACATTATCGGCAATATCAAGCATCTTGTCATATTCGTCTGCTTCTTTTTTTGTCGCAAATGTCATCTTTTCCTCTCCATTCCTGACAACGATAAATTTTACAATGACGGCCATTTTGTCTCCTTCAGATCAAATCATTAAATTTCCCATATTGATGTATCGTCTTAATATAAAAAAGGATACAGGTAAAGGGATTTTCCTTAAACCTGTATCCTTTTGGATTTTAAAAACAATAACGGCTAAACCTGGGGCCTTGGATAAAGCCCTGCTCTTTCAACGATTTCAGGAACTTTTTCTTCCCATTCAATGGCCATGATATGGAATCCTGAGATACCCTTTACTTCTTTTAATTCCTGGATATGCTCCACACAGATATTAATGCCTTCTTCAGCCTGTTTGTCTTTTGGGACACCGGCCAAACGGGCAATGATTTCATCGGGCACGTCCATGCCCGGAACCCTGTTTTTCATATATTTGGCCATGCCCACGGATTTCATGGGGGTCATGCCGGCCATGATAAAGGTTTTTTCCGTAAGGCCCCGATCAACAGCTCTTTTGATCCATTCCTTGAATTTGTCGATATTATAAACGCACTGGGTCTGGATAAACTCCGCACCACAGGCGATTTTCTTGGCCAGACGGGGCACCCGGATTTCAAAGGGGTCGGCAAAGGGGTTGGCTGCGGCGCCCACAAATAGTTTGGGCGGATGTTTAATGGCATCCCCGCCCAGAAATTTACCTTCGTCCCGCATATAGCGGACGGTCTGGACGAGCTGCATGGAATCAAGGTCATGGACGTTCTGGCCCTGTTTGCAATCCCCAAAACTCTGGTGATCGCCGGAAAGGCAAAGAATGTTGGGAATATCAAAGGAAGCAGCGCCCAGGATATCGCTTTGAAGGGCAATCCGGTTTCTGTCCCGTGTCACCATCTGGAGAACGGGTTCGATGCCCATGAGTTTCAGATGGATGCAGGCGGCAAGAGAAGACATCCGGGTCATGGCGGTCTGGTTGTCGGTCACATTAACCGCATCCACATGATTTCTGATCAGCATGCCTTTCTTTTTAACTTCTTCGGCATCACTGCCCCGTGGCGGCCCGCATTCGGAGGTAACGCCGATATGCCCGGCCTTTAAAACCTTTTCCAGCCTGCTGTTTGTATTTAATGTGCTCATATATTCACATCCTCTCTTGTCACCGTTCTTGGACCACCGGCCCGGTCCGTGGACCAGTCCTTGATCGGTGCAACAATTTCATAATCATCCATTTTATTCAAAGCTTTCAGCCTGTCTACGATGAGCTGCCAGGCACAGTCCACATCTTTGCTGATCTCGCATTTGCCTTTTGTTGATCCTCCGCAGGGGCCGTTCATCACGCGTTTAGCGCATCTGGACACCGGGCAGATGCCGCCGGTTCTGGCCAGGATGCAGGACCCGCAGGCCTGACATCGTTCCGTCCAGAGACCTCTGGCTTCATTGGCGCCTAGGCATACGGTATTGACACCGGGAATCAAAGGCATGGTCAGATATTTTTCAGCCGCAAACTGGACGCCCACGCCGCAGGCCAGGGAAACAATCGCATCATATTTGTCAATATTAGCCCGGATCTCTTCCAGGTATTCATGATCGCACTGGCGTTCCAGGGTTTTTTCATCGATTACTTTTTCTTTGCCCTTGGCCATGAAATTCATTCTCAAGGCCGAGGCCAGAATTTCCACTTCCTTTTTGCCGCCAGCCTCACACACGGTTACACATTCATTACACCCGAGAATCAGGAGCCGGTCAAAATTTTCAACTTCACTGATAATCTCTTCAATGGGTTTCTTTTTTGCTATGATCATAAGCAAACCTCATATTATGCTGTTATTTATGGTTAATGCGTCAAGCCGCAGTTTTTGCTTTCTTCTGTTTTGCCAGACGGATGGGGCTTGGACCCATTTCTTTTATCTTATTGTCCATTTCAATGGAATACTGGGCAAACAAAGGGCCTTCGCCGGATGAAAGATTGAACATTTTCACCCGGTCTCCGCCTACACCGACCTTATCAAGAATCACCTTGGCCTGTTCAACCCGTTTTCTTGCCCGAAAATTGCCCTCATTATAATGACAATCCCCTTCCATACAGCCAACCACATACACTCCGTCCACGCCTTTTTCAAAGGCCCGGAGGATATGGATAATATCCACCTTTCCGGTACAGGGAACACGGACGATTCTGAAATTCGCCGGTAATTTCAACCTCATGGAACCTGCCAGGTCCGCGGCTGAATACCCTCAGTAATTGCAGCAGAATGCCAGGATGACGGGATCAAATTCGTTTTCCATTATATTACCCCTTCCAGCAAAGCTTCAACCTTGCTGAGCAACTGGTTGTCTTCATACCAGTTTAATTTAATTGTTTTAGCAGGACATTCGGCCGCACACACGCCACATCCCTGGCAGAGAGCCGGGTCGATATAGCTGACCCCCAGCTCATTGATGACCGGTACATGGTAGGGACAGGACCGGACACAGACCAGGCAGGATGCACAATGTTCCTGATTGACTTCAGCCGTAACCGACGACAGGGTCAGGGATTCCTGGGAAAGGAAGGTCGTTGCCCGTGATGCCGCCGCCATGGCCTGGGTGATGGTTTCGGTAATTAATTGGGGACTGTGGGCCGTACCGCAGATGAAAATCCCTTCTGTGGCTGCTTCTACAGGTCGCAGCTTTACATGGGCTTCCATGAAAAAACCTTCCCTGTTTCTGCCGGTCTTGATGATGGTCGCGAGCTCTTCCGTATCTGCGGCCTGAACCCCGGCGCTTAAAACCACAAGGTCTGCTTCTGCTTCCACTTTTCGGCCCAGAACATGATCGGTAAAGGTGACGGACATTTTACCGTTTTCACCCTTTGCAACCTCGGGCGGATTTTCAACATCAAAGCGGGAAAAGATCACGCCCATATTTCTGGCCTTTGTGTAAAATTCTTCCAGCATGGAATACATTCTCATATCCCTGTAAAGAATAAACACATCCGTATCCGGATTCTGTTCTTTCAACGCAATAGCGTTTTTCACGGCATTCTGGCAGCAGATTCGTGAGCAGTTGGGATTTTTTTCATTTCTTGATCCCACGCACTGGATCATGATGACCCGGCCCAAATCCTTTGCTTTTCCATCTTTGATCCGGTCGGCAAGTTCAAGCTGGGTCAGAACCGATTCGCTTTCATGATACATAAATTCCGTGGGCTGATATTCAACCGCACCGGTTGCCACAATCATGGCCCCATGGTCGATGATTTTTTCTTCCATGGACGGACCCGTCAGAAGGGTTGTGGAAAAATTGCCTTTATATCCGCCGAACCCGACAATCAGGGCCTGTTTTAAAATATCGATCTTGGCATGGCTTTCAACGGATTCGATCAGGCCTTTAAGATAAGCCTGAATATCTGCACCTTCAATCGTATGGTGGAGCCGGTTGCCAAGACCGCCCAGAACGTTTTCCTTTTCAACGAGAGTCACATGATAGCCCTGGTCTGCGAGACCCTTGGCCGCGGTCATGCCCGCAACACCGCCGCCGATGACCAGGGCTTTGTCAATGACGGAAATCCGTTTGTCATGGAGGGGTCCAAGGGTTGCCACACGGGCCACGGCCATGCGGATAAGGTCTTTAGCCTTTTTGGTTGCTTTTTCCGGTTCATGATAATGCATCCAGGAGTCCTGATTCCGGATATTGGCCATTTCAAAGAGATATTTGTTCAGGCCCGCATCTTCCAGGGTGTCCATGAATATTCCCTCATGGGTTTTGGGCGTACAGGACGCCACTACCACCCGGTTGAGCTTATGTTCATTGATGATGTCCTTGATGGACACCTGGGTATCCTGGGAGCAGGTAAACAAATTTTCTCCTGTGTACACAACATTGGGAAGGGTTTTGACATAATTTTCAACCCCTTCCACATCAATGATACCCGCGATATTGATCCCGCATTTGCAGATAAAGACCCCGATTCTCGGCTCTTCACCCAGAACATCACGCTCTTCCGGCCTTGCCACGGTTCGAGTACGGGTATGCCGGGCCGGCGCCAGCTTGATTCCCGCGGCACAGGCAGCACCGCTGGCTTCGGTCACAGAAGACGGAATATCTTTTGGTCCCTGGAAGGTGCCCGATACGTACACACCGGGACGGGAAGTCTGCAAGGGATTAAAGATCTGGGTCTTTACAAAATTATATTTACCCAGCTCCACACCGATACGGTTGGCAAGTTCCACACTCTCTTTAGGGATCACCAAACCCACAGACAGGATGACCATATCAAAGATCTCCCGCTGCATGTTGCCTTCCTCATCCGCATAGTTCAGAATAAGGTTATCAGTTCCCGGCTCTTCAATCACGGAGTGGATTCTGGATTTGACAAACCTTACCCCCTCCTGCTGAGCGGCCCGGTTATAGTATTTTTCATAATCCTTGCCAAAAGTCCGCATATCCATATTAAAGATGGCCGCATCCAGTTCTTTTTCCGAATGCTCCTTGGCGATCATGGCATCCTTGATGGCATACATGCAGCAGACCGATGAACAATATCCATTACCGCATTTATTGGTATCCCTTGACCCGATGCACTGAAGCCAGGCGATCTTTTCCGGTTCCTTCTGATCGGACGGCCGCACCAGATGCCCCATGGTGGGACCGCCGGCACTCAGGATTCTTTCAAATTCAAGAGATGTCATGACATTTTTGGATCTCTTGTACATATAGATATCATCCAGACCGGAGGGATCAAAGGTGGTGGCACCCGTGGTCATGATAACGGAGCCTACGTTCAGATCCCTGATCTTTGGCTGATCCTCATGATTGATTGCTCCTGCAAGACACACATCCACACATTGGTAGCATTCGGAACAGATACCGCAGGACAGACACCTGGCTGCTTCCTGGTCAATGAGATCCTTGGCCAGATTCAGGGTGACTTCCTTGAAATTGCCTTCCCTTTCTTCGGCATGAATCTTTGTCGGTCTTACCCGTTCAAGCCTGGGAACATTATTAATTTCAGGCTTTTCATAATCCCAGGATTTTTCCCGGTTTTCTTTTAAATCTTCACCATTGATAAACCGGTGCATGCTTTCGGCTGCTGTTTTTCCGCTGGCAACGGCATCTACAACGGATTTTGGGCCGTAATAGGCATCGCCCCCGGCAAACACCCAGTCAATGGGGGTCTGGAGGGTGACAGGATCGGCCTGAAGGCCACCGGGCCGTGTCAGGGTGATTCCTTCTTTTTCAGCAAACCCTGTCTGACCCATCTGGCCGATGGCTACAATGACAGTATCAATTTCAAACATCGTGAGTTTGCAGTCATCATACTGGGGGCTGAACCGGCCGTTTTCATCAAATACCGTGGTGCATTCCTTGAACTCAACTTCAGATACCTTCCCGGAATCCCCGATGAATCTCAAGGGTCCCAGGCTGTTGACAATTTTTACCCCTTCTTCCAGGGCTTCTTCGATTTCATAATCCCAGGCCGGCATTTCATCCCGCTTTTCAAGGCAGACCATGGTCACGTCTTTTGCTCCGAGGCGCCGGGCCGTCAGGGCCACATCCACGGCCACGTTGCCGCCGCCGATGACCATAACCCTTCCGGAAAGTTTTCCGGCGGTTCCAAGGGCGGATTCTCTCAGGAAATCCACGCCTTTGATAACGCCTTCAAGATCTTCGCCCTTGACTCCGAGGCCCCGTGAGCCGTGAAGCCCTGTGGCCATGAACAAGGAGCTGTAGCCATCTTTTTTCAGGCTTTCCAGGGTAATGTCTTTTCCAAATTCAACGGATGTTTTTATCTCCACGCCGAGTTTTTCAATGACATCGATTTCCTTGGCAAGCTCTGCCTTGGGCAGCCGGTATTCAGGAATACCTACGGCCATCATGCCGCCCTTGACAGGCAGTTTTTCAAAGATGGTGACGCCATAGCCTTTCTGGGCCATATAATAAGCACAGGTGAGCCCGGCAGGACCGGAACCTACAATGGCTATTTTTTCATTTCTTTTTTCTGCAATTTCAGGGATAAAGGGAGTCTCGCCTTCAAAATCCAGTTCCGAGAGATACCGGTGAAGATACTGGATGGCCAGGGGTTCGTCTGCATCCCCCCGTGTACAAACGGTTTCACAGGGATGGTGGCAGACCCTGCCGCAGGAGCCGGGGAAGGGATGTTCTGTTTTGAAGAGCTTTAAGGCTTCTGCGTATTTGCCCTTCTGCATCAGGGCAATGAATCCCTGGATACTGACATGGGCCGGGCAGGTGGCCTTGCAGGGGGCTGTGCCGCGTTTGGAAATTCCGTAGCCGCCCGGTATGGCCTGTTCGTATTGCTTGAAAACGGCTTTGCGGTTTGCCAGTCCCTGGTTGTGCTCGCTGGGGGTTTCCACAGGACAGACCTTGGCGCATTCCCCGCAGGAGGTGCATTTCAATAAATCAACATATCTGGGTTTTTCTTTGACTTTTGCCGTAAAATTGCCTTCTTCACCATCCAGGGAAAGCAGTTCCGTATTTGTCAACAACTCGATGTTCAGATGCCGGCCGACCTCGACCAGTTTGGGTGAGATGACTCACATGGTACAGTCATTAGTGGGAAAGGTCTTGTCCAGCCTTGCCATCATACCGCCGATGGCATAGGATTTTTCCACCAGATATACATAATAGCCTGAATTGGCTAGATCAATGGCAGACTGCATCCCCGCAATTCCGCCGCCAAGGACCATGACGGAACCGGCAAGATTGCCCTTTGATATTTCATTTTGGGTCATTTTTATCAATCTCCTAACCTTATATATAAAGCTTTAGAATATTAAAAAAGCTTGACAGCCTAAAGCCATGAGCCCGGATGGAACAAAACTATTCCAGAAACGATTAATTATATGGAACCGGCCCATAACTTTAATTATTTTCAGCTTTTAAGTAAAGAAAAAGGGATTCCTTGTCAAGCACTATTTCCAGGTCAGATTCAGGAATTTTAGGAATTGCAGAATTTATTTTTCACCCTGGGCCTGAATTTGCTATCGTCCCTCTTCAAGGGTTTCATTACTGGTATTCCAGGGTGCAATCTTCAACAGCAGCAATAATCCGGGGATGGCGATCAGGGCGCACAACAGATAAAACAGATTCCATCCGAAAATTTTAGTCATATATCCGGTCAGGGATGCCGCAAAAACCCCGGGCACCCCCATAAAGCTTGTCAAGAGGGCGTACTGGGTGGCTGTAAACCGCTTGCTGGTCTGGATCGCCATATAGGTGGCATAGGCTGCCTGGCCCAGGCCTGTGGCAAAAAACTCAAATCCCACCACCGCTCCCAAGAGATATTGGCTGTAGGTTATCCAGAAAGATGAGCCATGATCCACCATGTTCAATACGCTAAAAAAAGCCGTGGAAATTGCCTGGAGAAATCCGAATGCGTAAAGGGATTTTGCAATGCCGAGGCGGATCATGATGGAGCCGCCCACCAGAACCCCGGCAAAAAGTCCAAACATACCGACCCCCTTGACAATGACAAAATACTGGGCCTTGGAAAACCCCATCTCCATGATATAGGGAATGGTCATGGTGCCGGCCATATTATCTCCGATTTTATAGAGAAGAATGAAAAGTAAAATCAGGACAGCCCGATTCCGTTGGAAAAACTCCACAAACGGATCAACCACCGCTTCCCTGAGGGTGACCGGCGGAGGGTCAGCCACCTTGGGCTCAGGCACCAGGAGCGTAGTCACAACACCGATTCCCATGACTGCCGTGAGCATGAAAAAAATCGTCTGCCAGGTAAAATCAAAATCCGCCAGAACCGAAAGCCCCACGGAAACAAAGGTCCCAAGACGCCAGGCATTCATCCATACACCGGTCCCGAAACCCAGCTCCCGGCTGGTCAGATATTCCCGCCGGAACGCATCCAGGGCAATATCCTGGCTGGCCCCGAAAAAATTCAGACACAGAGCAAACACGGCGATCCACCATAAACTCTGTTTGGGATCACACTGCCCCAGGGCGGCAATGGTGATCATAAGCCCGATCTGGGCCATGAGAATCCAGCCCCGCCTGCGGCCGAGAAATGGGGGAACAAACCCGTCCATCAGGGGGGACCAGATAAATTTCAGGGTATAGGGCATGCCGACCAGGGCAAACAAGCCGATGGTGGTAATATCCACACCCGCGTCCGTCATCCAGAGCTTTAAAACATCTTTGATAATAAAATAGGGAAAACCCGACGAAAACCCGAAAAAGAACATCACCGCCATTTTCCAGGAGAGCATGATGTTAAGGGTCTTTAACATGGAAGAGGATTCAGAGGACTGTTTCATGATTCAGCGCAATTCTGGATGGTGCCATTTATAGATGCATCGTCGTGTCAGAAGACACGGCAAACACATCCATGCCGGAATGAATGTGTTTCAGATCTGCCCGGCAATCTTCGACCAGTTTATCCATATCATCATCGGTTCTGTCCTGGTTCAGGTGAAAAAGCCCGAGTTTTTTCACCTGGGCCTGAACTGCAAGATCCAGAACATCTTTGATGGAAGAATGGCCCCAGCCTGTTTTCCTTGCATATTCATCCTTTGTATATTCTCCGTCGTGGAATAACAGGTCTGCATTCCGGGAAAAATTCAGATATGCATCAAAACCCAGGCTTTCGGGATGATCAAACCCGAGTTCATTATCGGTCAGAAACACAAAAGTTTTGCCGTCTTCAAGAAATCTATACCCCAGTCCCCCGTTGTTATGGCTGGTGGGGATGGTCTCAACCCTTACAGATCCGATGGAAAAAGAATGGTTCAGGTTTTTGTCAAACTGCAATTGAGCCTTGAGATCATTTAGGCTGATGGGGAAAAACGGTTTTTTCATGACCTCATCCAGCACTTCCCGGGTACTGATCCCGGAAAAAAGACGATCCTGGATGATCAGGCTCACCTTGCTGAATTGAAGCGGTTTGAAAAATGCAATCCCCATGATATGATCCCAATGGGCATGGGTCAGCAGCAGGTGATACCGGGTGATGTTTCTGTCCATCAGGCAATTGCCCAGGCGCCTTAACCCTGTCCCGGCATCAATGATGATGGTTTCCCCGGTTTTGGCCGTAATTTCAATACAGGTCGTGTCTCCGCCATATTTGGTATATGGCGGGCCTGATACAGGTATCGATCCTCTTGAACCCCAGCATTTGATATCCATCACTTTTCTGTATCATAGGGAAATTTCCTCGTCCACCCAAATTTATTTTTTTATATCCCTTTATTGACGTGTTTGATTACGTCATCCACCGTGGCGGTTTTCTCAAGAACCGTTCCTTCTTTATCTATCAGGAACAGGGTGGGGATTCCCAGCACCCCGTAATTTTTAAAATTCACCCCGGCCATGCCGGTCAAATCGCAATAATTATCCGGCCATTGATGATACTTGAGTTTCTTTTCAAACCCCTGTTCGGTCGTATCCCCGCTGATGGCGATCACCCGCACCCTATGTTCCGTCAGCCATTTGTATTGATTGGCCAGGTCGATGAGGGCATCCTCGCACAGCGGGCATTCCCCCTGGTAAAATAGCAGGATCGTAAAATCCGCATTCAGCTTGCCGGTTTCCAGGGTGATGTCCTGAGCGCTCCGACCGGTCTGGGTTCGGACCGGGGCCTTCAGCATCAGGTCCGGGGCTTTTTTCCCGGTCAGTATCTTGATTGATGCCATCATGTGCTTCACATTGTCCGGCAATTTTGCCCGGGCAGCGGGATGCTTATCCAGATGGGCTGCTATTCCGGGCAGCAGATCATCTTTACCCTCCTTCACCAGCAGGGGGACCGCTTTCTGCATAAAGGCGCTCAGAATATCAGCCTGGTTCATTCGACTGAGGGCTGCATTCAGCCTGTTTTTAATCCCCTGATCGCCATCCTGTGAGCGGATATTCATCATCAGCCAGTGGTGCAGGACCTGGTCCCAATGACCGCTGGTGTAGAGATCCTTAAAATTCAGGGTGTGGGTCACAAAATTATTGAAATAAGTCATGTGATCCCCTGGATTCTCATACCCTTTATCTGCCACACCCTTTGTAAAATCAACAATTTCTCCAAACCGGGCCGCATACAAAGGGCTTTTCGCTCTATCAGACTGGACTTGCTCAAACTGCCGGTTCAGATGTTCTTGTTCTTTCAAAGCCATTTTGTGAAGATCTTCATCCGGGGTATACACCTGCAAAAGATGGTTCACCGCTCCCAGCCTATCCAGAATGGTCTGCTGGCGGTGGTGATGTGCAGCTAAAAAATCGTTTTCAGGGTTATTGGTATAAATGATATTGTCCGGAGCTGGTTGTTCAGACAGACATTCCACCGAAAACCCCTTGCCGGTATAAATCATGTCCAGCCCGCCACCTTTTTTGAGCATCCACCGGGTCATGCCCCGATAATCCTTATGCACGTCCGGCATGACCAGGGTAACACGCCCGTTCGGGGCAATTTCTCCTGAACGAACAGTGAGCTCTTTTTCACCCTGAAAAAGCTTCCAGTCATACTGATGCCCTGCAAAATTCGGGAAATAAAGCTGGATTTCCTGTGCCTGGACCCAGGAGCAGGACAGGAGGACGATGATACCCCATGCAATGATCTGTTTTTTCATGTAACGCCTTTCAGCAGTATCTTGGATAAATTTCTCTGTCCCAGACCGTCAGGACCGGGACAGAGAAATAGTCATAATAGTCGAATTATTCTGCGATACAGCGCACCGATAATCCGTGGCTGCGGTAGTCACCGCCCGGGTTAGCGCCGCTGCTGTGCAAGGCCAGGTACTGCGCCTTGTAGCTGGCGAACCCCATAGTGGACCAGTAGAGGCCTCTTTCGCCACGGTTCTGCAACAAACCGTAATGACTCCCAGAGTAGGCGCGAAACTCTTCCCGGAAGCCGGCGGCCGGCAGCATCAGGCCATTACCAAAAAACCGAGCGCTGCTGTAGTTGGTATTGGCAATTGACCATGTGCCTAAAGTACCATGGATGTCATTATTCTCTATTACACCTTGCCATTGGCTAATGGTAGGCACCCTATATCCGGCAGGACAAGGATCATTGGCAGTTTTAGATGCATCAAGCCAGGAACCGTTGGGAGCTTTTGTTTGGCTCCATCCGTACATGGCACCGCTGTTGGCACTACCGGCATCCGGACCGGTGGGGCCGTGGGCAAAATTGGGGGTGTTGGTGTTGTACCACTGGCTGGGATCAGGACCCTTTCGGCCCCATTGCCAGTAGCCGCCGTTCAGCCTCCAGGAGGGGGTGAAGGGGTCATCATTGGTGGTTTTGCCGATAGCCGCAAGGTTGTAGCAGTCAAATTCCTTCCATACGCCAGGGGCTACGTAGGCACCGCAGCCGACAGAAGCAGAAACCTGTTCCGATAATTCAGACTCATGGCCTTGAGCATCAACCGAAGAAATCCTGTAATAATATGTCCACCCTGAGATTACGCCGGTGTGGCTGAATTCCGTTTTAGGGGTTTCCCCGCCATATTCACTGTTTTTGGTCACGGCCGGTTCGGTTCCCCAATAAAGTTTATATGTCAAAGCACCCGGCACTGCCGTCCAGGTGATGTAATTCCAGGAATGGGATGCCTGATATTCAGCATGGACGCCGGAAGGAATAGGGCTTGCAATCGAAAATGTTCTTATCGATGAGGCCGAATTCCAGTTTTCATCATATGAATGAAGGTATAGTCTATACTTTCCACCTGGTTGAAGTGCCTCAGACGCTGTGTTGTCAAAATTAAAAACACAGGATGTTGTTGTTTCGCCTAAATAGGAACTCCAAATAAACCTTTCTGTGGTGCCTTCAATCTTTTGTATAATTATCATATAACGGGAAACAGTACCTGCTGCCTGTTGCCACCGGATTGTTGGCTGCGTTGATTCAATTATGCTATTGTCTTGTGGGGATATGATGGCAGCAACATTATCATTGACCCCTTCAACAGTGTATGTGGATTCCTGACTGGTTCCATCTTTATAATTAATCCTGATGGTGTAAGTATCTCCAACCACTGGTTTCCGAGAAAGATTAGCATGGTTTTGAAATGTTGAAAGGATATTCGGACCATTTAAAACATCAATGGAACTGACATTCGCCCCGGATATCCCAAAGGCTATACCATAATTTGTATTATTAAAATTTTGAGTCATTCCTGAATATTCAACTATCGGGGGCGTGGATGTTGTAAAATAGGGCCAGTTTCCGGCAGCCAGAGCCTTGCTCCATACCCCGTTCTGATCCACAGCCCAGACATGCCAGAAATACTTTGCTCCCGGCAAAAACCCGCCCATCGGCAGTTGTTTATCGTTTCCATCGGCATAGTCATTAAAGTAGATTTCGTCGGGATTAGCATCTTTCTGAATACTGACAAAATATTTCAGAGTGCTTTCATTGGGCAGATTGAGAGGCTTCCACGTAAATGTGTATTCATTCTGATATGAAATCTGTTCATTAACCGCTGGCTTCAAAGTATCGACAACCAACTGGGATATGGAACAGCCGTTGGCGTTGACTATCTCTCCCTGAGGTGTTGACGGGCACTGATCGATTGAATCTGCTACCCCATCTCGGTCAGTGTCTTTTGATAAATATAATGATTCTGCAGCGGCATATATAAAATCCTCAAAACGATCCACAAATCGCTCAGCCGAGGTTGTAAACGTTATGCCTTGGTCGTCAAGAACAGGAACAATCGCAGTAGATAGGTATGTCTGCACAATACTGTGGTTTAAGCACTTGTCAAAAAAATCTTGATCCGGTATGGGAGTTGTTGGGTAATCAAAGGTGGCGGCTGCAATCGTAAACTTCTCTGTTCCACCGGCACATTTATCGGTTGTTCTTGTCCAGTTATTTCCTCTGCTCGGAATGGTTTCAAGGCTGTTGTCAAGACAACCGGATTCTGTCGCTCCAGAAAAAAGTGCTGCATCACCTCTGTGAGTAAAATTAAGGCTATTTACCGAAAATTCAGAAACATTCGCCACATTAACAACCCTGATCATTTTTGTGGTGTCGTTCCCATAATTCTTTGCAAGCCTGGCATAAGCCAAATTTGCCAACAAATTACCTTGCGAATGGGCCACAACTACGGCCGACCCCAATCTTTCAACACTCGAAACAAGAGATTTCGCTGCCCTTTGAGTTTCATTCATGTCTGCATCTGTTATCTTACCCTCGGATTCAAGATAGTTATTCCATGGAGTCATATCATCAAGATAGGCATTGACCCGAGTCGCGGCGTCCTGGTCTATCGTTTGAGACATATTGAAAGGAACTATTATTTTTTGAAAATCTGAACGGTATTTTTCTTCAGCAGTTTTTAGTAAAAAAAGCTCCATTTTGTCCTGACTCAGATCCCATCCGTCTTTATTGCCAGACCAACCAATAGGATTCCATACATTTTCCACATTAAACGTTTTCATGCGACCGTAATGATTTGCTGATGTTTTAAGGCTATACGCAATCGTATTCGCAGTTTCTGCTGCCATTTCCAGAGTGTTTTGGATGCCATTAATATAAACGAGATTTACATCCGCAGCATAAGATATTTTCACATTAAAAAGAATGACCAATAATAATACACTGAGTATTGAAACCATTATAGTTCTTTTCATTATTGGCACCCCTCCTTGGTAATAACCGTTCCCGCAAAAGTTTTACCATAGACAGCTCTACGTTCCGGCGTGTTTAATGTTTCTATTGTGGTTTTACGAAAATCAGATAGTCTTTGATTGTCACTGATACAACGGAATGAATCCAAATGCACAGAGATCGTTTCCGGGGTTGGATTTATTATAGCACCCTGGAGAGTAATTGCATGTTCTTTGGCTTTCTCATACAATATTGCATCCGGTCCGAACTCTTTGGCAATGAATCGCTCCACATCATCTCGAAGTCCATTGTTGTTGGAATCTACGCCTTTAATTGATGCCTTGTTCGATGTGGAATCGGGTATCGGTGGAATAATGACCCCATTAATTATTTCAACGCCAGTAAAAGCTAACACATGTGTTGTATAACTGAATCTGGCATTGGCCGGGTTAAAAAAAGACCAGGCTTTACCGGGAATAGTCAATCCCTTCAACAATTGACCATTTCCTATGCTATATTGAAAATAAGGTTTGCCATCTCCTGTTATTCCATCGGCATTGGCAACTGTAACACCGGTTATGCTGATACTGTCAATAACCACCTTGATGGGGGTTAACAAAACATCCTGAGAAATATTCTTCAGGGACACATTCATGGAGGATATTTTTGTTCGTCTGTCATACACCAGTCCTGATTTGATCAGTTCAACCTTGCCGGTGACATCGGTCTCTGCAAATGCCATCCAGGGCACCACTGCAAAAAAAGACAGAACCATCAGAACAAGGCTGATTCTTTTAACGGTTTGTGATTTCATCCCTTCTCCTTAAATTTTTTGATATAAAAAAAGCCGGACTACCAATGAAAAATAATATCTATTTTTCTGGCAACCCGGCTATTTAAAAACCAAACCCGTGGCTTTCCGAACTACTATGATTTCAATACATCAGTAGCGTGGCTTTTTCAGAAATTTTAACTCTTTCCTGATTTATGAATTCAGCTTTCTTCGACCCAGCCCTGCCATCCCGAAAAGCCCCATGCTCAGCAGGATAAAGGTGGAAGGTTCAGGCACCGGGGAAAGTTCAAATTGAACGTTCGAAATAAATACTGATGAACCGGCAAGGCCATCCCATGCGTTCAACTGGAATTCGAGACCAAGACCTGAGGCAGGAGCACCTGACACATTCCAAGATACAATACCAGTCCGGACCCATTCCGAATCTCCGTCGGTGTTGTCATATTCCAGCAAAAAACTATGGATTATGGCACCAGTTGAGTCTGCCTCAAATAGCTTTACATAAAAGGTATCATAGTTATCGACATCTATTGTAAACGAATAGTTAAAAGTGAGCGTAAAAGGGCTCAAAGGAAGAAGAGTTGGGTCACCTAAATAAGGATCATCTGAAAGAAGCACAGAACCAGAAGGAGGGTCTTCTTCCAATGTGGCGGACAATCCATCCGAAGCGACTATGACTGTTGAATCTGCATAAAAATAACTCAAATCAATCGTGCTTGCAATGGCTGCTGAGCTGAATTCGAAATTACAACCGAAAATTGACCCCCTGTGACAACCCAATTTTGACCCACCATGGTTAAAAAAATTTCCCTGTTGAG
>JANNUH010000051.1:0-16294 GCA_031395015.1 Desulfobacterales bacterium | reverse complement strand
TTGAAATGGAATAGAAATATGTAGGGCCGGGCAAAAAAAATTTTTTTTGCCCGGCCCTACATATTTCTATTCCATTTCAAAATCGTCTTTTGAAGCACCGCAGATGGGGCAACACCAGTCAGCAGGAAGATCTTTAAAACTTGTTCCCGGATCAATACCGTTGTCCGGGTCTCCGTCTACCGGGTCATACACATAACCGCAAGGTCCGCACACATATCTGTCCATGATCATCCATCTCCTTTGTTTTAAGGGGTTAATTAATTTGTAATGATATTTACTCTTATATCAGTATGCATCTTCCATATCAAGGTCTTCACGGGTAACCGGATGCCTGAAGAAATAATAGGACCAGGCCTGGTAGATAATGACCAGGGGGATGAAGACCAATACAACGCACAGCATGATTTTCAATGTCAGGGGGCTGGATGAGGCATTAAAGGCTGTCAGAGAAAAATTTTTATCCATGCTGGACGGAAATAGCCTGGGGAAAAGGCCGATAATTCCAAAGAAGGTGGCTCCCACAATGGTTAGAGCGGAAGCAAACCAGGCTTTGAAAAAATGCCGGCCTGCAATAAAAACCCGTGTTGCAAAAAGAGCAACCACGGTGACAAGAATGACCAGGAAAAGGGCCGGGGTTTTAAAATAATTGGCATAAAGGTCCGTGGCAAAATAGGATGCAATAAGAAAAATAACGGCCACCGGCACAAGCATGACCCAGATCTTTTTCGATACGGCAACAGCCCTTTCCTGTAGTTCTCCCGTGGTCTTTATATTGAGCCAGTTGGCCCCGTGCTGGAGAAATAAAAGAACAAACAATACACCTCCCAGAAGTCCGTAGGGATTCAGGAGTTTTAAGGTATTGCCGTGATAAATGCCTTTTCCGTCAAAGGGGATGCCCTGGAAAATATTGGCAAAGGCCACCCCGAAAAGAAGGGCAGGCAAAAAACTGCCAAGGAAGATAAAGGTGTCCCAGAGTTTTTTCCAGCCCTTGCTTTGGATTTTTCCTCTGAATTCAAAGGCAACTCCCCTGAAAATCAGAGCAAATAAAATCAGCATCAAGGGTGTATAAAGGGAAGAAAACATGGTGGCATAGACCTTGGGGAAGGCTGCAAAGGTGACCCCGCCAGCCGTCAGAAGCCAGACTTCATTGCCGTCCCACAAAGGCCCGATGGAATTGATCATAACCCTTTTGTCATGATCTGTTTTCCCAAGAAAAGGGTAAAGGGTTCCAATGCCGAAATCAAACCCGTCTGTCATGAAAAAGACAGCCCATAGGAGCCCCCATAAAAAAAACCATATCGATTGAAGTTCCATATCATCACTCCTTTGTATGTTAATGCACAGCCCCAGGGCCTTTTTTGGCATTCTGGACAATGAGATAAAATCCGATGGCACCCAGAAGGCTGTAAACTGCAATAAATCCGATAAGGGAAAACAGGACCTGGACGGCATCAATGGGGGAGACGGCTTCGGCGGTTTTTAAAATTCCATACACGATCCAGGGCTGGCGACCGACTTCCGTCACAATCCATCCCATTTCAATGGCAAGATAGGGAAGGGGGATGGAAAAAACTAAAACTTTCAGATAACACGGGCTTTCCAGGATTTTGTTTCTTCGGAACCAGCCGTAAATGCTTAAAAAAATCAACAGGGTTCCGATAATGACCATGGTCCTGAATCCGATAAAGACCGGCAGAACCGGGGGTCGCTCATCCTTTGGGATATCTCTCAGTCCTTTGACCTCGGCATTGAAGTCATGGAATCCGAGGAAGCTTAATAGGCCGGGCAAAGAAAGGATCTCAATGGTGTTTTTTTCAAGCTCTTCATCGGGAATGGCAAACATGATAATGGGGGCCTGGGTTCGGGTCTCCCAGTGGGATTCCATGGCGGCAAGCTTTGCCGGCTGGGTCTTGGCTACATTGACTCCGTGGAAATCACCGATAACGGCCACAAAAATGGAACCTACCAGGGCAACGGGCAAAGCGATTTTAAAGGATCGCATAAAAAGATCCACATGCTGTTTTTTTAAAAGATGATAGGCAGAGATGCCCATGATGAAAAAAGCGGCAAGAACAAGGGCCGACGGCAGAACATGGAGGATCTGGAGGATGCTGTTATAATTGAAGAGAACGGCAAAAAAATCCGTCAGCTCAGCTCTGCCGTTTCGAAGAGTATATCCCACGGGATTCTGCATAAACCCGTTGGCTGTCAGAATCCAGATGCCGGAGATATTGCCTGCCGCAGCGACCACCCACATGACTCCGGCATGGGCCTTGGCAGACATCTTTTTCCATCCGAAAATCCAGATACCGATGAAGGTGGATTCGAGAAAAAAGGCCACGGACGCCTCAATGGCCAGGAGAGATCCGAATACATCCCCCACATATTCTGAATACCTTGACCAATTGGTGCCGAACTGGAATTCAAGGGTAATGCCCGTGACAACCCCCAGAGCAAAATTGATGAGAAAAAGTTTGCCCCAGAATTTTGTCATTTTCAGATATACCGTGTCCCCTGTCCTCGCATACTTTGTTTCCATATAGGCGATGATGATGGAAATCCCCAGGGTCAGCGGTACAAAAAGAAAATGGAACATGGTGGCGGCGGCAAATTGCAATCTTGAGAGAAAAACCGGGTCCATAGATTCCTCCACTTAACAATGTGTTAATCTGATACTGTTATAAAAATTACTTTTTTTAGAAAAAGCAATTCATATGCCATACGTGAAAAGAAAGAAATAATTATTGGGCGTTAAATATCAGCACATTATCTGATTTTATGGCCTATGGCAAGAAGGTTTTGTGCTTTTTGGTTTCCCAGTCTTCAATGGCTGTTGTTTCCAGGACTTCTTCCCAACCGGTGATTATCCCTGAAATATGCCCCAGGACAGAATGCCCTGTGGTAATCATATAAAGGTGGATGATCAGAAAATTCAGGAGAAAGAATGCGATCAGGGTGTGTATGCCGGCAAGGACGGAAAGGGAAAACAATCCTTGCAGATCATTGTAAAGATAATATAATAGCCCGGTCACCATCTGCACCGGCAGCAGCATGGCGGAAATGCCAAGATAGGCCAGCCGCTGCAGCGGGTTATGCTTTGCGTGCTTTGTTTTTTGAACCGGGTGCGGGCCGCCTTTAAAAATATCCCAGGCATAATACCGGATCACCAGAAAAAGTTTTTTAGTGGTGGGGATATATTGCCTCCATTCCCCTGTGGTAAGAAGCCAGAAGACAAAAAAGGCAAACAGGGTAAGCCAGGACAGACCCAGATAATTATGAAGTTTGACAGCGGTTTGAAATCCAAGAAGAGAATAGGTGCCGTGAATTTCAAGCCCGGTGATGATGAGAATCATGATCACCACAGCCTGGAACCAGTGCCAGATTCGCTCAAATCGTGTATAAAGATAGATTTTGATGGTTTTTTGATCCGTCATTTAGTCCTCCTTACCGTTTCTTACGAAAAACCGACCCAGACCATGCAGCAGAACAGCCGCCAGAGCACCGAGAACAGACACCCATCCAATGGTATCGACGAGTCGGAACTGATCCCGGCCGGGCATGTACAGGTCTGCTATGTTCGCCAGCCTGGATGTTTTCCGGATATGGCATTCGTTACAGGCCAATGCATTTTCCTTGGGTGCCACCATATGGGTGATGGGCACGGCATAGGTGGTTTCGACGTAATCGAATTCACCGGAATAGGGAATGCCAAGGGTCTTATTGCCGCGTTCAATGGCATCATTCATGTCCAGGGTTGTCCAGAATCCTTTGGGGCCTGAAAGTATAGGGGCCAGCAGTTTTTTATGGACTTTATCATAGGGCTGCTTTCCCCGGTGAATTTTAAAAGGAAAGATGCGGGTCTGGGGGTCGGATTTGTCCCCCACAGGCTGGCTGACCTCCACAATTTTTCCGGGATCAATGATGTCATCGGCCGTTGTACTGATCAAAGACCCGTTGAACCGGAAATATTCCGGGATGACATTTTTTTCCCATTTGAATTCCCCTTTGATGGTCTTATACACGGGTTTTCCGAACTCGCCGTCTTCCACATAGGGTTTGCCGTCTTTCAGCTTCCCTGCCTTGGACCAGTCCCACCACATCATGGTGGGGTTCACCCGGGCAAAGCTCGGGATATGGCAGGCCTGGCAGGAAACCACATCCGTATGATCGTTCATCTTGGAATCATTTTTATGGGGCATGGCGCTGTGACAGGACTCGCAGGTGATTTTAGGCGCCAGATCATCTTCAATCAGGCTTTTTTTAGATTCAACGGCCGGGTTGGTATAAATCCGGCCTGAGATATGGTGATCCACGGTGGTATGACACCGGGTACAGGTAAAATTTTTTCCATCCGTTCCCATATGCACATCCAGCATGCGATTGGGCTTTGTCAAAGAGGTGTCCAGATCCCCGTGTTTTACTCCATCGCCGCCACCGCCGGTAAAATGGCAGTCCCCGCAGTTTTTTCGGTCCGGAAGGGTCACCTGACCAAGGGCTTTTCTGATTTCCTGCTGAATGTCTTTTGCCATTTCATGGGCCTCGGGGTCCTCGTCTTTTAAAAAGGATTTGACATCGGAAAGGGCTTCATCAAAATTGAATCCCGATGAATTATGACATTTCAGGCAATTGACCTCACCCTGGACACCCTTCTGGTCCCAGCCGGTATGGCAGCTCAGACAGCTTTTATCTTCCATGGCATTGCCGGAGATACAAAAATTATTCACTGAAAAACCGGCCTTGCCGTAACGCCGATCCGTTTTATCTTCAGACGCCATCCATGTCCAGTGAATGGTCTTATGAAACTGGGTTGCAGCTTCGGAGTGGCAGGAAATGCAGGCCCTGGTGATCTCTTCTCCGGATGTGAATGCTTTGTTCAGGGCCTCCATTTTCTTGTGGTCTGTCGTGGTCCATTGTTTATTGTCCTTGACGGCTTGTCTGGCCAGGCGTCTTCCCATGGCGTCTTCAGCGTTCTCCGGTGTGGAGGCAAATGCCGGGGAAAGAAAACACAAAAGGGTGGCGATAACTGCCGCAGCAATTCCGCAGCCTGATGAAATCCTTTTTTTCATATACATCTCCATGGGTGGGATATGAGCCGGTGAAAAGGACGGGGTATGGTCCCGTCCTTTTCATATTTTTTATTTACATGTGGCTGGCGAAGGAGAATCCGAGGCATGGCCATAAAAATAAGAATAAATGTCAAGGATGTCTTCATTGGATAAAGTAGTCCAATGTTCCTTGCAGCCGAATTCATTAAAATTTTTAGTATCAAAAATCGCTTTCCATTCTGCCATGGTTTTATCGGAAGGACTGATTTTCGGGGTCGCAGATTCAACCTGGCCTGATTCCGAGCAGGATTTATACACTTTTCGATAGGTGTATTTGCCTTTCCGATCATTGCCTTTGGGGCCTTCAGAGGCAAAGAGCACGGAATTGGACACGAGTATAAACAGGACTGCCGTAAACAGAATGATTATTTTTTTAAACATGGGAAATCTCCTTTATTATTTTCTTATTTATCTGACCCGGGTTTTTTCGGTTTTTTGATTTCATACTGACCATCCCCTTTGAAGGTAATTCCGGCTTCTACATAATACACTTCTTTTAAGGATTTTCTCAGATCCTTTGCCATATAAAAAGCTTCTCCGCTTCTGGCACCGGTGGTGCAGACAAAAACAACGGGTTTGTCTGCCGGAAAATCGTTTATCTTTTTATCAAGGGTTTCCACCGGGATATTGACGGCGGTTTTAAAGGACCCTTTTTTAAATTCATCCGGATCACGGACGTCAACGAGCATAATGGACTCAGGATTGTTTGCAAGGATGCCGGCGAAACGGTCAAGATCAATGGCGCCTTCGATTCCGTCTGATTTTGTCGGCATGGCATCGACTGAGCTGCCGTAGAGCGTTACCCATTCCGGATATCCCTTGGCATAGACCTTAACATTTTTATAGCCCAGGGCTTCGGCTTTCCGGGCTGAGTTGTGGCTGAGTTTGCAGGTCTCTCCTTCGCAGTAAAAAATCAGGAGAGCATTTTTATCTTCAGGAAGAAGATTTGTTTTCTGATCAAATTCTGAAAACGGAATGCTGATTGACCCTGGAATATGGCCCTGGATAAATTTTGTCTTGTAGGGCCTTGAATCAATCAGCATGACATTGCCGGGCATGGGAATACCTATATGGGCTTTCATAAATTCTGCATCCACAATGTCATGAAACATCCATGACCGGTCTTCTGTCTGGGTCTCGGCGGTTTTTACTGTTTTGTCAGGCGTGCATCCGGCCAATAGCAAAAGCCCTGAAAGAAATACAAGGATCAATATGCTTTTTAGATTATTTTTCATGGGGTCTCCTTTTTTATCAAGGTTTGGGTTGTGGGGAGTCACGGTTTATTACCAGCTTTTCAAACCTTCTTTGAGCAATGAACGTGCCACGAGTTTCCGGATTATTATCATATGGATTAACCTGTTGAATTTAAAAATAAAAATGACCGCATGTCCATTATTTTCCCACGGGTTTAAAAAATCTCAGTTGCATATATGTTAACAATGCGTTAACTTAACTGTTAACAAGATTAACGCAGATGAGGATGACATGGATATTGAAAAACAATGGCGGCCGATAATCGATTCGGTTCAGGACGGCATCATTATCGTGGATGAAAAAGGCTTTTTTATCGCTGCCAACAAGAATGCCCAATTAATGACAGGTTATACGGAAGAAGAATTAAAGGGCCGATCCTGCAGAATACTGAATTGTACCGGGTGTAAAATCATTGGTGAAGGTTCAGGGAAAAATTGGTGTGAGCTGTTTTCCGAGGAGTTTGTGAGGGACAAGAAATGTGTTATTACCGACCGCCTGAACCGGACAATTCCCATCATAAAAAGCGCTACGGTTTTGTTTAATGAAAAAAAAGAAATTGTGGGTGCGGTTGAAACCCTGAAAGATATTTCTGAGAACATCAATTATAAAAATGAGCTCGCATCCATCAAACGGATGTACCATATTGATGACGGCGTCCATGGCATCATCGGAAGAACGCCGATTATGCAAAGCCTTTATGACGGCATTGATAGCCTGTCCTCACTGGATACCCCAGTCATGATCCTGGGGGAGAGCGGAACCGGAAAGGAAATGGTTGCAAAAGCCCTGCATGAAACCGGTCGGCGGGCCCAAAAGCCGTTCATAAAGGTCAATTGTGCGGCATTAAGCGAAAATATTCTTGAAAGTGAGCTTTTCGGACATGTCAAAGGGGCTTATACCGGTGCGGACAGCGACAGAATCGGAAGGTTTGAGGCTGCCCATAAAGGGACTCTTTTTCTGGATGAAATCGGGGATATCCCACTCTCGGTCCAGGTCAAACTGCTCAGGGTCCTGGAGGAAAAGATGATTCAACGGGTAGGGGCCAACAGATCCATCCCCATTGATGTCCGGATTATCACGGCAACCAACAGGGATCTTGAAAAAATGATAGCCCTTGGAAAATTCAGGGAAGATCTGTTTTTCAGAATCAATGTGTTTCCCTTAACCTGCCCTCCGCTTCGCCTGCGCAAAGACGATATCACCTTGATTATTCAGCATTTCATACAGTTTCATGCAGAGAAAACAGGGAAAAATATTCTAGGGTTCACACCCGGGGCCATGCGCATCATGGTGGCATATCCCTGGCCCGGCAATGTACGGGAATTAAGAAACACTATCGAATATGCCTTTGTCCTGGCAAGGGGGAAAAGCATCGGCCCGGAACACCTTCCGGAAAAGATTGCATCCTGTAAGCCTTTCCTTCCGGAACCTGTCCATGATCCGAAACCCAATGATGTGGTCAGGGTGGGGGCGTCTGAAAAAGAAAGTCTTCTTGATGCGCTTCAAAAAGCGGATGGGAATCAAAGCAGGGCTGCAGAAAGATTAGGCGTGAGCCGGATAACCGTCTGGAAACGCATCAAAAAATATGGGATACAGCTTAAATGAATCCAGGCACCAGGTTAAAGGCTGATGACAGCCGCATCACAGGCAAGATCGATCAACTCTGCTGCGGTCGCGAGTCTGCACGAATCTGCAAGGTCTTTTTCTTCAATAAACCGTGATTTGGCACAGGGCGTACAGACCAGAATCGGAACGTCATGGGCCTGGAGATGGGCCAGGGAATCATCTGCTGAATCACCTGTGGCGGCCTTGATGTTTTCTGCGGCACCTTTCCTTGCAAGATATACCCCGTCGTCCAGAAGGAATACAGTCACATTTTTCCCTTTTTTCTGGGCCACGGCAGCAAGGAACAAAGCCCGTGTTGCCCGGTTGGGGTTGTCGGTTCCGCAGGAAAGGGTAACGAGTACATTAGGGGTGGTCATTTTATTCTCCTTTAATCAGTGTAAGAAAAGATATATTTATTTATGCAACAATATGCTTTATTAATAAAGAAAGTTTAACCTGATGTAAAGCCACAGGGTGGTATAAGACGATTAAACGTTCTGATATAATTTTTGTGGCATGATCATTGCTGAGAACGATGACATGGTCGGGCTTAGTGATATTTATTAAAATCGAATTCAAATATAGGAATTGAACATGAAAAAAGAGAATATGCTGGTTATCGCGCTTATGTGCATCGCTTTTACCGGTGTGATGATTCATAATCATATAAAAGAGGGGGGGGCCGTTGAAACTGCTCCTGGAAAAATTTCCGGGCAGAACTCAAAAGATGCCGGCATCCAATGGAAAGGGTATAGCGAGGGCATGGAACTGGCAAAAAGGTTGAACAAACATATCTTTTTATATTTTCATGCAGACTGGTGCACCTATTGTAAAAAAATGGAAACGACCACATTCAAGGACAAGAAAGTATGGGCCTATTTAAATGAAAATTTCATCAGCATCCGGATCGATACGGATAAAGACACCGAGGTTTCAGCCCAATGGAAGGTCAGAGGCTTGCCGACCGTCTGGTTCCTTAAGCCGGACGGCACAAAGCTCGACAGCCTTCCGGGGTATGTGGATGAAGATTATCTTTCCAAGGTTTTAAATTATATTCAATCAGGAAAATATGAAAAAATGAGTTTTAATGAATTCATGGAAACATTAAAGAGGAATTAAAGTATCAGGAGAGTGAAAATGTTGAAAATAGGTATTATCGGCGGGTCAGGACTGGATGATCCGGATATTTTAAAGAACCCGGAAGCACTTCATATCTTAACCGAATATGGAGAGCCTTCCTCTTCCCTTTTATCCGGGCAGATCAATGGAGTAGACACCGTTATCCTTGCCCGGCACGGCCGTAAACACCAGTACAGTCCCACCCAGGTCAACAACCGCGCCAATATCAGGGCCCTTCAGAAGGCAGGGGTGACCCATATGATTGCCACAACCGCCTGCGGCAGTTTAAGAGAGGAAATCAACCGGGGACATCTTGTGATTTTGGATCAATTCATTGATTTTACTCGATTTCGAAAGAATAGTTTTGTGGAATCCTTTGAAAACGGCCCGGTTCATACGGCCATGGCCCATCCCTTTCATGAGGGCTTAAGAAAATGCCTTTTTGAATCTGCCCGTAGCCTGGATCTGGATGTCCATGACAAGGGCTGTGTGGTCACCATTGAGGGGCCCCGGTTTTCAACCGTTGCAGAGTCGAGGATGTTCCGGATCTGGGGTGCGGACGTGATCAATATGTCAACAGCTCCTGAGGCTATGCTGGCCAATGAGGCAGGCATTCCCTATGCAGCCGTGGCCATGTCAACGGATTATGACTGCTGGAAAGAGGACGAAGCTCCTGTCACCTGGGATGAAATCCTTGAAGTGTTCCATCACAATGCAGATAATGTTAAAAAACTCCTGGTAAAAGTGATTCAGGAATTTGAGGAATAAAATCAGAAAAGATTAAAAAGGAAAGAAAAATGGATTTGAAAGAAACGATCAGAAGTATTCCTGGCTGGCCCATGGAAGGGGTCATCTTCAGAGATCTCACAACTCTGATGCAGGACCCTGAAGCGTTCAGGGAATCCTGCGATATCCTTTATGACCGGTATAAAGACATGGATATTGACAAGATAGTGGGGATTGATGCAAGGGGATTTGTATTTGGAGCGGTTCTCGCCTATAAACTGGGCATCGGGTTTGTTCCGGTCCGGAAAAAGGGAAAACTGCCCTGGAAAACCATCCAGAAAATCTATAGCCTTGAATATGGAGAGGGCACCCTTGAAATTCATGAGGATGCAATAAAAAAAGGTGAGAAAATCGTCATTGTCGATGATCTGATCGCCACCGGCGGTACAGTGGGCGCCACCGTCAGCCTCACACGAAAACTCGGCGCCCGGATCATTGAATGTGCGTTTATTGTGGAACTTCCGGATCTGAAAGGAAGGGAAAAGATTAAAGACTGCAAGGTTTTTGCCATTACTGAATTTGAAGGGGATTGATTATTGAAATACCCTGGTCAGGTCTTTTTTTTTCTTGAAGAGATGCGGTAAATAATCAGGCCGTAGATCACAAGATTAAAAAGGACCACAACCGATGCCAGCATATATTGAATCTCTCGCGTGAGACCTGAGGGGTAAATGACAGGTATGAGATAGTGCCCGACAAAGCTTTCCGCGTATCCGGTCTGGCCTGCCCCCATGAGGAAATAATTTTCAAGATAGGTCAGGGGGCAGACCTTGCCGGAGATTTCAACAAAGGTTCCCCAGACCGCGGCCGGAATCTGAAGAAAAGCGACCCAGGGGCGCCGGAGGGCCAGTAAGCCGCCTGCCCCAGCAAAGAGAATAAAGGCAAGATGGATCAGGAGCGTGGCGTCGGCTGCCATGGAAAACATCATATTGCTTTTTTTTCCTGATGTTTATTCATCCGCTGCCATATGGTTTTCATCCTTTGCCGGGTATTTAACAGATAGGCAGATTCAGGCTGCTTTGGCCAGGGCCTGTCGTCCCATTCCACGGCCTTAGCCCTTAAAACTGCCCGGTCAATATCACCCTTTTCCCCGCCAAGGAACCCCTCGGTCATGACTAGATAATGATTTGCCGCTTCTACGGATGCGCTTATATGCCGCACAGCGTCTTCATCGGTAAACACGGCATGGTGGCCTGCGCAGAGAATTGCCGGTTCCAGATTCTTGATTTTTATTAAAGACTCAAGATTTGCATCAAAATCAACTAAAAATTCAGTCTGTAGATATCCGTCACTCTGATAACAGGCAACCGCCTCCGAGGCGATAAGAATCTTTTTTTCCGGAATCCAGTAGGAGATGAAATCCCATGTGTGTCCGGGTGTACTTAAACCCATCAGCGTCAGATCGGCGGACAATTCAATCTTCTGGTCCGGTTGAATCAGGATATCCATATCAAAGGGTTCAAAAGGTTGCTCATTGAGGGGATGTACCCCCATTTTTATTAAATTTTTTGTACCTTCAAGGTTTAAATCCCGCATTAATTGAACAGCGCTTTGTTTTGCCAGAATTTCACGGCAGCGAAGAGAACCGCCAATTTTAAGCCCGGGCCAGACCTGCTTAAAATGACTGACCGCCCCGATATGATCAAAATGGGAATGGGTCAGGAATAAATATTCAGGGTTTCGATCACCCAGAATTTCTCTGATCCGGGTTTCATAAAGGTGTGCCAGGGCTGTGAATCCGCCATCAAAAAGAACAGGCACAGGCCCGTCCAAAAGATAGACCGGTATGGCTGCAGGGCCGATAACATAGAGTTTGTCACGGATTTTTCCGCTTTCTGTAATGATCATTTTTATTTCTTTTCCAATGGGCCTTGCCGACCAGCCCAAACCTTGTCTGTTACCCTTCTGCCGTATGAACCTGTTGGTATTTCGTCTCGGCATCCGGAGCAAAAAGGATGATGTTTCTCTTAATCGTATCCAAATGAGCAGCGACGGACTCTGCCTTAATACCAGGGGGCACATAGGTGACAAATAGGGCCTGCCTGGTCTTCTGTGAAATCGGCGTCCGCTGGTCCTGACCATAGAGGATGGAGCAGACCACCCCTTTTGCGTCTCTCATCATCATATCATTGGCCTTGAGGGTCTTCTCGGTGCCGTTTATCCGGACAAAGGTTTCAGTTCCAAGGCTCTGGTCAATCTTTACTGGAAAGCATAGCTCATCTGCATCATGTCCGGCCGTCAGCAGAAGGGTTTCCATTTCCGCTGCAAAAACGGCATCCACAAGAGGACTCACGTTGGGAAGGGATTTTCCCTTATGAAGAATGGATTCCAGTTGGAGTTGGACGTGGTAGGTGTTACCAAAGCTTCCGTAATAGGACCGGTAGGCCCGCAAAACTTCCGTTTCAATCATTTTGGCCTCATTCTCTTTAATATTTTCGAACAACCCTGAAAAATCAGAGGAATCCTTATTGATTTACGGTATCATCATCGTTTTCGGTCTGTCAATCCAACTGTTGGGAGTGTTGGGATTTTTTGGATTTTTGCAGGCACAGGATCAAGCCGACAGCAAGGTTTTGGCCCGTATAAGCAATCGGCGCCGATCCTCCAGCCCGTTCAATCCGCCGTTGATTCTGCGGGTAACGGTTTCAAGATCATCCTGGTCGGCCAGGGCATTGAGACCTTTTCTGTCCCAGTACCAGCCGGCTACATCCACACACAGTCCATCGTCCGTTGCCACCTGACCGGGATCAGTTTCAACATCTCTGTTCAATCCGCCTGTCCTGGAATATTCTGCATAATTGGCCCGGCCTGTAAGTTGAATCAGTCCGCGCCCTTTATATCGGGTCCCATCGCCGGGTGTGAGATTGCCGAGATCCCGCCGGTTTTCATAGGCAGCACCCGTTGCCAGTTCTTCCCGAAACCGCAACTCACCGCTTTCATGACCGATCTGGGCCAGAAAATGGGCCTGCCGCAGCGGGGTATTGATATTGTATTTTGCCATGGTGTCTGCCATGGCTGCGGTAAAGGATCTCACTCCCTCATCCGCAGCATTCAGATATAAAATCCCAAGCACTTCCTCGCTGAATCCTCCGGGCAGGACAGAGCATAATTCCAGCAGCGTTTTATCTCCCGGTCGAACCATAGCGTCAGGGTCGGCCATGGACAGCACCTCTTTTTGAAAGGCTGCGACGGCATTCAGGGTCTTCTGCCCGATGATCCCGTCACATTTGAGAGAAACAGTCGGGGCGAGGCGGTTGGCATTCAGGTTCAGCAGTTTTTGTATGGATTTGACATCATAATTCAAATTTCTGCATTTCGGGCCCACCGGTTCCATGAGTAATTTGCTCCCGCGACTGGGTGTGGAATGGGGTGGGACAATATCGGACAGGGGCGTAGAAGACCGGCTTTCAGAAGATGGGACAGGGCTTTTCATCCGTTCAAAATGGGGGGTGTCCTTAAAGCTGGACCAGTTCCCGCCCCAGCGGTTGGCTGGGTCAAGGCTCTCCCAGAAAGCGCCGAGCCGACGCACCTGATCACCGTCATAAACCAGCTTGAGGGAATTGTCCGGCTCTATCTGAAAAAAATTAAGATCAAGGGCCATCCGGACGAGATGTTGGCTGTTCATGGTTTTACTGCGGCCGTTTTTGATGTGAAGGGCCTGCTGTTCCGGTGTCCGGTACAATTCACCGGCCGTCATCAAAAGACCGTAGTCCGGGGCTTTTCGTATAAGTTCAGCCACATGCTGCAAGAAAACAGCCTGTTCTTTGTTATAGCTCATATCAATTCCCTCCGTTTGTAAAGGGTTGGCCTGATGGCCGGTCTTTCAGCAGGTTGCTGATATCTTCCGATTTTTTGGCGCTGCCGCTGCTGGAACCAAAAAAGAATTGAATGATGGCAGACAAACCGACACCAAGAAGAAAGCCCAGCACAGTGTCAATAATTCGCCAGGACTGTTCCGGAAGGGCTTTGTCAAATAATACCGGCACAAAGGCAGCCATGAAAATAAATACAAAGGTCAGGAAGGTGATGAGATAAGCATAAAAATAAGTAAACCGCCGGATAAAGGGGTCCTCATTTTTGTCACGACCGGACTGGGTCTCTCTTGCATTTTTCCTATCCTCTATCCGCAGCTTTTCAAGTTCCAGCCCATGGGCATCCATGGCTTTCCGATATTCAAGCAATTGCTCCTGGTGCTCCAGTTCAAATTCCTTCAGTTTGACCCACTGATCCTCCGTGACCTTGTTTTCCGCAATATCAGTGACATCTATTCCGGTCTTTTCCTTAATCAGCTCAGACACCTTGTCCGCACCCTGATTCACAGCGCCCCGGAATATCCCGCTCAACAGATCAAGCCCGCGTTTTGCAAGTTCAGGGGCAATGGCAGCCAAGGCTGCCGCAATAAGTGGAAATGGCATGGTTTATCTCCTTTAAAAAAAATGGTTGAATATTATCGGGGAGATCCGGAGGGTTGCTCCCCGCGATCCCCATTGAATAATGAAGGACCTTAGCATCCATCTTGATTTTAGCTCCAATACCCTATATATGGTGGGTGTATTGCCGTGGCCGGCCAAAAAAGGCTGAAACAAGAAACCTTAAGGGAAAGCATAATGAAAAAAAACATTCTTCTTTTGATTATATCCTTCATTTTTTTTAATTTATCGGCCTGTCCGGCCCCTGCAACGGCATCGGAAAGCATCCAGGAAATCCAGTTCATGACGGAGGATAATCCACCTTTAAATTATATTGAAGACGATAAAATCAAGGGTATCTTTGTGGAAGTGCTAATGGCGGTTTCAAAACAGATGGAGTCCGCGCTGGGCTGGGATCAGATTTCGGTGCTGCCCTGGGCCAGGGGATATCAGTCTCTTTCGGCCGGCGGGAAAAAATGCCTGTTCGGAATGGCCAGGACCAAAGAAAGGGAATCCCTGTTCAAATGGGCCGGGCCCGTGACCCATACCCGCGTTGTCCTTATAGCAAAGGCAGGCAGTGATATCCGTATCAATTCCATTGGCCGGCTTCGGAGTCTGAAAACAGGGGTTATCAAAGAAGATATCTCTGAAAAAATACTGCTGGCATCGGATCTCCCGCCCGAGAGCCTTTACTATGCCTTTGGTGAGGATGCTGCCGTTGACCTCCTTCAGAGTCTGAACAGCGGAATGATTGATCTCTGGGCCCAGGGGGATCTCTCCGCAAGATGGCTGATCAAAAAAAAATCTTTGAACCCCCGGGATTTCAAAACCATTTACATTTTTGAAGGAGCTGAGGATTATTTCGCCTTTAGCAAAGATGTCTCAAACGGCTTTGTCAGTGCATTTCAGCATGCCCTGGATCGAATCAAAAAGAAAGGGGTTGTTAAACAGATCCTTCAAAGGTATCTGTCTAAAGAAATAAATTCTTTCTGAGCAGGTTGTTCGCATCTTTATGTTCGTAATTGTGCAAGCGCATTCCCTGCTTCCGGTGCTAATTTGATGAAGCCGGATAAGGTTTCGCAGATATAGTCTTTACATGCAGCACAATTCTCCACGCTTTTTTTCAAGCAGCACTTACGAATATTACAATTATTACAGTGAAAGAATTTGACCCCGTTTGATTTACAGCCGTTGCAATTTATTTGATCCGCTTTAATTTCGGCCTGGTACATTTTTGACCATTTTTTTGCAGTCTCTTCCCTCATCATCTCATCGTTTTCTTGCGTTGCAAGATAAGCATCGCATTTTGAACAATTCAACCCGCAGTAAGCTATCATATTACCTCCTTCTTGCATTTATGCGAACGATCAAGGTCACTTGCGCCGCCAACCGACTCCCCACTTCAGCGCCGCTGCGCTTCTCGGCGTCAAGTGAACCGCCTGGTTGGAGCATCCTCTATAATTTAAGGTCCTTGATATACTCCATTACCTTGTCTAAAAGGTATTTCATAATGTGCCCTGGTGTTAGCGTGTTTTGTGGTTTTCGTTCTCCTGCACCACCAATCAGATATTTGCCGGTTGATCGCCAAGTTAATTCTATACAGATAATGCTACCATCCGGAAATGGCACTTGTATATCAGGACACAACTGACTTCCTGGTAAATTTTGTTTTTCGCTCGTTACTTGAACTTCTTGTCCATTCCTATAAATAAAATCCCTAATCGCTTCACTTAAAGATTTGTTTAAAGATTTATCGCCCTTGGCAGCTAACTGTTGTACTGCCATATATTCTTTTGCCATTTCCTCTGATGTGTCTCTAATTCGAACAGATAGAGGTGACTCTGGATTTAAAAATGCCTGTCCAACACGAACTCTTCCTAACCCCCATGCCCAGGTGGGCACAACAAAGCATGAAACACTTGCAAAAATAAAGAGATGGTCATAACTATCAGATTTTTTATTTACGACAATAAAATGAAGGAGATAGCTATGACCAAGAGATTAGATACCACATTT
>JANNUH010000039.1:0-93464 GCA_031395015.1 Desulfobacterales bacterium | reverse complement strand
AATGTGGTATCTAATCTCTTGGTCATAGCTATCTCCTTCATTTTATTGTCGTAAATAAAAAATCTGATAGTTATGACCATCTCTTTATTTTTGCAAGTGTTTCATGCTTTGTTGTGCCCACCTGGGCATGGGGGTTAGTGGTTATTCACGGTTAGTGGTGATATTTAGTCAATATATTCAAGGGATAGTTTTGTTCATCAGTTGATGAGAAGGCTTTGTGCCGTATATATTGCCGACCTATTCATTGCATGGCATTAAATTTGCAAATGTTTTGTTGGTATTAGTGCTGGAAATAAACTTTAAAGCCCTGAATCAAAAAAGAATGGCATTTCCGGTTTTTTGTTTTGGTTGACAAAAAGGAAGATTGTATCTTATTTTAAATGGAAAATTTAATAAATAATTTCCATAGGGTATGTGAGCAAGGCTTATGAAAGGCCAATCAAAACATAGGGGTTTTACCCTTTTTGAAGTATTAATCGTTGTGGCGATTATCGGCATTTTGTCTGCTGTCGCAGGGCCAGGAATCATGTCGACTATAGCGCGGTATAGGTTAAGGGCTGTGGCACGCGAGCTGGTGATTGATTTTAAGAAAGCCAAAAACGAAGCAGTGAAACATAATCGGGATGTGTTGCTTGAATTCACTTTGGAGACTGTGGGAGATCCAAATGCTGGAGGAGCTTACCAGATTTGCGTGGATAACAATGACAATGGTAACTGCGATGGTGGTGAGATTTATAAGGTTGTAAATATGCCCTTGGAAGCCCGCCTGGTAGGAACAACATTTGTCGCCCCCGCTCATGTGGCTGGATACACAAGCCGCGGATTACCGAATAATGGTTTGGGAACCGTCACTTTGCGCAGTACGGACGGGACAAGACAATTTGCGATTTCCATGTCAATTGCCGGTGGTGTGCGTTTGCAGTAATTTTTAGCCATTAAGGTATGGAGATAATGTATTGACCATCATGATGAATCATAGAAATATTCCGGCCGGCGGGTTTACCCTGGTGGAGCTGTTGATTGCCATGGCCGTTGGCGTCATTGTCATGGCTGCCGTAATGACCTCTTTTTTGTCACAGCACGATAGTTATCTTGTCCAGGACAATGTGGTAGTGATGCAACAAAACATAAGGGTGGCCATGGAACTGCTTACCAGTGAAATTCGTATGGCAGGGTATAATCCAACAGGCAATGCAAACGCTGGAATTGTCACTGCCACAGCAGGTCGTCTGGGTTTCACACAAGATTTAAATGATGATGGTGATACAGCCGATGCAAATGAAGAAATTACCTACGGATTCTCAACTACCAACGATGCCACGGCTGATGGAATAGCCGATACAGGCAGCGCTAATCTGGGCAGGAACACTGGAACCGCCACTGGGGTTGGCGGTAGTGGGTTTCAACCAATTTCGGAAAATTTTCATGCAATTGAATTTAATTATTTAATGGCGGATGGTACTTTTATCTCAGCTCCTGCCGCCACTGCAATTAATGATATTCGAGGCATACGGATTTCCCTGCTTGCGCGCGCTGCACAGACTGATTCCAAGTTCACCAATACCACGGCCTATACCTCCGCCTCCGGTGCCGCCTGGGGGTCCCCATATAATGATCAATTTCGTCGTCGTCTGCTGATCACAACCATACAATGCCGGAACCTGGGGTTATGATGATGAAAAAAAACACCAGCCAAAAAGGTTTTACCCTGATTGAAATTCTTATCGCCATTCTTTTGCTGATTTTTGGTATTCTGGGTGTGGGGCTCATGCAGAATACCTCCATTCAGGGAAACAGCACAGCCAATAATCTTACCAATGCTGCCACCTGGGGTGGCGATGCGCTTGAAATGCTCATGGCTAGACCCTATACTCATGCTGATCTGACCGATGTTAATGCTGACGGTCTAGCAGGTATAAATAATACCGATGTTGTCGGCAGTCCGGCTGACGGAGGTCCGGTTGTTCAGGGAATTTTCACTGTGTTCTGGAACATTGCGGATAATTATCCTGTTTTCGGTACCAAGACCATTCGGGTGATTGTCCGGCGTCCTGATAGAGGACAAGTGAAAACAATAAATATGGATTTTACCAAAATGGAGCCGATTTGATATGGCAATGGACCAAAGGGTGAGAAAATGTATGAACAATGAGAATGGGTATGCCCTGTTGGGTACTTTGCTCATCCTGGTGTTGCTGATAGTCATTGGATTGGTAGCATCTACAAATACCAATCTGGAGATCCAGATTGCCGGAAATGACAGGATCCACAAAGAAACCTTTTACCAGGCAGATGGCGGCGCACAGATCGGTATTCGGATGGTTGAGGAAAACCTTGGAAGTATAGGCCCTTTTACTGCTCTTGATGCAGATAATATACTGGTCGATCCTGATAATCCCAACAATCGTATTTTAATCGTTGATACAACCATGTGGGAAAATGAAGACCCTACCCGCGATGAGACTACCATATCTGATGCGGCAAGGGATATGGCTTATTTTCCGGGCGGATATGATCCAGGTTTACCTGATCCTGATGTTAACCCCCATACCAATATTATAGCCGATGGCGTAACTTCTCTCATCGAGGGAACCGGAGGCCAGATGATGGCAGGGTATGAAGGTCCGGGGAAAGGTACGGCCGGTCTTGGCAGCCAGATTCTTTATTCGATTTATTCCCAGCATATGGGCAGGGTTCAAAGCGAGTCTGTGGTGAAGGTTGAATGGCGTCATGTCATCGGCCTTGAGGTTGAAGGCCGTTATTGATAGGCAGGTCATAGTCTGCAAGGAGGAAAAAATGAAAGCAAGGGATTTGAAATTAGTGAGAAAGATGGTGGTTCTTGGGTTGCTTATATTGGCATCTTTTCCAAACAGACTATATGCCGAGGTTTCTGCGCATACCATGACTCAATTTTCCAGTGTGCCCATCAATCTTACGGATAATGATGTCGCTCCTCAGGCAATGATCAACGCCTCCAATGACAATCAGTTGTTTTTCAAGGCTTATGACGATTATTCAGATCTGGATAACGATGGGATTGCGGAAACCACCTACAAGCATTCCATTGATTATTATGGTTATTTTGATTGCTATAAATGCTATGAATATGATTCAACTGATCAGAGATTTGAACCCAAGGCAGTGACCACTGACAAATACTGCACCGGAGGCAGTAGCGCATACTGGAGTGGTAATTTTTTAAACTGGGCCACCATGACCCGGATCGATGCAATCCGGAAAATTTTATTCGGCGGGCATCGCCGAGAAGATACATCCACCAGTACTGTGCTGGAACGTGCCTTCTTGCCACCGGATATTCATAGTTTTTCCAAACATTATGACGGCGCTGATGTTGCAAACCTTACCCCATATACCCCTAATACCACAGCGCCCACTGGGACGAGCGCAACAAGCAGATTAATTGGTACTGGGAGCAAGTCTTTTACTGTAGCCCCGACTGGAACCTGGATTAAAGTAGGGGATTATCTTACTGTTCTTCATGATGGCACGAATTACATGAAAGGCTTTGTTACAGCCTATAATAGCGGTACCGGAGCTTTAACTGTGAATGTCGGCACAAGCACAGGAAGTGTTGCCGGGAGCGGAAACACCAAGAACAGTTGGACCATCACCAACCATACCCGCACAGGGATTACTATTGCCAACACTACTCCGTATTTCCCAGGAGGCGGTGGTTCGGCAGCCAGTCGAATGTCTGAAAACATCACTGCCGCACCCATGATCCGAGTAGCAGAAGGAAACTATACCTTCTGGTCTGCCGGTGAAGTCAATCAATGCGTATGGGAGGGAGAAGACGGAAACAATGTGTCTGCAGGCGGGAACGGTATGAACTATAATGATCCCGTCATTTCAGGAATATACGCTTCCAATGACAGACCTGTTAAGGCTGATGTGGGTAATGCCCCATACGGAGATTTTGTGGCTCGTATCCAGGTATGTGTGGCCGGGTTACTCGGAGAGGAAAAGACTAAGCTATATCCTTACGGCAACCATAAACCGGTCGGATTACTCCAGATTTATGGAGATGATGATCAGCTCTTGTTTGGTATGTCAGCCGGTACTTTCAGTAAACCGCGCACTGGAGGTGATATAATTGCAAAGATTTACAATTCGGCAGGGGCCAGCGCCTTATGTCGTGAAATAAACCTGGGACGGGATTGTGATAGTAACGGCACAACTGCAAATGATGATTTGATCGATGCCAATCACCATTTGGGCGATGGCACCTTTAAAAAAGTTTACCAGTCTGCCGGAGGCCCCATCAGCAATGCCACTCAATCGGATGGGATCATCAATTTCTGGAGCCTGCTTCGGATTGTCGGCTATGAATACAATGCCTGGAACTACAACAGCAATTCGGGTGATGCCTGCCCCTTGAGTATCGAATTTTTTGGTGAGGAATCCTCGATTAAATGTTCCAATTGGGGTAATCCATTCAGTGAAATATATCTGACCAGCCTCCGGTATTTTGCCGGACTTCAGAATTCTCCAGGGGGCTACCAGGTTGCAAATGAAAGAATTGCAGGAATCAATTACGATCACGGTACCGACCCTGATCCCCTGACCACTCTAAATTATTGTGCTCGGCTCAACACCATTAATTTTAATTCGAGCATCAGCTCTTCCGATACTGCATATGCTTCGGAAACAGGCTCGTCCGCAGACGAGCTGGATACCGCCAGTCAGGGGGTGGTAACGGATCTTAATTCAACCCAAATTTCAAAAGTGCTTACCGACTATATTGGACTTTATGAAGGTATCCATAGCGCCTCATGGTTTGTTGGACAACAGGTAATCGGCGATAGCCCGCGATGTACGGGAAAAACGATTACAAGTCTCGGGGATGTACGGGGACTTTGCCCGGAAGGTCCGGATTTGCGAGGCGGTTTTAGAATTGCCGGTCTTGCCTATTATGCCCATGTGAATGATATTAGGCCAACAGGCCTGTCCGGGGGCCGGGCACTCATAGGCACTCAGAAAGTTGATACATATTCAGTCAAGATGTCCAGTGGTGCTCCGGTTATCGAAATTCCCGTTCCCGGCAGCACAACCCAGAAAGTCACTCTGATGCCTGCCTGCATGAATAACAATAAAAGCAATCACGGCGGCACCCTGGTGGATTTTAAGATCATTGAACCCCACACTGAAGTCGCCGGAGTAGGCACCGGCAAGTTTCTGGTCATCTGGGAGGACAGCCTTCAGGGCAATGATCAGGATCTTGATGTCGGAGGCACCATCGAATACAGCATCACATCCTCGCAAATTCAGGTGACAACCGGCATAGCCCTTGCAAATGCAGGCCATTCAGTCGGCCATGGCTATGTGATCAGCGGCACCACCAAGGACGGTCTTCATATCCATTCCGGCATCAATAATTTCAATTATACTGATCCCACCACCATTACCGGCTGCACAAATTGTGTGATAGCCAATGGAGAGTCAACACGAACTTATCCCATTGGATCTTCATCTGCCGGCAATCTAAAGGATCCTCTGTGGTACGCTTCCAAATGGGGCGGATTCATTGACAGCAACGGCAACAATAGGCCTGACCTTCAGTCTGAATGGGACAAAGTGAACAATGCCACCGGAGCAGCGGGAGCGGACGGCATTCCGGACAATTATTTCTATGCCAGCAATCCTGCTCAATTGGAGGATGCTTTAAACCGCGTTTTCCTTTCCATTCTCCAGCGGGCTTCGTCCGGTACTGCAGCCGCTGTGGTTTCCAATAATGTCAGCGGCATAGGCGCTCTTTACCAGGCTTATTATGAACCTCTTCGAAAAGATTCTCTGGGCAACCAGGCCTCATGGATTGGGACGGTGCAGGCACTCTGGATGGACGGTTTCGGATATCTTCGCGAGGATGATGGTGATGCCGTGCTTGAGGGGTATAATACCGATAATGTAATTCAGATGTTTTATGATGAATTGGAGAATAAGACGCGAGTGCGTCGTTATTTGAGTGTTAATAATGATGAGTTTGCACCTTATTTCATGAAGGGGACGGTTACTGCCTATAATGCTGTAAGCGGCAGTGTCACCTTTACTGTGAATGAAATAAGCGGCACCATAGGTTCCGGTCCCTATACTGACTGGACCGTATATAATCTAAACAGCGGTTTTACAGGCACCAGTACAACTTCTTCAACTGTTCCTGCAATCGGATCAACTATGACCTTTACCGTGTCACCGGCTGCATCTTGGCTGGCTGTGGGTGAAAAGATAATGACGGCTCATTTTGAATATACAGTTATTGAATTGGAGAATGTAAAAACGCTCTGGAATGGAAGAAAACAATTAAGCTTCAGCGGCGCTGATCCCACTATTCAGAGATCCTTTACAGATATCTCGGATGGTGGCGCGACCCGTGGTCGGTTTATCAAGACCTGGATCGATACCGATGGCGATGGTGTGGTGGATGCCGGCGAATTTCTTGATTTTACCAAGACTTCAGTCACACCTGCCAACTATGGTTATTTTAATTTGGCAACAGAGGCGGACGCTGAGAATCTGACCGATTATATACGGGGTAAGGAGATTTCAGGATATCGTAGTCGAACCGTTGATTATGATGGAGATGGTACCACTGAGGTTATGCGTCTAGGTGATATTATCAACTCAACCCCAACAGTTGTAGGTTCCCCTCAGGAAAGACTGGACTTACTGTATAAGGATAGCTCCTATGCCGTATTCAAGAAACAATATGTTAATCGCAGACAGGTATTGTATGTCGGTGGCAACGATGGAATGCTGCATGCTTTCAACGGTGGATTTTATAATAACGCTACAAAGTCTTTTGTCACATCAGCTTTAAAATATGATGGCATTAATCCTGTTGTGCAACACCCTCTAGGGGCTGAAATCTGGGCCTATGTACCCATGAATCTCCTGCCACATCTGAAATGGCTTAAAGATAATAATTATACCCATGTCTATTATATGGATGGAAAGCCCAAGATTTTTGATGCAAAAATTTTTACTCCTGACGCAGATCATCCACAAGGCTGGGGTACGGTTATGGTTGTCGGTATGAGGTTTGGAGGCGGTGCAATGACTGTGGATGTGGATAATACAGCAGGTGTTACAAACAATAGAAATTTTAAGTCTTCCTATGTTATCATGGATATTACCAATCCGGAAGTAGAACCAAAACTGCTTACTGAAATCCAAGTGCCTCACACCAGTTTTACTACCTTGTATCCAACAGCATTGGCAGTGAAAGACAGCCTTGTTGATAATAATAAATGGTTCCTTGTTTTAGGTTCCGGCCCTACTAATATATCGACTGCGGAAAGCAACCAGAATGCCAGGGTTTATGTCTTTGATTTAGGAGAAATAGCGGTTCCCGGCTCCAGCAGCGCTACTCCCCCTTCCGGATGCACTCGGATATCAGTTGGTACTGGGGGAAGCATGAAAATTATTTCATGTGATACAGGAGTTGCAAACAGCTTTGTCGGTGATCCCATCGCTGTTGACTGGGAACTTAATTATGAGGCAGATAGTGTGTATTTTGGTATTGTTGGTGATAAAAATGCAAACACCGGTCGAGTGATGCGTTTTGGAATAAATGAAAAAGATGATCCAGGTGATTGGGATTTTCCGATAACCTTTATTAATAATTCACAGCCGGTTGTATCAGGACTTACACCCAGTATTGATGAAACCGGGCAGAAGTGGATATTCTTCGGTACCGGCCGATTATATACCAGCGTTGATCAATCAAGCACTACTATTCAGTCCATTTATGGTGTAAAAGATGCCGGGGCTTTGGTTGCCAAAGCTGATTTGAAAAATGTCAGTAATGCCCAGGTTGAAACCGATGGAGATGTGACCGGAGTAGCCGGTGTTACCACATTTGAAGCCTTGAAAACTGATATTGCCACTAATTATAAGGGCTGGTATCTGGATCTGCCGCCCATTCAGGGTGTTGCGGGTACAGCCCCGGCCACAAGGGTTATCAATTCTTCAGCACTGGCCGGCGGTGTTCTTTTTACAACCGCATATCAACCAGGTGTAGATCCTTGTACAGGAGAGGGTTTCAGTCGCCTGTATGGCCTGTATTATAAGACAGGAACAGCATATCCGGGCACTGTCATTTTAGGGACGGCCTTAGATCTTAGCGGTGTGGAATATGCTAAGCCTTTTATTGAACTTGGTCACGGTTTTGCTACTACTCCATCTCTGCATACCGGATCAGGAACAGGGGATGATGCAGTCAGCGTTTTTACTCAACTCTCCACAGGAACCATTATTCGAACAGAAGCAAATACAGGTAATGTTCGGAGCGGGTTGAAATCATGGTCAGAACCAAGATAAATGGGAAAACTGGGGAAACGGTAAATTTGAAAATTAAGTTTTGTTTAGAAGGGCAGGTGTAAGATCATTGAAAACAAACATATTCTCCTTGGGGTTACAGGGGGCATTGCCGCGTATAAGGCGGTTGAGCTTTTAAGGCTTTTAAAAAAGGCCGGGGCCCATGTAACCGTGATCATGACGGAAAGTGCAAAGAAATTTGTCGGCATAACCACCTTTGAAGTATTATCTGAAAACCCGGTTTTGTCTGACCTGTATTTTGATACAAACACTTCCGTAAAACATATTGATCTTGCCAAAAAAGCGGATGCCGTTGTTATTGCACCGGCAACGGCCAATACCATTGCAAAGCTTGCAGCCGGGATTGCCGATAATGCCCTGACCACAACCTTGCTCGCAGTCACCTGTCCGGTCATGGTATGCCCGTCCATGAATACGGATATGTACCAGAATATCAGGGTTCAGAGCAATCTGGACATCCTTGAAAAAGACGGCTGGAACATCCTTGATCCTGATTCCGGTGTTCTTGCCTGCAAAACCACGGGGGCCGGGCGGCTGCCGGAACCCTGGTTCATCTTTGACCGGATTGAAGCCATGCTGACCAAAAAAGACATGAAAGGAAAGAGGGTTTTGATTTCCGCCGGGCCAACCGTAGAAGCCATTGATCCGGTCCGATTTGTCAGCAATCATTCATCCGGCAAGATGGGATTCGCGGTTGCCAGGGCAGCAGAAAAAAGAGGGGCCGAAGTTACCCTTGTGTCAGGACCGGTTCATCTTGAAACCCCTGTTGGCGTGACTCGGATCAATGTTCAAAGCTGTGATGAAATGGCGGTTCAGATGCTTTCACATCTGGGCGAGGCTGATATTATCATCAAGGTTGCGGCGGTGGCTGATTATAAACCGGTTGATCCCAAATCAAGCAAGATAAAGAAAAAAGGCGGTCATAAAGAACTTACCCTGACGATGGTTGAAAACCCTGATATTTTAAAGCTCATCGGAGAGAGAAAAACAAAAAACCAGTTTCTTGTGGGGTTTGCCGCAGAAACAGAAGATCTTGAAAAAAACGCAGCCTTGAAAATCAAGAAAAAAAATCTGGATATGATCGCAGCCAATTTAGTCGGAGCAGAGGATTCAGGCTTTAAAGCCGATACAAACAAGGTCAAGTTGATTTTCAAGGATGGTTCGTCATCTGATATCCCTTTGATGAAAAAAGAACAGGTGGCAGATATTCTCATTGATCATATCCTTGATAAAATGCGATAATAAGGCCATGAGTTCTCTTATTTCCATGGGTCCCGATTCGGTCAGGGCTGATTTTATCCGGATTGTAAAATCCTTATCTAAATATCTGTCCTGCCGAAAACAATCCCAAATTACATTCCCAAAAATTTCTAAAGAATCTGAAACCATCCTTCGGGGCTGGGGAAAAGATTTTTCAGTTCAGGCTTCTTTTTTTTTTCAAGGGCCTGAAAACGCAACAATATTTATCATAGACAGCCGGGCAAGTTTTTTCAAAGGGGAAACAGGGCAATTATTATCCCGGATTATGGGTGCCATGGGCTTGTCTGCCGACACTGTATTTATCTGTAACAGCGATGTTCCAAAGGCTGTGAAAGAGAAAATCAGAAAAATCTTGCCAAAAGTGATCATCACCCTTGGGGCAGAAGCAAGCCGGATCTTGTTGGACCCTGATTTTCCTCTTGAAGAATTACGTGGAAAATTCCATGAATTTGAAGGAATCAGGGTTATGCCGACCTTTCATCCTTCCCTTTTATTGGAGCAACCTCAATACAAACGCCAGGTCTGGGAAGATATGAAACTTGTGATGGAATATGCCGGGCTTAAAAATGGTTCTTAATGGATTTATGGTTCTTAATGAGTTTATTGATACGCTGAATGCTGAAAAAGGATATTCCCGTCATACCTGCCGGGCATACAGGATAGATATTTCAGAATTTATAGGATTTACTGCAGGGGCTGATATTTCTGAAGAAACCACTGCTGAAAAACTGTTTCTGGAGCGGTTGGCATCAATTGATAAAATATCCGTCAGAAACTATCTTGCTTTTCTTGTAAAAAATAAAAAATCCAAGCGGACCATTGCAAGAAAGCTCTCTTCTCTCAAAGCTTTTTTTAATTATCTCGTGAAATCAAATCGTCTGACGGTGAGCCCTGCCGATATGATTCCCTTTCCAAAACTTGAAAAAACCATACCCAGATTCTTAAGCATTGATGATCTTTTTTATCTTCTGGATTCCATTAAACCCGACACCTGGTTTGACAAGCGCAATCTTGCCATGTTCGAAACCTTTTATTCAACGGGTATGCGGGTTTCGGAAATAGAGGGCATGAATATGGATGACATTGACTTTGAAAATCAAATGATTAGAGTCCTTGGGAAAGGGTCCAGGGAAAGGATCGTACCCGTTGGAAAAAGAGCTTTGAATGCCATAAAAGAATACAGAGCCTCATTAAAAGAATATCAGGTGCCGGTTTTTTTGAATAAAGATTTTTCAAGATTGGGTTCCCGGTCCATCCGGCGGATTCTGGATCAGATTGTGAAAGCCTGTCAACTGAGTGTGCCGGTTTCTCCGCATACCTTAAGGCATTCCTTTGCAACCCATATGCTGGATTCAGGCGCAGATTTAAGAGGAATCCAGGAAATTCTGGGTCATAAAAGCCTTTCAACAACCCAGATCTATACCCATGTGAGCATGGACAGATTAATGCAGGTCTATGATAAAGCACATCCCAGAAAGTAAAAACAAAAAGGGTTAAAAAAATGAATCATGAAGTATTTCACGGAACAACCATTCTTGCTGTCAAACACAAGAATTCCCTTGTTGTGGCCGGTGACGGACAGGTGACCCTGGGCAGCATCGTCACCAAGCATAAAGCCAAAAAAGTAAGAAGAATTTATAACGGTAAAATCATTACCGGATTTGCAGGGGCCACAGCCGATGCATTGACCTTATCGGAAAAGCTTGAGGAAAAGCTTGAACGATATAACGGAAGTCTGACCCGGGCCTGTGTCGAGCTTGCAAGGGAATGGCGCACCGACAAATATCTGAGACGGCTGGAAGCCATGATGATTGCAGCGGATAAGGATATCATGTATCTATTATCCGGCAACGGGGATGTGATCGAACCGGACGGCGGGGTCATCAGTATCGGTTCCGGCAGCGTTGCTGCCCAGTCTGCCGCCGTTGCCCTCATTGAAAATACAGATCTTGATCCAAGGACCATTGTGGAAAAAGCAATGAAAATAGCCGCTGATCTGTGTATTTATACGAACCATCACATCACGGTGGAAGAATTTAACACTGGAAATAATTATCCGGACAAAAAAGAGAATGAATCCATATGAAAGATTTAAAACCAGGAGAGATTGTCAAAGAACTGGACAAATATATCATCGGGCAGAAAGAGGCAAAAAAATCCGTTGCCATCGCACTGAGAAATCGATGGAGACGGCAGCAGGTTGACAAAGATCTTCAGGATGAAATTGCACCTAAAAATATTATTCTCATCGGGCCGACGGGTGTGGGCAAGACAGAGATTGCAAGAAGGCTGGCCAACCTCACGGATTCCCCTTTTTACAAGGTGGAGGCTTCCAAATTTACAGAGGTCGGATATGTGGGCCGGGATGTTGAATCCATGATCCGGGATCTTGTGGAATTGACCGTAACCCGATTGAAGGCAAAACAGCAGGAAGAAGTAAGAGAAAAAGCCTTCCTGATCGCTGAAGAAAGAATTCTGGATCTCCTTTTGCCACCGTCTTCTCCGAGCGGTGCAGGCATATCCAATGATATCGATATCATCGCAACGGGAGAAGGGGAGTCAGACCCTTCCTCTTTCTCAACACGGGAAAAGCTGAGAAAAATGCTTCAAGGCGGGAAGCTTGATTCAAGAGAGATTGATCTTGAAGTGGCAGATAAATCCTCCCCTATGGTGGAGATTTTTTCAAATGCCGGTATCGAGGAAATGGGTATCAATATCAAGGATATGCTGGGAAATCTGATGCCGAAGAATACCAAGCGACGGAAAGTCAAAATCAAAGACGCCCTGAAACTTGTTGCCCAGGAAGAAGCAGCCCATTTAGTCGATATGGAACAGGTCAAAGCAGAAGCCATCTTTATGGTGGAACAGTCCGGGATCATTTTTATTGACGAGATTGATAAAATTGCGAGCAAAGATAAAACCCACGGGCCTGAAGTTTCAAAGGAAGGGGTTCAAAGAGATCTCTTACCCATCGTGGAAGGCAGTAGTGTTCCCACAAAATATGGCATTGTTAAAACCGATCACATCCTTTTTATTGCATCGGGAGCATTTCATGTGGCAAAGCCTTCGGACCTGATACCGGAACTCCAGGGCCGGTTTCCCATCAGAGTTGAACTGACTTCTCTGGGGGCAGATGAATTTGTAAGAATTTTAACAGAACCCAAAAATGCACTTGTGTTGCAATATATAGCTTTGCTAAGAACAGAAGGTATTGAAATTGAATTTACCGAGGATGCAGTCGAAAAAATAGCCGGTCTTGCCGTTGAGGTGAATTCTTCAACGGAAAATATCGGTGCCAGAAGGCTTCACACCCTCATGGAAAAACTTCTGGAAGACATTTTGTTCATGGCACCGGATATTGAAGAAAAAAAGATTGTGATTGATGCATCCTTTGTTGAAAAAAAGTTGATGGATATTGTGGGCAATGAAGATCTGACGAGGTACATTTTATGAACAATACTGTGGCGGACATCTTAATTGAAGCCTTGCCGTATATCAGAAATTTTTCCGGCAAAACCATTGTCATCAAATATGGCGGCCATGCCATGGTGGATGAAGATTTGAAAAGGGATTTTGCCAATGACATCATTCTTTTAAAATATATCGGGGTGAATCCGGTGATCGTTCACGGCGGCGGCCCCCAGATTAATAAAGTGCTCAATGCCATGGGAATCACATCCAAATTCATACGGGGCATGCGGTATACCGATGATGAAACCATGGATGTGGTGGAGATGGTTCTCGGCGGAAAGCTCAATAAGGATATTGTGGCAAGGATCAACCGCCAGGGTGGGAAGGCCGTGGGCTTGACCGGCAAGGACGGCATGCTGATCTCAGCCGTAAAAATGACCCTTTACCACCAGGAGGATGAAAATCATCCGCCCGAAATTATTGATCCGGGTATGGTAGGGGACGTGGAGAATATTAACCCTGATATTATTCATACGCTGACATCCCAGGGGTTTATTCCCGTCATTGCGCCCATCGGGTTTGGGAAAAATGGTGAAACCTATAATATCAATGCCGATGTGGTGGCATCAAAAATTGCTTCGGCCCTGAATGCAGAGAGATTGATCCTGGTAACGGATGTGGACGGGGTGCTGGATAAGAACCAGAAACTTGTTCCTTCTTTGAACGCAGCAGCCATAAACGATATGATCCTTACAAAGGATATAAAAGGCGGAATGATCCCTAAAGTTGAATGTGCCTTGGACACATTGAAAAACGGTGTCAAAAAAGCCCATATCATCAACGGAAAAATTCCCCATGCGGTTTTACTGGAGTTGTTTACCGATTCCGGTATCGGAACCCAGGTATTTATAGAATAATCCTAACTATAATTAAAAATAAGATGAGGTTATAAAGTGGATTCAGTCAGCAAGACAGATAATTTTATTTTTCAGACCTACCAGAGGCAAGGCAAAGCCTTTGTTAAAGGTGAGGGTGTTTTTTTATGGGATGAAGACGGGAAAAAATACACTGATTTTTTAGCCGGTATTGCCGTATGCGGCCTTGGACATTGCCATCCGAAAATTACAGAGGCCATCTGCAGACAGGCATCAACTCTGGTTCATGTGTCCAATCTTTTTTATACACTTCCCCAGGCAGAGCTTGCTTCAAAATTATGTGAAAAAAGTTTTAGTGACAGGGTGTTCTTTGCCAATTCAGGCGCAGAAGCCAATGAGGCCGCCATAAAACTTGCCAGAAGATATTTCCAGAAAAAAGGTGAAAAAAACCGTTTCCGGATTATTACCATGCTCCAGTCCTTTCATGGACGCACCATGGCAACCTTGACCGCAACGGGTCAGGACAAGGTAAAGGAAGGATTTTATCCCCTTCTAGATGGATTTTCCCATGTGCCTTTTAATGATTTTAAGGCCCTTGAGAATGAAATTGATGAAACCGTCTGTGCCGTCATGCTGGAACCGGTTCAGGGGGAAGGCGGAATTGTTCCGGCAGATGCCGGATATTTAACGGCTGTCAGGGAACTCTGCAATAAAAAGGGAATTCTGCTGATTTTTGATGAAATCCAATGCGGGATGGGACGGTGCGGTGAGCTTTTTGCCCATCAATTATATAATATCACACCGGATATCATGACCCTGGCAAAGGCCCTTGGCAACGGGTTGCCCATCGGCGCCATGCTGGCAACCAAAGAGGCTGCCACAGGGTTTGATTTCGGCAGTCATGCCACGACCTTTGGTGGAACCCCTCTTGCAACTGCGGCAGCACTGGAAGTTCTTAATATCATCGGCAACGATTCTTTTCTGAGTGAAGTCCGTCAAAAGGGCCGATATTTCAGGAATAAGCTGATGGAATTGAAAGAAAAACATTCAAGGATTCTGGCGGTTCGAGGCGAAGGCCTTTTGATCGGATTGGAAATAGACAAAGATGCGGCTTTTTTTGTCAGGGAATTAATGGAAAAAGGCTTTATCATCAACGGCATCCAGGATAAAGTGTTGCGGTTTGCACCCCCGCTCATTATCGAAAAAACAGATATTGACAGGCTTGTTACAGCATTGGACAGCCTTTTTTAATTTGGGAGAGTATTTTGAAGAAAGATTTATTATCATTGCTGGACCTGGAAAAAGAAGATTTTGAAATCCTGTTTAAAAGAGCTATTCAATTAAAGGAACGCTATGCCAAAGGTATTTTCGATAAACTATTGACCGGCAAGACACTGGGCCTGATTTTTGACAAGAAATCCACCCGGACAAGGGTAGCATTCGAAACCGCCATGATTCAACTGGGCGGTCATCCCATTTATATTAGTACCCAGGACACTCAGATTTCCAGAAATGAACCGGCAAAGGATACGGCCAGAGTTCTTTCACGGTATATGGATTGCCTTGCCATGAGAACCTTTGATCATTCCCTTGTGGAAGAATTTGCAAAAGCTTCCACCATCCCTGTGATCAATGCACTGACAGATTCTTTTCATCCCTGCCAGATACTCAGTGACCTCATGACCATTATTGAGCATAAGGGGGGATATGCGGGCATCAAAATCGCCTGGGTGGGAGACGGCAATAATGTGGCCAATACCTGGATCAATGCAGCAAGTGTCCTCGATCTCAATCTGACGGTTGCGAGCCCCGAGGGTTTTGGTATTGACGCCCAAATTATTAAAGCGGCATCTGCGGACAAAAAATCCCATATCCGATTCACCAATGATCCCAGAGATGCCGTGAAAAATGCCGATGTTGTTTACACGGATGTATGGGCCAGCATGGGAGATGAACACGAATTGTCCGAACGGATCGAAGCGTTTAAAGGATTTCAGGTGAACAAAGCCCTTTTATCCTTTGCCAGTAAGGATGCCCTGGTCATGCATTGCCTTCCGGCGCACCGGGGCGAGGAAATTTCCGAAGAAGTGCTTGAAGATAAAAACAGTGTATTCTGGGATCAGGCGGAAAATAAAAGACATATGCATAAGGCCATACTGGAAAAATTGATACTGAGAAATTAACAGATCATCCATGAACAATGGACAAGTAAAAAGGTAAATCAATCAAAAATGAATGAAAAACTTTGGGGTGGCAGATTTTCCCAGGATACGGATGAGCTGGTTGAAAAATTCCATGCTTCCATTGATGTGGACAAGCGCCTGTATGAAAGTGATATTGAAGGAAGTATCGCCCATCTGAAAATGTTGGCCAGGGAATCCATTATCACCCAAATGGACGCCGAAATTCTGATTGAGGGCCTTGGAAAGGTAAAAGAGAAAATTGAAAATAATGAAGTTTTGTTTTCTCCAAGCCTTGAAGACATCCACATGCATATTGAGGATGAATTGGGGAAGGTGGCCGGTGATGTCGCAAGAAAACTTCACACCGGGCGGTCCCGGAATGACCAGATTGCCCTGGATGTCAGAATATATTTGAAAAAAGAGACAAGAATTATCATTAACATGCTTTTTGAATTTCAAAAATCCCTTGTCAGGATGGCTCAAAAATATCCGGATGTGATCATGCCGGGTTATACCCATCTTCAAAGAGCCCAGCCTGTCTTGTTTTCCCATCATATGATGGCCTATTATGAAATGTTTAAAAGAGATATTGAACGGTTTGAAGACTGTTTTAAAAGAACGGATGTCATGCCCCTGGGTGCTGCTGCGCTTGCCGGAACCACATTCCCGCTGAACAGGGAATATACAAGAGAGGTCCTGTCTTTTTCAAAAGTATCGGACAACAGCATTGATTCGGTATCGGACAGGGATTTTATCATGGAGTTCATCTCCCACGCCTCCATCTGTATGATTCATTTTTCAAGGCTGTCCGAAGAGCTGGTCCTCTGGTCTTCTTCTGAATTTTCTTTTATCACTATTTCGGATTCCTTTACCACCGGGTCCAGTATCATGCCCCAGAAAAAAAATCCGGATGTGGCAGAGCTTGTCAGGGGCAAGACAGGCAGGGTTGTGGGGAACCTTATGGCCATTCTCATTGTCATGAAATCTTTACCCCTGGCCTATAATAAAGACATGCAGGAAGATAAAGAACCCTTGTTTGATACCGTTGATACCCTAAAAACCTGCACGGATGTGTATACCCGGATGCTTGGCAATATAGAAATTCATAAACAAAGAATGTATGACGCCTGCAAAGAGGGATTTCTAAATGCAACCGATCTGGCGGATTATCTTGTTTTAAAAGGGATGGCGTTTCGCCATGCCCATGCGGTTGCCGGAAGATCAGTGGCATTTGCCCTGAATCAGGGGAAAGAACTGAATGATTTAACCCTGGAAGAATTTAAGGAATTAAGCGAGTTGATAGGTCCCGATGTTTATGATTTCATTGCCATTGATAAAACGGTTTCAAGGCGGATTTCCTATGGCGGGACCGGTTTTGAGAACGTGAGAAAGGCGGTTGAAAAAGCCGCAGGAGAACTTGGCCTATGATACACCTAAAAAATGTGTTTATCCTGTTTTTGATCCTTATGTGTGGAATGATTTTCTTTGGTTTTCAAGGATGTGGAAAAAAAGGGCCTCCTGTGCTGCCGGTAATCAAAGGGGAAAAAATTACCGCACCTTTTGATCTGAAATATGTGAATAGCGATAAGGATATCGAATTGACATGGAATCACAAGGCGGATGAAAAGGAAGCCTTTATAAAGCCTGAAAGGTTTGAAATATTTCTGGCAAAACTGACCTTTGAATCCTGCCAGGGCTGTCCCTTTGAATTTAAAAAGATAGGGGTTGTCTCCATCCCTTCCATGAGATTTGTCATTGGGATTGAAAAAGGATATAAATATTATTTCAGGGTCCAGGCAAAAGGAAAAGATAATATTGTAAGCGAATTTTCCGAAACGGTGCTGTTTGAGAATAAATAGCAGAAACCGGGAACATTCAGTATATTTAAGCATCGGTTCCAATATGGGAGATAAGAAAAAAAACCTTGATGATGCTATATATTTATTAGGCAGGCATGAAGATATCGAAATGATCTCCATTTCATCCTTTTATAAGACTGAACCCCAGAATTTTAAAGAGCAGGACTGGTTTTTAAATGCAGCTTTGAAAATAAAAACAGGACTGAGTCCCGAAGATCTCTTGGCTGTTTTAAAACAACTGGAAAAAACCATGGACCAGGACGGCAAGGCGTTCAGATTCGGTCCCAGGACCATTGATCTGGATATTGTTTTTTACGATGACCTGGTTGTGAAATCCGAGGCCCTTGAAATCCCGCATCCCAGAATGCACGAAAGATGTTTCGTACTGGTGCCTCTCTGTGATATAGGACCAGAAAAGATTCATCCGGTTTTCAATTTGCGGTCCGATGAATTATTAAACAAAATAACACAACAGGAAACCCAGAAGGTGATCCTTTTGAAGGAGGGAGTGTAAAATGAAATTTTTTATTGATACGGCTAATATTGATGAGATCAAAGATGCAAATGATATGGGAATGGTGGATGGGGTCACCACAAATCCTTCTTTGATTGCAAAGGAAAAAGGCGAATTCAAACAGATTATTGCCGACATCTGTAAGATCGTAAAAGGCCCGGTGAGTGCCGAGGTCATCAGTCTTGAATATGAAGGCATGGTAAAAGAAGCAAGGGAACTGGCCAAAATAGCAGATAATATCACCGTGAAGATCCCCATGACGGTAGAAGGCTTGAAAGCGGTTAAAACCCTTTCAGGGGAAGGGATTAAGACCAATGTAACTCTTGTTTTTTCAGCCCTTCAGGCCCTCATGGCGGCCAAGGCCGGCGCGACCTTTGTCAGCCCCTTTGTCGGAAGACTGGATGACCTTGCTGAAGTGGGAATGGATCTGGTTGAAGAGATTGCTCAGATCTATGCCAATTATGATTTTGACACCGAGATTATTGTGGCCAGCGTCAGAAATCCTCTCCATGTTCTGGAGTCGGCCCTGATCGGGGCGGATATTGCCACTATTCCCTATAATGTTTTAAAAAAACTTGCATTCCATCACATGACGGATAAGGGAATAGAAGCATTCCTTTCCGACTGGGATAAAAAAAAAGGATAACCTCCCATGCTTTTTTCGGAAAAACTAAAGACGATTTTGCTGACCCCAAATTTTCTGACCATTTCCAGGATTATTTCCATTCCCATGATTGTTATTCTGCTCATGTATGATACAAAGATCACCACCTTTATTTCCGCTCTGATTTTTTCAATTGCATCCATTACCGACTATTTTGACGGGTATCTGGCCAGAACCCGGGGACTCATGACAAAACTTGGGAAAATCCTTGATCCTCTGGCTGATAAACTTTTGGTGGTTTCAACCCTGGTAATGCTGGTGGATCTTCATTTTATCCAGGCATGGATCGCCTGTGTCATCATCGGAAGAGAACTTGCCGTTACAGGATTAAGGTGCGTATTGATTGAAAACGGTCAGGATGTTGCTGCTTCATGGCTTGGGAAATACAAAACCGGATTTCAGATTGCGGCCATTATTCCATTGACCATGCACTACAGCTATTTTGGGATCAATTTTGATTTTATCGGGCAGTTTTTTCTTTATGGAGCGTTGATCTATACAATCTGGTCGGGAGTGGACTATTTTATCCATGCCAGGAAATTTTTAACCTTCTAAATTTGCCATTGACAAAACAGGTGTCCGAGTATATAAATCACCCTTGTCTGATGAGCGGGAATAACTCAGTGGTAGAGTGCGACCTTGCCAAGGTCGAAGTCGCGGGTTCGACTCCCGTTTCCCGCTCCACATGCAATGGCGGCTTGGCCAAGTGGTAAGGCGACGGCCTGCAAAGCCGTTATTCTCCAGTTCAAATCTGGAAGCCGCCTCCAGAATAAAATCAAGGGTCTTGAAGGTTTTTCGAGACCCTTTTTTACTGGTTTAAAAGCTCTTCCCCCACACTATCCCCCACAAAATCTATGATTTTTATTTCAAACTTTATCCGTAATATCTGTAAAAGTGGTAGGGATAAAAAAACAGGACAAGAGCTCTTTTGACCGCATAGAATATTTTTGCCGGGGCTTGAATATAAAATTCCTTGAAGGATATACCAAAAAATAGTATATAGAATTATGAAATGGACTGTGAAAATAACAAAGAAAGTGTCGAAGGCAATTCCCAGGTTGCTCAGATCGGTTAAACAGTCTTTATTCCTATTACTTGGCGAGATCGAGAGTTTTGGTCCTGTCCGTGGTAATTGGAAAAATTACGGCAAACATATTAAATTAGTGGAGGTGACTTATGTTGGAACACACGAAAAAGCCCCTTACTAAAGTCATCCTTCTTTTTGAAGGTCCGGCTGAAAAACAGGAAGAGGCAATTGCAACTTTAAAACATCTTGGTTTTAATGAAACAAATAATGATTCAATATCCTGGAGGGGATCGTTTAAGGATTTTGAGGGCAATGAAACCGGGGCTAACCTGACTGGTGGCCGTCATAAAGAAGGATTGACTCAAGCCAAGCTCTCGACGTTAACCGGAATCCCTCAAAGGCATATCTCTGAAATGGAAAGAGGACTGCGTCCTATCGGGAAAAAAAACGCCAAACTGTTTGCAGGCGTATTGAAGGTTGATTACAGGATGTTTCTATAATATCAGACCTTGTTTTGAATTTTTATCCGCAATACCTGCAAAACTCCAGGAATTAAAAGAAAACCAGGATAAAATGCTCTCCTGGTTGCATAGAAATCTTTTCTGTCGGGTAAATCTCCATAGATTTCATTGTGAAGGGCCTTTCCTAAAATAAAAAAGCCCAGATATATTTCTGGCCCCATCAACCCGCCTTGAATATGTAAACCTTCGGATAGACTGAATCTGTCTTAAATCGGCCAAGAAACTCTTCAGTTGAAGGTTATTGGGGAATCCGGGAATTGTGATTTATATAAAAATTAATATAGAAGAATGATTAATAATGTTGGTTCTGGTCTATATATTTTAATTCAGACACATGTTGTGCACGGTTTTAATAACTTGCAGCATTTTTTTTATCTGCTTGACATCATTTTTCTAAGGTCCAGGGGTGCCTATGGGCTCGGGAAGATCAGGAATTCAACGTCCTCGAAAAAAATCATAACAACCGAGATAATAACGCCCAGGGCTATTTGTTTCATTATATTTCCTTTATTAAATATTTTGGGCATTAAAGGCCTAAGTCAAGCCCGGCCATGACAACACGATCTCTGCACTGTGTCTGGACGCCTTGATCCAACCAGGCTGCCAGCCATCTTATGTTTTTCCAGGATTCGATATCTGTTACATAAAATTTACATTCAAATTGATTGCCATTAATTTTGAGAAATTCCTGAGGAAGATTTGGCTGCGGCTGTCCATAGGCATTCCCATAGAAAATGCGTCCAGACCCGTTAATCTGAGCGACATAAATATGTCGCTGGTCAGATCCAAACTTGTATTCACAGGTTTGATCCATTGGCGAATTCAAGACATACCTGAGATAAATGAATCCTTTGTCACGGGCAATATAAATTTCCCTGATATCCTGTCCGCGAGCATTGTTACAGTCCGGGCCGTCATTGTCGATATATATCCTGTCTTGTTCAGTCCAATCGCTGAAGTCACCATCAATTGTTATCGTTTTGTTTTGAGTTATCCATGCAACTTCTTTAACCGTATACGTGAATGTATTGTCTGATTGAAACCTCAGTTCAGTCTGTTCTAAACCCTCTGTTTTCAGCGGCGCCCAGACACCCACAAGATTATCTGGAAGACCACTTTTTCTGACCCATGCCATTGAATCATAATCGTCACCGGAGACTATGAGAGAGGTTGTTGTTATCTGGGAGATATGATGTTTTGTAATCCCTAATGGCAAGCCTTCATCTCCTGGGAAATCAGAATAAGTCGTATGAAGCGTCAAGAGACCTGAATTATTGACGTATGTCCCGCCTGAAGTAAATTGACGCAACTGGCAACTTCGATCCTGGCCATCACAATCCTGGTCAATCCCATCTTCGCATATCTCCGGCGCTCCCGGCCGTATACCAAAATCTGAATCGTTACAATCTCCCTGTGCCGGGGTGGTTAAATCACCATCATTATCACTATGAACCGACACAGCAATATTAAAGAATCGTCTGGCAACCGTCCATCCGCTCCAGCCACCACTGTTACCGGCACGGACCATCCAGTAATAACTGCCCCCGTTGTTTGGTAGGCCGGTCAGATTGTAAGACGTTTTATTCCCGATATTCTGATTGAAAATAACCACATTGTCACTGGTCCTCTTCGCCCAGAGCCAATACTGGGTCGCTCCGGTAGAAGCGCTCCAGGATAAGTTGACCGAGGTGCCTGGCACATTCGCATTGCTGGCCGGTGAGATAAGGTTCGGTAGTGCAGGGATGGCAGCGGTGCCGTTAAAGAATCTTCTGGCAACAGGCCATCCGCTCCAGCCTCCGCTGTTATAGGCACGGACCATCCAGTAATAACTGCCTCCGTTGTTTGGCAAATCGGTCAGAGCGCGAGAAGTTGTATTACCAACGCTCTGATTGAAAATGACTGCGTTATCACTGGCCCTTTTAACCCAGAGCCAGTATTGAGTGGCTCCGGTAGAAGCGCTCCAGGATAAATTGACCGATGTGCCTGCCACATTGGCGTTGCTGGCCGGTGAGCTGAGGATTGGTGGTGCAGGGACGGCAGCAGTACCGTTAAAAAATCTTCTGGCAGCAGGCCATGTGCTCCAGCCACTACTGTTACCGGCACGGACCATCCAGTAATAACTGCCCCCATTGTTTGGTAGGCCGGTCAGATTGTAAGACGTTTTATTCCCGATATTCTGATTGAAAATAACCACATTGTCACTGGTCCTCTTCGCCCAGAGCCAATACTGGGTCGCTCCGGTAGAAGCGCTCCAGGTTAAATTGACCGAGGTGCCTGGCACATTGGCGTTGCTGGTCGGTGTGTTAAGGGTTGGTGGTGTGGGGATGGTGGTGCCACCGCCGTTATAGAACCTTCTGGCAGCCGTCCATCCGCTCCAGCCACTGCTGTTACCGGCACGGACCATCCAGTAATAATCGCCTCCATTGTTTGGCAGGCCGGTCAGAGTGTGAGACGTTTTATTACCAACGCTCTGATTGAAAATGAGCACGTTATCGCTGGTTCTGCGTGCCCAGAGCCAGTATTGAGTAGCACCGGTAGAAGCGCTCCAGGTTAAGTTCACCGAGGTGCCTGCCACATTCGCATTAGCGGCCGGTGAACTGAGGGTCGGTGGTGAAGGGATGGCAGCTTGTCTAATGATTACATTATCAAAAATGGTTTTCATATACCCGGTTTCACCAGAATCAAGGTAAACCCTTGACCTGAGTAGCCTGTGCTCTAAATAGGGAGTATATGATGGTGTCGCAATCTGGTATTCAACCATTTCTCCCTCACAAGCGAAAATCAGTTTATTGTCTTTATACTCGATGGAGAGGTTATAAAACGTATCAAGGGTGATGGGCGTAGCGAACGTGTGTGAAAAAAGGGTTGTATAATTTGTATCATTTTCGTCATTGCAACGACCAACCCATACAGATGCACTCATGCTGCCGTTGCTGTTATAATTCAACTGGACGTGAGTATTCACGTCCCCTATATATTTATTGTAATCCTGCCCACTTCCCGGCCCTCTGCTGTCGTTGTAATAATTCCCCCCAATTCTGGCAATTCCATTTGCACCGCTTGAAAGCTGGCTGCTGCTATCAATCCGCACTTTTGCCTTAACATAAGAGGCGTCCCGCTCAACCAGGCTGATATCATTCGCTTTAGTGCTGCCGGACCCTCTTATATTCAAACGCAGATAACCATTTGAACATTCCCGCACCGATTCGGTATTTGCCCATTTGGCGGGATCAATTAATTGTGACGAAAAATCATCATAAACGGTTGCCTCGGCATTGACAAAAACGTCATCGAAAAGAATCGATGCATAACCGTTACCGGCAGTGCCATAAGCTACGGCTGCAATCCCTTTGAAAAGGTATACCGCATTTCGTTGCCGCTCTGGCCCTTCAGTGGAGACAGACTGGCCGTTGACTTCAAATGTGAACCCTGTAACACCATCGTAAGATATCTTGGCTCGATAGGCTGTGTCGTATGAAAGTATTCCTATCGGTATTATCGTGTTGCTTGAGACCAAGTTAAATTCAGTAGGGCCATCGTTGAGAGATTCAACTATTTCATACCATGCTTCAAGACCGGAGCCGCGGTTTCCGATATGAACTCCTGCGTAAACATCTCCTGTAGCACCGCCTGAAACCTTGGTATTATAAAAAAACCCGTCTATTCTTCCTGCTAATTTAGCATTATCTCCTGTATCAGTGCTGCTTGTGTTGGCGACAGTAATAAAGCATTCTATTGAATGAACGGAAGATGGATTAATAATTGGAAGAGTAATACGAGGATTGTAAGAAAGATTAACAGCATTGGCAACTTTTAATGATAGCTTGCCGTTAAGTGTTTCTCTAACAAATTCAGGGGTGATCCATTTTTGATCGTCTATCAGCGGGCCCGTAAAATCATCATAGGCAGATACGGCTGGCGCAAATGATACTGCCCCTAAAAAAAGTGAAAACATAACAAAAAAGCTTAATAGCTTTTTCATGGTCCAAAATTTAAAGCTCATAATTTTCCCCTTTTTTATAGCAAAAGTGTGGCTACTGAATCACATTCGTTTTTATCAATTCTTTTTATAGCGCTTCCCCCGACGCGGAAATTTAGTAATTCCTTGGGGCCATAGCAAATTCAAAATAGCCTGTCAACCTGTAAAAAATTTCAATTATATGGGAAACTTTCTTGATCTATTAATGGTCGGTCGTCTTTCATTTTGCCTCCTGTAGCAATCCTGATTAATGACCCTGGGAAAGCTGGTTCAGAAAAACCAGCGATTCGATCCGGATAGCGATTCCGGGCTTATCCCAGGGAAAGGGTTAAAAACCTATCTTCTTTTTTGGGTCCTGGTCATCGGCCAGGAGTTTATCCAAGACCGTGAACACAACTTCAAACCTTTCATCTGTCTGTTTTTTCAATTCCTCGATTGCTTTTTTCAATTCCTCATGACCGGCGATCATATGCCGGAGTTTTGTGAATGTCCTCATGATCTGGATATTGACAGAAATTGCCCGATCACTGGTTAAAATCCCTGACAGCATTGCAACTCCCTGTTCTGTAAAAGCATATGGCATTTTTCTTATGCCGCCCCAACTTGATATCACAATTTGTGACATCAAATTTTCAAACTCTGTTTTGGTCAGTTGAAACATGAAATCATCTGGAAAGCGCTTCATGCTTCTTTTGACGGCTTGGTTTAAGGCCCTGGTCTCAACTTCATACAGTATGGCAAGGTCTCTATCCAGCATAACCTTGACGCCACGGATGAAATAAATTTTTGATGAAATCTGTTCTATTGCAACCAAGTTGTTCCCAGCCATTTTATCTCCTGGTTTTGAGGTGCCAAAATTTCACCTCAAGATTGATCATGTTTTTAAGATCACAATTTGTGACCTCCAATTTATCCTTGATTCTATTTTTCCATATTTACAATGTTTGATTCTTCTTTTTGTATAATCTTTTCGATTGCATTGCCGGCAGCATTGCCACCCTGTTTTATCCTCTTGTCTGCAAGGTGGGCATATCTTTGAAGCTGCGAAAAAGTCTTGTGTGTGGTGAGTTTCTGAAGGGTATACAGATCAATTTCACCAGAGCTGACGGCCAGGCTTGCAAAGGTATGTCTTAAAGAATGCAATGGCCGGGTTTCCTTTGGCAATCCCGCTGCTTTTTTGATTCTATTAATTGATTTCTGAGCATTGGTTCTTTTCTCTCCATTCCGGCCAGGGAAAACATAGTCACTCTTTGTTTTGGTGTGAGATTCAAACACTGCCCTTGCTTGTTCATTCAAAGGAATAATATCGTCCTTTCCGGATTTGGGATCTCTTAATGTTATAAAACCCTTTTCAAAATCAATGTCGGACCATTTTAGATTAAACAAAGAGCCTCGCCTCATTCCTGTATATAAAGCAATCAATATAATATTCCCGGCCTGGGGGTCGTCGTCTTGTTCAATGGCGTCAAAAAGTGATTTTAGCTGATTTTCAGATAGGGCGTCATCTTTGATATTATCCACCCTGGGCATTTCAATCATAAAAGAAAGGGCAGGGCACAATCCTTTTTTTAAGCCAAAGCCTATCAACCTTTTCAGTAGAGCAAGGATATGTTTGACGGTTTGGGGTGAAAGTGTTTTTAAATATTTCAATCTTACTCGATCAACATCCAGGGGAAAGATTTCCTTAACTTCTTTGTTGTCGAAGTGCGGAGCAAGATATTTTTCATATCGGGTGCGGTCTTTATGATAATTCATGTTCGGGGTTCTTTGATTGGAATACTCTTCCCACAATCGCCCGATGGTCGGTTTGTTGTTTTCTTTTTCCGATAGGGCTTTTTTTTCTTCTCGTGCTTCAGCATTGGTTTTTTTTGCCCCTTCGATCTTGTCAGCTCTAATTCCTGCGGCTTTCGCAGGTGTCATATCATCCTGAAATTGTTTCCCGGCTTTTTCTTCAACCATTTTTTCATTTTTGCGATACCGGATATAATAAATTTTTTCCGGTTTTCCATTTGAAGATGTTCCCATGATGGAAAAAACGCCTGCATATTTTGTTTGAAATCTGTTTTGTCTTGGCATTTATAGTCTCTCCATTTATTTCTTCCCCCACACTATCCCCCACATAAATGACAAATATACAGGTAATTTTAAGTATGTCAAGAATAAATATAATATCATAACTATCTAATTTTAAAAGTATTTAGTAAACAAAGGTATTTTAAGGTAAGATATATCTAACGGCCTGCAAAGCCGTTATTCTCCAGTTCAAATCTGGAAGCCGCCTCCAGAATAAAATCAAGGGTCTTGAATATATTTTCAAGGCCCTTTTGTTTTTTAATATCAAAGCATTTAAAAAAATGCTAAAAAAAATCATATTATTGAGTGTCCGTCTGATTTAACAAAAAAAATAAGGAGTGACCTATGAAAATTCTGGTGGGGTACAAAGGAACCAATTTGGGCAAGGATTTGATGGATATTGCTGTGAAACATGCCAAAGCCTTTGATGGTATGATTTATATTGTGACATCCTTGATGGGCGGAGATAAAACCGAACAGCAGGAAATCATAGATGCAGAGAAAAACCTTGAAAAGGCCAAGGCTTATTTTGATGCCTTGAGCATAAAAAACGAAACTCACCTTCTGATCAGAGGGCTTGAGACGGGTGAGGATATTGTAAGGTTTGCAAAAGAAAACAAAATTGATGAAATTATGATTGGCGTTCGAAGCCGTTCAAAAGTTGGAAAATTGATTTTTGGGTCAACAGCCCAGGCCGTTATTCTTGGGGCACACTGCCCTGTGATGACGGTTAAATAAAAAAAGATGAGGAGATTGATATGAAACTACAGTATTTTTCACACTCCTCTTTTTTAATTACCCTTGACAGCGGTATCAGAATTCTGATTGATCCCTTTTTGAACGGGAACCCTACTTCACCTGTAGCGGCAGACAAAATCGATACCGAATATATCCTGATTACCCATGGGCATGGGGATCATCTGGGGGATACCATAAGCATTACCAAAAGATGTAATGCCCTATGCATATGCGAAAACGAGCTGGCAATGTATCTGTCGTCCAAAGGCGTAAGGGCACATCCCATGCACATTGGCGGGACCCGGTCCTTTGATTTTGGAAAAATTAAACTGACCCAGGCCCTTCACAGTTCCGTAACCCCGGACAAACAATGCGTTGGTTCGGCAACCGGGATTATCCTGTTTGTTCAGGATAAGATCATTTATCATATGGGGGATACTGGATTATTTCTGGATATGAAACTCATTGGTGAATTATATGCCGTTGATTATCTTCTGGTTCCCATCGGGGATAATTTTACCATGGGAATTGATGATGCTGTTATGGCCTGCACGTTTATCAGGCCGGGATGCGTGATCCCCATGCATTATAATACATTTGATGTGATTAAGGCTGATCCAAAAGCATTTCAACAAAAGGTTGAAGCCTGTGGAATAAAATGCCGGGTTCTTGAATTCGGGCAGGAAATCGAATTGTCATCGAAATGCTGAGAGCCTCTTTAAAATGGAATTGATCAAATGTTTTAAAGCATTATCCGATAAAACCCGTCTTCGGCTTTTGTATGTATTGCGTCGGTATGAACTCAATGTAAATGAAATCGTTCTGGTTGTCGAAATGATTCAATCCGGAGTATCCCGGCATTTGAAAATACTGGTTGAATCCGGGCTTTTATCATCAAGAAAAGACGGTAGTTTTACCTATTATTCCGCTGCCGGGAATGATTTCATTAATGCGTTTGTGACACTGGCGGATAAAAGCTCTGAAATGGAAGAAATCAGCAATGATCTTAAAAAAGCCGGTGAAATGATAAAAATTCGGCAGAATATGACCCGTCGCTTTTTCAAGACCGTTGCTCCCCATTGGGACCAGTTAAAAAAACAGGTTTTTGGACAATTCGACCTGAATTCAATGATTTTAAAAAAAATACAGTTTCAGGGGGAAATTTCGGATTTGGGATGCGGAACCGGAGAATTGATGGAAAAACTGTCAGGCAAAACCCAATTCAAACTTGTCGGCATTGACAGCTCTCCTGAAATGCTTGAACAGGCAAGGCTGAGGCTTCTGGGGAAAAACAATGCTGAATTAAGACTAGGTGAACTTGAACATCTTCCCATGAAAAATAAAGAAATCCATACCGCTGTCATGAACATGGTTCTGCATCACATCTCACAGCCGGAATTGCCCCTTCTGGAAGCCTACAGGATTCTGAAACCCGGAGGAATATTTATCCTGTCGGATTTTGATCTGCACGATCAGGTGAAAATCCGTGAACTCATGGGTGGCGCATGGTCTGGTTTTGAAAAGGAAAAAATTAAAACATGGTTAATGGAAACAGGTTTTAATCTTCAAAAAATAGATTCATTTCCTGTCAATCAGGGCTTGATCATTAATATTTTTACGGCTGAAAAACCAAACGGATAGGAGATCCTTATGATCGTTCCAGTAATTCTTGCAGGCGGCTCAGGCACCAGGCTCTGGCCATTATCCCGGGAGCTTTTTCCAAAACAGCTCATCAATATTGATAATACCCATACTATGCTTCAGAATACTCTCTTAAGGCTTCAAGGCATAGAAGAAATGAGCCGGCCCATTATCGTCTGCAATGAAGCGCATCGCTTTATGACAGCCGAACAGGTCAGACAGATACAGATTGAACCCCAGGCTATCGTTCTGGAGCCTGTAGGAAAAAATACAGCCCCTGCCATTGCCGTTGCCGCTTTAAAGGCCATGGAGCAGAACAGTGATCCTGTACTGCTGGTATTGCCGGCCGATCATGTCATTGAAAAAATCCCTGCGTTTCATACTGTTATCCAAGCGGGTTATGAATATGCAAAAAAGGATAAATTGATCACTTTCGGTATAGTGCCGGATTCACCTGAAACCGGATATGGCTATATTAAAAAAGGAGATTTGCTGGAAACAAAAACCGGGGCATCAAAGATCGATGCATTTGTTGAAAAACCGGATCTTGAAACGGCAAAAAAATACATTGACTCAGGATCATATTGCTGGAATTCCGGAATGTTCATGTTCAAAGCATCCGTGATTATAAGGGAATTTGAAAAATATGCCCAAGCCCTTTTGATGCCTTGCAGGGAAGCCGTTGCCACCGGTGTACAAGACCTTGACTTTTTAAGACTCAACAAAGATATCTTCAGCCGGATTCCATCGGATTCAATAGATTATGCAGTCATGGAAAAAACATTAAATGGGATTGTCATCCCTTTTGACGGGGGGTGGAATGATCTTGGATCATTTGATGCCCTGTGGCAGACAGGCCATAAGGATGAAAATCTGAATGTGATCAAGGGGGATGTATTGCTCCATGATGTAAAAGAATCCTATATTTCTTCAGAAAGCAGTCTTGTCACGGCCGTTGGCATTGAAAAATTCGTCATTGTCGAAACAAAGGACGCCATTCTGGTATGCCCCCGTGACCGGGTTCAGGATGTTAAGAAAATCGTCCTGAAACTCAAGGATCAGCGTAGAAACGAATCCGAGACCCATAAAAAAGTTTACAGGCCCTGGGGTAGTTATGAGACCATGGATATTGAAGAAAGATTCCAGGTCAAAAGGATTACGGTAAAACCAGGAGCCAAGCTCTCGCTTCAAAAGCATTTTCATCGGGCCGAGCACTGGACAGTGGTATCCGGCACAGCCAATATTACAAAAGGAGAAGAAATGGTGCTGCTCAGAGAGGATGAATCCACCTATATTCCTCTGGGGACACTTCACCGGCTGGAAAATCCCGGAAAAATACCGCTGGAACTGATTGAAGTTCAGTCGGGTTCCTATCTGGGTGAAGATGATATTGTAAGATTTGATGATGTCTATGGGAGAAAAGAAGAAAAATGAATTCCACCATCATGCAGGCCCTTAATGACAAAACTATTGCAAATCAAGTTAAAATATTTCAAACTGAGCCCTCATGAGATATACAAACACGCAAAATCTTGACTCAACCATTACTAGGGAGCCTGTCCATGAATGAAGACATCTCACAAAGCATGAAGGGAAGATTTCTCCTTGCCATCCCCGGACTTCCTGATCCTAATTTTGCCCAGACCCTTACCTGTATCTGTGAGCACAATGAGTCCGGAGCCCTTGGATTTATAGTCAATAAAGTGCATCCACTTCTCACAGGAAGAGAATTGTTTGACGATTTAAAGATTAATTGTGATCCGATTATTGATAGAATCGAAATCTACCTTGGCGGACCGGTCCAGCCCAGTGGGGTTTTTGTTCTTCACGGGCCACCCTTTGACTGGCATGAAAGCCTTAAGGTGGCAGACTGGCTTGCACTGAGCAATTCACGGGATATCCTTGAGGCCATTGCCGTTCAAAAAGGTCCGGAATCCTATATGATCATGCTGGGATGCGCGGGATGGGGCCCGATGCAACTGGATAATGAACTTGATGATTCAGCCTGGCTGACCTGTCCGATTTCAAGGGAAATCATTTTCTCAACAAATACGGAATTGAGATATGAAAAAGCAATGATGATGATATAATCCTTTAACCCTGCCGAAATGATGACAACCCGCAACCCGCAAGACACCATTGAAAACATCGTGAATGAGGCCTCTGCAGTTTTTAAAACTGCAGAGGGGATTCCCGGCCTGCTGGATATTTCTTCCGGATACAGGGCTTTCTTTGAAAAGATACCGGAATACATCCTTTCAGATAAACTTAAAATAGCGGTTGTCGGTGTTATCAAATCCGGTAAAAGTACATTTGTTAATTCTCTCCTGGGAAAGGAATTTGTGAAAAGAGGGGCTGGCGTTGTCACCTCGATTACCACAAGAATACAAAAAGGGAAAAAGAATCAAGCCTATTTATATTTAAGATCCTGGGATGATATCAATACCGAGTTACGTAAACTTCTTGTAAGGGTCCCGGATGATGATGTCCTGAAAGGATTCCGGGAAGATTTTGATATCCGGCGTAAAAATGACAGAGAAAATCTTGGAAAATCCTATCAAAAAATTCTCAAGGCTTTTCCGCGGGACCAAGAAATCATTCACCCTGAAATCCTTTCCATCAGACATGCCCTTCAGGGATTTGATGCTTTAAAAGATCTGGTTCAGCCCGATGAAACCGTCATTTGTTTTGAGTCACAGGAATTTGAAAAATATAAGGATTATACGAGTGATCCTGATAAAGCATTTTATATCAGGGATGTCTGCCTTTCCGTGCCTGTGAAGAGCCTTGATCCTCATATTGAAATAGCCGACTGCCAGGGCGCTGATTCAACCGATCCTTCCCAGCTTTCAAGGATATTGACCTATCTTGAACTCTCTAATCTTATGATTTACTGTATCAGCTCCAGAACCGGATTGAGGGAATCCGACATGGTGTTCTTAAAACGGATAAAAAATCTGGGATTATTGGACAATGTTCTTTTTATCAACAATTGTGACCTGACCGAGCATGAAACCCTTGAAGATTTATTAAAGATTGAAGCCGGCATTTGTGAAGGTCTGTCAATGCTGGAGATTAAGCCTGATATTTATTCTTTTTCCGTTTTGTATAATTGCTTTTCAAATACAAAATCCAAGGTTTCCAAAAAAGATTTATTCCGGTTAGAATCCTGGCAGAAAGAAAAAAAGATGGTTCAGTACTGCGACCTGAAAACCAATGAATTCAATCTTTGCTTTAAACAGAAGATAGAAAAAAATCGTCATGAACTTCTATTCTCCAATCATATGAAGCGGCTTTTCACCCTTCTGAGCGATTTAAACCTCCGGATACAGAGTTTCCTTGACCTTCTTTCCTCGGACAAAGCAAAAGAAGAAAAGGCGGGAAAGGCGGTTTTGGATTTTTATCAGAATGCATACCGTTTTGAGACCATTGTGTCCGATTCCCTCGAAAATTCGGTCCAGGGATTAAAAAAAGAAATTGATATCAGTGTCCATCAGATGTTTTTTCAGGATAAGAGCGCTGTGTTAAGAGACATCCATGAATACGTCCAAATGCTTTCCATTGACATTGAATCCCATGAATTTCATGGAAGAAGGACAGGTTTTAACGAGGCATTGTTCCTCATATTCAAGGAATTTCACAGAAGAGTGGATCTATATGGCCTTGAAGCGGTTGAACCTTTACTGAAAAAATATATTAATTTACTGGAAGAAAGAATCAAATCGTTCTTTCAATCTTTAGCTGAATCTTATCATATCAATCTTTTACTCTCTGATCAGGTTTTAGATCTGAAGGATAGACTTTTATCAGATCATGGGAATATGGTTCCCCTTGATGTTGCGGATATGGATGAAATAAAAAAAATATTGGGAATTCAATTGCCGTATAGAGTATTTGAGGCACAGTATACACCTGGAATAAAAGCAAGGGTTATGACAGACTTTGGTTTAAAAACACTCTCACAGTTTTTCTCCTCCCTTTTCGGCAAACCACCGGAGTTTTCCTTTGCCCCGGCTCTGAAAAAGGCAGCCGGAAAAATTCAAATCGAAAATCAGGGAATTTTCAGGAAACAATTTGAACAATACGGGACTGATTTGAAAACTCATTATTTTTTGCCTCTAATCGATGCAGCAGCAAGGGATTTCAAGGAAAAAACCAATGAGCGGTTGAGACAGTATCAGTCTTTGAGTGCAAAAGCGGATGAGGTTTTTTCTCTTAAATACTTGGAAAAAGAAGATCAAAAAGCAAAGGTGTTATTGCTGAAACAAAGGATTAAAGGGCTGATTGATTCAATTGAAGCCCTCACTGCCTTTTAAAAAAAACAAGGAATAAAACAGTTGATATATTCAGCGGTTATGGTATGACAGTGGTTCTGTGTTGTATGGGGATTCACCTGAAAAAGAGAATGAGATGAAACGATTCGGTTCCATAAATCATAAGATGCATAAAATGAATGAAAATGAGATTTTTCTGATGCATCTTCATCTTCTGATTGTCATTATCAAAGCATCGCTGAAAGGGTATCCCGCAGGAAAATTTAGAAAAGCCGCTGCATTGAAAACCGCCACCACTGTTCATCGGCTCATTTCAAATCTTGATTTGTCATTTCATGGATTAAAAATATCTTCCCATCTGTTCCGGGAGCGTGTAAAGCTTTTAAGTGTCATGGCGGCAGCCATTATCAGTGATGATTATCCTCTGGGCATCCACAGAAGAGAAGCGGTCATGGATAATATTAAAATCATCGCGGAATATGCATTTCCCAATAAAAATATCGAATTGTTCCATGAGGTATTAAGAGTCGCCTGATTATTTTTTTAAGGAGGTTTTGTCATAATTAACAATGTCAAAATACTGGTTGTTGATGATGATACACTTATGAAGGATCTGACGGTGACGGCACTGACCTATTGTGTCAACCGTGAAGTCAAATCCTTTGATAACGGCAGGCTTGCCTGGGAATATATCGATACCGGCGGGGATGTGGATATTGTTATTTCAGATGTTGTTATGCCGGAAATGGACGGATTTGAGTTAATGGAAAGATTCAGAGGAAAATATCCTGACAAAATTTTTATCATTATGTCAGGAGTTTTGGATAATGAAAGAAAATCTCAAATGGCAGGAGCAGATGCATTTCTGGCAAAGCCCTTTGAAATCAATGATCTTTTCAGCATTGTACAAAATTTCGTTGTGGGTTGAATCAAGGATAGTCCAGCCTTTTTATTTCATTTGGTACATGAAGCCGTAATTGATCCGGCGTAATATCAAGATGAGAAAAAATTTTATTCTCCAGGTTCAATGTATTTTGAATCATGATCCTGATGCGGTTTTCAAATTCAGCGGTCTTTCCATATCGCAGCCGGATATATTCAAGTCTTTCATCGAGGGATACCACCCTGTCATGCAAAACTCTTTTATCGGAATAATTGACGAGTTCCTGTTCTGAGACCGGTGAATCGGCTATATAGGAATCCAGAAGCACATGCTGACGGATGATATACCCTGTTTCAGGATATCCCATATCCGTTAATAAACGCCCGCCGGTTTCAGAATGGCTTTCCTTTGTGGAAAAGCTTCGGGTTTTGGTAATATCATGGAGCAATGCAGCCGAAACGGCCAGCTCAGCATTAATTTTTGAAGCGTTTTTTTTGAATTGAAGACATAAAAAAAGGGTAACATTGGAAACCGTGACCGAGTGATCAATGATATGATCCATCATATCCATGGTTTTGATCAGTTCAAAACATTCGGTCCGGGAAAGGATATTCATAGGCAACCGGTTTTCTTATTCAGCAAAAAATTGTTATTGATGTTATACCCCTTGCTGCTATTATAGAAAAGGATTTATTTAAAGACAAGTGATACGGTTTTGATGTTAAAAAAAATAATTTCAGGCGGACAGACAGGTGCAGACAGAGCAGCCCTTGATGTTGCCATCAAATTCAATATTGACCACGGCGGATGGGTTCCAAGGGGGCGAAGAGCTGAAGATGGACCCCTGAAGGAGAAATACAGGCTCACGGAAACCGAGACTGAGGATTATAAAGAAAGAACAAAACAAAACATCATCGATTCCCACGCTACCGTGATAATTTCCCGTGGTGAGCCGACCGGGGGCTCAAAATTTACACAGACATTTGCAAAAGTGGTGGGAAGGCCCAACTGCCATATTGATCTATTGCAGTCCGAAGAATTTGAAGCTGCCATAAACTTAAAATCATTTATTCTGGAAAATCAAATTCAAATTTTGAATGTGGCAGGTCCACGGCAGAGTTCTTTGCCGGGCATATATGCAGATGTTAAAACCGTTCTTGAAGTGACTCTCTATCTTTTATTTCTGGACACCCAAAAAGATAAGGTGACCCGGGCATATATCCCTTCCGGGCTGGTCAGGGAAGATTTTCCACAGAATCTTAAGGACGGCATTGACCTCTTGTACCAGGGGATGCCCTTAAGGACCCGGATGTTTATTGCAAAAGCTGAACAGACGGATATTTCAATCCTATATTTTACATTTTTAGATTATATCCGGCACAGGGTCGGATTTGATGTGGAAAATAAAATGCTTTTAAAGGACTGTGCCGGATTGATTGAGGATACGGACTGCACCATTGAAGATGCAGTGATGGTCATTTTAAAACAATTCAAGCAAGAGCTTGAAAAAGATCATATTTTGCGAGTGGTTCAATGATACCGATTCGAGATACCCAGCCTTCTTACAGTGTTCCCGTTGCAACTTATTTTCTCATGGCCATAAACCTTTTTGTTTTTATACTCCAGATTCAGGTCGGATTTAATAATGAAGGCTTTTTTTATGCGTATGGGCTTGTACCGGCCAAATATACCGTCCATGAGATGTCGAGACATTTTTCTCTGGCCAATCAACTCATATCACTTTTTTCTTATATGTTTCTTCACGGTGGGTTCCTTCATTTTATCGGCAATATGTGGAGCCTGTATATTTTTGGAGACAATGTGGAGGAATATTTCGGATCACTCCGGTTTCTTGGCTTTTATATCATCTGTGGCGTGATTTCCGGATTTTTCCATTTCGTGTTAAATCCGACATCCTCAATGCCGACCATTGGTGCCAGCGGTGCCATTGCCGGTGTCATGGGCGCTTATTTTCTGCTCTTTCCAAAATCAAAGATACTGACCCTGATTCCCATCATCATCATTCCCTGGTTTGTAGAGATCCCGGCCTTTATTTTTCTTGGGGTCTGGTTTTTTATGCAGATCTTAAATGCCGCTGGCAGCGGTGCAGGAGCCGGCATTGCCTGGTGGGCGCTCATCGGTGGTTTTGCTGCGGGGTTTTTAATGGTAAAATTCAATGCAAAGGTTCCTGGGACAGGACTGAAAAAGAAGGTCAGTCAATATACTGCCAGAAAAACCACACCGAAACTGCAGATGATTGCCACCTCGAATGATGCAGGCAGCCCGGATCTTTTTGGGAATATCGATATTACCACCATTGAATCCATCACCGGGGCCCATAAACTGGTCACCATTCCATGGGGATTTTATAAGCCTTTATACAAAGTCAAAATTCCTTCCGGTGTAAAACAGGGAACAAGGTTGAAATTAAAAGGGATGGGCCAGTCCACTGCCGAAGGATTAAAAGGAGATATGTATCTTACGGTATATATAAAAAATGCAATTTAAAAAGGCCATCTTCCCGATTGTGATGGTTAAAATATGAATCAGGCCTTGGGCAGAATTGCGGAAAGCTCTTTTTGAATGCAGAAATATATGTCTTCATCACTGCCGAATATATCGATCACATCCCTGTGATCGATGAGTTTTTCCACAATAAACGCGGTCAAATAAAGGCTTGCAATATTGGGATTCGGCACAATGGTCCGCAAAGGTGCGATCATATAATCAATATCAAAATCTTCGGCTTTGCAGAGGGCGTCAAGACATCTTGCGATCTGGTTTTCAATGCTGGATTTGGAAACCGTCTCAACCAATCCTTTTTCAATCAGTTTCATGGCAACTTTATTGGAAAAGGCATCGACATTATCCCGGATAGTGCTGATGGTTCGAATTCTTTCGCGCTCTTTGGAGGTTTCTATTTTTGAAAGAAGCTTTGCTTCTCTGTTTCCGGTATAAAATAATTTAGCCATTAAATTGTCCTTAAGTTACCCAAAATAATTAAATATCAACGGTATTGTATATAATAAAAATGGTGCATTTATCAAGAAAAAAATCTAAATATCTTCGATAATTATTTGAACCGTGTTTGCCCTGAATTTATTGATTTTGATTTTAAAGGCAATTTTAGGATAATAAATCGGCAGGTTATCAGGATTACTGATATTGAAATGAAAGGCTTCAACTTTATGACTGGAAAGATTGGGCCGTTCAAGGATCATTTTTCTATGGGCATTACCAATGATATGAGATGAGGCCACAAAAAGATCTTCACACAGAAAAACAGGCTCTGGGTTTTGGATGCCAAAGGGTCTGAGGCGGTCTATTTCTCTTGCCAGGCGTATATCAATAACCTGAGGATCAAGAATGGCATCAATGGTCAGGGTTTTTAGAAAATCCTTTTGTGAATATGAGGTTTCAATATAGGTCTGCAATCTCTGGTGCAGGAGGGTTAAATTGTCTTTTTTGACCGTAAGGCCCGAGGCCATGGCATGCCCACCGAATCTGACAAGCAGGGGTTTGCAGTCCGTGAGTGCCTGATGGATATTGATATGATTAATGCTTCTGCAGGAACCGACGGCATCCCCATTTCCGGTGGAAAGCAAAACCACAGGACAAAAATATTTTTTTGAGAGCTTTGATGCGGCAATGCCGAGTACACTCGGGTCCCATTTGTCATCCCATAAAAACAAAAGTTTTGTATTCAACAGGTGAGGGTTTTTAAGCAGCCTTTTTTCAATATCAGCGATGATCTCCTGTTCGATTTTCCGGCGTTTAATATTTAACTGGTCTAAAAGGCAGGCTGTTTTTTCAACCCTCCCCCTGTCGGTATCCATGAGCTGGGAAACACAGATCCTGGCATGGGAAACCCTTCCTGCAGCATTGATTCTCGGTACTATTTTATAGGAAATATCATCTGAGTCAATTTTGGTGATGTCAAGCCTTGAAATATCGACAAGTGATTTCAGGCCCGGTCGCGTTCCTTGCCTAATGCGCTTAAATCCGGCAATACAGAGGGTTCGGTTGATATGAACCAGGGGAACCATATCTCCTATGGTTCCGATGGTAAACAGATCCAGGCTGTCCATTAAATTGGGCTCGGTTATTTCATCCCAGAAGCCGCGCTCTCTTAAAAATTTTCTCAGGGCCATGACAAGGAAAAAGGCAACGCCAACCCCTGCGAGATAAGTCAGACATGACTGGCAGTCTTCACGCTTGGGATTAATCACGGCAAGGGCACAAGGCAGTTCCGGGCCGGGTTCATGATGATCCGTGATGATGACATCAATATCCTCAAGGCCGGCATCCCTGACCGCATCAATGCTTGTAACGCCACAGTCTACGGTAATGATCAAGTCCACATCCTGATCTCTTGCCATCTTGATATGGTCGGGCTGAAGGCCGTACCCTTCTTTGATCCTGTGGGGAATATACCATGAAATATCCGCATGGCAGTATTCAAGAAAATCAACGAGAAGTGCGGTGGCCGTGACGCCGTCGGCATCAAAATCTCCAAAGACAAGGATCTTTTCCCTGTTTTCAATGGCTGTATCAATTCTTTTTACGGCGATGTCCATGTCTTTTAAAAGAAACGGGTCCGGCAGATTTTCAAAACTTGGATTGAGAAAGGATTCAGCCTCCTGAACCGTCAGTATTTTTCTTGCAGATAAGAGTTTTGCCAGGAGAGGATGACAATTCAATCCTTCAGTTAAGAGTTCAACAGCGGCCTTATCAGGTTCAGAATATTTGAGTATTGTATCCATTTGAGTGTGATATATTTTATATAAGCAAACCCTGATAAAGTCAAATCGGGCTTTTAAATTTTGGTCCGTTAAATTTAAGTGCCTTAATCTTTTATTGACTTGAAATGGGTTTAAATGGATACTGTAGACATTTTTTGAGTTTTATGAATCAATAACCGGACAGCATTATTTGAGAAAGGAAATCGCAAATGGAATTTGATGAATTGATAAAAAAAAGACGCAGTTGCAGAGCATTTAAACCCGTTCCTGTTACCGAAGATCAATTGCAGGCCATTGTAACGGCAGGGCAGTGGGCACCAAGCCCTTTGAATGAGCAGCCATTCGAATTTATTGCGGTTACCGATCCAGCGGTCAAGGCCCAGATTCAGAAAACAGGGATTGAAGCCAAACAGATTATTGAGGATAACAACGGGCCTGCCTGGGCAAAAAAATATCCCATGAATTTTATCGGAGAGGCGCCCCTGATTCTGGTTGTTGTCTATAATCCCAATAAAGGCGGATTGGGAAATTATTTCGGACAACCCCACGGGGCCCTTCAGTCAACTTCCGCCTGTATCCAGAATATGCTGCTGAAAGCCACAGACATTGGTCTTGATTCTTTATGGTTTACATTCTTCAATCCTTCCACACTGAAAACAGTTCTTGATATCCCGGCGGAGCTGGATGTGGCCGGCGCCATCTTTATTGGAATGCCTGCCATGGAAGCCAAGGCTCCCCCCAGAAGAACGCCGAAAATTCACAGGGATCGATTTACCAAGGAAAAATAAAAACCAACCAATGGACATGGTTCGCAAAGAATACAGGGTGGATAAAACGAAAATCGGTTTTATCAAATTTATTTTTGAGGCCCATGAAGGGGTCGCTGTTGCCACCACCCTTGATCCGAAAACCGGTCATATAGTGCTTATCATAGCACCGGACAGGGTTGAAACCGCCCTTATGATCGTTGAAGATTTGAAAAAGGATTTTATGTTTGATGAAGTCTAACGGCTATGCCTTTATTTATACCATCGGTTGCCAGATGAATGTCTATGATTCTGAGAAGCTGGCATCCATTTTGAGTTCCTGCGGCTTTGAAAAAACCGAGGATATGGACAAGGCCGATGTGGTGGTATGCAATACCTGTTCAATCCGGCATAAGGCAGAGGAAAAAGCATATAGTTTTTTAGGCAGATTTAGCCGGATAAAAAAGCAAAAACCACATCTTATCACGGTCATGGCAGGTTGTGTGGCCCAGCAGGAAGGCGAAAAAGCCTTTGAAAGAGCTCCTCATCTGGACATTGTTTTAGGAACTCGGGCCTTTTCAAGATTCAGTGGGCATATTGATGCAATTCAATCCGGCCGGTCAAGAATAGTGGACATTGAAGACTCGCCTATGATTTATGAATCCCTTCCGGACTCTGCCGGTTTTGAAGAAAATAAGGTTTCAAGATTTGTCACCATCATGCAGGGATGTGAAAATTTTTGCACCTATTGCGTGGTTCCCTATGTTCGTGGAAAGGAAAGAAGCCGAAAGCCGGAAAATATAATAGAAGAAATTACCCTTCTGGCCGGTTCCGGTGTGAAAGAAGTGACGCTCCTGGGGCAGAATGTCAATTCTTACGGAAAAAAAGAGGGTGAAATTTCATTTCCGGCACTCTTGAAAAAGATCAATGATATTGACGGAATCCAGCGCATACGTTTTGCCACATCTCATCCCAAAGACCTTTCCATGGATCTGATGCACGCCATCCGGGATCTTGAAAAAGTCTGCAATCATCTTCACCTTCCCGTTCAGTCCGGGTCTGATGCGATTTTAAAAAAAATGAACAGGGGATATACAAGACAGCAGTGCCTTGAAAAAATTTTTGAGTTAAAAAGCCAATGCCCTGGTATATCGCTTTCCACCGATATCATTGTAGGATTCCCGTCGGAAACCCCTGAGGATTTTAATCATACAATGGAGCTGATCCGTGAAGTCGAGTTTGATTCCATTTTCGCCTTTGCCTATTCCAACAGATCCTCGGCCCCTGCCGCAAAGTTTTCCCATCAGATTGATGAAAAAGAAAAACGTTACAGACTGAATCTTCTATTACAATTACAGGAAACCTATACTGAAAAGAAAAACATGGGCCAGATCGGAAAGATACTGGAAATCCTTGTTGAAGGAAAAAGTTCAAAGAAACATGATGGGTTTGAACAATTTGGAAAAAATATGGAACAGATGACCGGGAGAAGCGTATCCAATAAAATTGTGCATTTCCCGTCCAGCTTTGTTAAAACAGGGGATATGGTCAGGATCAGAATTGAAAATGCATATCCCCATTCCCTGTGGGGACATCCGGAGTTTGATTGATAATGAAAAACAGATCTGTAAAAATTAGTCGAAATGATTTATGCCCCTGTGGAAGCGGCGTAAAATATAAAAACTGCTGTCGGAATTTGAAAATAGAAAGGAATATTAAGGAAGAATATAAAAGAAGATATGATATCCATTTAAAGGAACCCCATGAGATCGAAGGTATCCGGAAATCAGGGGAACTTTTGATGTCCATTCTCAACCAGGTGGAATTAATGATACAACCAGGCCTTAAGACGGACGATATCAATACCTTTGTTCACGAACAGATCATCAAGGCCGGAGCAGTGCCTGCCCCTTTGAATTATCGGGGATTCCCTAAAAGCGTCTGTGTTTCCGTTAACGAAGTCATCTGCCACGGCATCCCCGGCGACCGGGTGCTTAAGGACGGTGATATTGTCAATGTGGATATTACCCCTATCCTGAACGGATATTATTCCGATGCCAGCAAAACTTTTTTTGTCGGAACGCCCACGGAAAAGGGCCAAAAAATTGTCCGTGTAGCTGCTGAATCCTTGAAAAGAGGAATAGAAGCCGTGGCCCCCGGCGCAACTTTGGGGGATATCGGCTATGCTATTCAAAGCTATGCAGAATCCCGGGGCTGCTCTGTGGTTCGAGAATTTGTTGGCCATGGCGTGGGAACCAATTTCCATGAACAACCCCAGGTTCTTCATTTCGGTACTAAAGGAAAGGGAGTTGCCCTTGTCCCGGGGATGGTTTTTACCATCGAACCCATGATCAATCTCGGGAGAAAAGAGCTTCATGTGCTTGAAGACCGATGGACGGCCGTAACCAACGACGGGTCATTGTCTGCCCAGTTTGAGCAGACCATTCTTGTAACTGAAAACGGTTGGGAAAGCCTGACCCATTATGAGCTATGAACACCCTGGATAGATCGCTTTATTCCCTTGATTTCAATGGTTTTCAATTCTTTTATAAATTTTTCAACAAGGTGATGATCCGACATATGATCATAAACCAGCCCTGTATCGGTTACTCCTCTGATTTTTCCATCATAAAGAAACCACTGTAACATTTTTTGGGATACTGTCTCCCTGTCGGTAACAGGGAGAGTCGCGCAACCTATGAATGGTTCCGGATCTGGTATTTTGCCTGTAATATCCACAAGGTGTTTCATAAAATTGATGATTCTTGAAAGCCTTAAAAGCGTAATCGCTTCTAATCTTGAGGTTGAATCGTTAAACGGAAGCGCACTGGATCGCATCAGCCTGAATGAGTGAGGCAGAATTCCCTTATCCTTATGGGTCTGATAATCAAGACTTCCTGGAGAGGGATAATAAATTGAAAGTCCCACAAGAGTCCTTTTTTGTGCAAGGTAAAGAAGATCATCCAGGGAGCTTTGTGCGGTCTGCTCCGGTGCTCCTGCAATGATATAGGACACGCACTCAAGGCTGTTATTTTCAGCAAGGATAAGGGCTTTTTCAAAGGCATTGCGGACATCTTGGCGTTTGAATTTTTTCAACTGTTTTTCTGATGTTGATCCCAGGGAAAGGTTCAGGGTTTTAAAACCAAGGGCCTTCATCGAGGAAACGATATCATTGTCTATGGAAGGCGGGTAAAGTCCGTTCATGGCTCTGATTTCAATTTGTTTACCTTCCAGAACCGGTTGAAGTCTTGTGCAAAGATCAAGAAACCAGAATTTATCGAGGCAGAGGTTTTCATCTTCAAAATCAATAAAGCCGATATCCTTGTTCCGGAGCTGAATTTTTATTTCATTGACAACATCCTCAACGGGCCGCTGTCTGAAAGGTGCATAGGAAGATGAAGCCGACACGGAGCAGTATGAGCACTGCATGGGGCAGCCCCTGCTGGAGACAACAAGGGTGGAATATCGTTTATTTCTTTTGTAAAACTCATGATTAACAAGGTCCATGGCAGGAAAGGAAAATTCACTGGGTTCTTTGACCCATGACGGGTCTGAAATATGAAGAATCTCATTTTTTTTGAATGCAATCCCTGGAATGTTCGTCGGATCTGAGCCTGTTTTTAAGGCTTCACAGAGCAAAGGCATAGTTTTTTCCCCTTCACCCCGAAGGACATAATCAACCTCATTGCATTCGATAATTTTTTCAGGAAAAAATGTAGGATGGTGCCCGCCCATGACAATGATGCAATGGGGATAAAATTTTTTTATGATTTTTGCCGTTGTCAGCGCTTCATTGCTGTAAGCTGTAAATAATGAAGAGATGCCGACTATAAAGGGTTGAATCTCTCTGATTTTTGTTCCGATATATTCAAAGCTGTATCCAAAATGTCTGAATTCATGAAAAAGAGAAAAATTTGAGATGTCCTTCTGGTTATAAAATGGTTTAAGATAGGAAAATTCTTTTGGATAGTCCATGATCCTGGATTTTTCGGTTGAAAGGGCATCCAGAATTTCAACATCAAAGCCTTTGTCCCTCAAACAGGTTGCAATACAGGCCAATCCATAGGGGATGGTTCTTTTTTTTGTCAGATAAAAATCTTCTATGGGTGGTTGGACCAGAACAACCTTTGATATATTCATATGAGGCCTGACAATTTATTCAATTTTTGGAAATTTCAGTATAAATATCAAGCTGACGAGCGGTACAAAGGCTGAATAGAAAAGAACCGTTTCAAGCCCGTAAATATCGGCAAGTTTTCCAACAACAGGAGACACGGCACCGCCCAGACCATAGGCAAATCCCATCATCAGGCTTGCGACCATGGATCTGGATCTGGGTGCAAGTTTCTGTGCCATGCCCACACCCAGTGGAAGTGTGGCAAGCGCCATGAATCCGGCAAGCAATGCACCTATATAAACAAAGGGCCCGGGAAGGTATAAGAACAAGAGCATGGCAGGGGTCATCAATATATGAAAAATAAAAAACAGCTTTTTGAAGTCTGTCTTGTCTGACATCCAGCCTGCGAGGAGACCGCTGAAGGTTCCGGCCAGAGTAAATAAGGACACAATAAACCCCACAGAAACAAGAGTATGGCCGTTTTTTATCAGATAGATGGGCATAAAGGTCATAAAACTCTGTGAAGTAATGGCTCGAATGACCATAACGATCCAGATCAGGAAAATGGATTTATACACTTTACCCAGCATTTCTTTCATGGAGCCGATAAATCCGAGATGGGAAAGATTTTCACTGATGGGCACCGGCAGGTATCGAATACAGAAAATAAAGACAATGGCACCTAAAACAATGGTATAGGGCATTTTTTCAAGGCCGAATTTTGCCACATACCAGGTGATGAATATAGGTCCCAGGGCAAAGGCAAGGGTTCCGCCGGTATTAAAGATTGAAAGGCTGAATCCGCTCCGGCTTCCGGAATATAACGGCACCATCCCGGTGGTGGCCGGGTGAAACATGGATGAGCCAAGGGAGCCAAGGCATAAAACCAGAAGAAGTATCCAGTAATTGGACGCAATGCCTGAAAAGGGGATAAAGAAAAGTGCAAAAAAAAGACCTGTTAAAACAAAGGTCCTTGTTTCATGGCGATCGGCCATATAACCCACAGCAGGCTGTACGATAAATGCCAGCAATCTTGTAATTCCGGTGAGTAAGCCGACTTCTGCAAGGGTCAAATTGAATTTGTCGACAAAGACCGGTAACAAAGGTGTAAAAAAAGAAGAATAAAAATCACCCGTAAAATGAACCAGGGTGAGAATGAAAATAATGGTATAATTGGCTTTGTTTTTTGCCAAAGAAAAGGACGGGGTCATGATGGTCAATTTTACATGTTCTCTCGAAGGATGGAAATGGTTTTCTGATAATCATCGGTATGAAAAATGGCAGATCCGGCGACAAAAGAAGAAGCCCCTGCTTTGGAAACGGCTTTGATGGTATCTCTATTGATACCGCCATCTACCTGAATAATCGTATCAAGCTTTTGCCCTTTAATCATCTTGGATAAAGCGTTTATTTTATCAATACTGGATTCTATGAATGTCTGCCCCCCGAACCCAGGATTAACACTCATGATCAGAACAAAATCCAATTGATCCATGACATATTCGATGGAGGATATGGGGGTTGCAGGATTCAAGGCCACACCGGATTTGACGCCCAGGCTCTTAATGAGTTGAAGGCTCCTATGAAGGTGGGTGCAGGCTTCCACATGAACGGAAATATAATCGGCACCGGCTTTTGCAAATTCAGGGATAATCAGATCCGGTTTTTCAATCATGAGGTGTACATCCAGCACTAAATTTGAAGCTCGTTTGCAGGCCTCGACAATAATGGGTCCGTAGGTGATGTTGGGTACAAAATGTCCATCCATCACATCGATGTGTATCCAGTCTGCACCTGCTTTTTCAATGGCCTTCAATTCCTCGCCAAGCCTTGTGAAATCTGCTGATAAAATCGAAGGGGCAATGATTCCCATAATGGTTCTCCTTAGTTTTGTTCCTGTGTGTATTTAAAAATGGATTTCAATTTGTTTTCCTTATTAACCGGGCAGCAAAAAAACCATCCATATTCTTTGGGTCTGGATAGGTTTTTAAAAATCCCTGGTCGGTTATAAATATAGAATATTTATCAGAATAAAAATCTTTATCAATTGAAAAATCCTTCCGCTTATCTAAAAAAGAATGAATCACATTCTCATTTTCTTCTATTTCACAGGAACAGACGGCATACACCAGAATTCCGCCGGGCCTGACAAGATTGGCCGCAGCATTGATCATTTTTTTTTGTTTGGCCGAAAGCCGTTCGATATCTTTTGGGGAACGTTTCCATTTTGTATCCGGATTCCTTTGCAGGACCCCAAGCCCTGTGCAGGGAGCATCGATCAGGACTCGGTCAAAATAATAATCAAAATCCTTGATGGAACTCCTTAAAAGATCCATGTGTTTTGTCTGAATGATATCAATTCCAAGTCTTTTTGCGTCCAGTTGTAGGTTTTCAAGCTTTCTGGGTTCAACATCGGATGCCACCACAAGTCCTTTGTTGTCCATGAGTTGAGCAATATGAAAGGCTTTTCCGCCAAAGCCTGTACAGGTATCCAGGATTTTTTCTCCCGGTTCAGGAGCCAGAAACTCGGTAACGATCTGGGCCGCCTCATCCTGGACATGGAACAGGCCAACCCGGAAGGCTTCCAATGCATGAACAGGCAGAATCGGATTTGAAAACCGGATACCATGGGCTGCATAATCGGTCATTTCAATATTTTTTACGCATATATGAAGTTGTTCTGAAAGAGATTGCCTGTTTGTTTTTAAAGGATTGCAGCATATGGTGATCAAAGGAATGCTGTTGATCTGCAAAAATAATTTTTCTGCCTGTTCAATGCCAAAGGCCCGGATCCATTTTTTAGACAGCCATACGGGAAAGGAATATTTTACGGATAAGAATTTGTCCGGCTCTGTTTTTTCGTCCGGCAATGGAAGGGTTGAGTGATTTTCAGCAGCATTTCTCAGGATGGCATTGACAAACCCGGCGGCTCTTCTGCCGGATAAGGTTTTAGAAATATCAACAGCATTATCAACGGCTGCAAAAGCCGGAATTCTATCCATATGCAGAATCTGAAACAGGGCCATTCTCAAAATGTATAAAGATATGATATCGATTTTTTCAAGGGCAGTATTGGAAAATGAATGAATGATCCAATCTATGGCTCCTCTTTTCCTCAGGACTCCAAAGATGATTGCATTACAAAGACTTCTGTCATTTTTAGGAAGGGTTGAGATATCTTCTGAAAAAATTTCAAGGCTTTTATCCAGTGTCTGTGTTCCTGCATGCCAGTCAAGTAAAACTTTCAGGGCAATATGGCGGGGGTCCTTAATCATTTAGAAATCAAATTTCAGAGGAGGGACAATGGGGTGGCCGCATAAAAAATCTCCGGCCTTTAAGCGCTTCCCTGAAGCTCCCATGAGTTCTTGTATGATAAGACTTCCTTTTCCTGTTGAAACATGGATACCTTTCTTATCGCAAAGAAAAATAATCCCGGCATCAAACAGGCAGGGAGGCTCCATGGAAATGGCCTTGAAAATTTTGATAGGCGTGCCTGAAAGAGATGAAAAAGCCCCTGGCCAGGGCATCATGGCATTGATATGAGCCTGAATTTGTCGGCTTGAAAGATTCCAGTTAATCCTGCCGTCACTTTTTTTCAGCATTTTGACGTAATTTGCTTTGGAATGGTCCTGGGGTATGGGGGAACATTCTTTATTAAGGATGGCGTGGATGGTATCCACAATAAGGTCGGCACCGATTTCTCCCAATCTTTCATAAAGATCTTCGGCAGTATCGTTTTCCGATACAGGGGTTGCTTTGGAAAGCAGGATATCGCCTTTATCCATATCTTTTTCCATGACCATGGTGGTGACGCCTGTAAGGTCGTCCATATTGAGAATGGCTGCCTGAATAGGGGAGGGGCCTCTGTATTTAGGCAAAAGTGAGGCGTGAATATTTATGGGATAAATCCTTGGGATATCTAATATTTTTTGGGATAGAATTTGTCCAAACGCGGCAACCACAAAAAAATCCGGTTCAAGGGATAAAATCTTTTCCGCGGCTTCTGCGGTATTGATTTTTTCCGGCTGAAATACTTCAATGCCAAGTTCCAGGGCTGCTTGTTTCACAGGGGAGGGCATGAGCTTTTTGCCCCTTCCCTTGGGACGATCCGGCTGTGTGACAACGAGGCAGACAGTAAAATCATCTTGCAAAGCCAGATGCTGCAGAGCCGGGACACTGAATTCAGGTGTTCCCATATAAATGATTCGAGATTTATTTTTCAATTGACCTTCAGGTCTTTTGCAAGTTTTTTCTTATACAGGGATCTTTTTAATACACTGATTCGATTGATGAATAAAATACCGTCCAAATGATCAATCTCGTGCTGCATAATAACGGAGAATATACCTTCTGCCTTGAATTCCAGCGGGTTACCGTCAATATCCAGTGCTCTGACAACTACCGTTTCATACCGTTTTACATCAGCACTGTAATCCACCACACTCAAGCAAGCCTCTTTTTCCGAGATAATGCTGCCAAAGGCCTCTATTATTTCCGGATTGATCAATGCCTTGAATTCATGGGTTGTACCATCATCATCCGGGTCCCTGGCATGGATGTCATACACAATAACCCTTTTATTTATACCCACCTGGGGGGCGGCAAGTCCCACACCAGGAGCATCAAACATGGTTTCACCCATGTCATTGATTAGCGTTCTGATTTCATCATCTATGAGATCAACTTTATTCGATGGCTGCAGTAAGGATTTTTCAGGATAGGTTAAAATATTACGAATGGCCATTTTTTTCAAAAACTTCCTTTGCAATTTCAATATCTTTTTTAATCTGATCGGAAAGTTCCCGGATTCCGTCAAATTTTTTTTCATCTCTCAGTCTTTTGATCATATTCACCCGGATTCTGGTTTCATATATATCATGGTTAAAATTGAGGATATGGACTTCGATGGTGAATTGCTGGTCACCAAAGGTTGGTGAAAATCCGATATTGGCAACTCCCTGAAAATTACCTTTTATTGTTTCCACAGTAACCGCATAAACACCCAGTTTCGGGCATAATTCATCATGCAGCTTAATATTGGCGGTTGGAAATCCGAGCTGACTTCCACCCCGTTGCCTGCCCTTTATCACTTTGCCACGGATCTGGTAGTGGCGGCCGAGATATTTATATGCTTGATTGACTTTCCCTTCCATTACAATTTCACGTATTCTGGTACTGCTGATTCTTTCATGGCTTGAACCTGCCACATGCTCCCACTGGGAAACAATAGTTTCAAATCCGAGCCGACTCCCTTCTTTTTTCAGAAGATCTGTGTTGCCCAGCCGGTCTTTTCCAAAAGAATAATCCCCACCTATAATGATGGCTTTCATGCCGATTTTATTCACAAGAATATCTTTAATAAAATCATGGGCGGCAATAGAGGCAAACTCCATGTTAAAGGGGATGCACAGGAGGACATCAATCCCGCATTTTTCAATCAGCTCAAGTTTTTGATCTCTTCTTGTAATCAATGGAGGCCCTGAAATTCCAAGGGCCTGTAATGGGTGAGGATCAAAGGTCATTGTAACGGAAGTCCCATTGATTTGTGTTGCTTTATTTATAACCTGTTGAAAAAGGCTTTGATGTCCTTTGTGAACACCATCAAAATTTCCAATCGTCAGCACTGCATTTTTAAATGGGGTTTGTATTTGGTTTAAATTTTCAATTAACTGCATGATTCCCTTTTATGTTTGGAACAATAATCTTGACAAAGTTTATAAGGACGTATATATAGCCTAACTGTCATTTTTAAGCAATCTTTTATTGCCCGTATGCAGGTTGGTGGGAAAAAGCTTAATGCCGAAGTGGCGGAATTGGTAGACGCACCAGTTTCAGGGACTGGCGAGCGTATGCTTGTGGGAGTTCGAATCTCCCCTTCGGCACCAGCAACATTCTACTCTGATTGGGTTATGCCGAAGTGGTGAAACTGGTAGACACGCTAGACTTAGGATCTAGTGTCGAAAGACGTGAAGGTTCAAGTCCTTTCTTCGGTACCACACAAAAAGATGAATAGTTGAGGCTGGTGTAATAAGGTTGGTCTTTTCTTGTCTTACAAGCTCATTTTTTTTCAGTTCAAAGATAGCTTCTTGCGCCAATATAGTGATTTAAAAAATATGGGGTGTTCAAAAACTCATATGTGATGATTCTGCCTCGTCCCGGCGCATGGATGAATCTGCCGTCTCCCATATATATCCCGACATGATAATTTTTATTGTCTTTCAAGTCTTTAAAAAATACAAGATCTGCAATTTGTAAATTTTGTAATGTTATAATCCTGCCGTTTTCAAACTGAGCAATCGCAGTTCTGGGGACGATGATGTCCGCCATTTGATGAATGTATACGATAAGGCCGCTGCAATCAAGGCCTGTTTCAGGGGACTGACCTCCCCATTGGTATGGCAGCCCTAAACTGTTGGTTGCATATTGTGCAATGATTTTTCTTTTATTTGATTGCTCGTTAAAAGAATTCTGAGAATCTGACAGGGTTTTATCCGGTGGAATGTGTTGCTCGTGCGATGTCTTTTTATGTGCAGCGCATGAAAATGACATCCATACCAATATCCACAATAAGATATATATTTTGACTTGATTCATTTACTGTGATTTAGAACTTTGAGTTAGAGAGAGTTTTCCTTTTTTTGAAACCCTTATCAAAGGGTACAGGGCACCTGCATCAAGCTTAGTATCCAGGTCGTAAGAAATCTGTTCTTTCCCCTGATTCCGGATAAGATCGCTAATAAAACCGATGCTGCTGAAAAGATCAACAGAGGCATTGAGTATCACATCTCCTTCGCCATAGGCCTCAATTTCAGGAAGCTGATTTGATACTCCGGTGATGATATGATGTCCTTCAAGGGAAACCGTATATGAAACCCCTTTTAATTGAAGCCTGGTTCGGTTGGGATTAACTATGTGAAGCCCTATTTGAAATTTGGGAACTATTCCATCTGTCGGGATTAAATCAAAGGATGTAATACTCACGGTTGGTTTTTCATAACCCGGCTGAAATCCGGCACACCCGGAAATAATCAGAGACAGAATAAAAAGCAGAGTCCAGGAGACATTTTTTGTCATGAATTTATCCAATAAGGTCAATTAAAGAGCCCATGGTTTCCCCATAGGTTTTAATCACTTTAATATTCGCTTTAAACCCTTGAGATGCAATAATCTGATTGGTCATTTCTTCGGCAATGTCGGTATTTGATAATTCCTTTAATGCTCCTGTTGTGCTCAGGGGGTCATCTACCAGTGGACCGGGGGTATTGATCTTTGTGATGACGGTTTGAACCTGCCCGTTTTCACCCTCGGTATTGATGGCCCGGCTTTTCTTGAAATCATCGGAAAGTGAATTGGCGACATTATCGGCACTGACCGCCATTTGTTTTGAGAATGCCTGCAAGGCCGAAATATTGCTTTGTACGGATGTAATCATAAAAAGTGACTCCTTGTTATCGTTTCCCTTTGATTAAAAACAATGCAATAATCATGCTAATTGCAAAATTCCATTTTTATGATATTACATTAAAGGGTCCGGTTCAAAAATGATTCACCATTCATGGTAATCAAATTAGCAAAAATGGGCTGGAATTGCAAACTATGTTTAACAGATTGTCAGTTTAAAGGAGAATGGGATGTTTACACTCAATAAAACAGTTATGCTCTTGATTGATGTGCAAGGGCAACTGGCTCAATTAATGTATGAAAAGGAAAAATTGTTCAAATCGCTTCAAATCATGATCCAGGGCATGAAAATACTTGGCGTCCCGATTATCTGGATGGAGCAGATACCAAAGAATTTAGGCCCGACTTCCCAAGAAATTTCAAAACATATGGCTGAGCTGGAACCCATAGAAAAATTCTCATTTTCATGTTGTGGAGAACCTCTATTTATGGATAAATTTGAAAAAACCGGCAAAAGTCAGGTTTTACTGACGGGAATAGAGACCCACATCTGCGTTTTTCAGACCGGATATGATTTGATTCAAAAAGGTTGCAAAGTTCAGGTGATTACCGATTGTGTATCTTCCCGAACAAAGGAAAATAAGGAAATCGGCATCCAAAGGATCATGAAGTCCGGAGGAGAGGCATCCAGTCTTGAAATGGTATTTTTTGAATTATTAAGGGCGGCCCAGGGAGATCAGTTCAAACAGATCGTCAAATTGATCAAATAAATATTGGACTATTGAATTGGGATGGAATCATACTGCAATTTGAAAAGACGAATTCTTTTTTTCAGGCATTGAGCTTACCCTTTCATAGGAATCAGCCGCCTTTTTAATGCTGCCGAATACTTTTTCCTCCTTGACGGCGGTCCTATCTTTTACCTGGGATATCATTAATTCGGAAAGGGCTTTGGATGCCTCGGATATTGCATTGGCTGCCACTTTACGATCCTGGGAAGACGGATCGGCCGGGGCAAGAGCTGCATTTCTGACCTGGTGCATTTTTTGGATAGTGGCTCCGGGATCTCCCCGAACAGGAGAAGTATCAATGCCGACCTCACCGCCTACTGCATAATTTTTTCCGTCAGGGCCCCGTTGATAGGTGAAATTTGCGCTGGAGGTTATATATCTTCCTCCTGCTGTAATATGCGCCATTTCGTGTTGTCTTACGGTTCTATCAGTTTTATTAAGTTCCTCAAGCAGCTTCATCTCCGCTTGCGTGAATACCTGGTTATTCCCGGATGTTATTTCTGAATAATCATCAGTCTCATTATTTTTCGGATGACTCTGATCCGAACTCTTATTTGTTTCAGGTGTCTGAGAAATTGTATCAGCGGAATATGTGTTTACAACAGGGGTCAGTTTCTGATCATTTTTTGTTTGGACTTTCGATGTATTACCAGGCGGCGTTCTTGAGACACTATCGTTTAAAAATCCCGAGACACCATTGCTGTATGTTTTTGTTATAGCATTCATTGTTCAATGTTCCGGTAAAAGATAGCATTACTCAAAAATTTAGTTAACCTATTATAAATACATACAAAATGCTTTGCAATAAAAAATCATTGAAAAAAAATTTGTTTGACAAGGCCGCGTTATTTTTATATTTTTATAAATTTATATCATCAGTTTAAAATTATGGACGGATTAATGCTGGGCAATCAGCAATCCTGGGGTTTTTATGGATCGAAAAGCAACTGTTTCTCGGAAAAGCAAAGAGACTGATATATCCATCCTTATTAATTTGGATGGCAATGGGAAAGCTGAAATTTCTACGGGAATCCCATTTTTTGACCATATGCTGACCGCTTTTACAGTTCATGGTTTTTTTGATTTAAAGATTGATGCAAGTGGTGATCTTGAAGTTGACTATCATCATACCGTAGAAGATGTCGGATTGATTTTAGGTCAGGCAATTTCAAAAGCCCTTGAAAACAAAAAACAGATTGTACGCTTCGGTGACAGTTGCGTGCCTATGGATGAAGCGCTTTCAAGGGTTACCATCGATCTTTCCAACAGACCTTATCTGATCTACAATTTCCCCCATGATCTTAAAGCAAAAGGGACATTTAATATTGAACTTGCTAAAGAATTCTTCCAGGCATTGTGCATTCAGGGAGCCTTTAATCTTCATATTAATTCCTATTATGGCGTTAATGAGCACCATGTTCTTGAGTCCATCTTCAAAGCCTTTGGGAGGTCTTTACATATGGCTTCCAGAATGAACGAAAAAATTTTTGGAGCACTTTCCACTAAGGGAACTCTTTAGGAACGGCTGCATATCAAATGGTTATACAATAACAATATAGTGAATTTTAATGATAATTATACCTGCTGTTGATATCAAACAAGGCAAATGTGTACGGCTATTACAAGGCCGCATGGAAGATATAACCGAATATTCGGATGATCCTCTTAAAATGGCGAAACGATGGGAAGCTGAGGGGGCAAGCCTTATCCATGTGGTTGATCTGGACGGAGCCTTTGCAAAAGAAGTAAGAAATCTCAAAACCATCCAGAATATTTTATCCGGCATTAACATTCCCATACAGGTGGGGGGAGGCATCAGAGATCTGAAAACCATTGAAATGTATATTAACATGGGTGTCTCAAGGATCATCATTGGAAGCGAAGCACTCTATAATCCGGATTTTGTCAAAGAAGCCTGTCTCAAATTCAGCGGTCGTATTGTGGTCGGTATTGATGCAAGAAACGGAAAGGTTGCCGTTGAAGGATGGAGCCGTACATCTGAAACAAAAGCCATTGACCTTGCAAAAGAATTTGAATCCTGCGGGGTTGCAGCAATTAATTTTACAGATATACACAGGGACGGCATGCAGACGGGCCCGAATATCGAAGAAACTGCTGCATTGGCAGAAGCTGTGTCCATACCTATTATAGCATCGGGTGGCGTCAGCACTATTCAGGATATAAAAAATCTTCTTACCGTTGAATCTAAAGGAGTGGCAGGCGTTATTACAGGAAAGGCACTTTACGAAGGTACTCTCGATTTAAAAGAGGCTATAAGGATTTCAAAATAGCCATTATCTTTATTGATAATGATTGACATGTGATTTTAAATAATTAGTTTATTCAAATTTCATAACCGTTATTTTTGGAGTCAGCGCAACTGCGATGCATATTCCTGAAGAAAAAATCTCAGAGATCTTGAATACTTCGGATATCGTAGATATTATTTCAGAATCTGTTATTCTAAAAAAGGCGGGAACTAATTATTTTGGATTATGCCCGTTTCATTCTGAAAAAACCCCCTCTTTTTCGGTAAATCCAGGCAAACAGATTTTTCATTGTTTTGGTTGCAGTGCCGGTGGAAATGTCTTGTCCTATATAATGAAATATCATGGTATTTCATTTCCCGAAGCAGTGAAAATGGCTGCCCGAAAATATAATATTGAAATTGAAAATGCTACCCTCAGCCCTTCGGTTAAAAAGGAACTTGAAATCAAGGACGGTTTGTTTCGAATTAACCAGACCGTCATGGGATATTATCATGATCTTCTGAAAGGATCACAGCAGGCAGAGAATGCAAGAATTTATCTTAAAAAAAGAGGGATTTCCGAAGATATCATACAGGAGTTCAAACTGGGCTATTCACCAGAGGGTTGGGACTCAATCGTTAAGCTGTTTAATAAGAATAGGATTTCAAACAACAATGCGGTTCAATCCGGTCTGATTATAGAAAGAAAACAAAAAGAGGGATTTTATGACCGGTTCAGAAACCGTATCATCTTTCCGATCTTTGATATTAATATGCAGGTGGCAGGTTTTGGCGGCCGGGTCATGGATGACGCCATGCCAAAATACCTTAATTCTCCTGAAACGCCCGTGTATTTTAAACGCCGTATTCTTTACGGTCTTCATACCGCTAAGCAGTTTTGCAGGCAAGAGGGCTTTGTCTATATTGTTGAAGGGTATTTTGATTTTTTATCTCTTTATCAACAGGGTGTAAAAAATACGGTTGCAAGTCTTGGAACCGCACTGACATCGGATCATATCAGAAATCTCAAGGGATATGCCACAAAAATGGTATTGGTATTTGATTCTGACACTGCTGGCATCAGTGCAGCCAAAAGAAGCATCAAAATCTTTCTGCAGGAAGGGGTGGATATAAGAATACTAGTCCTTCCCGATGGAAATGACCCGGATTCATATGTTGTAAAACATGGCAGAGACGCATTTATAGAGCTTGCTTCAAAGGCAAGAACCGTCATGCAATTTCTTTTACAGGTTTCTATCGATACGTATGGGTCTTCTGTTGAAGGACGGATAAAAATTTTAGATGATATGAAACAGCATTTGATTCTGATTCAAGACAGCGCTTTGCGATCTTTATACGTCAAAGAACTTGCCGAAACCCTTCATATTGATGAAAAGGCGGTTTTGGAAAAGGTCAGGGAATATTATCTGGACAATACCATTTCGACCCTGAATTATAGCAAAGCCGATGAAAATATCCTTGAATCAGATCGGAGAGAAGAGCAGATCATTTCAATGATGCTAAACTATCCTGAAATTATTCCAATAGTAAAAAACACAGAGGGTGTCAAATATTTTTATTCTGAAAAATTACAGCATATTGCAAGGCAGATATTGAGTGTTGATCCTGGAAACACTGCCTTTATCAATTGTGTTATGACAAAAATGGAAAACGATAAGGACCGGGAACTTTTAGCTTCTTATGCCATCAATGATTTTTTTCCGGAAGAAGATATTCATAAGACTGCTCTATCATTAATAAATAGAATTATCAGGGTTAGAATAAAACAGGAAAACACGTTAACAAATAAAATTATAAATGCTGAAAAATGCTGTGATTCTGATTTGATCGAACTGTTGAGGAAAAAGCAGGAAGAAAATCAGCAATTACATCATCGATAAAAACTTTAAGCCTTTAGGAGGCATTTTATGGCAGTGGAGACAAATCAGTCCGGGGAGAATATGGCTATCAGTAATTCAGCCATGGAAAAATTAATAAAAAAAGGGAAAAAAACAGGGTCTCTCTCTTATGCCGAAATTAACGATGCAATTACGGAAGATTTAAAATCACCGGATCAGATAGAAGATGTAGTCATGCAATTTAAAGAGCTTGGAATAAAACTTGTGGATAAAGAAAAAATAAAAAAAACTATTAAGAAAACTACAGATAAGAAAAGAGGTCATACAGCCCTCAAAAAAATCAGCCATGATAATTCCAGAAGGTTTGAAGACGAAGAACCGGATGATCAGGATATTGAAAAAAAATCCCATAAAGAGATGTTTTCATCTAAGAGAGCACGTACCGATATTGAATTCGGCGCTGTAACCGACCCTGTAAAAATGTATCTAAAGGAAATGGGAATGGTAACCCTTCTCAGCCGCGAAGGTGAAATTGAGATTGCAAAAAAAATTGAACGAGGAGAACGGGATGTCCTGAGATCTATGCTGGACTGCCCAATCTCTCTGACCACAATTTTCATGTATGGCGACAAAATGGAAAAAAAATCCATTCGACCCAAACATGTTTTAAGAGACGTGGACGAAGGTGACGGTGCTGTCGATGAGGTTTCAAAACAGGAGAAATTCCTGGCATCCTTAAGAATGATTAAAGATATTCACGAAACGCTTCAGAAAAAAAGGGATCTACTGCTGCTTGAGAAAAAAGGGTCAAAAAAATATGAAACCATTTCAAAAGATTTATCAGACAATACGGAAATTGTTTTTGAAGAATTAAAAAAATGGCGCTTTGAAACCAATGTTATTGATAATATAGAAAAAAATATCAGAACCACTATTGTCTGGTTTGATAAGATTGAAGACCTTTTAAGCCGATGTGCTCAAACCTTTAGCATAAAAACTCAAAAAATGCTGGATCAGATGTCTTCTCAAAACGAATTTGTCTCCTGGGCAACAACAAATTCTTCCTTAACACAGAGTAGTGCTGAAATTCTGTTTCAGGATATTGATTCCATATTACGCCAGATGTCCTTGAGAAGAAATGAGGTAAAAGGGGATTCCAAGCTTCTAAAAAAGATTATCGACTGCGTTGATAAAGGGCGGAAAGAAGCGGATTCGGCAAAAAGAGAATTGGTAAGAGCAAATTTAAGGCTTGTGGTGAGCATTGCAAAAAAATATACAAACAGAGGGTTGCAATTTCTTGACTTGATCCAGGAAGGCAATATCGGATTAATGAAAGCAGTTGATAAATTTGAATACAAGAGAGGCTATAAATTCTCAACATATGCCACATGGTGGATCAGACAAGCAATTACAAGGGCAATTGCAGATCAGGCAAGAACCATCCGGATACCCGTTCACATGATTGAAACGATTAATAAACTGATCAGAACATCAAGGTACCTTGTCCAGGAAATGGGAAAAGAGCCTTCCCCTGAAGAAATTGCTGAAAAAATGGATATCCCCATCGATAAGGTCAGGCGTGTCTTAAAAATTGCAAAAGAACCTATTTCTCTTGAAACGCCTATTGGGGAAGAAGAAGATAGTCATCTGGGTGATTTTATTGAAGATAAAAAATTTTCTATTCCTTCGGATGCTGCCATTGATTTCAGTTTGGCCGAACAGACCAGAAAAATTCTTGCCACATTGACACCTAGGGAAGAAAAAGTGCTTAGAATGCGTTTTGGTATTGGGGAAAAATCCGATCATACCCTTGAAGAAGTTGGAAAAGATTTTACCGTAACGCGAGAACGTATCCGCCAGATTGAGGCCAAGGCATTAAGAAAGCTGAGACACCCGACAAGAAGCAAGAAGCTTAAGACCTTTATCGAGAATTAAATATTGACAGATAATGGGGATTTATAATATATATTTCAAGATTTTTTACGAAAAGGGCCTATAGCTCAGTTTGGTAGAGCCACCGGCTCATAACCGGTCGGTCCCTGGTTCGAATCCAGGTGGGCCCACCAACATGAAAAGAGTCAGGAACATGATATGATTGAAACCCAAAGCATAAAAGGATGCTCACCTCTCATATGAATGTGCCTGAAGAATATCGAGTGGATAAAACAATGAAAAGCGTGGTAGTTGACCACGCTTTTTTTGCTTACAGACGATATGCTCATGGTTAAAGTAAAGGATATATTAGAGCTACTCAATGAAATAGCTCCTTTTGATCTATCTGAGGATTGGGACAACTCGGGGCTTCAAGTTGGATCAATGAATGGGGAAGTAAAAAAGCTCATGATCGGACTTGATGTTTCCCTGCCTTTATTAACTCTTGCAGCAAAGACAAATATTGATCTTATCATAACACATCACCCTCTAATAATTCATCCACAAAAATTTTTTGATTTTTGCAGGATGCCGGGGAAAGCCATCGAAATAGCTGCAAAACAAAGTATCAGTATCATTTCTCTTCATACAAACATTGATAAGGCCAAGGGTGGTTTAAACGATTATTTTGCATCATCCATTGGACTCAAGCAAACCTCTCCTTTTTTAATTGAGCCGGCAGGACACGGTTTAAAAAAAGAACAAACCGGTATCGGCAGGATGGGACAAATAGATGCAGAGCTTACATTAAAGGAGCTGGCCCTTCAGATAAAAGAAAAATTGAATCTTCCCTATCTCAGACTTATAGGCGCCGTCGATCTGAAGGTCAAAACGGTGGCCGTCTGCACCGGCAGCGGGGGCTCTCTAATTGAAGAATTTTTAAATTCCGGAGCAGAGGTGTTTATCACAGGAGATATAAAATATCATGATGCACGGCGTGTGGAGGAGTTTTCGAAAGGGATAATTGATGTTGGACATTTTGGTTCAGAATGGATGGTCGTTGATTTGCTTTTTAAAAAACTGAACCTGGCCTTTCATAGGGCAGGATTTGATATAAAAATAATAAAATATAAAGAAGAAAAAGATCCATTTACTATATTCTAAGGATGATATGATGAATGATATACCCAATCAGGTTCAAGATATAGAGGCGTTGATAAAACTCCAGCAGGCAGAAACAGAGATCGTAAGATTGAAAGAAATTCTGGAAAAGTCTGAAAAAGAAAAGAATATACTGGGTGCAAAACTGAAACAATTTTTCACAGCCTTGGAGGAAAATAAAGAAAATTTTTCAAAAGCGGTAGAGGTTTGCCTTGATCTTGAAAAGGAAATACAGGTGGTTGATGATCGCATTGTCAGAAGTAATGAAAAATTAAGGATGGTGAAAACCAATAAGGAATATCAACTTTTCTTAAGAGAAGTCGATGATAATAAAAAACGTAAAGATGCATTGGAAACTGAATTAATTGAACGCCTGGATGAAAAGGAAAAAATAGAAGGAATCGTTCAGGAGGGTGAAAAAGAATATCAGCTTCTTTGCGCACAGATAGATTCAGAACAAGAAGACATTGAAAAAAAGACCATAGAGGATCGGGAGATGCTTGATGAATATCTTGAAAATCAGGCAAGAATTGGAAAAACCCTTGAACCTTCGTTAATGAACAGATTCAATAAAATATCAAAAATGAACCAGGGACTTGCAGTGGTTAATGTGAAAAATGAAGTCTGCATGGGGTGTTTTATGAATATTCCACCCCAGTTGTATATAGAGGTTCAACGCGGGAAGTCATTGATTTCGTGTCCACAATGCAGTAGAATCCTATACCATATAAAGAAATAAAGAATCGGTCTGACCATGCAAAACGATCGCTGGGTATTAAGCCTGGAGGAAAGTCCGAACACCACAGGACAGGACGCTCCATAACGTGGAGTCACGGTGACGTGAAGGAAAGTGCAACAGAGAATAGACCGCCTGTATCGATTACCGATACAGGTAAGGGTGAAACGGTGCGGTAAGAGCGCACCAGTTTTCCAGGTGACTGGAAAAGCTTGGCAAACCCCGTCCGGTGCAAGACCAAATAGGGAAACGCTTGAGGGTTGTCCGCCCAAGTTTTCGGGTAGGTTGCTTGAGGTGCATGGCAACATGCATCCCAGATGAATGATCGTTGACCTGTTGGAGGTAACAAAAACAGGTAACAGAATTCGGCTTATTAACTGGTCAGGCCGATTTTTTTAAACGCTGGATTTGATGATGATTTTTACATGTGATATTTCTTTTAAGGAAAAAGCCAATATTTTTTCCTTTGAATACCTTAAATGCATTCTCTTCGTTGTTGAGCTTGATGATGACAGCTATATTTTTACAAAAAAATTATACTCAAAGCTGATTACAACATCTCATATCCTTGAAGATTTCCTTGATTTTCATGGGGCAAAAAAGAATAAAGAATGGATACTTTACCGTGAATTATCAGCTACCATAAGACACCTTGCATTGGCATGCTATTCCCAGCGGCATATTTTGAATCGATTTAAATATTATTTTTTTGAGGAGATGAAATATGAAACTTTCAAGCTGGAAGCGTTTGATACTCTAAAGATTTTGCAGGAATCCATCAAACTTGCCGCGCCGGTTGTTCTTGCGGAAGCAAGTCGACTTCAAATCAAATTACCGGATACAGGATATGATTTGAGCTATTTCCCCGGGATCTCGTCAATCCAGCAGCTTGATCATAATATCGATGATTTTAATTCCAAAGCTCAGCAAAGAGAAAATTTAACACGGATTTCCAGTGAGTTTTTAGAAGTTGTTAAAGATTTTGAACGATTTGCATTCTATGAACGATATGATTTGAAAAAGATCAATACACTTGTCCCCGACCAAATCAATGAAGTCATCATCAGAAGATATGAGATGTTGATTCATAACATACAATCTTCCTTTGATTCATATGTCGTAAATACTAAATCTTCTCCACAAAACTTAATACTGGAGCAGCTTAGAAGTCATTTTTCCATTGTATTTCATCTGCTGCAGGTGGCAGGCAGTCTTTTGCATTTTTATGAGAGGCACCTCCATGATATCGGGTTTAAGGATGTCTATAAAAATGTAAGTGAGTCACTTTCCAGCCTGATTGATCGGGATGTCGTACTGGATCGGGCTGTCAATTTCTGCCTGTATTATGCCTGGAAATTTTTATCATCCGGAAAAGCTGTTGCACTGAAAATATTGAATGAAAATATGGAAACATCCATTATCGAAGTGGGGATACCCAAAGACCGAGGGTTTCACAGCCGGCCAAGCCTTCTGGTGGCCAAAATTGTTCAGCATTATGGAGGTGAAGTGAAAATGCTTGTCAATAATGATGTGTTTGATGCCTCAAGCGTTCTGGATATCCAATGGGCCGGAGGAAAAATCAAAAAAGAAGAGATAGAAACGGTTCAGTTTAAAGGGGATATACGCACTTTAAGGGATATTAAAATCCTTTCGACTGTGAATTATGGGGAAGATCTCATGGGAAAAGGGATACCCCTGCCAAAAGAATTGTCTTATTTGTGCTGATATGAAGCAAAGAGATCATTTTGCAATCGTTGTTGCAGCAGGCAGAGGTCTCCGCATGGAATCAGATACAAAAAAGCAATACCTGTTACTCCAGAGTATTCCAATTCTTACCCGAACTGTTACGGTATTCCACGAGAGCGATGATATCCGGGAAACTATCCTTGTAATCCCGGAAGAGGATATGGAATACTGCAAATCAAAAATTCTTGAACCTTATGGATTACTGGATAGGATTCATCTCGTTTCAGGAGGAGATCAAAGACAGGATTCCGTCTTCAATGGATTGAAATATATACACAATACGCTTGGATTTGAAAGCGATGCCATTGTCCTGATCCATGACGGAGTCCGTCCTTTTGTCAACCAGGAGATAATCCGGGACTGTATCAGAAATGTTATACGGTCAGGGGCCTGTGTTCCTGCAGTTAGAATTTCTGATACTGTTAAACAGGTTCGGCCTGACCTGACTATTCAAAAAACCATTAACCGGGAGAATCTTTACCTGACTCAAACGCCTCAGTGTTTTTATCTGAAATATATTTTTGAGGCATTTGAATATGCAATAAAAACATCTTTCTCAGGAACTGACGAGGCTTCAATTTTTGAGCATTTTGGCGGAAAAGTGCAAATAATAAAGGGCTCCAGGTTGAATATTAAAATCACGACCCTTGAAGACCTGAGCCTTGGGGACGCTATCTGTCAAAAGCCGAAGGGCGATTTTACCGATAGTTTGTTGTTGACATTGAAAACAAGTTAAGCATAATAAAAGAGATTGTCTTAATCCACGCACATAACCCGGAGGGTATCATAATGGCGGAAAAACCAGCAATAAAGATTGGTTATCTAAAAATTACAGATCATCTTATTCTTGGCGTGACTGACTTGAAATTAAAAAAAGGCATGGAAAAATTCGAACACTGTACCCTTAGCCCTGTATTGAAGAATGGATGGAATGAGGTTGCTGATGCCCTTTCAACCAAATCACTGGATGGTGCCCTGATTCTTGCTCCAACCGCCATGGATCTTTTTAAATCTGGCGTTGATCTGAAACTGCTTCTTTTTGCCCATAAAGCAGGGAGTATCCTGGTTAAAAGCAAAAAAGCCCATATCGAAAAAATTGAGGATTTTGCCGGCAAAACAGTTCTGATCCCTTATCAGCTTTCAGTTCACAACATGCTTTTTCATAAGCTTCTGTCGGAAAAGGGTTTAAAACCAGGAAGGTCAACAGAAAAAGGGATAGATGTGACTTTGGAAGTCGTAGCTCCCTTTCAGATGCCGGAAGCTTTAGAATACGATGAAGAAGGTGAAATCGGCGGCTTTATTGTTGCAGAACCTTTTGGTTCACTGGTTATTGCAAAAGGTTATGGCGAGGAATTTTATCTTTCCAAGGATTTATGGCCAAAACACCCCTGTTGTGTGTTCGTCGTACGAAATGATATTATCAAAAAATATCCGGAAGCGGTTCAGGAAATCTGTAACAGTTTTGTGAGATCCGGACTTGCAATTGATGCTCAACCAGAGCCCGCCTCTATTATCGGAGGGGATTTCCTGTCTCAGGACAAAGATGTCATTTTCAAGGTTCTCACCGATCCACCGGATCGTATTTTGACCGGAGAACTATTCCCGATCATCAAAGACCTGGATACGATTCAGAAATATATGATGGATGAGATGAAAATCATGACAAGCCTGATTGATCTTGATAAGTTCGTGGATACCAGTTTTGCAAAAAAAGCAGGTGCAAAATAAAACAATATTATTTTGCGGGGACCATGAATTTATAGATTTGTGAAATCGCTTTTTGACCCCATTCAGGTTTTCCGGACAGAGTTCGGATTTTATTTTTATTCAGCAGAAGAGTGGTTTCTTCTGCACTCAAGCCATCAGTTTTAAGCTCAAGAATAACCTTCATAATGGCAACTTTATATTTTTCAATATCATCATCGGGAGAGATATCTATTTTTATTGTTTCTTTTAAATCTCCTGCTTCCGGTATAAGGGGTTTAACGGTTTCAGCAGGATCAATGAGTTTTGATAGATCATCCATCTCAATTTGAGGCGTTTTCCCAACCGGTGCGTCAATGAGTCTGGAAAGATCATCCATGAGATCATCGCTTGGGGTTATCAATTGAGCTAAATCATCAAGCGGTTCATTGACAATTGATTCCAATGACTCTTTATCAAGCAGAGCAGATAGATCATCAATTTCAATTTCCGTGGATTCTGAATCGCTCTTCAGCAAAGCAGACAAATCGTCCAGTTCATTAATTGTGGAAAATTCATCCGTCAGATCGTTTCCATCAGGAAGATCAGGCATTCCAGAACCCATCTCTTTGAATGGATCGGAAGCCTTTGACCCGTCATAAACATCATCCAGCCTTATGGCTGTCGGGTCTGCCTCGTCAATGATCAGAGCGCTTGCGGCCTGATGAGCAATTTTTTGAGCGGCAGGCTCAACCACCCCGCCCCTGAACCTGTTCATTTCCTGCAAAGCATTGGCAATATTATTCATGGCCTCGGCTTTTTTTTCTTCAGCTTCGGCCCGCTTTTCAATGGCAATCGCTTTTCTTTCTTCGGCCTCAGCTCTTTTTTCATGTGCAATCGCAATTCTTTTCTGTTGCAATCCCAGGTCGTTAAACAGAGATTTTAAAAGTACCACACCCTCTGTATTGAGGCGGATGTCTTCATTCTGTATAGTTTTTATGGAAGGAGTAAGGATATGATTTGTATCAGAATTTGACAGGTTAGCAAGATGTTCATCTATTTCTATCGGGAGCATCCCGGTTTCAAGGTGTCCAAGTATTTTTATGATTGTTTTAATGCTTTCGGGCAGATAATACGCCATTCCATTGACCGGCTCATGGGGCAACCATTTTTTAAATCTTCTTAATAGAAATTTAATTGTGGCTTTGCCGGTATTCAACTCTTCAGCAATGTCCAAAGCAGATAATAATTTTCCCCGGGTCATTCTTGCCTCATTAATGAAAAATAATATATAATACCGCTTAAATCGACAATTTTTTCAAGTCTATTGAATTTTTAGAAATAAATAAAGTCCTGTTCAAATTATTTTTACTTATTTTTATCAAGTCGTGTTTTTATCAAGTCGTTGAAAGATCAAAGGATAATGAAGTAAACTGTTTGACACTGTTTTTTTATGCTGTTATATTAAAAACAAGCTTAAATACTTAACAAAACTCGCTCGACACGCATTGATCAACGTAATTGAAATATCTAATTTTCACCCTATGCATCCTGCATCAGGATGAAAAAAACAGTATTCAAACCTATTTTGAAAGGCAGCAAAAGCCTCCTGCTGCCCAGAGGAGGGTAAGATGGCCGGCAAGTCAACAGTAAATCCAAAATCATTAAGTCATCATGTTGAAGAAGTCAAAAAGGGAAAAAGAGCATTTCAAGATGCCTTCCAGGGCGTTTCCAGGATGATTCTTGATGCGGGTGTCCGCAAAATTACGGTAAAAGGTAAAACAACGTATCAGTTTGATATCTTCAGCCAGGGAAAGAAACATCTGGTGGGGATGTATGATGAAATCAACAGTTTTGTGTCCTTTGTGAAAGATGCCTCAGAAGGGGGATCATCAAGGGAGATGGCCTTTGTCCTGGTGGGTGAGCCGGGCAATGGGAAAACATTTTTCGTTGAATATCTTTGCGCACGATACCGGGATTATTTAAGTATTCCTCAAAACCGAAAATATACATTTCGATTTATAAATCTTAGTCAACTGGGAGGTTATGGCAGAATAGAGTTTATTGAATCACAGACCTATGAAGATCCAATGATTCTGGCCATGAGCCTTTATGAAACAAAAGAGAAGACACAGGAATTTCTGATTCAAAAATTTAAATATACTGATAAACAAATTGAATCTCTTTTTGATACATATCGGCCCTTGGGTGCTTGCTCAGCCTATATCTTCAATCAGATCCGCGAACACACGGATAATGATATTGCAAAAATGCTGTCCTTTATTGAAATTACGCCTGTGCCGTTAATTGAAAGTCTTGGCACGATTACTGGCAAATACCCGGCAAAAGACAAAATTACATCCTCGGCTGTTGACCTGATGGGCGAAGAATCCATCCAGCGTCTTCTTCATATTTCCGATACAAACAACCCCTATCGATTTGATTTGCGACGTGGGGCACTGGCAAGGGTGGCTGGCGGAGGCATTCATTTCAGTGATGAAATTTACAAAAACAAAAAAGATCTGGTTCAAGTCTATCTAGGTGTTATTCAGAACCGGACCATTGAACTGGATGGGTTCAAATGGCCCATTGATACCTTGATCATCGCTACCAGTAATAATTCCGAGTTTGATACCTTTCTTTCCGAAAAAGAGGAAGCACCCATTATTGACAGGTGTCGCATCTGCTATGTGGCGCATAACACAGATTATAAGATTCAAAAATTTTTGACAGAGTATGCCATTGGCACAGATACCAAGCGGTCCCTGGATTCAAAAGTGCTGCATCAGGATCCGAATCTGAATTATGCGGCTTCCATCGGCGTGGTTTTAACAAGATTGCCCAAATCCGACAAACTTACCCCGGTTGAAATCATGAAACTGGCAGCCGGAGAGGTGGCCGGCGAAAAAAGCCTTAAGACCCTGGCTGAATTGATTGACACTCTCAATCAGGATACCGATATCACCAAGCGGTTCGGACAGAAAGGCCTTGGACAGAGAAATCTGGGGCGGGCGGTTCAACTGCTTCTGGAAAGCTCGGAAACAAACGAAGGCCAGTGTATGTTTGCCCTGGATATTTTCAATGCCCTTGAAAGAACGGTTCTCGATTATGTTCAGGAACCGGCAGACCGAGCAAAATATAAGGAAGACCTGAAGATTGCAAGGGGCTTATACCGGGAACGAATTATGACCGAGATGTTCAATGCCTATATGGATGAGCCCCTGGCCATTAAAAAAGATGTGCTCAATTACGTTAATATGATTATCGGTGTGGATGCGGAACATCTCGGCCCTGATATGATGTGGAAATATAAAGACCCCCAGACCGGAGAACTCAAAGCTCTTAAAATCGATGAACGGTATATTAAAAATGTTGAGGAGCGGCTAGGCCTGAAAACCGAAGAACAGAGAGCATCCTTTAGAAATTCCATTCGAAAGATTTATGGTCAGAAACTTTCCGTGGATGCAAACTATGATTTTATGGATAATCTTGAACTTGTTAAAGCCATCACGGATGTCCGCCTGAAATCCGACATTGCCGGAGCCGGGTCCTTAATCGGAGCCTTGGCCAACAGAACCAATGAGGAAAATCAAAAACTTTACGACAGAATGATTTATACCATGAATGAAAAACTTGGGTATTGCAGAACCTGTGCCCAGAAAACCATTGAATATTTCTGCAGTCAAGAGGATGACAAATAAACAAGGGAGGTGAAATTCATGATAACCCTTGACGAACTTCTTGAAAAAGACAGAAGACGGGAAGAAGACGGGTTTAAACGAAAAATCAGGATAGGCAGGATTGTCAAGCCGGGAACGGGTGGTAAAGAGAAAATCATCATTGTTCCGACCACTGTGGAAGAAAAATTTGTCCATGATGAAATACACCTTGATCAGGAACCGGGAGAAGGAGAGCCCACAGGAGGAACAGGCCAGGGAGAAGAGGGTGATGTTATCGGAGAACAGCCGGTACGCCCCCAGGAAGGGGAAGAAGGAGAACAGGGCCCAGGGGAAGGTCCGGGACAAGGTGAGGGGAGCGATCATGAACTTGAATCCAATGCCTATGAACTTGGTAAGGTCCTTTCCCAGGATTTTAAATTACCTAATCTGAAAGATAAGGGAAAGAAAAGAACCCTGGCAAGGTATATTTATGACCTGACGGACAAAAACCGGGGTGTGGGTCAGGTACTGGATAAAAAAGCAACATTGAAAAGAATTGTTGAAACCAATATTTCCCTGGGAAATATTCCGGATGTCGGAAATATTGATACAACAAAATTTATCATTTCACCCCGGGATCTGGTTTATCGGATTTTGTCCAGGGAAAAGGCCTTTGAATCACAGGCCCTTGTTTTTTTCTTGAGAGACTATTCCGGTTCAATGAGTGGAAAGGTAACTCAGACGGTTGTCTCTCAACATGTCATGCTTTATTCCTGGCTGCTCTATCAATATGACAAACAGGTGGAAACCCGGTTTATCCTCCATGACACCGAGGCCAAGGAAGTTTCCGATTTCTACAAATATTATTCTTATAAAGTGGCCGGCGGAACTAAGGTTGCTACTGCCTTTAAGCTGGTCAATGATATTGTTGAACAGGAGAATCTGGCCCGGGACTATAATATTTATGTTTTTCACGGGACAGACGGTGATGACTGGGACAAGGATGGGAAAGAGACCCTTGTTGAGATTGAAAAAATGCTCAATTATGTATCCAGAATAGGGATTTCCATTGTTGAGCATTCCTATGTGGGATCAAAACAGACAGAAGTGGAAAAATATTTAAAATCCTCGGGAATACTCAATAAACACAGCAATCTCATCAAAATGGATGTGTTGGATGAAAATGCAGATGATTCAAGGATCATCCAGGGCATAAAACGGCTAGTGACATAAGCAATACGGCTGCTCAACCCGAAAGTGAGATAATTTATGGAACTTGTAAGTCAACATGTCAAAGGTATCATGGAAGAATGCAAATTAAGGGCTATAGATCACGGCCTGAAATTTGATAATGAAACACTTGAATATATTGTGACCAACCGGGATATGATAGAACTCAGCCCCAAAGTGATGATCCCGACCTTGTATGACTACTGGGTTCATGATGTCCGCGTTCTCTCCGGAAAAGGCATGTATGAAGCCTATCCTTCAAATCCATATGAAACCGTCATCAATACAAGGCCTGCCATTTCATTTTATAATGATAATAATCCAGACTGGCTGAACGTGATGATTTTCTATCATGTTCTGGGTCATATCGATTTTTTTCAGAATAATCTTTTCTATAAAAATACCTGGGATATTGATCTGACGGGTCAGGCCCTGTCAGATAAGCGAATGATTGCAAAACTCCGGTCTGAAAAGGGAAGGTGGGTGGATTACGCCATTGAATTTGCCAGGGGCGTTGATAATATTGTCGGATATCATAAGGAACTGAATCTGAATATCCTGAAGGAATCAAAACAGCCATTGAATCGAACGGATTTTTATTTTGATATCTTTTTACAGAAAATGAAAAATGTCTCCCATCATGAATATCTTAAGGAAATTACACGATACAATGAGAACCTCCATGGCAACGAGGATTTTTTTAGCCTGGTCATCAACAAATATCCTGAATTTGAAGAATTATATCGAAAAGAGCTTCTTATCAAGCGAAAATCGGAACTGGATATCATGGAGTATATTATCCGGAACTCCCCGTTTCTGAAAGAAGATGAGAATGAATGGATGAAATCCGTGATTCAGATTGTAAGAAATACATCATTATATTTCCAGCCCCAGATCAGAACCAAAATCATGAATGAGGGGTGGGCAAGCTATTGGCATGACTATTTGTTCATGAGAGATGACAGGATATGCGGCCATGAAGTGGACTATGCCAAAATCAATGCAGGCGTCACCTCCATGCCCAAGATCGGACTCAATCCCTATGCTTTGGGAATGAGGCTTTTCCAGCACATTAAGGATATGGAAGACAGGGGATGCTATTCCTTTGATTATACTTTGTTAAAAGATGAAGTTGGAAAAAAGAAATTTGACAAGGCTAAGAATTCAGGAGCTGACTATATCCTGAAAGCCCGTGAGAATTTTAATGATTTTACATTTATCAATTCCTTTATTGATCAGGACTTTGTGACCGGGCACAATCTTTTTGTTGCAGGCAAACGATTTAATAATGCAAGAATGTCCATCGAATATTATATCAAATCCAAAAAGGCAGAAGACTATAAGGAAATGATTATAGAGACCCTTTATCACCCCCCTGAAATCTCTGTTGATCTTTCTCGTACCAAAAGCGGTATTCTGTATCTGAATCATAAATTTGAAAACAAACCGCTGAAAGTGGATTTTATTGAAAATACCATGATCGGTATAGAATATCTGTGGGGCGGTCCCGTTCATCTGGAGACCAGTGAACCTGCCACGGCCGGAAAGACGGCAGCAAATTATGCCAATTTCTGGGACCCCACTTCCCAGCAGGCTGAAGAAAAAAAGCCTGGACCCATCAAATGGAAAAGAATGCTTTATATTATGGAAAATCGAAAACTTCATAAACGGGAGTTATAACTCGATATGGAAACCCAGGCTTCACAAAAAGTATCAGTGGATCAGACCCTTGAACTGCTTGATAAAAACATGACGGATTATCAGAGGCTCAAACCCGTACCGTTTGAAGAATTTCTGGCTATTCTGAATACAAAACCGTCCCAGATCCTGAGAAATATATTTCAGGCCTTCCATGATATGATTAAAACCTATGTTGTGGAGCCTGAAGAAACAATATCAGAAGAAGGTGACCCGCTTTCCTTCACCAACTATGATTGCTCAAGATTATTTGTTGAAGGCTCTGAGAATCCATTTTTTACGGACATGCTGTTTGCCAACCGATTTATGAAACAAATGGAATATTTGCGTCATGGGGCCCAGCAGAACAGAATTTATATTTTTTACGGACCCCACGGGTGTGGGAAAAGCACTTTTTTAAATAATCTGCTGAAAAAATTTGAACAATATGCCAATACGGAAGAAGGGCTCAGATATGAAATCGTATGGCGGCTTAATATTAAAAAACTTCAGGATAAGGAGAAAACCCTGGCTGTATCTGCCTTTGAAAAACTCATTCATTATGTTGAGAAAGGTGAAGACGGCTTTAAACAGGATGCAAATGAAAAATCATTCGGCAGTACGGAAGCTGAGTATATTGAGGTTCCCTGTGTTTCCCATGATAATCCCTTTCTTGCAATACCCAAGGATCAGAGAAGAATCGTTCTGGATGAACTGATTAAAAATGATGAATTTAAATGGCGTCTTTTTACAGAAAAAGAATATGAATGGGTGTTTAAGGAAGAAGTTTGTACGATCTGTTCGTCCATCTATCATTCATTGCTGGAAAGGCTTGGTAATCCGTCGGAAGTTTATAAAATGCTTTATGCAAGGCCCTATTATTTCAATCGAAGGCTTGGCAACGGCATCAGTGTGTTTAACCCTGGCGACAGCCCTTTGAAGCAGACTGTCCTTTCTAATGAAATGCTGCAAAACCGTATTAACGCATTGTTTCAAGACAGCAATATTATCAGTTACCTGTATTCACAGTTTGCAAAAATCAACAATGGGATTTATGCGCTCATGGATATAAAATCCCATAATATCGACAGAATGGTTGAGCTTCATAATATTATCAGTGAAGGGCTTCATAAGGTAGAAGATATTGAAGAAAGGGTTGATTCTTTGTTTTTTGCACTCATGAATCCGGAAGATAAAAAAAGTATTCGTGATTTCCCGTCATTTGAAGACAGGATTCAATATATTGATATTCCGTACATTCTGGATATGAAAACGGAAGTCAAAATATTTATCAACATTTTCGGGCGTCATATTGAAGGCAGTTTTTTGCCCATGGTTCTCGAAAACTTTGCCAGAGTCATTATCTGTACACGAATTGGTAAAAAATCCCAGGTCCTTGCTGAATGCATCAAAGACCCTGCAAAATATAAAAATTTTTGTGATGATCAGCTCATGCTTTTAAAAATGGAATTGTTTTCCGGTAATATTCCCAAATGGCTTGAGGAAGAAGATATTAAATCCCTTGACAACAAGATGCTTAAAAAGATAATTGCAGAATCTGAAATTTATGGCAAGGAAGGTTTATCCGGCAGGGATTCCATTAAATTGTTTGATCAGTTCTATTCCAAATATGCAAAAGAGGATCGATTGATCAATATGCCGGATTTATGTACCTTTATCAATAAACTGGATGATCAGCCCAAAAGAATGATTCCTTTAGGATTTCTGGAATCACTATTAAGAATGTATGATTACAGTGTTCTCCAGCAGGTTAAAGAATCCTTGTATTATTATAATGAAGACCAGATTGCCAAAGATATTAAAAATTATATTTCTGCAGTCACCAACGAAGTCGATTCAGTCATAAAATGTATTTTTACCAAAGAAGAGATCCATGTCACTGAAGCTTTTCTTGAAAGTATTGAAAATAGGCTTCTTTCTTCAAATATGGATACAAAAAGAAGAAACGAAATCAGGAACGACGTATTAAAAGAATATACCACAAGGACCTTGACCCATGAGATTATGATAGAGGAAAAAAACATTACTGAAACAAGATTGTTTGAATCTTTGTATGACCGATATGTACACAACCTGAAAAAAAGAGTTCTGGAACCCTTTATCGAAAATGAAAATTTCAGGAATGCAATAAAAGATTTTGATACTGAGAAATTTAAAACCCATGACAAACGAATTAAAAAAGATGTTAAATTCCTGATGAACAACCTTTGTAAAAAATTCGGGTATACTACCCAGGGAGCCAATGAGGCCTGTATTTACGTGATAGATAATGATCTTGCCAATAAATTCAAATAATATAGTCAAAGATATTGGCAATCTAAACAGCAGCGCCGTCATCATCCCAACCGATGGATCACATAAAGCCTATCTGACGGCTCAGTTGTACAAAATTAAAAAGATTCCATTTGTTGTTGTTTTGAAAGATGCCAAAAAAGCATTGAGCTTTATTGAGGAGCTGAAATTTTTCCTCCCTGAAGATAAGAGCCGGATAATTTTTTTTCCCGGGTACCCGATTCTTCCATTTAAATCCCTGTCATATCATAAAGAAATATCCCTCAAGAGATTGGCTGCTTTATCCGGAATCATGAATTCACAAACCGATCCACTGATTATCATCACCACAGTGGATATGATATTGCAGAAACTGATTCCAAAAGAAAACCTGAACAATTTTGCTGAACTGATTATTGTTAATGAAGAAGCGGACAGGGAGGCCCTTATCATTAAGCTCGAATCAGGAGGCTATTTAAGAACCTCTCTTGTGGAAGATCCGGGTGAGTATTCCGTCCGTGGAGGTATTCTCGATATTTATTCTCCCGGGAATTATTATCCGGTTCGGATAGAATTTTTTGGAGATCTTGTAGAGTCCATTCGATATTTTTCTCCATATACCCAAAGAGGACTAAAAGATATTTTCGAATTTGTTATTCTCCCTGCAAACGAAGCTGTTTTGACGAGGGAAGAATTGCCCCATGTTCTTGCCAGATTACGACAGGCCGGGGCTTCTGCCGGACTTGATGCACCCCAAATAAGGGAATATGTGAATCAGACCCGGGAGTCCGGAAGGTTTCCCGGCATAGAGAGCATGCTATCCATTGTTTATGAGAAATTGGATACAATTTTTGATTATATCTCTCCCGGCAGTTTCTGGATTCTGGATTACCCTGATGAGCTTGAATCCTTTGCCAAGGAGTTTGAAAATAATGCACAACTCAATTACAGGGCAGCCGTGACCGAGAAAAGGCTCTGCGTTGAACCGGAATCCATCTTTCTTGAATGGGACAAGGTCAAATCTCTCGTTTTATTAAATAAGCATACGGCATTTCAACAATTTGAAATTACACATTCCTCACTTATTGATGACCCACCGGTATTCCAATTCGGTTATCAGGATAATCTGGATCTTTCTTTACAATTGAAAAGAGAAGGGTTCAAAGACAACCCCTTACTGCCCCTGGCGGAATGGTTTAAAAATAACAGGGCCGGGCATATCAAGACATTTTGCGTTCTAACCCAGGAATCCCAGGCAAAACGATTGATTTCCCTTTTGCAGCCCTATGGGTTCGAACCCTTGCCCTGTAAATCATTCAGTGCGGCAATGGAAAGTCCCCCTGGCATTTATTATCTTTTTGGAGATCTATCGTCGGGGTTTGTTCTGAAAAATGATTTCATAGCCCTTGTTACGGAAAATGAAATTTTCGACAGAAAAAGAATCCGAAGGCAAGGATCGGCAAAAAGAGGCTTGAAAACCGAGTTTATTGCACCTGAAGAGCTGAAAAACGGTGATATCGTAGTTCATGTCGAACATGGTATCGGGCGGTATGAAGGCTTGTGCAGCCTGAATATAGATAAGATAGTGCAAGACTTTATTCTTATTGTTTACCAGGATGATGATAAACTCTATCTGCCTGTTGATCGTATTGAGATGATCGGTAAATATATCGGTGTGGATGGTTATGTGCCCCTTTTGGACAAAATCGGATCCAAGGCCTGGATAAAATCAAAGGCCCAGGCAAAAGAAGAAGTCGAAAAGCTGGCCGCTGACCTGTTAAACCTTTATGCACAAAGAAAAGCCGATATCGGGTTTTCATTCAGCCGGCCGGATAATTATTATGATGATTTTGAAGCATCCTTCCCCTATGAGGAAACACGGGATCAGTTGAAAGCCATTGACGATGTTCAGCTTGATATGGAATCCACTGTTCCCATGGATAGACTGGTCTGCGGTGATGTAGGTTATGGAAAAACAGAGGTTGCCATACGGGCTGCCTTTAAAGCCGTCAATGATGGGAAACAGGTAGCCATTGTAGTTCCGACCACCATTCTTGCAGAACAGCATCTGTCTACTTTCAGGGAACGGTTTGCCGGATACCCCGTCAATATTGAATGTCTTTCAAGATTCCGGTCTCGAAAGGATCAGATCAGAATATTGAAAGCAATCAGCTCCGGCCTGGTGGACATTGTCATCGGAACCCACCGGCTTTTGCAGAAAGATGTTGATTTCAAATCCCTGGGACTTCTGGTGATAGATGAGGAACAACGCTTTGGTGTCAAACATAAGGAGAGTCTAAAAAAGAAAAGAGCTACTGTGGATGTCCTTGCACTGACGGCAACCCCCATTCCCAGGACCCTTCACCTGTCTCTGACCGGAATGAGGGATATCAGCATCATTAAGACCCCTCCGGCAGACCGGCATCCCATTGTATCCTATATTTCAAAATATGAAGCCTCTATTGTCAAAGATGCCATAAAAAGAGAACTGTCCCGAAATGGACAGATATTTTATGTCCATAACAGCATTAAAACCATTGCAAAACTTGCAGAAAAACTTTTAGAACTCGTTCCGGAAGCAAGAATAGGGGTTGCCCATGGAAGGCTTTCCGAAACGGAACTTGAAAAGGTCATGCTTAAATTTATCAGTGCTGAGATTGATGTTCTTGTCTGCACCACCATTATAGAATCCGGACTTGATATCCCTTCAGCCAATACAATGATTATCGACAAGACTGAAAATTTCGGCCTTTCCCAGATATATCAGCTCAGAGGCCGAATCGGAAGAGGGGATCACCAGGCATATGCCTATCTTTTCATTTCCGATGAAACCAAGTTGACAAAGGATGCAAAAAAACGATTGTCGGCATTAATGGAATACAAAGATCTTGGCTCAGGATTTCAAATCGCCATGAAGGATCTCCAGATTCGAGGTGCGGGCACTGCCCTGGGTGCTTCACAATCCGGTCATATTGCAGCCGTCGGATATGATATGTTTTTAAAATTACTGGATCAGGCAGTTCATGATTTAAAAGGAGAAGAAACAATTGAACCGCTTGAACCGGAAATTAATGCCGCCATGTCATCGGGATTTCCTGAAGATTATATTGAATCCGTTGAACAACGCTTAACCTTGTATCGACGGTTATCCAGAATTACCCATATTTCAGATATAAGCGATATGAAAAAAGAACTTATCGATCGTTATGGCCGACTGCCAAGAGAAGCAGAAAATATGCTTTTAAAAATCATGCTGAGGGTTTATTGCATCCAGGCAGGTATTCAACGCCTTGATATCACTCCGGATGTATTGATTCTGACATTTTCCGGAAAACACAGAAAAAGACCTTTGGATATATTAAACAAACAGCTTCAGGAGCTTTTCCCCTTTGAATTCATCAAAAAAGACAGTGTCCGGATTCAATTGGGCCGAAATAGAAATAATATTTCCCGAGCCCTTCTTGAAACACGAAATATTCTGAAAGCCATTGCCTGAACAATTTTTTACCGCTGTTTTTCACACCTTAAGAAAAATCTGAAATTTTTAAACATAGCACGGTTTTTGCTCCTGTTCAGTTTAGAAAGAAAAAAACTGAATACCGGAAGGGAGACAAGGCCATGAAAAAAGCAGATTGCATCACCCTGAAAAAGCTTGGGATTCTTTTCTTTGTGACGTTTCTCACGTCATTATCATACTCGGATGAGTTTAAAAATGAAGCAGATAGAGACCTGTTTATACCCGGCAGAATTTTGACGGTTGCCGCCAATAGGACCCCTGATTGGGAGTCTGTTGCCGGTCCATACATCCCTGGCAGAAATAAAAATGATTCTCCGGCTGATTTATCGGATATCGGTTCCGGTAAATCCAGGGTAAAAGGATTTTCCTATGAAATCGGAAAAGCAATGGATCAGATGTCCTGCTATTTTTTCAGATATTTCTCAGTCTATGACCACTCAGCAAATGATCCTGAGGCCCAGTTTCGTTTAAAAAGCAAAATTCGTTCATTTAAGCTTGATCCTCAAGATTTTCAACTGGACCTGTCTTTTGATATCGGTTATCACCGATCTGAGAATCTGAATATTGATGCCATAAGAATAGAGTCTTTTTTCCATCATACCTTTGTCACTACGGTTTTCTATTATGAAAAAAATGAGTTTGAAATTGGTTTAAGCAATATCATGATTAATAAGCTGCTCTTGGATGGAATGAAACTTGAAATCCAGACAAATCCCTACGGCAACTCAGGCGCAGTCCTTTTGACAATGGCCCTGTAGCCTCTATTTTATCCTTTTTTGAGGCTGCAGGCAGCCGGGTTTTTATAAACCGGAACAGAAGGATAAAAAATAATTTTAAAAATGTTGTTGCTTTTTTTCATCAGGCGTGTAAAAAATAAAACCGAAACAGAAGAATAAATTAAAAGGGTGGAACTGATTTGAATAAAATAGATGAGTTTTTAAAACGGGTTCTTGAGGCCACAGGGGTTGACTCCCCGTCGGAGCTTGCAAAAGAACTTGAAATCAACCGGTCGGGAATCACCCATGCGCGAAATAACAATAAGATTCCGGACAAATGGATTGTAAAGCTTTGCCGGAAATATGGGCTCAGTCCCAAATGGATTGAAACCGGGGTCGGCAATATCTTTGTCAATTCAGATTCAGGCCGGGAGCCGGCCTTTAAAAACATTCCGAAAGTGGCGGCGAGGCTCTCGGCCGGGACCGGCTCCTTTGAATGTGAAGACAGTGTTACCGAGTATCTGTCTTTCCAGGCAAATTGGCTGGCTCGCAAGGGATCGGCCGAGAATATGGTGGCCATGGAGGTTTTCGGACAGAGCATGGAACCCGTTATCAAAGAAGGAGATACGGTATTGATTGACCAGTCCCGGAAAAATATTATTGCCGGAGCCATCTATGCCGTGGGCGTGGAAGATACGATCCTGATCAAACGCCTGGAAAAACATCCCAATAAACTAGTGCTTTGCAGTGATAATAAGGATTATGAGCCGATTTTTCTTGAAAGAGAAGATGCGGACAAGGTAAGGATTATCGGAAAGGTGATCTGGAGCTGCCGGGAATACAGGTAGTTTTTTTTATCCCTTACGTTTAGTTTTTTCAACAAATGATGAAATAATTTAAATAAAAGGAATTAATAATGCAACAGACTCAAACAAACAGACATGGAAGAATATTATTTGGAATCAAAGGATTTTTCTGGGTGGCAGGTCTGCTCATTGCGGGTAGCGACAGCAATTTCATGCCCTGGGTGAACGGAACAGGCCTTTTGTTGTTTATCGCCTCAACTATTGTATTGGGAAAGCAGAATTTTCATGCTGAATCAAAAACCAAGGCAGGCCTTAGGTTTTATCAAAAATCAGGCAAAAAAGAAGAACAACAGTCCTACGGCATTCTATCGGCTACAAGCCTTTGATACCGACAGGCTGTTTGACAACGGTCAAGAGCATTTTAAACCGGGAAGATGCTGTCACCGAATGGGGGACATTGGCCGGCATGACAACGACCTGCCCTTTTATTGCCTTGATCTTTTCTCCATCGATATTGATCAGCGCTTCGCCGTCCAAAACCTGGACCATGGCATCTCCCGGGGAAGTATGGGCACTGATTTCCTCGTCTTTGTCAAAGGCGAAAAGGGTGATATTGACCTGGGGTTTGGCGCAAAGGGTCCGACTCACTACCCGGCCTTCCTCATAGTCCACAAGCTCAACAATATCCACAGAAGTGGAAAAGGGGATGTTTTTGATAAGATGGTCTTTTTTTTCTTCCATGGTCTTCTCCTTATACATATTCAGCTATTTTCATCCGATCTTGCCGGTAAAGCGATATAATGACATGCTAACATCTTTCAACAAATTTTCAATGCAATAATGCATCCTATTCTGCAAAGTCGAATTTCTTTTTTCATCGCTTAATTGTATTTTAAAATCCTAAAATTTTAAAAAATTTAATTGTTTTGCACCATTAGATGATGTAAAGTCACAGATCATTGAATCGATCATAATTTCTAAGGTTTTTTGCTTTTTCAAGACTTTTTTAACAGGGGAAAACGATGAGCATTAAAAAACAATATTTGAAAACCCGCCCGATCTGCAGGGTAACCTTCCGGCTTTCAAAAGACGAGGCAAGCGATGCAAAACGGGTTTTTCTGGTTGGCGAATTCAATAACTGGAATGAAACCCAGACTCCCATGAAAGCACTTAATAAGGGAGGATTCACAGTCACCCTTGATCTTGATACGGGCAGGGAATATCAGTTCAGGTATTTTTTTGATCGTCTCTTCTGGGGCAATGATCCTGGTGCAGATCGTTGTGTTTACTCCTCATTTGGAAATTGCGAGAATTCCATCGTGAGTCTATAATCATCAATAAAAGGGGAAAATCATGATCAGCTATAAGGACATCGGACTTGTCAACACCCGCGACATGCTCAAAAAAGCAGCAACGGGCGGCTATGCGGTTCCAGCCTATAATTTCAATAATATGGAACAGCTCCAGGCCATTATCCAGGCCTGTGTGGAAACAAAATCGCCTGTTATTCTTCAAGTGTCTTCGGGCGCAAGAAAATATGCAAATCAAACCCTTTTGCGATATATGGCCCAGGGCGCTGTGGCCTACGCAAAGGAACTGGGGTGTGAAATTCCCATAGCGCTTCACCTTGATCATGGCGATACTTTCGATCTGTGTAAAAATTGTATTGAAATGGGATTTTCCTCGGTCATGATCGACGGTTCCCATCATCCCTATGAACACAATATCGAATTGACGGCCAAAGTGGTTGAATTCGCCCATTCCCATGATGTAACGGTCGAAGGGGAACTGGGCGTCCTGGCCGGGGTTGAAGATGAGGTCATCTCTGAAAAATCCAGTTATACAAACCCGGCCGAGGTCGAGGATTTTGTAAAGCGGACAAAGGTGGATTCCCTTGCCATTTCCATCGGCACTTCCCACGGGGCCAATAAATTTACCCCTAAACAGTGCACAAGAAATGAAAAAGGGATACTGGTCCCCCCTCCCTTAAGATTTGATATTCTGAAGGAAGTTGAGAAACGCCTGAAGGGATTTCCTATTGTCCTGCACGGATCTTCCTCCGTTCCAGTGGAAGAAGTGAATACCATTAACCAATATGGCGGAAAGCTCGAAAATGCTGTGGGCATTCCGGAAGAGCAGCTCAGAGAGGCGGCAGCGCTTTCAGTGAGTAAAATCAATATTGATTCCGACGGCAGACTTGCCATGACCGCTGCCATCCGAAAAGCCTTTTTTGAATCTCCAGGGGAATTCGACCCCAGAAAATACCTGGGACCGGCCAGGGATTCATTGAAAAAGCTTTATATGCACAAAATCAATCAGGTTCTGGGCTCGGCAGGCAAGGCATAACCTATACTTCCGGAGGGCTTTATGTTGGATCAAGATCATATTCCTGGCGAAAGCAATGAATGTTCAGGTTCTGAAATCGACAGGCTGAAACAGGAAATTTTTTATAATATCCGGTTCAATCTCGGGCTTGATCCTGAAGAAATGAATCGCTATACCTGCTTTATGGGGCTTGCTTTCAGCCTGAAAAACCGGTTGATCAACCATTGGATCAAAACCCAGAAAGCATGCCGGGACAATCTGTGTAAACGGATTTTTTATCTTTCCCTTGAATTTTTGCCGGGACGATTCCTGAAAAATTATATTGTTTCTCTGGATCTGGAGGATGTCACCCGAAAAGCGCTGTTGGATCTCGGGTTTGATCTTGATTCCATTGAAGAAGAGGAATGGGATGCAGGACTTGGGAACGGCGGGCTCGGGCGTCTTGCATCCTGCTATATGGATTCCATTGCACGGTTGAGACTTCCGGGATATGGGTATGGCATCCGCTATGATTTTGGAATTTTTTATCAGGTGTTGAAAGACGGATATCAGCAGGAAAAAAGCGATAACTGGATGCGCAGGGGCAATCCCTGGGAAATCATGCGGTTTGAAAATATTTATAAAGTAGGATTTTACGGCCATTCCGAGGCTTACACGGATATTCTGGGAAATCAGCGGTTTCGCCTTGTGGATACCCAGGATGTCATGGCCCTGGCCTGCGATACAATGGTACCGGGTATCGGTGACGAATTTGTAACCAATATGCGCCTGTGGACAGCCACGTCCAGCCGGGAGTTTGATCTCGACTTCTTTAACAGAGGAGACTATATCCGGGCAGCGGAAGACAAGGTATTGAGCGAGTCCATTTCCAAGGTTCTTTATCCCAGTGATGAAAGTGAAAAGGGAAAGGAATTAAGACTCAAACAGCAGTATTTTTTTGTGTCGGCAACCCTCCAGGACATCATCTTTCAATACAGGAAGGAATATCAATCCTTTGATACCTTTTCCGACTGGGCCGCCATCCAGTTGAATGACACCCATCCGACCATTGCCATACCGGAACTCATGCGCCTTTTAATGGATGAGTATGGCCTTTCCTGGTATGAATCCTGGTCAGTCTGTGGAAAAACCTTTGCCTATACCAATCATACTGTTTTGCCCGAAGCCCTTGAAACATGGCCGGTATCATTATTGGGCAGGCTTTTGCCGAGACATATGGAAATCATCTATGAAATTAACCAACGATTCCTGGATGATCTGAAAAAAAAATATCCGGACGACCCGGATCTGTGTGGAAGATTGTCCATTATCCAGGAAAGCCAAGGAAAAAAGATACGGATGGCCCATCTGGCCATTATCGGCAGCCATTCGGTCAATGGTGTGGCGGCCCTGCATTCCCATATTCTGAAAACGAGCCTGTTCAAGGAGTTTAACCAGGTTTATCCCGGCAGGATCAGAAATGTCACCAACGGGATTACCCCGAGGCGATGGCTGCACCAGTCAAACCCGGAACTTTCAGGCCTCATCACCTCTGTCATCGGCCCTGACTGGGTATCGGACCTATCTTTGTTAAAGAATCTCATCCCCTATGCTGAAGACCCTTTATTCCAGTCAAAATGGCAGAAGGTGAAATTTGAAAATAAAAAAAAGCTGGCCCGGTATACCTTGAGAAAAACCGGGAAGGGGGTCAATCCCAACACCCTGTTTGATGTCCATGCGAAAAGGATGCATGAATACAAACGCCAGCTTCTCAATATCCTTCATGTGATATATCTTTATAACAAAATCAGGGAAAACAATGACAGCGTCGACATCAGCCGCAGCTTTTTCTTTGCCGGAAAGGCGGCTCCTGCCTATTTGCAGGCAAAACTGATCATCAAGCTCATCACCTCCGTATCTGATACCATTAATAAAGATCCCCTGGTCAGAGGAAAACTCAGTGTTATTTTTCTGCCCAATTACTGCATTTCCCAGGCGGAAAAGCTCATCCCGGCCGCTGATATTTCCGAACAGATTTCCACAGCCGGGCTTGAGGCCTCGGGTACGGGCAATATGAAATTTGCTCTGAACGGAGCCCTGACCATAGGAACCCTGGACGGTGCCAATGTGGAAATCATGGAAGAGGTGGGAAAGGACAATATATTTATTTTCGGACTGACGGCAGACGAGGTTGTCAAAAAAAAACAGGAAGGCTATCATCCGAGATATTATTATGAAGGCAATAAAGACATTAAAAAAATTATAAATATGATCGATTCAGGATATTTTTCACCGGAGAATCCCCAGTTATTTAAACCCATTGTACACTCACTTCTGGATGGAGGGGATTATTATCTGGTTCTTGCGGATTTTGAAAACTATGCCCTGACCCAGGAAGCGGTTGCAAAAACTTATAAGGACCAGGGCGAATGGACGCGGATGTCCATCTTAAATACTGCCAATATGGGAAAATTTTCCAGTGACCGGGCGGTTAAAGAATATGCAACCGATATCTGGGGAGCGACACCGCTTCCTGAATAATGCAAATTTTAGCGGAGGATGAATGAACAGCGAAAAGGATGATATTCGGCAGAGCCCGATTACATTTGCAAGACTTCCCATATTTGATATTAAAAAAAATCTCTGGGGATATGAACTGATTTATGTGTCTGCCGGTGAAGATAAGTCCATCAGCCCGGAAACAGGAGATGGCCTCACGGCAGATCTCATGTCCGGCACAGCCCTTGCCCTGGATCAGATCATGGACAGAGAAAAAAAGATCATGATCAGTTTCTCCAGAAAAAATATCATGACAAATCTTCCCTATATCCTTCCACCGGGGCGCACGGTTATAAAGCTGTCAAACCCGGAAGGGCTGTCGGATTCTTTTATTTCCATGCTGACAAAATTAAAAAAAGACGGCTATCCGGTAACGGTCCCCTGGATAAAAAATCATGGGGCCTGCAAAGCTGTTTATGCCCTGGCCGATATGATCTGTCTGGATATTTCCGCAATGGTATTGCCGGGCCTCATGGAAATCTGCCATGAGGCGGCACCTTATAAGGCAGGGCTTCTCGCAGACCGGGTAAATAACCAGGCCGTTTTTGATGTCTGCTGCAAAGCCGGGTTCTCCTTTTTCAAGGGATCTTTTTTTAAAAAACAGGAAGATGTGTCGGTCAAAAAAGTATTGTCCGGGACTGTTTCCAGGTTTGAACTGATGAAGGCCATTGAAAAGACAGACCCTGATTTTTCCGAACTTGCTTCCGCCATCCAGGCCGATGTAACCATCAGTTTTCGGCTCCTCGCATATCTGAATTCAGCTTCCTTCGGGTTCAGAAGAAAAATCGATTCCATCAAGGATGCCATTGCAATGCTGGGCTGGCATAATCTGAAAAACTGGCTCAGGGTTGTCCTCTTATCTGAAGTATCGGAAAACCGGAATGCCAATGAACTGGTTTTTCTTTCCGCACAAAGGGGAAAATTTCTTGAGCAGGTCGGCCGGTCCCATGATTTCTGGGGATTTGACCCGGATTCGCTTTTTCTCCTGGGGATGTTCTCTCTTCTGGACGCCATGTTGAACCAGCCCATGACCGAGATTTTAAAATACCTTCCCCTGGCCGATAAACTTAAAGGCGCACTTTTGATGCAGGAGAACAATGAATATGTCCCGCTTCTGAAACTGGCCCGGTACCTGGAGGAAGCTGCATTTGAGCGGACGGAAACCATGATCAGTCAGCTTGGCCTGGATACGGCAAAGGTAAAAGAGGCCTATTGCCATGCCCTTGATTGGGCCAATAAGCTCAGTGAAATGCAGTTGAAACAATAATCGGCTCTTAGCCTTTATATGTTGAATCGCATCCGATCGTGGATGCAAGCCTTGGAACCGATGAATGACGGCAGAACAATTGACCCCTGATAAAGTGATGAACGGATGGTTTTCCGAGACCTCAGATATATGGCCCGGCATTGCAGTTTCCATTGAAATAGAAAAGATTCTTTTTTCAAAAAAAAGCAATTACCAGCAGATCGATCTTTATGAAACCAGGCATCATGGCAGGATGCTGGTTCTGGACGGCATTATCCAGCTTACGGATTTTGATGAATTTGCCTACCAGGAAATGCTGGCCCATATCCCTATGTTTGCCCACCCTTTGCCTGAAAAAGTGCTTGTGATCGGGGGAGGAGATGGGGGTGTTCTGAGGGAAGTTGCAAAGCATGACATGGTTTCTTCCATTGATCTTTGTGAAATAGATGAACAGGTGATCCAGGTCTCAAAAGAATTTTTACCCGGCATGTGTGTCGGATTTGATGACCCAAGGGTAATTGTCCATATCTCAGACGGAAGTGAGTTTATCCTGCATCATCCATCTGAATATGATGTGATCATTGTTGATTCTTCAGACCCTGTGGGTCCGGGAGAAATTCTGTTTGAAAAAGAATTTTATGAACACTGCAAAAGGGCCCTGAGAAAAAATGGGCTCATGGCGGTCCAGGGGGAATCTTTTTTTCTCCACCCGGACAAGGTGCAGAAAATAGTCAGGAACATGGGAGGTCTGTTCAGGCATCAGGGATATGCCTATTCTCTTATTCCAACCTTTACGGGCGGGCATGTGGGCATCTGTATCGGTTCAGACGGACCTGATCCGTCAAAACCCGTCCGAGCAATTTCCAAACAATTCCAGGCCGGCCTGAGATATTACAATCCAAAAATTCACAAAGCCTCTTTTATATTGCCGAGGTTTGCAGAAAAACTGATTAAAGAAGCGTAGGTGTAGCGGCCTGATTTCATAATTGCCCTGGCCTGATTTCAGAATATAATATAGGCCGGAATTAACCGATTCTAAAATTCTGTCAAAAAAACTATAGAACCCAAAGTTAATTTGAAGAAAAGGCTTGTAAGGCGGTGACAAATATGCCAACATACACGACATGAAAAATACTCGACCTATTTCATGGATTAAGGCCGCGAGGAGAGACTTTGAAGAATTCCCTGAGGATGTGCAGGTCGATGTGTTGAGTGCTTTAACTATTGCAGCAGAAGGCGGGAAGTCGGATAATACCAAACCGTTTAAGGGTATTGAGGGGGGCGTGTTTGAAATCGCGCTCAAGCATCGAGGTGATGCCTTCCGCGTCCTATATGCCGTGAAGATCGGAGCGGACATTTGGGTAATCCACGCATTCCGGAAAAAATCCAAGACTGGAATCAAAACACCTCGATTAGAGGTTGATCTTATCCGTGAACGCCTGAAACGATTGAAGGAGGCTTTACAATGAACGACAGTTTTGAATTGATACAAGGCAGTGGAAACGTGTTTCACGATTTCAGCCGCGCAAACGCCGGCCTTGAACAAGTACGTGCTGTTCTTGCGGCGGAAATCATACGTAAACTTGATGAACGCAGCTTATCGACACGCGAAGCCGAAAGACTGACGGGAGTTTCACATTCAGAGTTTTCACGCATCCGCAATGCGAAACTTGGTCGTTTTACACTTGATAGGATGATTGCGATTCTTGGAAAGCTCGATGAAGACGTTGAAGTAAGTGTCTCCTTTCGACCGCGATTGCATGCAATGCAAAATGTGTAACAGCCTGAAAGAACATTTAGAGGCCATACCCGAAGTCAAAAACCATATTAGGGCTGCTGCTGGGTGATACAATGAATATTGCCGCCGCCCAGAAGAATTTCCCTTGCTTCAACCGGGAGGATTTTTCTTCCGGGGAAAACCGACTGAACAAGGGCAACGGCATCATCATCATGGGGATCATCAAAGACAGGCATGACAATGCCGTTATCGGCAATATAAAAATTGACATAGGAAGCTGCCAGGCGTCCTCCTTTTCCCCGGATCATTCCCCTGGGGTTCTTTTCCAGGCCTTTACTTTCTTCTTCAGACCTATAAAGAGGACCCGGCTGGTGAAGTTTATGGATGGTCAGCGATCTCCCTTTTGCATCCCGTGCCGTTGATAACCTTTTCAAGGCATCCCGTGAAATTTCATACTGGGGATCAAAAGGGTCCTCGGTCCAGTGAAGCAGAACTTCTCCCGGTTTTATAAAACAGCAGATATTGTCCACATGGCCGTCGGTTTCATCCATATAAACGCCCTGGTTCAGCCAGATGATGGTGTCAACACCGAGATACTCTTTCAGGATGGATTCTATCCTTTCCTTTGACAGGGAAGGATTCCGGTTGGGATTTAACAGACATTGTTCCGTTGTTAACAGTGTGCCTTCGCCATCAGTATGGATGGACCCGCCTTCAAGAATCATGGGGGCCTTGTAGCCGTTGACGGCAGCAATTTCCATCACGATTCCCGGGATTTTTTCATCCTTGTCCCAGGGAAAATATAAGCCGCCGTTCAAACCGCCCCAGGCATTAAACCCCCAGTGAATGCCCCGGACTTCTCCAGTTTGGTTTTTTACAAAAACAGGCCCCACATCCCTCATCCAGGCATCATCTGATGCAATTTCAACAAGGGTGATGTTTGAATGTAAAGGCAGAAATTTTATTGCAGTGTCAAATTCCTGGTTTGAAACCCCCATAAAAACAGGTTCAAAATGAGCAATGGCTTTGGCAACGGCTGTAAAAGTTTTTTTTGCAGGCAGGGCATCCTGCCGCCAGTTGTCTTTTCGTTCCGGCCAGAGCATCCAGCACCGGGAGTGTTTTTCAAATTCACCGGGCATGAAAAAACCGTCTTCACGGGGGGTAGTGTCAAAAATCCGAATCAATGGGATTTAACCCGTGTCCATGCCTGGTCGACAATTTTATTATTTTTCCCCAGATCTTTAACAAAATAAAGGGTTTTCATGATTTCAGGTGTGGGCCAGATGCCGGGATTCTGGAGATCTTCCTTGTTCAGGAACGGAATGGCGGCATCATTGGGGGTTGCATACTGGTTATAATTGGAAAGGGCTGCTCCGACTTGAGGCTCCAGCACCCAGTTGATCCATTTGTGGGCAGCCTCCATATTGGGAGCCTTGGCCGGGATGCACATGGAGTCAATCCATATTTCACCGCCTTCCTTTGGAACGATAAAGCCGAATTTTTCAGGTTCTTTTTTAACCGTCTGGATAGAGTCTCCATTATATACAACGGCAGCATCCGCAACACCGGAGATGACGTCATTCTTGCCGCCGACACCGCCTTTAAACCCAAGGCATTCTTTGCGTTTTTTGGTTTGAATGAGAAGATCCGAGGCTGCTTTCAATTCTTTGGGATTGGTTGAATTAAAATCATATCCAAGATAAACTAGGGCAATTCCCATCATTTCCCGGACAGAATCGATAAGATAAAAAGATCCAGGCTTCTTTTTCGGGTCAAAGATAATGTCCCAGGAAGCCACGTCACTCTCTTTTAATTTTGCCTTGTTATACATGAGACCCACGGTTCCCCATTGCCAGCCCACTGTATATTTATTGCCCGGATCAAAGGAAGCAGTGGCAAATTTCTTCGCCAGATTTTTCAGGTTCGGTATTTTGGAATGATTCAGGGGAACAATGAGTTTCAGATTGATCAGGCTTGGGATGATAAAATCCGTGGGGATGATGATGTCATACTGACCCAGACCGCCTGCCTGGAGTTTTGCCATCATCTCTTCATTGGATTCATACATGTCGAGTTTAACTTTAATTCCTGTGGCTTTTTCAAACTCCTTGGGCATATTTTCTTCATCCATGTATTCGGACCATGTGAAGATTTTTAATTCTCCATTGCCACAAAAGGCTGACCCTGAAAACAAAATCAGAACAAAAAGAAATGCCGGAACCAATGTTAAAAATTTTTTCATCTTTTTCTCTCCTAAATTTGAGTTAATCATACCTTGATTTAAAATAACCCCTTTATTTTTTATTTACTTTTCTCGTTATTCTTTCCATGGAAATCACGAGGATGATGGTCACCATGAGGACAATGGTGGAAAGCGCATGGATCTGGGGGGTAACCACCCTTCTGACTGCCGCATAAATATAGAGCGGAAGAGTGATGGAATCCGGGCCTGCCGTAAAAAAGCTGATGACAAAATCATCCAGGGACAGGGTGAATGCCAGCATGGCGCCAGCCACAATACCGGGCATGAGCAGGGGCAGGGTCACTTTCATCAGCATATAGGTGGTATCAGCATAGAGATCCCTTGCCGCCTCTTCGATTTCTTTGCCGATACCGGCCAGCCTGCTTCGAACCACAAGGGCCACAAAGGCCGTCTGAAACGTGATGTGAGCAATGATCATATTCAAAAGACCGGGATCGAATACAGAGGTCAGGGTTCTTAAAAAACCAAAGGCCACCACCATGGCCGCAGCAAAAATGATATCCGGTATGATAACCGGCAGATGCATGATCAGATCAAAGACGGCATTCATTTTCCTGGGCCAGGGGAAACGATCCATGCCGATGGCCAGAATTGTACCGAGAAAGGTGGATACAAGGGTGGACACTATGGCCAGGATAAGGGTGTTTGAGGCAGCATGAAGAATGAGTTCATTCTGAAAGAGCTTGATATACCAGTCCAGGGTGAATCCTTTCCACTCCAGGCCGTATTTGCTGTCGTTCACTGAAAAAAAAGCAACCGCCATGAGGGGAAGGTATAAAAATGCCATGGTGGACAGGGCTGAAATGCCCACCAGCAAATTAATTTTTCTCATATCAGATCAATCTCCCTGTTTTTCCTTTTATACAGATACAGACTGAACAGGGTCAATATCATGAGAGCCATACTGATGGCGGCTCCAAAGGCATAGTCCCTGCTGGACCCGAACTGCTGCTGTATGAGGTTACCCACCAGCATGTATTTGGCTCCGCCCAGAAGATCGGGGACAACAAACATGCCCATGGCCGGCACGATGGTCAGAATAATCCCGACGGACAGGCCCGGAAGGGTCTGGGGCAGGATGGCATGCATGAAAATTCTGAAATTGGATGCATATAGATCCTGGGCCGCTTCCACCAGGGTCCAGTCCAGGCGCTCTACACTGGAAAAAAGCGGCAGGGCCACAAAGGGAAGAAACATGGATATCATCCCGAGATATACGGCAAAGGCGCTTGGGTAAAGGGGCATTCCCGGAGGAACCAATTTAAGAAAAGCAGCCAGTTTTGCAAGGGGGAGTTCCGGAGCAAGGATCAGGAACCAGGCATAGGCCCGGATGACCATATTGGTCCAGAACGGAATGATAACGACGGTGAGCCACAGATATCTTGTCCGCAGCGGTTTTCTGGCAATATAAAAGCAAAGCGGATAGGAAAGAACAACGGACAGACCGGTGGTTACAAGCGCAACCCATATGGATCGGAAAAGGATATACACATAATCCAGGGTCCAGCCGAATATGCCGTAGCCCATGAGACGGGTATAATTTTCAAAACTGAATTCCCAGATCAGCTCACCATAGGAGCCTCTGCCGGCAAAGCTGACCAGAACCAGAATCAGGCAGGGCAGAACCAGAAATAGAATCAGCCACAGCATTCCGGGGATCAGGAAAAAAAGACCTCTTTTTAAGAGCTTTTCGCCGGTAATGAGTTCTCCATACCAGATAATGAGTTTATTCATGGAGCACCGCAATCTCTTTGGGTGCCAGATCCAGCCACAGTTCATCCCCGATTTTGATATGGCTGTAAGTACTGGTTCTAAGGCGGATGGGACCCGGATTCAGCGAAATATCAAGGTTTGTCCCCCGGTAAATGATTTCAGTGACGGTTGCCCTTAACCCATTTTTTACAGGTTCTGTGTCTGAAATCCTGATCCATTCGGGCCGTATGGCAATAAACCCTTTTTCCCAGGACGGCGGCTTTTCCAGCTCAAAGATGCCGATCTTTGTATGAAACCGACCCTCTTTGTAATTTCCTTCAATGAGATTGGCAGAGCCGAGAAATTCCGCCACAAACCTGTTTTTGGGAAAGTCATAGACTTCTGCAGGCGTTCCGTACTGGATGATTTGTCCATCCTTCATCACGGCAATCCGGTCCGATACGATCAAAGCCTCATCCTGATCATGGGTGACAAGGATAAAAGTCTGGTGGAGTTTCTGCTGCAATCTTCTGAGTTCCACCTGGACCTGGGCTCTGAGTTTTGCATCCAGAGCCGACATGGGTTCATCCAGCAGCAGCACCTTGGGTTCATTGACCAGGGCCCTTGCCAGGGCTACCCGCTGGCTTTGTCCGCCGGAAAGTTGATGGGGAAACCGTTTGGTCATCTCACCCAGCTCCAGCATTTCCAGGGTATCTTTGACCCGGTGATTGACATCGGCTCCGGGAATTTTTCTTGAGCGAAGCCCGAATGCCACGTTATCAAAAATATTCAGATGCGGGAACAGGGCATAACTCTGAAAGACCGTATTGATATGGCGTTTAATGGCCGGAAGACCTGTAATATCTTTACCGTCCAGTATAATCCGGCCTGAATCCTGAAGTTCCAGTCCGGCGATCATACGAAGCAAGGTTGTTTTTCCACACCCGGAAGGGCCCAGAAGTGTAAAAAACTCCCCGGAATGAATGTCTTTTGAAACATTCTGCACCGCATGAACTTTACCGAAGGTTTTGTTGATCCCCTTAAGACTTAAGCCTTCCATAACCGGATATCATATTCCTTTGTTGTCAAATATTAAAAATCCATAAACAAACCAGCGGCACAACATACCAGAATTCTTTTATTTCTGAAAGTTTTTTTCACGATGATTTTTTCCTGTGTTTGAAATCCCCTCGGATTTTAAAATTCCAGGGAAAACAGCAGCCTCTCCAGCTTTAGGGATAGCTTCAGGGATAGCATTGCCAAACTCTGTTTTCTATGAAAGGATGAAAACATGAAGCAAAATGGTTCAAAAGGAGAGATAAAAATGGAAACAATACTCATCAATCATTTTCAGGAGGCGGTTACCCGAATGTTCTCAGGCTTTGACCACCTGCCTGCGTTTACCCCGGAATGTGATGCTGATAGAATCGGCCATATCCTTTTTGAAGTCGCGGAAAGGATGAAGGAGAATTACCCCTATCATCACCCCCTCTATGCCGGTCAAATGCTCAAACCCCCGCATCCGGTTGCTCTTTTGTCCTATGCCCTGGCCATGTTCATCAATCCCAATAACCATGCCATTGATGCGGGGATTGCCAGCTCAAAAATGGAAAAGGAGGCTGTATCAGCCATTGCCGCCATGTTCGGATGGACCGGCGTTCTCGGGCATCTGACAGGGGGCGGGACCATAGCCAATCTTGAAGCCCTCTGGATCAGCGGAAAAATACATCCGGACAAGATTATTGTGGCCTCGGAACAGGCCCATTACACCCACAAGAGGATCTGTGAGGTTCTGAAAATTGGGTTTCAATCGATCCCGGCCGATATGAACGGGGCCATGGACATGGAGGCCCTTGAAAATATTCTCAAGACATTTGATGTCGGCACCGTTGTGGTGACTCTGGGAACCACAGGGTGCGGCAAAATTGACCCTTTGCCAGCAATTCTTGAGTTTCAGAAGACCTATAAGTTCAGAATACATGTGGATGCAGCCTATGGCGGCTATTTTAAGCTGGCTTCAAACCTGTCAGAAAAAACTTCCCTTGCCTTTGACCGTATCGACAGGGCCGACTCCATTGTCATTGATCCTCACAAACACGGACTCCAGCCCTATGGCTGCGGGTGCATTCTGTTTAAGGATGCCGGTGTGGGAAAATATTACAAGCATGACTCTCCCTATACCTATTTTACGTCCAATGAACTTCACCTTGGAGAAATCAGCCTTGAATGTTCAAGGGCAGGGGCCTCTTCTGTGGCTTTATGGGCAACACTGCAATATCTGCCCCTGATAAAAGGCGGAGAATTTGCAAAAAATCTTGAAAAATCAAGAACCGCAGCCATGAAGATATTTGACCGGATAAAATCCCAAAAGGAATTCCTGACCTTTTTTACGCCGGATCTTGATATTCTGGTCTTCAGCCTCAAAGGATCTTCTTCAAAAGAAATATCCGATCTGAACCGAAGGGTCTTTGACAGATGTGCCGGGTCAGACCTTCATCTGGCCCTGTTAACCCTTCCCAAAACCATTGCCGAAAAGCATCATGATCTTGAATGGGACAGCGACGGGCTTACCTGTCTTCGATCCTGCCTCATGAAACCGGAGCATGGGGACTGGGCTGAAAAGATTATGAGCATATTGCAGGAATCGGTTTCAGCCGTGCTGAATCCATGAGCCGGATATATGACAAAGCTCTCCCTTAAAAAATCAAGTCGATATTAGCAATCGGGCATCTGCCCATCATGATCGGATTGTAAATGTGCTGAATTTTTCGCCTCCGAATTTCAGTTTAAAGGCACATTCAATAATTTTAGCTGCCTGGAAAACACCCTGGACATGATCCATATTAATCACCAGCTCAAATTCATTCGGGCTGGTCTCCTTTTTACCATAAACCGCCTTGAAAAACTCTGCCTGCTCGGCATCCCAGATAGCCAATTGTTTTTCAGCCTCAGCTTTTTTCAGATTCTGGATCGCTGTAATCCTTTCCACCCTGAATTTCATGCTGCCGATAATCCTGACTGATAAAACATTCTTTTTGGGAAGGAACAGATGCGTCCCTCTACCGACAAAAATCGTAGGCTCACTGCCGGCTAATGAAGTGACGGTTTTAACAAGTTGCCTGGCATAATCGCTTTTGATAAATGTTTTCTCACTGATCAGCATTGAAAAAAGCTCACTGGTCCGGCCGGGATACCGTTCATCATAGAACCCGACAATTTTTTCAGAAAGGTGGGCTTCCTTGGCCATATGCTCCAGCAATTCTCTGTCAATCACCCGGTATTTGATGATACCCCCCAGATAATCGGCTATCTCCAGGGCTCCAGAGCCGATTTTTCTTGAAATACATATGGTTGGATAAATCGCTGGCTTTGCTTCTTCATTCTCTAAGGTATCAACGCCATATCTTTTTATATTCAATTCCACCCATTCAGAAACCGATTGTTTTTTCTTGCCGTAATATCCGGGTCTGTACGTCGTATTTTCCATATTTATCTCCCAAATCCTGATTGTTATAAAAACCCTCTGACCAAAGTCAAAAATAAAAAAATGATCTGGGGGTGCTTCCGTATTACAATCAAATCATAGCAAATGACGTGCCAATGCCTGTCAGTGAATAAAACCCTTAACTGGCGGCAATATCCTGAATTGAAATGCCAAAGAGCAGAATAGGGCTCACACGGATCAGGCATAAAATCTTCCGTTCTGTAAAAAATTCAGACACGGGATTTTTTTTATCATTGTAGAAGACTAAAACGTATTTTGGCGGTAAATTGATGTATTGTTTTTTAATTAACTGAAATTAAATGATATTTTAGGTAGAGGCATGCCCATACATTTTATACATATAGCTTACCCTCGGATTTCAATTTTTTTGAGGAAGAAGGGGCGAGTTGAATGTTTAATTCAAGAATTACTCAAGAACAATCAATCAGCACTCATCTAATCAATTTCGCAATTTATAACAAATTTTCCTACAAATAAGAAAATATTTTCCTATAAATAAGAAGAATTATTCCAAACACAAGCATGCAGCCATTCAACTGCCGAAAAAATATTAACAAGTCATCTTTAGCAATATTGCGCCATATAAAGGCTGATAAGTACAATATTGCCACAGTGAGAATAAGGGTTCATTAAAAAGTTTTTCATATACGGCATGGTTTTAGCATAACATAATCCTGTTAAATTTTTTTATATTAATTTAAAGGAGAAATCATGTACAAAAAGTTCTTATTAAATGCAATTGTTTGCGGTATTTTATTATTACTCAACTTTCTGAGTTAGTTTTCTTAAAGTATAAAATTATAACCATCCGAAATAATTAAAAATATTGACAAAATTCTCTATCTTTGATATGTATTATTTGTCCAAAAACAATCAAATCAAAGATAGGAATCTTGTCAAA
>JANNUH010000128.1:0-5710 GCA_031395015.1 Desulfobacterales bacterium | reverse complement strand
GTCGGGTATGCACTGGACGGTTGAGGGCGCAAATAGCATCATAGCCCTGCGCTGTAGTATTCTGAGCAACCGCTGGGAAGATTTTTGGGAACATCGGGCGGCAGTCTGAAATTGTTACCTATAAATTTGTCGTGCACCCAGGTTCATGACCACCGTTGACATAAAACAATTTACCGGTTAACTGGTCAAGAATACCAAAAAACAAGGTCACAAACATGCCGTCTTCACCATGTTCCTTTGCTATATATTTGTTTGCCAGGGAAACAGCTTCCAAAGCCGTCCTTGGAGAAAACACATCATCTGCACTTCCAAAACAGCCAACCCCCTCTTCAGTGATGAAGGCCCCTGAAAAAATACGGAGAAGGCTTCGAGTCAATGCCATGAAAAGTGCGGCTCCGATACCCTTTCCACTGACATCACCAACAACAAAACCAAGATGACTGTCAGGTAATTCAAACAGGTCATAAAAATCACCGGACAACTGCAGGGCAGAATGAAAATATGATCCGATATCACAGTTTTTAACATCCGGAAGATGACGGGGCAAAAAATCGTTCTGTATTTTCTTACCTTTCCGGCACTCGTCGTCAAGGGCGCTGGAATATTGTTCCGCAGATTGTTTAGCCTTTTCAAGTAAGGCTTTTGATTGCTCAAGCTCGTTATACAGCTTTGCATTTTCAATGACCAATGACATCTGATCCGCGACCTGCTGGATAAAATCGACAATGTCCCGGTCAAACTGTGCAGGCAAAGAATGCATCAGTGTAATAACACCAAACAAAATATCATTTCTCAGGATCGGCACAGCCAGGGCAGATCTTACAGAATAAGGCTGTCCTGGAAAGGTAATCCATCTTTCATCGGTTCCGGCATCTGTCACAATTCCGGCACATAAATTCTTTTTGACCCATCCGGCAAGACCCTTTTCCAGGACTTTGCCGATCAAATCAGATCGTTTTTCTTCATTGGTCTCATTGCGGGTGAGAATACTGTCTATCACGACTCCATTCTTATCCAATAAAAACAGGCTGCCTTTTTCTGCGCCTGAAAATTGCTTTGCAATATCCAGAGCATTTTGCATGGTCCCATTCAAGATTTCTGGCTCAATTGAGGATCGTGCCCTGTTGATAAAAGTCTCAAACAACCTGTTCTGGGCATCATAAATTTGTTTTTCATGCTTGAGAGCAGCGATCTCTTTCTGAAGCCGTCCTATATCCATCAACTTCTCCAGTGGGCATGTTAACCCATTAAAAACTTTGAGAATTTCCTAAAGACGTCGTCACTTTAGGATGATTGTTTAAGAGATGTCAAGCCTGCAAAAAAAAATTTTCAATTTTGCCCATTTCGATTTATAAATAGGATAAAAGCTTGTCAGCGGCTGCGGAAGGAGTGATTGTCTCATTTTCCACCTGCTGTGAAATAGAGGGGATTTCTGCATTGATGATTTTATTGTTTTGAAAGCGTTTTCTTAAGCCCTCTTCCACCAGGGTCCACATCCATTCCAGGGATTGTTTTTTTCGCCTGAGACTGAATTCTCCCGTGGCCTTGAATCTTTGATGGTGCTCAAGGACCATATCCCAGACTTTTTTCGTGCCGCCTTCGACGACCGAGGAACAGGTCAGGACCGGCGGGGACCAGGTCCGGGTTTCCGGGCGGATAAAATGGAGGGCTGTTTCAAGATCCCCCTTTGCTTTTTTTACCGCGGTAAGGTTATCTCCGTCGGCTTTGTTGATGGCGATGCCGTCGGCCATTTCAAGGACACCCTTTTTGATGCCCTGGAGTTCGTCACCGGCACCGGCAATCATGAGGACCAGAAAAAAATCCACCATGGAGGCCACGCTGGTTTCTGACTGGCCCACGCCCACGGTCTCCACCAGGATGACGTCAAACCCGGCCGCTTCGCAGACCAGCATGATTTCACGGGTTTTCGCCGCAACTCCGCCCAGGGTTTCTCCGGCAGGTGACGGACGGATAAAGGCATTTTCATGGGCAGACAGCTTTTCCATCCGTGTTTTATCGCCCAGGATGGAACCGCCGCTTCGCCGACTGGAGGGGTCCACGGTGAGAACCGCCACCTTATGGCCTTGATCGGCGAGAAAGACCCCGAGGTTTTCGATAAATGTGCTTTTGCCGACGCCGGGAACACCTGTGATGCCGAGGCGGATGCTGTTGCCCGTCCTCGGCAGGATTTTTTCCATGACCCTGAAGGCAGCCTTTTGATGCTCCTTCAGGCTGCTTTCAATCAAGGTTATGGTTTTGGCAATGATACGCCGGTTGCTGCTGAGAATCCCCTGGATATAATGATCAGGATCAGTTTGGATCATTGTTTTTTCATGCATTGATGATATTCAGGGTCCGGTTGGCGCTGTCTGTGACCACGGTTCCAGGCCCGAAAATCTCGGAAGCTCCGGCATTTTTCAAAAATTCATAATCCCCCGGCGGGATAATACCGCCCACCACGACTTTAATATCCGATGCCCCCTGTTTTTTCAATTCCTCAATGACTTTCGGCACCAATGTCTTATGCCCGGCCGCAAGGCTGGACACGCCAATGACATGGACATCGTTTTCCACCGCCATCCGGGCAGCCTCTTCAGGGGTCTGGAACATGGGCCCCAGATCCACGTCAAACCCGAAGTCTGCAAAGGCCGTGGCAATGACTTTGACTCCCCGGTCATGGCCATCCTGACCCATCTTGGACAAGAGAATCCTTGGTCTCCGGCCGGTCTTTTGCTCAAAATCCGCAGTCCGCTTTCGTAAGGATTCAATGACGGCGGAATCCGCACATTCCGCAGCATAAACGCCTGAAATACACTGGGTGGTGGCCACAAAACGCTTAAATACCTTTTCCATAGCATCACTGATCTCCCCGACAGTTGCCCTTGCCCGGACAGCGGGCAGACAGACTTCCAGAAGGTTGGCGCCGCCCTCACAGGCTTTTGTGATATCGGCCAGAGCCTTTTGAACCGCTTGATTGTCACGGGTTTGTTTTATCTTTTTAAGCCTTGCGATCTGCTCATTTCCGACTTCATCGGACACTTCCCGCACCGGGATGGGGATTTCGTCTTGAATTTTGTATTTGTTCACCCCGACAATGACGTCTCTGCCCTGGTCTATCCTGGCCTGGCGGCGGGCCGCCACTTCTTCAATCCGCATTTTGGGCATGCCCGACTCAATGGCTTTGGCCATGCCGCCGAGCCCTTCGATTTCCTTTAAAATGACCCGGACCTTGTCAATAATACTCTGGGTCAGGGTTTCAATATAATAGGACCCGCCCAGGGGGTCCACAACATCGCAGATATGGGTTTCTTCCTGGATCAGGATCTGGGTGTTCCTGGAAATCCGGGCCGAAAGTTCGGTCGGCAGACCCACGGCTTCATCAAAGGAATTGGTATGAAGGCTCTGGGTGCCGCCAAGAACAGCAGAAAGGCATTCCAGGGTGGTCCGGACGATATTGTTGTAAGGGTCCTGCAGGGTTAGGCTCCAGCCTGAAGTCTGGCAATGGGTTCGGAGCATTTTGGAGGTTGGGTTTTTCGGGTTGAATTGACTCATGATCTCTGCCCATAAAAACCTCGCCGCCCTCAGCATGGCGATGTCCATGAAAAAATTCATACCGATGCCAAAAAAGAAGGATAGCCGTGGGGCGAATTTATCAATATCAAGGCCCGTGGCAAGGGCAGCTCTGACATATTCAAGACCGTCGGCCAGGGTAAAGGCGGTCTGGAGAACCGAATCTGCCCCGGCTTCCATGATGTGATACCCACTGATGCTGATGGTGTTGAATTTGGGCATATGATCCGAGCAAAAGGCGATGATATCGGAAATGATTCTCATGGACGGGCCCGGCGGATAAATATAGGTATTCCGGGTCAGATATTCTTTTAAAATATCGTTCTGGATGGTGCCGTTGAGCTGGTCGTGTTTCACACCCTGCTCTTCGGCGGCAACGATGTAGCCTGCAAGAATGGGCAGGACCGCACCGTTCATGGTCATGGAAACCGACATCTCATCAAGCGGGATCTGATCAAAGAGAATTTTCATGTCTTCCACGGAATCAATGGCCACGCCTGCTTTTCCCACATCGCCGGACACCCTGGGATGATCGGAGTCGTATCCTCTGTGAGTGGGAAGATCGAAAGCCACTGACAGGCCCTTCTGCCCTGCGGCCAGGTTCTTCCGGTAAAAGGCATTGGAATCCTTGGCTGTTGAAAATCCGGCATACTGGCGGATGGTCCAGGGGCGGCCCGAATACATGGTGGCCTTGATTCCCCGGACATAGGGGTCAAAGCCCGGCAGATTATCTACGAATTCCACATTTTCAAGGTCATGGGCCGTATATAAGGGTTTGATATCAATGCCTTCCGGCGTTTTCCGGACGAGGGTATCAGGCGATTTTCCCCGCATTTCCTTTGCGGCAAGTTCCTTCCATTGATCAAGATCAGACATTTGAGACATGGTTATCCTCCGGTCTAATTTAGGTTCAAATCAAAAATTTATCGTTCACATAATTCCACAAGAACACCGGATGTGGCCTTGGGATGCAGAAAGGCAATCCGAGCACCGCCTGCGCCGATCCGGGGCGTCTGGTCAATGAGGGCGATTCCTTTTGCCTTGAGTTCGGCAAGGGCTTCATCGATATTTTCAACCCTGAAGGCAATATGCTGAATCCCCTCTCCCCTTTTTTCAATATATTTAGCCACAGGCCCATCCTCTGCTGTGGATTCCAGAAGTTCAACCTCACTTTCACCAATCGGCAGAAAAGCCGTGGTGACCTTCTGTTCATGAATGGTTTCCGTTCCCTGGAGCGTGAGTCCCAGGACATCGGTCCAGAAATTTTTCTTTGCATCAATACTTGTAACGGCGATTCCAAGATGATCAATTTTTAAGAGTTTCATATCCATATCCCCATATCATAAGGTTATCAAATCTTACTCATTATCTATAGATGGTTCAAACGCTGAAAGTCAACTACAAACTGGCAGGAATTTCCCATCTTTTATCAATCGCTTGAAAGCATATTTTTTTTGTCTCAGATAATTTTGATATCAGGTTCATTGAAAGGATTTACGATCTTAATACCACGAATTTTTTGCCCATTATTAAGATCTTCAGATATAAGATAGGAGCAATTAGCCTGCTCGGCTGCTGCAAAAATGAGAGAATCCCAAAAAGACAGTTGAAATATAACACTAATATCTATCGCTTGTTCTATCAAAGCCAAATCTTTGGTCTTTTTTATCAACTGTATAAACCAAAATATTGGTGTCAAAAAACACTTTAGCCACGATACAAATCTTCCCGTTGCCAGGTAATGCCCGAGGCCGAAGAAAGATTTTTATCACTGTATTCAAATGTATCGTCGAGCCAGCTATTTGAATTTTTTTTCACTGTCTGTTCAATAAGCTTTCGAACTAATACATTAAACGAGACGTTTTGGGCTCTAGCATATTCACGTCCCATTTTTAAAACATCATCCTCAATTGAAAGCGTAATATTCTTTATGAACACATGATATGTGTGCGCATTATAAATTGTCAAGTTTTTTTGCCGAATTGGATATTTGCCATAAGAAATTTTGCATAACCCGTTCCAGGGTGATCACCTTACGTCCGCTGGATGGATATTGCTACAAATTCTAAGATTACCTTTGCTGACCGCCATGAACTCGCTCATTCTTCGCTCAAACAGCATGGCGGCTTAACCGCTACGG
>JANNUH010000127.1:0-60232 GCA_031395015.1 Desulfobacterales bacterium | reverse complement strand
ACCGAGTTTCCGCCGTTTAATGGAAGGCCTTTCTGAACTTTAAAAAATCGTTCAGGCACTAGGGAGTGCAAGGTGATCAGACCGGAACGGGTATTGGCGTAAATTGGTTAGAAAATATGATTCTTATGGCAAATATCCAGTCAGATTTAAAATAGGGTTGACAGAAATGATGGAATAAGAGACAAAGAAAATCGTTCCAAAAAATAGGAACCATTAGAAAAAGCAGAGAAAATACTTTAAATTGATATTTGACTGAGGAGAAAAAATAGCATGGGAGATACCGCTATTAAAATCGGGGGCGCAAGAAAGAGCGCCTTTAAAGATAAGGTCATGAAGCTTTTGCCGGAGGGTGGCAATCTGAATGCATGCCTTACCTGCGGCGCATGTGCATCCGGGTGCCCGGCCACTGGCCTTGAAGGCATGGACCCAAGGAAATTCTTGAGAATGGCTGCCCTTGGAATGGATGAAGAAATATTGAGCTCGAACTGGGTATGGATGTGCACCATGTGCACCCGGTGCATGTATGTGTGCCCCATGCAGATCAATATTCCCCAGCTTGTTTTCAATGCACGGGCCCAGTGGCCCAAAGAAAAAAAACCCAAGGGGATTATCGGTTCCTGTGACATGGCATTGAGAAATGACACCTGCTCGGCCATGGGCGCCACCGAAGAAGATTTCCAGTTTGTGGTGGAAGATGTTCTTGAAGAATACCGTGAAGCACAGCCTGAATTTGAAGAAATGACGGCCGATGTCAACCGGGAAGGGGCCTATTATTTTTTGAACCAGAACTCCAGGGAACCTGTAACCGAGCCCGATGAAATGGTGCCCTTGTGGAAAATCCTGAATCTTGCCGGTGCTGACTGGACCTATGGGACAAAAGGCTGGGCCGCAGAAAATTACTGCCTTTTTTCCGCAGATAATGAAAACTGGGAAAAGATTGTACGGACAAAGGTAAAGGCTGTGGAGGACCTGGGCTGTAAAGTCTGGCTCAACACGGAGTGAGGGCACGAACTCTTCGCAGTCCGGGCCGGACTGGTAAAATTCAAGATCCCTTACAATTTTGAAATCAAAAGCATTATTCAACTCTATGCACAATGGATAAAAGAAGGAAAACTCAAACCCTCTTCAGACTGGAACAAGGACCGGAAGATCAAATTTACGGTTCAGGACCCTTGCCAACTGGTTCGAAAATCCTTTGGTGATCCGGTTGCAGACGATTTGAGATATATTGTCAAAGCAGTGGTGGGCGAAGAAAATTTTATTGATATGATGCCCAATAAATCCAATAATTTCTGCTGTGGCGGCGGCGGCGGATTCCTGCAATCCGGATTCCAGGAGCAAAGACGCGCCTATGGTCAGACCAAAGCCAACCAGATCCTTACAACAAAGGCGGCTTACTGCATCACCCCCTGTCATAACTGCCATGCCCAGGTGCATGATATGGCGGAAGTGAATGAGCATGCTTGGCAGACCGTTCACCTCTGGACCCTTCTCTGCCTTTCCCTCGGCATTCTGGGACCCAAAGAAAGAACCTATCTGGGAGATGATTTAAAAGACGTGGATGTATTCCACCCGGAATCAGAAGAATAGCCTGATCCGTCTGTTCTGTTAAAAAAGCCCTGTATGGCCGTTCATGGTCATACAGGGCTTTTTTTATGGGGGTTTTGAATGCAGATAAAAAAATAAAAATGTTCATTTTTAACCGATTGCCTATGCCGGACAAGTGTGATATTGAAGCTTGATTATGACCCAGATTATCAGTATAGCAAACCAGAAAGGCGGAGTCGGCAAAACAACGACTTCCGTCAATCTTTCCGCCGCCCTCGCCTTCCTCGGAAAAAAAGTTCTTCTGGTGGATTGTGATTCCCAGGCCAATGCAACCACGGGCATGGGGATTGACAAACCCTCCTTGAAATATTCCCTTTATCAGGGCCTCATCGGAGAGGCAGGAGTGGATGATATTATTTATCCCACTCTTCTGCCAAAGCTCATGATCATCCCTGCCGATATGGATCTCATCGGTTTTGAAATCGAAATGGCAGCGGAAAAAGGCAGGGAAAAAAAACTGAAGCTTCTTATCGAACAGGTGAAAGAACGGTTTGATTATGTGATCATCGATTGTCCCCCGGCCCTGGGGCTGCTGACCTTGAATGCATTTACAGCATCCGATGCCGTATTGATTCCCCTGCAAAGTGAATTCTATGCCCTTGAGGGCCTGGGCCAGCTTCTGGATACCATTAAACGGGTCAAATCATCTTTTAATCCCGGACTGAAAATCAAGGGTATCCTCTTAACCATGTATGACGGGCGGACAAACCTTGCCCAGCATGTGGTTGAAGATGCGAGAAAATATTTCAAGGACATGGTTTTCAAAACAAAGATACCCCGCAATGTAAAACTGGGTGAAGCACCCAGTTACGGATTGCCGATAATTTTATATGATAAGCAGTCACAAGGCTCCAAAACTTATATGGCGTTTACCAGGGAATTTCTGAAAAGATGATAAAAAAAAAGAAACATACCGGGCTTGGCCGGGGGATTTCAGCTCTGATTCCTGATTTTGAAAAACCGGAAATCAGTTCTGATTTTTTAATGTGCCCTGTTGAGGAAATTTCACCCAACCGGTATCAGCCCAGAACCGTATTCAATCAGGAAGAACTGGACCGTTTGAGGGACTCCGTTGCAGAGCAGGGGATTTTACAGCCCTTACTGGTCCGGCATGTGAATGACGCCTATGAGCTCATCGCAGGTGAACGAAGGCTCAGGGCCGCCAAGGAAGCCAAGCTCACCCATGTACCGGTATTTGTAAAAAACCTGACCGATGAGCAGGTGCTGGAAGTTTCCATCATTGAGAATATTCAACGGGAAAATCTCAACGTTCTTGAAGAGGCAGAGGCTTACCACCGGTTGATTGAGGAGTTTCAGTACACCCAGGAAAAGGTGGCAAAAAAAATCGGTAAAAACCGGTCCACCATTGCAAATCTTTTGAGACTCAGGAGCCTTCCCCAAGTGATAAAGGAGAGCCTCATTGCTGAAAAGATTTCCATGGGGCATGCCAGGGCGCTTTTGACTGCCGGCTCTGAAGAAAGCCAGCTCCGTCTTCTTCATATGGTGATTCAAAAAGAGCTGTCTGTGCGGGAGACGGAAAAACTGGTCAACACTGTCAAAAAAGAACCGGAGAAATTTCCGACCCGGTTATCGGCCGACGAAAAACAATTTCTTGATCAAACCTCCCGGCTTCTTTCCGACCGGATCAAATCAAAGGTCAGAATTCAGAAAAGCGGAGAAAAGGGCAAGATAGAAATCAATTTTAAATCAAAGTCGGAATTCCAGCAGATTGTTGATCTTTTAAGCAGAGTCTGATGAAAATCGTCATTGCCAAAACAGCGGGATTCTGCATGGGTGTCCGTCGGGCCATGGATATGGTTCTGGATGCATCCACCCGGTATCAGGAGCCGATTTTTACCTATGGCCCTTTGATTCACAACCCCCAGGTCCTGCAGATGCTGGAGGAAAAAAAGATTTTCAGAATTGAAAAAATTCCTGAAAAAGGCTCCGGAATTGTCCTGATCCGGGCCCACGGGGTTCCGCCGGAAGATCAAGTCGCCCTGAAGCATGCCGGGTTTACGGTGATCAATGCCACCTGTCCGAGGGTGGTCAGGGTCCAGGTCATCATTAACCGGTATGCCAAAAAAGGATATGCCTCGATTATTGTCGGAGATCATGATCATCCTGAAGTGATCGGCCTCATGGGATATGCAAAGGGGAAGGGCCATATCGTTACTTCCATGGAAGCGCTTTTCTCATTGCCGAGATTTGAGAATGCCATTGTGGTTGCCCAGACCACCCAGAACACCTCTTTTTATGAAGAAATCAAGGCGTGGTGCCGGATTAATGCCCCCCATTACAGGATATTTGATACCATCTGCGGTTCCACGGAAAAACGCCAGACCGAAACCCGAAGGCTTGCAGAGGAAAACGATGCCGTCATTGTTGTGGGCGGAAAAGAAAGCGGGAACACCCGACGGCTTGCCGAAATTGCAGCAGGAACAGGAAAACCGGCTCTCCATATTGAGGATGCCGCTGAAATCAATTATGAAACCCTTTCCCATGCAAAATCCATTGCACTGACGGCCGGTGCGTCCACTCCGAACTGGATTATTACGGATACCTATCGGAAGATAAAAAACAATCTTCAAAAAAGAAATGCCATAAAGGCGGCCCTATATTTTTTCCGTGATTTTCTTTTAAAAACCAATATCCTCGCTTCTGTCGGGGCAGGTTCCCTGACCTATGCCTGTTCAAGACTTCAGGGGAATGATCATAATCTTCACCATGCATTGATTGCCATGCTGTATGTGCTTTCCATGCAGATCATAAATAATCTTTTTGCCATCCGGTCCGACCGGTACAACCATCCCAAAAGGGCGGTTTTTTACAAGGAAAACCGTGTGTATCTCTGGATGCTTGCCGTTCTGTCCGGTGGTGCAGGGCTTTATCTGAGTTTCATGAGCGGTGTGATATCCTTTATATTGCTGTTGATCATGAGCCTTTTAGGGTTGTCCTATAATCTGAAAATCCTCCCCATGTCGGCAAAAAAAAGGAAGATGGCCAGGATAAAGGATATCCCGGGTTCAAAAACCATATTGATCGTCATTGCCTGGGGAACCGTCACCTGCCTTCTGCCGGCAGTGGTCAATCATGGAAACCTTTTTTCAGTTGCCGTAGTTTTTTTGTTCGCAACAGGTCTTGTGTTCGCCCGGACAGCTTTCTTTGATATCCTTGCCATTCAGGGGGACAGGATTACAGGCAAAGAAACGCTTCCGATTCTTCTGGGAGAAAAACAAAGTTTTGATATCATCAAATATATCCTGATTTTCGACATCGGGCTTATTTTGACGGCAAATTTAGCCGATTTATTGGTAAACAACGCTTTCCTCCTTGCTTTCATACCCCTTAGTATGGTCTTATTGATCAGATTTTTTGAAAAGGATCGTCTTGTATCCGGCGAGCATCGGGAGTTTATCATTGAATTCTTATTGATTGCCACAGGATTATCAGGAGCTGTAATTTAAATCTTATGTGAGGAGATTATGGCAGAGGAAGTAAAAATTAAAATTCCGATTATCGGGCTTTTGGCCGTTAAAAACCTATTCATCACAAAAGAAGAGCTTCAGAAGGCGCTGTCGCATTGTTCAGGGACGGCCAATCCTGATCTTGCCCTGAAAGAGTATTTTTTATCAAAGGAAATGATATCTGCCCAGAACATGGAAAGAATTCTGAGAGCTGCTAGAGCGATTGAGATGCGACAGCAGGAATTAAAATTCGGAGCAGTTGCCGTTCGTAAGGGGTTTATCAGCCAGGGTGTGTTAAATCTGGTCCTGGAAGAGCGGGAAGATGATATCAAAAACAGGCGAAAACTCCGTCGCTTGGGCGATATGCTGGTCGAGGCCGGAATGATGACCGAAAAGCAAAGGGATTATATCCTGAAATTGCAGGAGAGGGTGATAGAGGAGGTCAAAAAAACATCCGGAGAAAAAGTCGCAGCAGCAGCTCCAGAAACCGGGCCCCCTGAACCGAAACATGCCGCGGCCGGGATTCCTGAAAAATTAAAGGGTGAAATGGAAGAGGATGGGCAGGATATCGGGACTTTGCTGGAACCCGAGATCATCAGCGGCGGAATCAAGCTTGAGATTTCCAAAGACCTCATGGCCGCGTTTCTTTCGAAAATAGATTATTTTGATGATACCATCACCATTGACGGGGTAAAGGAAGCATTGAGTGAAAAGGGTATTCTATCAGGTCTTGCCGAAGATAAGATGATTGAGGGGTTTATCAAATCCAGCGGATTTAAAACCAAGGCCTTCAGAGTGGCAAGGGGTGTTTCATCGATTCAGGGGAAAGACGCAAGGATTGAATTTTTCTTTAATACAGATTATCTGAAGGTCGGGGGTCTGACGGAAAACGGGATCATTGATTTCAAGGAGCGTGGTGATATTCCCTTTGTCGAAGCCGGAACCGTGCTTGCTGAAAAAATTCCCATGATTGAAGCACGACGGGGTCAAACGATATATGGCGATGAAATGGAAACAATTCCCGGCAAAGACATACCCTTTAAATACGGGAAAGGTGTAAAACCTTCTGAGGACGGGTACAAGCTCATTGCCGCAGTCAGCGGTTTTCCAAAATATGCCTTGTCCGGCCATGTTTTTGTTCATCAGGAATATACCACGGAAGGGGATGTGGATTATGGAACCGGCCATATTCAATACGACGGAAATGTGAATATAATAGGAAGGATCAAATCAGGTTTCAAGGTAACGGGCAATAATATCCAGGCCATCGGAGTGGATGGCGGCACCATCACTGCCGAGGGAAACATCAATGTTGTCGATGGTATTAGCAAGAGCAAAATTTACGCACGGGGCAATGTCCGTGCAAAATATATCCATCAATCGGAAATCATCTGCATGGGAGATGTTCTGGTTGAAAAGGAAATTGTGGATGCAGATATTGAATGCTCAGGAAGCTGTATTGTTCAAAACGGAAAACTTATTTCTTCAAGAATTTCTGCCAAGATGGGTGTAAAAGCAAAGCATATCGGGACAGAGGTGGCAGAACCCAGCATGATCAAGATCGGTCAGGATGTCTTTACCGTGAAGGAGCTTGAAAAAAATAAAGAAAAAATTGAAAACCTGAAAAAACAGACTGAGCTTCATAAGGAAAAGAAGGACAAGCTTAAAGAGGAAAACCTCATCCTCCAGAAACAGATCACGGAATTTGCCCACATCCAGGACAGGTCCCAACTGGAGCAGAAAGAATTAAATTCAAAGATTTCCACATTGGGAAAAGATATTGAAGGTGTTGATGAGCTGCAAAAGCGAATCGTACAATTGCAATTGAATGCTAAAAAAGCAGAACAAAGCCTGGATGAGTGTTTTGGAAAAAGTGATAAAATAGAAGCCATGGTGGAAAGCGAGGACAGGGAAATCCAAGCCATTGAAAAAAGGCGTGCGGATTTAATTGATGAAAGAAATAATCTCATAAAATGGTCAAAAGAGAACCCGGGGAAACCGGTCGTCATCTGCGAAGGTATGATCATGCCTGAAACCATTATCAAAGGGAAACACACTGAAAAACGAGTGACGGAGATGATCCGCCATTCAAGGATTACCGAGGTTCTGTGTGTATCGGATCAGGGCCAGAGCCTGAATATTTACGAAATGAAAGTCGGAAATATTTAACGGGCTTAAATCCGATCGGTTTTTAATTCATTTATTTTTTTATCTTTTTTGAGCCATAGCTCATTAAGCCAGAAAAAAATGCGGTTTTTATAGTCGGCATCATTGATATAGTCCCCTTTTAAAAATCCGGTCAGGGGAATCACTTCAAAATCAATGATGATTTTTCTGACCCTGCCTGAAATAAATTCCCAGAAGGTCGGGATTTTTTCAGGATAGACAATGGTGACATCAACGATGGTGTGAAGATATTCCCCCATGGCCCCTAATACAAAAGAAACCCCCCCGGCCTTGGGGCTCAGAAGATGGTTGAAAGAATTGTTCTGCTTGTCTTTTTTGGTTTGTGTAAATCTTGTCCCCTCAACAAAATTCATAATGGAAACCGGTGTGTGTTTGAATTTTTCACAGGCTTTCCTAGTGCTTTCAAGATCCTTTCCCTTTAAATGGGGTTTTTGCAGCAATTGTGTTTTTGAATATCGCTTCATGAAGGGGAAATCAAGGGCCCACCAGGCAAGACCCAGAAACGGGACAAAGATCAGCTCTTTTTTTAGAAAAAATTTGAGCATGGGGATTTTTTGATTCAATGTGGTCTGCAGCGCCAGGATATCCACCCAGGACTGATGATTGGAAAGAACCAGATACCAGTCTTTTTTTTTGAGCTGCTCAAGTCCCCGGATATCCCATTCAATATTGCAGAAAAGCCTTGAATTGAGGGAGTTGATTTTTATCCAGAGGGTGGCAATGGCAATCAGTACCCGGTCAAGAAAGACAATAAAGAAATGAAACGGAATGACAAATTTTAAAAATGACAGAAGGATGAGTGGAACAGTTAAAATAATGGTGTTCAGGGTGTACAGAAGAATCGATAAAATTCCCCTGAAAAGATGAGGTAGAGAATTAAACATGATGGGTTTCTTCTTTTTTAGCCGTCATAATATGTTTTTTTATGGTTCTTCTGTCCAGCCCGGTCTGTTTTGCCACCTTTTCATAGCTCCCGGCTTCATCATACAGAAGCCGGCAATAGCCTGATATGAGGGAGGGTACGGAGATATCCCGGTTATGGATGCCCTCCATCAGCTCCTGGGCCAGGGACCCTGTTTCTTTTTCCTCTTTTTGTTTGCCTTTATAATCTCGCCTGAGAAGAACACTTCTGACACACTGTTCCAGTTCCCGGACGTTTCCAGGCCATTCATAATTCTTTCCAAGCCTGCGGTCAATAATTCTTTTGACTTTCTGGATCAGTTTTTCAGAGCGGGTACCGGTCATTCTTTCGATGGTAAAATCCAATAGTTCATCCAGTTCTCCCGGAGTCTCATGGATCCTTGTTCTTAAGGGAGGGACTTCAATGATGTCGGAACAGAGCCGGTAATAAAAATCATCCCTGAAGATCTTGCCGTCCAGGATATCTTTTCTAGGCCGGTTGGTGGCGGCAATCACCCTTCCATTGAATCTTGAGACGGCATGGGTTCCGACAGGGGAAAAGCTTCTTTCCTGAAGAACCCGTAATAATTTGATCTGGACATGGTTGGGGATTTCTCCGATCTCATCAAGGAGAATGGAGCCATGGGGGCTGCATCGATCAAAGACGCCTTTGTAATCATCCACAGCTCCTGTAAAAGCGCCTTTTGTATGGCCGAAGAGTTCTGACTCCAGAAGGGTTTCAGGGTACTGGGAAAGATTCAGGGAGGAAAAAGTCTGGGTAAAGCTCTGGGAAAAGCATTGTTTTTTTTCATCAAAGGGGATATAGCCGCTGCTTCCAATGGCTTTGGCAGCCGTGCCCTTTCCTGTTCCGGTTTCTCCAAGAAGCAGGGTGGAGAAATCTTCCATCTTGTTCCATAAAAATCTGTTGTACAGATCGATATTATAGGTGAATACATTATACCACAGATGCTTTCTCAGGGTTTTCATGCAGGGGCTGCTGCCCACAAGGGAATGGGAGATAAAATAAAAGGCCCGCCGAAGCTGATAGGAAAGCGCAAAATAGTGGGAAAAGCTTTTTTCATCAAATCCTCTGCCATGGAACATATGCAGGGCGGCTTCGGCAAAGTGGACCTTGACGGGTGCTTCCCCTGCCTTTATCTGGTCTTTTATCAACTGATCAAAATCATCTCTGAATTTATGGAAGACATCAAAAAGGAAGACAATGGTAATGATTTCCCTGTCCTGGCCTTCATAGGCATTGATATCGGCGCGCCCCTGTTTTTCAAGCACACTGATTCGATGCCCGATTTCCTGGATGGATTGATCTATCCCTTCCCTCCGGGAGGCTGAAGGAAAAAGCCCTGCAATCTTGATATCCAGCTTTTCTCTTAATTCACTGAACGGGTTTGCAAATGCTGCATTATGGACAGTCCTGAAAAAAATTTGTTCTTCAGGGCTAAGACTCGCTTTTTTCATTTATGTCTCCATGGAATAGAATCAAAGCCATGTGCAATTTTGTATATGCCATATGCATAAAATGCAAGCAGAAAGCTTGGATTTAAGAGATGAAAAAAGCAATTTCCATGAAACATTCCATCATTATGAAGGGTTATCTATTTAATGGGCTGTGGCACAATATTTGTAAAGGGCCTGTGGTTCTACACGGTCGTTTATGTAAAAGGCCGGTGAATTGAAACTTGTTTATGGGCCGGTCATGGATGTTCTGACGGGCCATAAGATGAAAATTAAATAAATGATGGAGACCTCCTTATGATTAGAAGAATACTGAATTCAAGACTTCCTTTAATGGTTTATAATCCTGTAAAGGTGTTTGATATAAGGTATTTCAATGAAATTTACAGTGCCGGCGGGCTTCCGGTATTGGACACGGAATTTTTAACCCATGAAGACATCCTTCAACGGGCGCTGCAGCTTTCCCGAGAGCCGCTCTCTTTCGGCATCCGGCTTTTTTTCCATGACAGGGATCTTGTGGAAAAGATTAAACATCAGCAGATGATCAATCTTGACCTCATCATCTGTCCTCTTTCAAAGATAGATGCAATCGCAGATTTTTCCGATTTTTCCGATACAAAAATTGTCCTTGAAATAAAAGATATTCACATCAATGATAAAATTAAGGAAGTCTCGCCCCATGCCCTGATTCTTAAAGGCAATGAAGCCGGCGGCAAGGTGTCTAAATATTCTTCTTTTATCCTCATGCAATGGTATCTGAAGAACACGGATTATCCGATTTTTATCCATGGCGGTGTGGGAAAATATACTGCTGCCGGTATGTTTAGCGCAGGGGTTTCCGGCCTTGTCATGGACAGTCAGCTTCTTATGGCGGACGAGGCCCCGGTATCGAAAAATTTTAAAGCCCTTCTGGGAATGCTGGATGAGAGTGATTCCACGGATATTAGCTATAATGGCAATTCTATTTACCGTATGTTTGCAAAACTGGGCACACAAATCGTCAAAGACCTGAAAGTTAAAGCTGTTGAACTGGGGAAGGACCCGGATGGGGAAGGAAAACTTTATGACATCATTGCGGCTGAAATGACAGCCTTTGACAGCGAAGACGCCCCCTTTATCCAGTCCCTGTTTTATCTGGGTCAGGACGGGGTCTTTGCAAAGGATTTTGTTAAAGAGTCAACCTGCCTCAGGGATATCATTTCAGGATTTTTTAAAACCATCGGAGAGAATCTGAATTTCATCGACGGCCATGATCCTGTAAAACCGGATTCAGCCTTTGCCAAAGACCAGGGCACCAAATTCCCCCTGATCCAGGGGCCCATGGCCAATATTTCAGACAGTTCCGCGTTTGCCAATAAGGTCCTTGAACACGGTGCATTGCCGTTTTTTGCCGTGGGCAGTCTGCCCGAATCCCTGGCCGATAAAATGCTCAAAGAGGGGTCGGAAAAAGTTCCAATTTTCGGAGCAGGCCTTGTGGGGATTGAAGCCTTTAACCCCATGGTCAAACAACATCTGGAAATGGTTAAAAAATATAAAGCTCCCTATGCCCTTTTTGCCGGTGGGAATCCCTCCCAGGCGGCGGAATTGGAAAAGGCCGGGACCAAAACCTATCTTCATACGCCTTCGGTATCCATGATGGAAAATGCCATTAAGAGCGGCTGTCGGCGGTTTATTTTTGAAGGCGGAGAAGCCGGGGGACATGTGGGTGCCCTTTCTTCCATGGTTCTCTGGGAAGATGCCATTGCCACACTAATAAACAAAAATTATGATCTAAAGGATTTATACCTGGTCTTTGCCGGGGGGATTGCCACCTGCTTTGCTTCATTTTTTATTTCAGGACTTGCTTCTTTTCTGGCAGCCAGGGGGGCTAAGATCGGTATCCAGGTGGGAACAGCTTATCTTTTTTCCGATGAAATTGTTCAAACAAAATGTATGAAATCACAGTACCGGGACATTATTATTGAGCAAAACGAAACCATGGTGATCGGGAAAAGTCTGGGTCTCGCGTCCAGGACCGCCCCCACAGAGTTTGCCAGGATGATGGTGGAAACCGAAGCGGAAATGATCCGAAATAAAGAGAGCCTTGAGAACAGAAAAAGGGCCTTTGAAAAAAAGAATATCGGGTCCCTCTTGATTGGTGCCAAAGGCTTTCTGCCGGATTTTAAAAATCCCGGACCTGAAAATTATACCTGGTTTGATGATGAAGCCCACAGGGAAAAGGGAAATTTTCTGGTGGGGGACGGGCTTGCCTTTTTTGACGGGCCAGTGACCATAAAAAAGATTCATGACAAATTTTTTGAAACCAAGGCAAATCTTTATAAAAATCTGAATTTTCTGGAGATTTTTTCAAGTCCGAGAAACAAAATCAATGATGAGATCGCCGTAGTCGGGGTGGGCTGTACTCTGCCGGATGCCCATGATCCGGAAACCCTGTGGGAAAACATTCTTGATAAAAAATATTCCATCAGCCCCATGCCGAAATCAAGGTTTGATCACGATCTGTATTATGATCCGGACAGGAGTGCCGAGGATAAAACCTATACCACTCTTGCCGGACATATTGATGATTTTGAATTTGACTTTGAACGGTTCGGATATGCCGAAGGCAAGGAAAAAAGGCTTTCACGGAGCCAGAAAATGGTTCTTCAGACAGCTTATAAGGCCGTTGAAAATGCCGGGCTTCTGGGGGAAAACAACCGCCTTGCCTGTGATGATCCGTCAAAGACAGCCGTTATTATCGCCACCTGCCTTTCCAATGAGCTTGGTAACAGTCTTCAGCTTAAATACTGGTATCCGGAACTGGTTTCCATGATGGAAAAAATCAATGAATATCAGACCCTGACCGATCCTGAAAAAGAAATGGTGAAGCAGGTTTTGATGGAGGGAATAGAAGGGGAAAACAAAGGTTATGATCCGGTCCACGGAATTCTTTTGAATATCGAAGCCTCAAGAATTGCAAGCCATCTGGGTGTCCGGGGGGCCAATTATATCGTGGATGCGGCCTGCGCTTCTTCTGTTACAGCCCTTGAAGCCGCAACCGGTGAGCTTTTGTCCGGTGACCATGACCAGGTTATTGTGGGCGGGGTCAATACCCATCTGGCCCCGGAATCCTTTATCGGGTTTGCAAAAATGGGAACCTTGTCTGCAGTCGGATCATATCCTTTTGATGAGCGGGCCGACGGGTTTATTCTGGGGGAAGGGTCAGTGGTCTTTGTTTTGAAACGAATGAAGGATGCCATCCGGGATAAAAATAAAATATTCGGTGTGATCAATTCCATCGGGTCAAGTTCCGACGGCAAGGGAAAAGCCATTGCAGCACCCAATCCCAAAGGCCAGGTCTTAAGTGTGGACCGGTGTTTTGATTCTATCCGTCCGGGGATAAGGCCTGAAGATATCGGATTTATTGAAGCCCACGGCACCTCCACCGTCATCGGGGACCAGGCAGAGCTTGAAACCCTGAATGCCTTGTATAGACATGCAAGGGCAGGCATCAGCTCCATCAAATCCCAGATCGGCCATCTTCTGGGATGTGCTGGATCGGCAGGACTCTTAAAGGCCCTTCTGGCCGTCAACAAAGGGATTCTTCCCCCCAATGGTCAATTTGAAAAACTTTCAAAAAATCATGATTTAACCACATCTTCCCTGTTTATTGTGAAAGATGCGGAAGAGTGGAAAAGAAAAGGGACTGCGTCCAGAAAAGCCGCTGTTTCTTCCTATGGGTTTGGCGGTATTAATTATCATATGGTGGTGGAACAGATGACCGATCAGTATCAGTCACTTAGTCGCGATATTTTTGCAGACCCATTCTATGATTTTAATGATGACAGGATTGTGGTGGCAGGCCTCGGGGTTTTTCTGCCCGGAGCAAAAAATACCGAGGAATTCTGGGAAAAACTTGTGTCAGGGAAAAAGCAATTATCTGATATTCCTCTTTCTCACTTTGACAATGATGCCTATGCAAATCTTGATAAAAAGTCTCTTTACCGGCTGCCCAGGGTAAAGGCCGGGGTGGTCAAAGAGTATAAATTCAACAATCTGAAATACCGGATGCCGCCCATGATGGTGAAATCCATTGAAAGGGGCCAGATTTTCGGCCTTGAAGCAGCCAATGAAGCCCTTGAAAATTCAGGGCTTCTGAAGGCGTTAAAACCGGCCAATAAGGTGGGAGTTATCCTTGGAACCATTTCAGGCGAGCGGCAGAGCAAAAATATCATCCGGGTGCGCAAACAGTTTATCGGCAATATCATTAAAAATTGTCAATTGCTTGACCCTGAAAAGCGAATCCGGCTTTCAGAGAAACTGGTAGACTCCATCCGAAAAGCAATTCCGGAAAATAATGAGGACACCACCCCAGGCCTTTTGTCTAATATCATCTCCGGTCGGATTGCCAATTATTTCGGGCTCAACGGGGCCAATTACGTGATTGACGCCTCCTGTGCCTCGGCCTTTATTGCCATGAGAAATGCCGTCCGGAATGTAAAGCAGAAGGACCTTGATTTTGTTCTGGCCGGCGGGGTGGACTGCAACCTATATCCGGCAGTCCTCATGGCATTTAAACGCCTTGGGCTGTTATCGGAAAACGACTGCAATTTCTTTGATTCCAGGGCCGACGGGTATGTCATGGGAGAGGGAGCTGCTATTCACATCATCACCACCTATAAAAAAGCCCGTGAATATAATATGGAAATCCTGGGTGAGATCAATGACTGCGCCGTTCGCTCCAGCGTACCGGATCATCTTCTGGCCCCGTCGGAACAGACCTTTGTGTCCACCATCAATGAAGCCTATTACAAAAGCGCTATCCGGAAACAGGATATCAACCATCTGGATCTGTTTGCATTTTCCAATATTTTCGGCGACATGGTTGAGAAACAGGTGATTGGGCAGTGTTTTGATCATGAAATGCACTGCGGAAACATCAAATCCCAGTTCGGATATTTCAAGGCTGCCAACCCGGCTGTGGCCATGGCCAAACTCATGCTCATGAACAAAAACGGGAAAATTCTGAAGGATTTTAATTATGATCCCGAATACTCCATTTTAAATGACTGCAAGGTTCTGAAACCGGCCAGGCAAATGATGGTCAGGCAAAAGGGCCGCCCTTTCCGGTTTGCAGCCAATGTCAACGGCATCGGCGGGAATCACTGCCACATGATCATGAGTACATTACCGGCCATTCTTGAAACAAAACAACCGGTCATTGAAGCGGAATTTAAAAAAGCGGCCGGGGATGATATTGTATTGATGGATCATGCCTATTCTTCCGATAACCGAGGAAAGAAGCTCAGGATGGTGGCCCTTCTTTCCGGCCAGGGCGCCCAGAGAAGCCGGATGATGAAGGATTTGTTTGAAAAAGAGGCCCATATCCGGATGATCATGGAAAAAGGAGAAGCGATCTTTGTTGAACAAAGGGGATATTCTCTACTGGACATGATGTTCGGCGCGGATGAGGCCATCCACTCCACCCAGAACACTCAGGCAGCGGTTTTCCTTTCTTCTGCCGCCATTTACAGCCGTTTGGCCCAGGAAGGATTTTCCCCGGATTATTATATCGGTCACAGTGTGGGGGAATACACGGCCCTTTTCTGCAGCGGGATGCTTTCCTTTGCCGATGCCATGCGCCTTGTTATCAAGCGCTCGGACCTCATGTATGAAGCGACGTTAAAGGTGCCGGGAAAGATCATGGTGGTATTTAAAAATGAAAAGGAAATGGAAACTCTCATCAGAAAATCCTTTGTTTCCAATATTTATATCACCAATAAAAACAGTGAGAAACAGACCGCTGTGTCCGGCCGGGCAGACGATATTGAAAAATTCTGTGATTTTTTAACCCGGCAGGAGGTCTTTTATAAAAAACTGAATCTGACCGGGGCCTTCCATACCCCATTGCTGGCCGAGGCATCGGCTGAACTGAGAAAATTTCTGGATACCCTTACCTTTAACGATACCCGGTTCGGCAGAATCATATCCAATACCCATGCAAAGCCTTATCCGGAAAGGCTGGAAGATGTCAAAGATCTTCTGGCAAGACAGATTATATCACCTGTCGAATTTATCAAATCCATTGAAGAGGTCTATGTATCCGGCTTGACCCATTTTATCGAGATCGGGCCGTCAAGGCTTCTGGTCAATCTTTTAAAAGACATCCATATCATAGACTATGGCACGGTGGTGTCTGTGGATGCAAAGGCTGGGGAAATCAAATCCTTTGAAGCCTGCCGAAAGTATCTTCTGGGCGTGAATGCCATTTTCGAGCCGACCAGGGCCCTGGTGATTCAGGCAAAGGTCGAGGAAGAGGGATTGCTTAAGATACAGCCCAGTGAAGATTTTGAAGCCTTTAAACTCAACAATCAGGCCCTCATTGATCAGATCCTTTATAAGGAATATCAGCTCCAGAAGCGGGAAACCGCCATTGAAGCCATGGAGCGGTATAATTTTAATACCGGCCGGATATTGATTTCCGGTGTCTCCGTGGGGCTTCCCGGAAAAACACGGCGTGTATTTGCAAAGGATAATTTTGATGCCATTTTAAACGGTGAAAATTTTATTGATCTTCTGAGCGCGGAGGCCATGGAAGGGTTTACCGATAAAAATATTACCAAACTGTTTAAACAGCCCGATGGAAATGCAAGGTTTGTCCAGATCACAAATACCGAAGATGTCATTCATCTTGCGGGTCAGCTCGGTTATTTTAATCTGAATGACGAATACGGCATCAAGGAGCAGTATGATATCAGCATGGCCATGGGTATTGCCGCCGGGATCGAGGCATTGAAGGATGCCAATATTCCTCTGGTGATGCAGTATAAAAAAATGAAGGACGGAAAAAGCCTTATCCCGGATGGATTTGCCCTGCCCGAGGAAATGCAGGAAGAAACCGGGGTGATTATCACCTCTTTGTGGCCAAATGGTGAAACCCTGATTTCAGAGCTGGAAAAATATTTTTATGAAAAGCTGTTTCTAAAACCCTATGAAGAATTTGAAACCATCTATTATTTCCTCATGGAAAAAATTAAGGATATTGAAATCAAGGAACAGTTGACGGAATGGTTTTTCAAGGCAAAGTCAAGAAAACGCAATGATTTTGAAACCTATACATTTGACAGGAATTTTCTGGCCAATGCCTGTCCCCTGGGGTCAGCCCATCTGGCTCAGATTATCAAGGCCAAAGGCCCCAATACCCTTGTCAGCGCTGCCTGTGCATCCACTACCCTGGCCATCGGCATTGCCGAAGACTGGATCAGGGTGGGACGATGCAAGCGAGTCCTGGTGGTGGGGGGTGAAAATGCAACTTCTCCGTTGCAGGGTCAGTGGATCGGGTCAGGATTTCTAGCCCTGGGGGCTGCCACCATTAAAAAGCGGGTCTCGGAAGCTGCCAAGCCCTTTGATGAAGATCGAAACGGTACCATTTTAGGTTCCGGCGCCGTGGGGCTTGTCATTGAGAGTGAGTCCTGCGCCAAAAAAAGAGGAATGAACGGGCAGTGTGAGATTCTTGGAACACATATCGCCAATTCCGCCTATCACACCTATAATATTGATGTTCCCCACATGTCCCGGGAGATGAAAAAATTTATCTCAAAAATTGAAAAACAGAACAATTTGAGAAAAGAAGACTATGCAGACAAGCTTTTGTTCATGTCCCATGAAACCTATACCCCGGCCAGGGGAGGCAGCGCCGATGCCGAAGTGACGGCTCTTGAAACAACCTTTGCCGGTCATTTGAGCAGCATCTGCATCTCTAATACCAAGGGGTTTACAGGCCATACCCTGGGGGCGGCCATTGAAGATGTTGTTCTAGTAAAGGCCCTTCAGAAAAGGAAGGCCCCGCCCATTGCAAATCTTAAGAAAATACCTGAGCATTTCAAAAAACTTAATTTTTCAGGCCAGGAGAAAATCTCATCTGAATATGGCCTGCATCTTGCTGCCGGGTTTGGCTCCCATTTTGCCTTTATGTTTGTCAAACGCATCGAGGAAAACGGGGTTGAAGGAAATGTTCGATATCAGACCTGGCTGAAGGAGATTACCGGATCTGAGAATCCGGAACTCAAGGTGATTGACAATACCCTTTGTGCTGTGGCCGGAGGCCAGGCTCTGCCGGTGAAGACAAAGGAAACGATCAAGGTCGAAGAGCCGGTGAAAAAACCGGTTATGACGGTCATGCAGGCTCCTCCTGCAGTAACAGCTATGGTGAGAAAGGTTATCCCGGCTATCCCGGAGAAAATTGCAGAACCGGTTGTGATCAGGCCTGCTGCGCCTGCCGGGGCGGGCATATTAAATACCATCAAAGCCATTATCGCCGAGCAGACCGGATATGCTGCGGATATGCTGGAAGACGGGCTGGATCTTGAGGCGGATCTCGGGATCGACACCGTCAAGCAGGTTGAAATATTCGCAAAGATTTCAGCCGTTTTTGGTTTTCCTGTGCCGGATGATTTGAAACTCCGGGACCTGAATACCATTGCCAAACTTGGGGATTATGTCCATGCAAGGCTTGGATCGGATGATAGCGAAAAGATCGTCCAGGAAGATCCGGCAGTTCTTGTTCCGGCTTTCCCGGATACTCTTTCCGTTGTCAAGGATGTGGTTGCTGCTCAGACCGGATATTCGGTCGATATGCTGGAAGAGGGGCTTGACCTTGAGGCAGACCTTGGGATCGATACAGTGAAACAGGTTGAGATTTTTGCCAAGATTGCCTCCCATTTCGGATTATCCGTACCCGATGATTTAAAGCTCCGGGAATTGAATACCATTGCAAGGCTGGCGGAATACATCAACAATCGGGCAGGAGCCGTTCAGGTAGAAAAGAATGAACCCGATGCTTCACTTGAAAGTGGAGAGGCTGTTCAGAAAATCGACTTTCCGGTGTCTTTTACAGGGATTGACGCCTTTCCTGATCATGATTCACCGATTAAGCGCCTTATCGTAAGAACCAGGGAAACAGAGGTGCCGGAACCTTCCAAGGCAGATTTTAAAGGCAAAAAGATCATGATATCCCTTGACAGCCATGGCTTTGCAAAAAAAGTTATTGAAAAGATTAGACAGAAAAAAGGCGAAGTCATTACCATCGGCGGCAAAGATGCGGATTTTATCTTTGACCTGTCCGATGTGAACCTCACGGAAAAACAGGTGGAGGAATTTAAAAAGGTTCACCCGGATGTCAGCGGCTTTATCCATCTGTCATCCCTTGACTATTATTTTGACGCAAAAGATCAGAAAGGCGACTCAGATGAGTCTTTGAATACAACCGTCAAATCCGTGTTCGTGATCCTGAAATCCCTGTTCGACACCTTTAATCAAAAAGAAACCCTCATCGGAACCATGACCTTTGATTCCGTGGTCTTTCCCTATATGGACGGCTGCGGCGATATCCACCCCATGTTTGGAGGCCTTTCAGGGCTTTTGAAAACAGTCAACAAGGAATTGCCCGATACCAGGGTCAAGGTGGTCGATTTTTCAGACAAAGATCCCAAAAATAATATCAATGCCATCGCTGATCTTTTTTTAAATGAATTGATGTCCAACGATACACGGGTAGAGGTGGGATACAGAAATAAAAAACGGTATGTCCTTTCCATGAAGCCCTCCATTGCCGATAAAACCCAAAAGATTGTTTCAGGCAGGGACACCCTTCTGGTCACAGGCGGTGCGGGCGGGATTACCTATGAGATCATTAAAAAACTGGTTGAAAAATATAAGGTCAACCTCATCATCCTGGATATCAACGATATCTACAGCACTGACCCCAAATACTTGGATAAAACAGCCACCGGTGCCGACCTCATGGCAAAACTCAGGGATGATATGCCGGGCGTCAAACCCGTTGAAATTAAAAGGGCCCTGGATCGCCTCATGCGGGTCCGGCAGTCCATAGACAATATTGATGTTTTGAAATCTCAAGGGATCAACGTGGATTACAATTGTGTGGATGTAACAAATGCAGCGGCGGTAAAGGCGGCTGTGGATAAATATGACCGGATTGACGGGGTTTTCCATGCCGCCGGCATGGAGATGAGCCAGTTCATTGCCAAAAAGGAACTCTGGTCCTTTGAGTTGGTGGTGGATGTCAAGGTCAAGGGCATGAGAAACCTTCTGGCTGCTTTTAAAGACCGGGAATATAAGTATTTCTTTACCTTTTCGTCGGTTACAGCAAGGTTTGGAAATGAAGGTCAGGTGGATTATACAGCAGCCAATGACTATCTTGGAAAGACCCTGTTCCGTGAGAAACAGCTCCATCCGGACAGGACATATAAGGTTTATGCCTGGACCGCCTGGGGCGGCGTGGGCATGGCCACCAACCCTACTGTCAAAGCCGTTCTTGAAGAAAGAGGGATTCAGTTCCTGCCCATGGAGCAGGGCGTCAAATTCTTTATGGCGGATCTTCTGGATAAGAGTGAATCTGAAATGGTATTTTCCGGTCTGGACTATTCCTTTGACAGGGATGGTCTTCTGGGTGACCCAGGGAATGCGGAATTTCCCTTCCTTGACACCCCAATGGAAAAAACTTCAACCAGCATGACCTATTCACGGGTACTGGATATTGAAAGAGATGTCTTTCTCCATGACCATACCATGGGGGACGTGCCGCTTTTTCTTGGGTCCACAGGGATTGAAACCATGGCAGAGGCTGCAAAATCCTTGTCCGAAGATAAAAAATATTTTGTCGAATTAACAGAGTTTCATATTCCCTATGCTATCAAGCTTCTCAAGAGACGCCCCAAAGAGCTTCTGATTTCCGGGGAAAAACAAGAGGATGGTCTTTTGAATTGCAGGATCACTTCTCTCTTCAAGAACCCTCAAGGTGTTGTCATGGGAGAACCCAAACTTCATTATGAAGGCCAATACCGGTTTGAAGACAAACCCTTGAAATCCAAAAAGATAAAGTTGCCGCAGTTCAGCCCGGTTTTATTTGAAGGGGATGTTGAAACCCTTGTGTATCATCCGAAAAGGCTTTTCATGTTTGGCCTTTTTGGTACCATCAGGGACATCAATTCCTTTGATGGAGAAACATTGATCACAACCGTGGAAGACAGAAGCAAAAAAGAATTTTTCAAAGGGGTGGCGAACCCTGATTTTGTGGCAGCGCCTGTTCTGGTCGATGCCATGTTCCAGACCGGCGGGCTTCTGGAATTTTTTACGACATCAAGAACGGTTTTGCCCTTTAAAATCAAATCTTTGAAATTTTACAGGGATGTTGAAAAAGAAACGCCCTATTATTGTATTACGCAAAAGATGGCTTCCCACGAGGAAACCAATGTCTATCACCTGACCCTGGTGGATCAATCCGGTATGGTCTTTATTGAGGTGGATGGTTTTGAAATGGTGAAACTCAATCGTCTTGATCCGGAAGATGAGATCAAAAGCCTTGTTGAGTTAACGTATTCAGATAAAAAAGAACGGTCGCCAGTAAATTAGAGGGTTGAATGGCTGTTTCTGCCTTCAATTTAAGCAGAAACAGCCATAAACCATGAAGGGAAAGCCTTTCCTTATCTTTTGATAAGACAGATCGGGTCCGATTTCAAAAAGAGGAAAAAAATAAAAAGACATGGGATGTCTTTTTATTTTTTAAAATTCTTTTTATTCAGCCCATACCGGGTAATCAACCGGTTCAACTGACGGGTGGTGATGTCGGCCTTTTGAGCTGCCAGATTGATTTTCCCCTTTGTCTGGCGCAGCAGCACAGTCAGGTAGGCTTTCTCAAACGCTTCGACGGCGACCTGCCGTGCCTGGGACAGGGTAGAGGGGTTCCTGTCAGACGACAGGGGATAGGTTTCACAGGGCTTGACCATTTCGGGCGGGAAATTATGAGTTGACAATATAGAAGAAGTCTCAAGGATATAGGCCCGTTCCAGGATATTTTCAAGTTCACGGATATTGCCGGGCCATTCATATTGTGTAAAACCTTCAATCACTGAAGGGTGAAGTCCTTCAATCCCCTTACCGTATTTTTCATTCAGTTTTTTCAAAAATATCTCTGTCAGATTGGGCAGGTCTTCAAGGCGTTCCCTGAGCAGGGGAATCTGAATGGGGAAGATATTGAGCCGATAGTAAAGATCTTTTCGAAACCTGCCTTTCTCTACCAGATCGGCAAGGTCTGCGTTGGTGGCGGCGATGATCCTGACATCCGAATTCATCAGTGTTCCGCCGCCAAGTCGGCTGAAGGTGCCGTCCTGAAGAACCTGGAGCAGTTTAATCTGGGCAGATGCGGTAATGGTTCCGATTTCATCAAGGAAAACAGTTCCGCCCCTTGCCATTTCAAATTTCCCGGGTTTTCGACGATCAGCACCTGTAAATGCCCCTTTTTCATGGCCAAAAAGTTCGCTTTCAATCAAAGTGTCGGGTATGGCACCGCAATGGACGGCAATAAACGGCTCTTCAGATCTCTGGCTGTGCCAGTGAACAAGCCTTGCCAGCATTCCCTTTCCTGTTCCTGTATCACCCAGCAGAAGAACGGTGGCAATGGTCGGAGAAACAGACCGGATGCTCTCGTAGATTTTTTTCATCCTCAGGTTTTTCGACCGGATAATTTCAAGCCATTCTGTTTTCCAGAAATGGTCCCTTAAATAATCCAGTTCAAAATCCCTTGAAATGGATCTGTCCATTGAATCTAAAAGGAGCTGAACTTCATTTTCTTCAATGGGATAGGTGAGGTACCCGGCGGCCCCGTCATTTACTGTTTTTACAGCCTTTTCAACCTCTTCTTTAGGGCAGAGAACGACAAACTGGACAAAGGAATTGGTTATGGTAAAAGGATTTTTTAGAAAATCTGAGGCGCTGATTCCCTGGGTCTGTTCCAGAAGTTCGAGATCTGCAATGATCAGGTCAAAGGGAAATTTATGATGCAGTTCAGTTGCAGTTTCAATATCTCTTGCATATTTTGTTTTATGGGTTTTGGAAACCACCTGGGAAATCAGGTTGAAATCATTTGCATGGGTGGACAGAACCAGAATATCTCTCATGGTAATATTTCAAACATAATCCCTTATTAAGCCTTTTCACAATAATGGGAACCAGGCCGGAAATTAAAGAGTATTAGTATCAGTAACAGGGTGTGGTGTCAACACAAACCAATTATAAGGGAACACACCGGATCTGTCATTGCTATTATTTTATAAGCCCTGTTTTTTCTTTTTTCTTTTCGAGTTTTTCTTTTTTCTTTTCTTTTACGGTTTTTGCCGGTTTTTTCTTTTCATCTTTTTTGGTGTTTCTTTCTTTTGACATTGTATGATCTCCTGGTTTGAATGATAGAAATTAATTCCTGATTATTTATGAATCATGGATCTGGAAGTTGGAAATACGGATTTCCTTCTGGATGCCCTTTATTGATACCTTTCCGGAAAGGGTTACGGTTTTCCTCAGAGAATTCATCAGGGTTCTTGCATGGTCATTGTCGGCAATAAGAAAAGTATCCTCATCAAAGGTGACAATGACAATGTTTTGAATTTCCCCTTTTTCATTCCATTCTGAAGGAACAATAATACCATTGATAACAGTCTGTGATTTGCCCATAAATTTATCCTTGTTATCAACAACCAATGCAAATCATGCGCCAGAGGGTTTGAAAAAGGGGAAGATATTGATTTAAACCCTTGCTGATAGGCGGTTCAGACCTATTATTCGGCAAAAATGAAGGCCATTTTTATTGCTTAATGAATGATGCAGGCGAATAAACAGCTAAAACAGGACATCCGGCTTCGTGTTATTTCGGCCATGACATGAAAAGTCGATGCCTGGAGAGGATAATCCTGAATTCTTAAATGTTCCGGGGTTTATAGCTTGATTTATCCAACCCCAGTTTTTTCATTTTCCCATATAATCCTCTTGAATGAATACCCGCTATTTTTGCAGCCTCCCCGATTTTCCCTTCGGTTTTTTCAAGTACCATTTCAAGGTATTTTTTTTCAATCTGATTCAGAACCAGATCCTTGACTTCAGAAAGGGTTTTGGTTTTCCAGGCAGCCATTTCAAGGTCCTTGGTTCCAAGCAAGCCTGACGACGCTGTCATTCCAATCTGAAAAGTACTGGGAAGATCAATGGGCGAGATGGTGTCGGATTTGCACAGAATAATGGCTCTTTCAATCACGTTGATCAGTTCCCGGATATTTCCGGGCCAGCCATAAGAACAAAGGGTTTCAACGGCATCTGGTGAGAACCGGTTGATTTCACGGCCTAATTTTTTGCTGTAAACATTTAGAAAATGATTGGCCATGGCCGGGATATCTTCTTTGCGTTTTCTTAAGGGTGGCAGGGTTAAGGTGATGACGCCCAGTCTGTAATAGAGATCCTGGCGGAATCTGCCCTTTGAAATTTCCCCTTCCAAATCCTTATTTGTGGCGGCAATCACTCTGACATCCACCCAGATGGATGTTTCTCCGCCCACTGGAATGAATTCAAAATCCTGAAGCACCCGGAGAAGTTTGGACTGCATGTGCATGGGCATTTCACCGATTTCATCCAGGAAAATAGTTCCCCCGTGAGCAAGCTCAAAGGCCCCCCGGCGGGATCGGACGGCTCCGGTAAACGCACCCTGTTCATGGCCGAAGAGCTCGCTTTCCATGAGGGGTTCCGGAATGGCCGCCATATTGATGGCGATAAAAGGACCCTTGGACCGATGGCTTTCCGCATGGATGGCTTTGGAAAGATGTTCTTTGCCTACTCCGGTTTCCCCCAGAAGCAACAGGGTGGAATCGGTTGTCACCACCTGCTGAACCTCATCTAGAAAAAGCTGCATATCCTCGCTGTTTGAAATAAAATCACTGATTTTGGGTTTGATTCTGCCTCTCTGGTCAAATCTGTCGACGAAATTTAATTGTCGCCTGGATTCAAGTGTGCTCTCAATGGCTTCAACCAGACTGTCCATTGAAATTCCGGTGTACAGGACCACATCGGCGCCGGAAGCCAGAAGGTTGGCATGCTCCTCGGAAGATTCCCGGTCATGGAGGATAATGGTGGTGGGCTTTTCCGGCAGGTTGTTGAGCATCCCCACACTGGATTCAATGGGTTTGGGAATCAGGGCTTTGCTGACTACAAATACATCTCCGCAACTGCGCACCAGATCCTGCCAGGGAGCTTTCTGTCTGCCGCACATTTTTAATTGGACATCAAAATTTGAGAGCCGTTTTTCAAGATCAGCATGGAGTTTTTTGTCTTTAATGGCACAGACGAGCCTGATCAGCATTTCTTTTCTCCTCTATCGGTAATAATTTACTATAAATCGGGTACAGGACAGCCCATGTATACGCTAAAATTTGGGAGAGGCCAAGCAAAAAATGCGGATTGCCCTTCTGAAACCCGTTGAATTTTTATAGTTTTTCAAGGAATCCTGCATAATTCGGATTGAAAATACCGGTTTGCTATAGATCGGTAAAATATTGCGAGAATTCTTGATATTTAAAATTGGATCATGTAGTTTAAGGTACTGATTTTGAACGATTTATTAAATATTTAGTTTCAATTTTGAAAATGGCACAGAATATGCTTATGTCGGTGCAACACACAAGGAAGGTCTTTGTGTTTTATTATTTTTAACCTTTAAAGAAAAAAAGAGGAGGCCATATGGCCACAGAGAACGCCATCAAACCTGAAGAAGCCCTGAATGTATGGGGCATAGCATCTGCTATTGATATTTATGACTGCACCCCTGAAAAGATCAGGGATGCTGAAGTGATCAAACAATTTGTTGTTGAATTATGCGACCTGATCGAAATGAAACGGTTTGGAGAATGCAAGGTGGTTCATTTCGGAGACGATGATAAGGTTGCCGGATTTTCAATGGTTCAATTGATCGAGACCTCTCTGATCTCTGCACATTTTGCAAATCAAACCAATACCACATACCTGGATGTATTCAGTTGCAAGACCTATGATCCGGAAAAAGTAAGGGCCTTTGCGCAAGGGTATTTTGGCGGGTCATTTTCTTCCATTAATGTAACGCTTAGACATTAGGTATTTTTTATGAAGACCACAATATATGAAGACCCTGAAGAATGTAGATTCATATGGAAAAAAATGTGGCCGGTCAAAGGATTTTTCGACCTCTGGCAGGTCCGCTCATGTTTTCATGATTCATATTCCAGGCCCTTAAGTTTTCATGTGGTCGAGGACAATAAAAAAGCAATCGGATTTCTGGCTTTATGCTGGAATGAAGAAGAAAAAAAATATGTGCAGTTTCCCGGGGAGACCTGGCATGGAAAAACCTGGCTCGAGCAGAACAGGATCATTGCCGGGACTCCTGAGATCTTTGAGAGGCTTCTGGATTCCGTTCCAGGGCCTCTTCACCTTCGATATCTGACCGGAAACCCTTTGCCGGGGATGATGGATATGATCAGGTCGGATGAGATGGGTTATATTTTCTTACCGGAACAATATGATTATTCTTTTGAGAATTATCGGCAATCTTTTTCCGGCAAATTTAAAAAGAAACTCAGGGCTGATCTTAAAAAATTTGAAGAAAGAAATATCACTTACAGGTTTAATCGGTTTGCAGATATTGAGTGTATGTTTCAAATGAACAGAGACTGTTTCGGCGATAATTCATTTTTCAGCGATCCGCGGTTCCATCATTCTTTTATAAATCTTTCATCCTTGCTTGAGAAACTTGGAATGTTGAGGATTACAACGGTTCTCATTGATGGGACCGTTGCAGCCGTCGATATGGGCGCCCTGTGGAAAAATTCCTATACACTTCTGACCGGGGGCGTAAACAGGGATTTTCCGGGAGTTGCCAAGCTTATCAATTTTCATCATATGGAGTGGGCCTGCGATCAGAAACTTGATCTCGTTGATTTTCTCTGCGGTGATTTCAACTGGAAGGAAAGGTTTCATCTGACTCCCATCCCTTTGTATGAGCTTTGCCTTGAAAAACAAAAGGTATCTTTTACAGGTGAGTTTCAGGAAGAATCCGTAGCCTGTGCATAACGCCGAAATTTTCATGCCTTCTGATTTGAAGGCTCTATTGTCACATTCACCTATCTGCCGGTCGGCAAAAAATAAAAAGGAATAATGAAAGAATTTACGATAAATGTGAAAAAAGATTTCAGCCCTTATGTCGGCGGCAGGGAGAAAAAAATAGCCGAATTTTCAGGAGAGGCTTTCAGGAATAGATTTCTGGATGAGTCAATTGATCTCTATGATCGGATCAACATCGAACTTGACGGTGTTCTCGGATATCCCTGGGATTTTCTGGATGAAGTATTCGGTGTCCTGGCCAGGAGGCATGGGAAGGAGAAAATTCTGGAAAAAATTAATCTGATTTCTCAAAATAATTATGTCTCCGATAAAATTATTTATATCGTAACCCATTCAGAAAAAGAAGGTTAGACATGGAAGAAATATGTCTTCTCCATGTCATAACCTGGCGGTGCTGAGTTGCTCCGTTAATTTTACGCGCATTTTGAAATTGACATGGGCTTTGACAGGACCCAGGTCTTTTTCAAAAGCGTAAAAATGTCTTTGGGCATGCCAAAGGGAAGATCCACAAAAGAAAAATCCTTGTTAATATCAATATTTTTGATATATCTGCTTTCAAGACCCGCCTCATTGGAGATGGCCCCCACAATATTTCCGGCCTTGACACCATGACGAAGGCCCACTTCTATTCTGTAGCGCTCCATACCCTTTTCAGGCGGTCTGGTAATTTTTGCTTCTACCGGAGCAGGTGTTTTTTTGGAAGCCGTTGCTTTTTTCGTGTGTTCGGGCTTAATTCTTTCGACTTTTTGATCCTTGTCCGCCGGCAGGAGAAAAGGGGTATCTCCATGAACCAGTCTGGCCAGAGCTGCTGCCACCCGGGTGACAGGGATATCCTCATCGTCGGCATAGGTTTCAATGATTTCCTGAAAAGCTTCCAGATCTTCTGAAGCCAGGATTTCAGTAATCCCTTTTTTAAAATTTTCTATTCTTTTCTGATTAACTATCTTGTTGGAAGGAAGGGCGAATTCCTCAATTTTTGTTTTTGTGGCTTTTTCAATGACATTGAGCATCCAGCGCTCATTTGTATTCGCAAAAAGAATGGCCACTCCTTCCCGGCCGGCTCTTCCGGTTCTGCCGATCCTGTGGACATAGGGGTCCACCTTTGGGGGCATGTCATAATTGATCACATGGGAGATTCGGTCCACATCAAGACCCCGTGCAGCCACATCAGTGGCGACGAGGATATCGATATGACCGCTTTTCAATCGGCTGATGGTTCTTTCCCTGGTATTCTGGGCAATGTCGCCGTTCAGGGCTTCGACCTTGAATCCTTTATCTTCAAGGGCTTTTGCGACTTCCAGCGTGGCGGATTTGGTTTTGACAAAAATAATAACCCCGTCATAGGTGATTGCCTCAAGAATTCGGATCAGGGCCTCTGATTTTTTGACACCCTTTACCATCAGATATTTTTGCTTGATTGTGCTAAGCTCTTTTGATTCGGGTTCCACAAGGATTTCTTCAGGGGATTTAAGATATTTTTGAGCTATTTTTCTTATGGGTTTAGGCATGGTGGCCGAAAAAAGAGCGGTCTGAGAATCTTTCGGGATTCTGTCCAGAATCCATTCCACATCATCAATAAACCCCATGTGAAGCATTTCATCGGCTTCATCCAGAACCACGCAGAAAAGATCTTCGAAGGAAACGGTTTTTTTACGCATATGATCCATGAGTCTGCCGGGTGTTCCGACAAGGACATGGACGCCTCTCTTGAGCTGGTTCAGTTGAATTCCATACCCTTGCCCCCCGTAAACGGACAGGACATTGAGGCCTTTTAATTTTGCGCCATAGGTCTTAAAGGATTCTCCAACCTGGATGGCCAGCTCCCGTGTGGGGGTCAGGACCAGCACCTGGGGCCGTTTATTATCAAGATCAATCCGGGACAGGAGCGGCAAGGCAAAGGCGGCTGTTTTACCGGTACCTGTCCTGGCCTGGCCCAGTACATCTTTTTTTTCCATGAGGTGGGGAATGGTCAGGGCCTGGATGGGTGTGGGGGTGTTATAATTGACATCCTGCAATACGGAGAATACAGGAAGGCAAAGGTTCATTTCGTCAAACCGGGTCACGGGCAAATTTTTATGGGGCATCTAAATTCCTTAAATAAAACAAAAGGCCGGGACGTCATCCGGCCATGAAATCAAAAATCCGTACATTATAGCAATTGAATGGATTTCGCAAGGTATATTTCTAAAATGATAAAATAAAGACGAAGCAGGGGAGAACAAAAAAATACTTGGTTGTTTGACATAGGTCTATTCTTGCAATATCATAAGTTTAAACTTAGACTTTAAAGGAATTTTAAAATGACGGTACAAAATTTAATCGAACCGGAACCCAATCTTAGTCAAATTATTAAATCAATAGAAGATGGTTTGCCGATTTCTATTTTTAAACAGCTTCAAGACAGTTTGGATTTGTTGGATAAAGATCTTGCCAAATATATCAGAATTCCAAAAAGCACTTTGGCCATTAGAAAAAAAAGAGGGAAATTTTCATTTGAAGAATCTGAAAGACTTTTTCGGATACAGCGCCTTTTTTTAAAGGCACTCGCTGTTTTTGAGGATGCCGGCCTGGCAAAAAAATGGTTGAAGGAAGAGGCATATGGATTAGGAGATGTATCACCCCTTGAGTATGCGGCAACGGAGATTGGTGCAAAGGAAGTTGAAGACCTGCTGGCGCGGATTGAACACGGGGTGTTTTCTTAATGGAGGTTGTTGCATATCGAGTAGTAAGAGAAAAATATCTGGGTTCGGCATTTGATGGTGAGGGTGCAAGGCTTTATGGCGGGCGGTGGAACAGCAAATGCGTATCTGTCGTTTATACCTCAGACTCTCTGGCCCTATGTTCTCTTGAAATATTTGTGCATCTCCCCTCATATACACTATTGGCAGATTATGTTTACATATCTGTGGGTTTTGATTCCGATTTGGTTACCGAGGCTTTTTTAATTGATGGTTGGGATGAACGACCCATCTCAAAGATTTCTCAAACCATCGGGGATCAATGGATCAAAGAAGGTCTTTCACCTGTTTTAAGCGTTCCGAGTGTGATAATGCCCGATGGCCTTAACTTTCTTATCAATATTAACCATCCGGACTTCAAGAAAATAGAAATCGGCAAACCACAACCTTTAGCTTTTGATCCAAGATTTAAAAAATAGTATTGCTCATGTTGTAAACGATTAAAATACAGTTGTTACAAATTTAAAATAAAAATGGAGGTCAAAATGGAGCTTAAAATGATCAGCATTGAAAATCCGGATGAATTGAATTTTATCCTGGGTCATTCCCATTTTATCAAAACCGTTGAAGATATTCATGAGGCCATCATCTGTACGGTCCCAAGAGCTCAATTCGGAATTGCGTTCTGCGAGGCGTCGGGGGATTGTCTGGTAAGGTATAGCGGCACAGACGAGGCCTTGATGGAGCTTGCAAAAAAGAATGCAATGGCACTTTCAGCAGGGCATAGCTTTATTATTTTTATGAAAGACATGTTTCCCATCAATATTCTGAACACGATTAAAAATGTGCCTGAAGTCGCAAGGATTCACTGTGCCACGGCAAATCCGGTTCAGGTGATCCTTGCAGAGACGGATCAGGGCCGGGGGATTCTGGGAGTCATTGACGGGTATTCATCAAAGGGAATTGAAACTGAAGAAGATATTAAAAAGCGAAAGGGCTTTTTAAGAATGATCGGGTATAAGCTGTAAAAAAAGTAGATTTGCCTGAACCGCTTTTTTTATTCCTGCAGTTCAGACAAATTTTTATATTTTTATTGATCGGGTCTTTTTTTATTTTCCGTCCAGCATCCGGCCGATGCTGCCAAGGACCGAGCCCTCTCCCTTGCTGCTGCCTCCCACTGAGGGGGCATGCTGGATAATGCGGTCTGCAAGTCTTGAAAAAGGCAGACTCTGGAGGTAAACCGTGCCGTGGCCGCTCAGGGTGGCAAGGAAAATGCCTTCCCCGCCGAAAAACATGGATTTTAGATTGCCCGCCCTTTCAATATCATAATTGATCCCGGGACTGAAACCAACGATGCAGCCGGTATCCACACGGAGAGTTTCTCCCTGGAGCTGTTTTTCCACAATGGTTCCGCCGGCATGAACAAAGGCCATTCCGTCTCCCATGAGGCGCTGGAGGATAAACCCCTCGCCCCCGAAAAATCCGGCCCCGAGTTTTTTGGTAAAGGCAATGGTTACCTTTGTTCCCAGGGCTGCGCATAAAAACGCATCCTTCTGGCAGATCAGCTCGCCGCCCTTCTTGGACATGTCTACAGGGATGATTTTTCCGGGATAGGGGGCGCTGAAAGCCACCCTTCTTTTCTCTTGGCCGGTGTTTGTAAAATGGGTCATGAACAAGGATTCCCCTGTGACGGCCCGCTTTCCGGCATCAAAGAGTTTTCCCATAAATCCGCGATCCGGCTCGGAACCGTCTCCCATCTTGGCCTCAAAGGATATTCCGTCCTCCATCCAGTTCATGGCACCGGCTTCGGCAATCACGGTTTCACCCGGATCAAGCTCGATTTCCACGGTCTGCATATCATCGCCGAAAATTTTATAACCCACTTCATGGCATTTCACATCCACCTCCATAAATTAATGGTTGAATAAAACAGGATTCAGAATTAAAGCTTCTTATACACTTTTTTCATAAAAAAACAAACAACCGGAGGATGGATGAATATTATTGGATTTGAAAACAGGGTTGCCGTTGTTACAGGCGCAGGAGAAGGAATCGGCAGGGATTATGCCCTGGATCTGGCCAAAAGAGGGGTAAAGGTTGTGGTGAATGATGTCGGCCGTGATTCTGACGGAAAAAGTACGGCCGAAAAACTTGTGGAAGAAATTACGCTCGCAGGGGGACTGGCAGCGGCAAGTCTTGATTCCGTTGCTACCATGGCCGGGGGAAAGAAGATTATCGAAACCGCCCTGGATCATTTCGGCAAAGTGGATATTCTGATCAATAATGCCGGGATATTAAGAGACCGCACCTTCATGAAAATGACGGAACAGGAATGGGACGAGGTCATTGCCGTTCACCTGAAAGGGGCCTTCTGCGTGACCCAGCCTGCCGTAAACATCATGAAGGACAACCTGTACGGCCGCATCGTGTTTACAGCGTCCTCCTCGGGCATGTACGGCGCTTTTGGTCAATCCAATTATGGAGCCGCCAAAATGGGGGTTATCGGTCTCATGAATTCATTGAAACTGGAAATGGCAAGATATAATATCAAGGTCAATACCGTGGCGCCCAATGCTTCAACCAATATGACCCAAGGCGTTTTTCCGGAGGAGGTAGCAAAACGGATCAAACCTGAATTCAATACCCCCCTGGTTACGTTTCTCTGTTCGGAAGAAAATACGGATTCCGGGATGATTTTTACCATGAGCGCAGGATGGTTTGCCCGTTCCGCCATGGTGTCAGGAAAAGGCGTCTGCATCGGGAATACTGAGCGAAGGATCACGGCCGAGGAAGTGAAAGATCAATTTGATCGGATTAAAAGCCTTGACAATGCCCTTCCCTATGAAAGTGCCGGTGAAATATACAGCCTTGGCAGGCCCCTTACCGGACGATAGGAGACAACAGGGGTCATCGACCCCTGACCCTCTATTTTGTCATCATGGTGGGAGGAAGCATAACAGCCACAACGGTTCCGGTGGCGCAGAGCGTTTTTCCGGCCAGGACCTTTGCTTCCACAATCACTTTTTTCCCTTTTATTTCAATGACCCGTCCCCGGATTTCCAGTGGGGTTCCCATGGGGGTGGGTGCAAGATAATCCACTTTCAGGGAGGCCGTGACAAACCTGAAAGGCGGATCCGAATCCATGGGTCTTCCTTCAGTTTTATAGGATGCGGCCGCCGCGGTTCCGGTACAGTGGCAGTCGATCAAAGAAGCGATGAGACCGCCGTATACAAAGCCTGGAATGGCCATATAGCGGTTGTCGGGGGAAAAGGACGCCACACTTTCTTCCCCGTCCCAGAAACTTTTGATTTGAAGGCCGTGCTCATTAAGTCTGCCGCAACCGTAACAATGGCTGAATTCATCGGGATAAAAATCCTGGAATGCTTTTTCCTGCATTTTTGATGGGTCTCCTTAATTTATAGATTCTGTTTATAGAGGCCGGCTTATACATCTGCATCCAGAATAAGCCCCCGGCCGCTTTTAAGATGCTGAACAAGATCATCGAGTTCTGCATGGGAAATATCATGTTTGAAAATTTTGCTGATTTTACCGTAGCCATCCATGACAACAATATCAATAAATACATCATCCCCTTCCTGGTATATGCAGAGCCTGACAGGGGACTCTTTGGCCAGAAGCTCCCTATGGACCTCATCCACGATTTTTGTCAGCTCGTCAAGATGTTTTTTTGCTTCCTCAAAATGCTTTTTCTTCTTATACTTTTTCCTGTCATAGGCCGAAAGAGCTGATTTGTCCAGCAAAACACCTTCTCCCTGATCTATTTTTGATACATCTTCCATTTTATCACCCTGAATTTTCCATATCGGTCAATGCATCATCCAGAATCCGGATAAACATGTCTGAATCCTCTTCAGCAATAACCATGGGAGGCTTGATTTTAATGACATTGTTGAAGGGTCCATCCGTTCCCAGGAGAATCCCCCTGGCTTTCAGGCGGTCGACCAGCTCATAAGCCTGCCGATGGGCCGGCTCCATAGTTTCCCGGTCCATGACAAGCTCAATCCCAATGAAAAGGCCCACCCCTCGCACATCCCCGATAATATCATGTTTGCCTTTCAAATCCTGAAGCCCTGCCAGCATTCTTTTTCCGATCTCATGGGCGCGCTCCTGGAGCCCTTCTTCTTTTATCACATCCAGGACCGCCAGACCGATGACGCAGGAAACCGGGTTTCCGCCAAAGGTTGAAAAAAATTCCATACCGTTGGCAAAGATATCGGCAATCTCCCTGCGGGTGACAACGGCAGCCATGGGGTGCCCGTTGCCCATGGGTTTTCCCATGACCACCATATCCGGGATAACCCCCTGAAGTTCAAAGGCCCAGAACCGGGAGCCCACCCTGCCAAAACCGGTCTGGACTTCATCAACGATGCATAGCCCTCCTGCATTTCTTACATGGCGAAAGGCAGTTTCAAAATATCCCTTTGGCGGAATCACCTGGCCCCCGCAGGACAAAAGGGCTTCCGTGATAAACCCGGCAATGGGGGTATCCAGAGAATCTATAATGTTTTCGATTTCATTGCCATAGGCAATGCCCGTATCCTTTCCCTGCCCCTTGAACCGTCCCCTGTATCCGTCGGCCACAGGCACAATGTGAACCCAGGGTTCAGACTCACCCTTGCCGCCTTTTCCCATGAATTTATAGGGGCTGATGTCAATCAATGACGTGGTGTGGCCGTGATAGGCATTGTCCACCACCAGCATGTCTTTTTGCCCGGTGCAGGTCCGGGCAATCCGCAGGGCCAGCTCATTGGCTTCGCTGCCGGAGTTCACAAAAAAGCAGGTGTCCAGCTCTTCCGGCAGGGTGTCGCACAGCCGTTCTGCATATTCGGTCAGGCCGTCGTAAAGGTAGCGGGTATTGGTATTGAGCCTTGCCATCTGCTTTTGTCCTGCTTCCACCACTCTGGGGTGGCAATGGCCCACATGGCAGACATTGTTATACAGATCCAGAAAAGGCCGGCCATTGTAGTCAAACAAATACTGACCTTTTCCATACAGGAATTTCAAGGGTTTATCATAGGAGGGCAATATGGAGGGGGCTATCACCTTTTTGCGTTTTTTTAAGAGCTCCGTTGCAGAGGCTCCCCGATTCTCATAGGGTTTAAGATCTGTTCTTCCGGCCAGGATAATGGCGGCCTGGGCAGGACCGATGGTGGAGAATACCTCCAGTTTCTGCCAGGCTCTTTGTTCTGAGACAAACCAGCTTTCTCTTTCAGGATCGATTTTCCTTCTTTTTGCGGAAATAATGGCCGATACGGCCAGCCTTGCACACATCAAAGGGAAAATAACCGTCATTTCATCCAAAGATAAGGGGCGGACTTTATGAAAGGCCCCGATCATAATGGCTGCAGCTTCCAGGGGGTCATCTTCATCCAGGGTATGATAGGCAAGGGCAATGGCCAGATCGCAGACCATTGGATTTTCAAGGCAGTCTCCGAAATCAAGGATGCTTGAGATGCGGCCGTTCTGGACAAGAACATTGTCATCGTTGAGGTCTCCATGAATCAGGGCCCTGGGCAAGCGGTCCAACAGGGGCATTGCAATGGCGGCATAAAAGTGGAAAACCCATTCAAGAATTCGGCGTTTTTCCGGATCTTCGATGATGAGGATGGATGAGCGATGCTGGTCTGCATTTGCCAGATCCCAGGGATGGGTTCTGTTTGAATCCGGATGAACAATGCCGGACAGGGCCAGATTCATCTGTGCGATGAGGCTTCCAAGTTCTTCAAGCTGATCAATGCTTGCGGGAAGGGCTTCTCGCCAGGCGGTTCCTTCCAAAAATTTAAGAAGGCGGCCCCGGATTTCTCCTTGGTCTTGAGGTAAAAGGCGGGCTTCAATGGACCCGGTCCGGGTGAGGATGATCCTTGGAAGGGAAATATTCAGACCTGCCTGAAGAAGCCTCTCCACGGCGAGATGCTCAATCTCCAGGATTCCGGGTGCTACCTGATCATCGGCCAGTTTCAAAACAAAAGAAATTCCGTTCTTTGTTTTAACGAGGTAATTTTCATTTTCCCCTGCCAACCTTGAAATATTACCAGTTAGATCATATTCGGTTTCCAGCAGTTTTTTTATATCTTCAATTGAATGCATTTTAATTTTCTATAGTTTTTTCCAGGCAAAAAAACTTTTTACCGTTTTGTGAACATTATCCCCAATGGTTTTGACCCTTTCCATTCCTGTTGCATCAAGGGGGCCTGACTGACGATACCGTGTCCGGCCCGGGAGTCTTTCAGCCCAGGGAAACACTCTGTTTCAGCACCCCTGTGGGCCGGATTATGCTCAAACCGCAAAATTGTTTCTGAGAATATCATCCGAACTATCATAAATCAACCACTAGCGGCCACAATAACGTGGTCAAGAAGACAAAGGAAATCGAAATCCGTCAAGCACATCTCAATTAAAGAGCGTTGAGAACCGTCTATATTCTGCTTGACAAGAGGCAAGGTCCTGTCCTAAGAATTTGTCATTGCGTAATCCCGGCTAAAATTAGTTTGAAATTAATTGATTCGATTGCTGCACAGGAAACGGGGAGAATCTGAAAACCTAAAAGACAGGGGAACATGCCGGATAATACCATCTCGGAGGGGATCAGAAGCTGGCCAAGCGAAGACCGCCCTATGGAAAAGCTTTTAAAAAAATACATCCTGAGCCTCAAAGAAAAAATCAATTTCGCCCAGGATGTCTTTTACAGTTTTGCAAACAAGGGCCGTCTGGAGTAGACATGGGCAAGCAGAACAAGGAGCAGGGCGCAAGAGATAGCATTGACAGGCAGTTGAGCCAATGCGGCTGGCTGATTCAGATCAAAAAAACAGATCCGTCTGAATGCTGGCTCGGGGGTGGCGGTTACTGAATATCAGACCGAAACCGGCCCGGCAGATTATATCCTGTTGGTGGACGGAAAACCCGTGGGCGTGATCGAAGCCAAAAAGGAGGAAGAAGGGGTACGGCTGACAAATGAGAATGTGGGTGTAAGAATAATTCGTTTGGAAAATATTGGTTATATGGAATTCAGGGACGAATCGCTTAAGCAAAGCATTCTGAAGAAAGCCTTTGAAGGAAAATTGGTTTCCCAGGACCCCGGCGATGAACCGGCAAGCGTTCTTCTGGAGTGGATCAGAGAGGAAAAAGAAAACGGCAGGGCCGATAAGACGCGGCCCGGACGGAGGGGATTGAAAACCTATGACAAGCGATGAGTTGATACGAATACTGAACACGCTTCGGAGCCTCCCGGCCGAAACAGAGGTCTTTGAATTCAAAGAGGCCAAAGACACGTATGATTTCAAAAAGCTGGGGAAATATTTTTCTGCATTGTCCAACGAGGCAAATCTGAAGGGCGCGGCCCGGGCCTGGCTGATATTCGGGATCAAGGACCGGGGAAGAACCATTGTTGGCAGCAGGTTTCGTTTGCAGCGGAAAGACCTTAACCACCTCAAGGGGGAAATTGCTGATAAGACCACAAACCGTGTCACCTTTATGGAAATCCATGAACTGATCCTACCCGAGGGCCGGGTGCTGATGTTTCAGGTACCGGCTGCCCCGAAAGGCATCCCCATTGCCTTTGAAGGTCATTATTATGGCCGGGATGGAGAGGAACTGTCCCCGCTGAATCTGGAAGAGATCGAGCGGATAAGGTCCCAGGCTTTGGCCGAAGACTGGAGTGCTGTGATCGTGCCGGATGCGGTCCTAAGCGACCTGGACCCCCCGGCCATTGAAAAGGCACGGGAGAACTTCAGGGACAAATTCCCCGGGCAGGCCGGGGAGGTGAATGCATGGGACGATATGACCTTTCTGAACAAGGCCAGGCTGACCATCAAAGGGAAAATCACCCGCACGGCCCTGTTATTGCTGGGAAGACCGGAATCAGAGCATTTTATCAGTCCGGCCGAGGCAAAGATCCGGTGGATACTGGAAGATGCCAGGGGAAATCATAAGGACTATCATATTGAAACCTGCCCGTTTCTGCTGGCGGTTGACAAAATATATTCGAAAATCCGGAATCTGAAATATCGTTACCTGAAGGACGGCACGCTTTTTCCCGATGAGGTGGATCAATATGAACCCTTTATCATCCGCGAGGCCATCAATAATTGCATTGCCCACCAGGACTATACCCGGGGCGGTCGCATCAATGTCGTGGAAATGGAGGACCAGCTTGTGTTCACCAATCTGGGCAGCTTTATTCCCGGATCTGTTGAACGGGTCGTCCGGGAGGATGCACCTGAAGAGCATTACCGGAACAGGTTTCTGGCCACGGCCATGTTTAATTTGAAAATGGTGGATACAGCCGGAGGCGGTATCAAAAAAATGTTCAATTACCAGAGGGCCCGTTTTTTTCCCATGCCCGAATATGACCTGTCCCGGGAAAGGGTCAAGGTGACGGTGATCGGCAAGGTCCTTGATCCGGATTTTGCAAGGGTGCTGGCCGGAAAACAGGATCTGGACCTGGATGATATCATGGCGCTGGATAAGATTCCCAAAAAAAAGGCGCTGTCCGACATGGAAATCAAGCGGCTGAAAAAAAAGGGGCTGATCGAAGGAAGAAAGCCGAATTACCATATCTCGTCTGCCGTGGCTGAAAAAACAGACATGCAGGCCGATTATATCAAGATCCGGGGATTTAAAGACGATCATTACAAAAAGCTGATCCTGAAATATTTAGATACATATAAGGAAGCCTCAAGGGAAGATATTGACAAGCTGCTTTTAGATATTCTACCGGGCGTTTTAGATGAAAATCAACGGAAGAACAAGATCCGCAACCTCATTTACGCCATGTCCAGAAAAGACAAAACCATTGTCAATCAGGGATCTACCCGGTATCCCAGATGGGTTCGGGTTAGATAAACTTTAGTTAAACTCTAGATAAACTTTAGTTAAAGATGAACATATTTCCCCATAACAGGAGCCTCGGCAATGACAATGAAAAAAACATCTGAAAAATCCGGGCTTCCTCCGGGAACCCTGGTTCATATTGGTGAGAAAAAAGCGGAAACGGCGATCATCACCCTTATGGAATATGGTCCGGACCGGGTCAGGGAGAAAAGGGTTAATTCTATTGAGGAGGTTCTCCCCATTAAGGATTCTCCCGGCGTTATCTGGATTAATATTGACGGTCTTCACGAAACCGGGCTCATTGAAAAAATCGGTGAGAGGTTCAATATCCATCCGCTGATTCTTGAAGACATCCTGCACACAAAAACCCGGTCCAAGGTTGAAGTCTTTGACACAGGCATCTTTCTTGTCTTTAATATGCTTTATAGTGATAAAGATACAGGAGAAATCCTTTCCGAGCAATTCAGCATCATTCTCGGCTCAAATTTTGTGATTTCATTTCAGGAAAAAGAAAACCCGCTGTTTAATCCCCTGATGGACAGGATCAGAAATGATAAAAGCCGTATCCGGAAAAAAGGGGCGGATTATCTTGCCTATGCTATTTTGGATATGGCAGTGGACAGCTATTTCATTATCCTTGAAACCCTGGAGGAAAAAATTGAAGCCCTGGATGAAGAACTGACCGTTTCCTTGTCCAAAGAAACGTTTAAAGCCATCAGCAATATGAAGCGAAACCTTATTGCCATGAGAAGGGCCGTTGTTCCCCTCCGGGAACTGATCAATACACTTGAAAAAAACGACACCGATCTGATTGTCGACGGTACTTTGATCTTTTTCAGGGATATTTATGACCATGTGCTTCAGATCCAGGAAACCACCGATATCTACAGGGAAATTGTTTCTGGCCTGCATGATATCTTTTTGGCCAATGTGAACAACAAGACCAATGAAATCATGAAGACCCTCACCATTACGGCCACCATTTTTATTCCTTTGACCTTTATCGCCGGGATCTACGGTATGAATTTTAAATATATGCCGGAGCTGGAATGGGAATACGGGTATTTTGCCGTCTGGGCCTTGATTGCGTGTGTGGTCGGTGTCATGTTCTATTTTTTCAAGAAAAAAAACTGGTTTTAAATTTCCCTTTATATATCATCCGGCAACCCATCGGATACGTTTCGTTTTCATTTCTTGACAAATTAAAACAACTGAACTTAGCCCATCTTTTTGAATTTTCCCATAAAAAAGGCAGAAAACCGCAAAAAATCATGAATGCTGAAAAATTAAACATTATAATTTCAGCATATTAAAGATTTTCTCTCTGGGGCCTGGTCAATGTAGTGCCATAAAATAATTATTTCGTTGACTTTCTCTTTTCGGTATGCTTTCATGCCCCTCATGTATATAAGAAGAACCACCATCAAAAGCAGAAAAGACGGTAACCAATATTATACTTACCGGCTTGTCGAGTCCCAGAGAACCGGAAAAAAAATCCACCAGTATACAATACTGAATCTGGGGACTAATTTTGAGATTCCACGGGAGCAATGGTCCATACTTTGTTCTCGAATCCAGGATATTATCAGCGGACAGAACAACCTGTTTGAATCATCAAAAAGTATCGAGCAGGCCGCCCAGATGTATGCTGCTCGAATGATTCAGTCACAAAAGCAGCCTGTACCTGACAATGAGCAAGATTACAGGGATATCGATATCAACAGCCTGGACATGCTCAGGCCCCGCAGCGTGAGTTGCGAGTACGTGGCGCTTGAGACATTCCGATTATTGGGGCTGGATGAAAAACTTAAAAAGATCGGATTCACCGGGCCTGCGCTCGCCGCTGTAACCGGAAGCATTATTGGCCGCATGTGTGCTCCCGGCAGTGAGCTTGCAACACACTACTGGCTTCAGAACATATCAGGGCTGGGGGAGCTGATCAATTATGATTTTAACAACACCACCCTTTACAGGATGTATCAAGTATCTGATCAGCTTGTCAAAAACAAGGAATCCATAGAACAAAGCCTGTTTGAAAGAGAAAAACACCTGTTCAACCTTAAAGAGACCCTTACCCTGTATGATCTGACCAACACCTATTTTGAAGGCAGCGGATTATTTAATGAGCTGGCTGAGTATGGACATTCCAAAGAGAAACGCTCGGATTGTCTTCTTGTTACCCTGGGGCTTGTACTGGATGGCAGTGGATTCCCCAAACGCAGCAAGATATTTAAAGGCAACGTGGTTGAATCGTCTACATTATCACAAATGATCAAAGGCCTGGAGGGTGATGAAAAACCCACCATTGTAATGGATGCTGGAATAGCTACAAGACAAAACATTCAATGGCTTAAAGAAAACCAGTATTCATATATTGTGGTCAGCCGGAACCGCCACCGGGAATTTGATCCGGAACAGGCCGTCATTGTGAAACAGGATGAGTATTGCACTGTCAAGGCACAGAAGGTGATTGATCCTGAAACCAAAGAGGCTTTGCTGTACTGTCATTCAACCCAACGGGAGAAAAAAGAAGCCGCTATCAGCCATGGGTTTACCAGGCGATTTGAAGAAGCCATGGCTAAACTTGAAAAAGGCTTGAACCAACCAAGGTGCCTTAAAAAATACGAAAAGGTCCTTGAACAGATCGGTCGAATCAAACAAAAATTTTCAAAAGCCGCAAAACAGCATGATATAAAGGTCACACAAAATGAAAAAACCGGAAATGCCATAAACATAACCTGGGAGAAAAAAATCATTTCCGAAACAAAAGACAACCTTCCCGGAGTTTATTGTCTGCGGACAAGTCACACAGATATGAATGAATCTGATCTTTGGCAGACCTATACCATGCTGACGGACCTGGAAGCAGTCTTTCGTTCATTAAAATCCGAACTTGGGCTCAGGCCTGTTTTCCATCAGATAACCGATCGGGTAACAGGGCATCTTTTTATAACATTGATCGCATATCATCTGGTCCACAGTATCCGCTATCGGCTGAAACAATCGGGTATTCATGCAAGCTGGGATGATTTAAGAAAATTTTTAACAGGCCAGAGCCGTGTAACGATAACCATGCAATGCAAAAATGGTGATGTGGTTCATGTGAGAAAAAGCACTCGTCCCGAACCAGACCAGCAGAAAATATATAGTGCGCTGGGTCTGAAATCTCTTCCGGGAAGAACAATCAAAAAAATAGTGAAAAATGAACAAAAGTAGTGCCATAAAGCCCACATCAATGGACGAAACCAATTGTAATTCCAGTACGTTATTTTTTTATGTCAAAAAGATGGGCTAACGGACCGGTTATATCGCAGAAATAAAATTCCTCCTTTGTACGAAATAATTGCACAAAAAATGGCTGCTTCTGTCACATAGGAATATCCTTTCTTACCCCTGGCTTTTTGAGCTCTTACATGTTTCCCGGGTTTTTTCTTCGATCCTACCTCCAAATGCTTGAACTCCGATATTTTTAAAGGTTTTTCAACTGAACAATATAAAGGATATGCGGCTACCCGCCTTATTGAATAATGCGGTTTGCAGGTTTGGGGGAATAAAGCGTCCGGCTTTCCTGAAACAGCCTAAATTTATTAATAATTATTGGAGGTTAATCCTGGGCCAAAGAAATAAATATCCATTGCATTTTGCTTTTCTCATACTGTATATAAAAAAGCCTGTTTGTTTTGGACAGGGCGTCTAAAATGCAATCTGACGAGGAAAGCGTATTATGGTAATGAAATTTGAACCGATTAAACTGACCGATCATTTTTATCAGATCGGCACCCCGTATTTCCCCGGATATCTCTCCCTGGGTGAGAAAAATATGCTCATCGACGGCGGCACCGTTGCCGTTGCCGGTATCATTGAAGGCCAGATCCTGGCATTGGACATTGATCCAGAGAGCATCGACTATATCGCCATTACCCATTCCCATGCCGACCATATCGGCGGTTTGTCCCGGCTGAAGAAAAAATGGCCCCATCTCAAGACCATTGCCAGTGCAACCGCTGCAAAGATGATGGCGAATCCTAAAGTCATCAAACAATTTGAGGGCATGGACTGCGCCATTTCAAAGGTCATGAAGGAGAAGTCCGAGATCGAGGAGATCCCGGCGCCCATGAAAGAGGGTGAATATGGGTTTGGTGTGGACATTATCGCAGATGAGGCCACCCGGATCGATCTGGGAAACGGCATTGTCTGGACCGTGGGGATGGCTCCAGGACATGCCGGCTGCCAGATCACCCTGTTCGAGGAACACGAGGGCACAGCCGCCATTGGCGATGCCGTCGGGTTTTACAACCATGCGGAGAATAAGTTCTGGCCCAATTATTTTGAGTCGTTAAAAGATTATACGGACAGCATCCGGAAAATTGCCCGGATGAATCCCACAAGGCTGGCCCTGGGGCACAACGGGGCTGTTGTGAAAGATGTTCAAGGATTTCTGGCTTCGGCATTGAGTGCCACAGGGGCGTATCACCGGGAGCTGGTGAAACGGGTGGAAGCCGGGGAAGCCATTGAGGCCATTGCACGGGACAAAGCCAGTCAGATAGCGTCCTGGTCCGGCCATATGTCCTTTGCCGTGGCCATGCTGATCCAGGTGTTGATTAAACAGTCGCTCAAGGCAGTGAAAGAGGGCGAGCCGTCCTTTGAACTGAACTCTGACGGCAGGTCCTAAAGGAAGGCATTTTATGTCACAACCGGTTTATATCGGCATAGATCTCGGCGCTTCCAGGACAAAACTGGTCGTTCTGGATACGGATAAAAATCTTATCGGTCATGCGGTGCGGCATTCGGGGACCGATTATGGGAAAACCGCCCGCTTGGTCCTGGATGAGGCGCTCCAGATGGCAAAGGCAAAAGAAAAAGATATCGCAGGAGCCCTTTCCACGGGCTACGGCAGAAAGAACGTAGACTTTGCCGCAACAGACAAGACCGAAATCGCCTGTCACGGGTATGGCTGTTTCCACTATTTCCTGGAAGAGATCAGCATTATCGACATTGGCGGCCAGGACAACAAGATCATCAAGCTGAGTGATAAAGGGTTTCGCACCAGTTTTAAAATGAACCGGAAATGTGCGGCCGGGACCGGGGCCTTTCTTGAGGAAATGTCCCTTCGGCTCTCCGTGCCGCTGGAAGAGATGAACACGCTTGCCGAGCAGGCAGAGGGCATGGTGCAGCTCGGCAGTTATTGTACGGTGTTTTCCGGCACTGAAGTGCTGGAGAATATCCGCAAGGGGAAATCTGTGGCTGATATTGTCAAAGGGCTGTTTTATTCCGTTATCAAACGGGTGATTGAAATGGATTCCCTCACCTCCAATGTGGTGATGACCGGCGGGGTTGTGGCCCATAACCCTTATCTTGTCACCATGGCGGGCGAGATGCTGGGCAGACGGATCCTGGTGCCGCCCTTTCCCCAGTTTACCGGCGCCATCGGGGCAGCCCTGTTTGCAATGAAGGTTGAACAAAATTAATTTTTCAGGAGAAAATAGATATGAGTGAAGAAAAAAAACCGGCAAGAAAGATCATCGAGACATCCAAAGACATGGGCCGGTATATGGGTGAATATTATTATGAACTGAACGATGCAGCCAAAACCGGAAAACAGAAAATCGCCTGGTGCACCAGTGTCGGTCCCACCGAGCTGCTCAGGGCCATGGGATTTCTGGTGTATTTTCCCGAAACCCATGCCGCCATGCTGGGGACGAGCCGGATGGCCACGGATCTGATTCCTTATGCCAATGCCCTGGGGTATTCGCCCGAAGTCTGTTCCTATATGACATCGGATATCGGGGCCTATCTTCAAAAAACAACCCCGCTGTCCAAGGCCTTCCCAGGGATTGAGACTATCCCCAGACCCGATGTCCTGGTGTTCAACACCAACCAGTGCCGGGATGTTCAGGACTGGTTCTCCTTTTATGCCAGGGAATTCAATGTGCCTATCATCGGGGTTCATGCCCATGTCGGGGTGAAAGACGCAACCGAACCTATTATTCAGGATATTACCACCCAGATCGAAAACCTGGTTGAGCCCCTTGAAAAGATTTCAGGGAATCGGTTTGACATGAAATTATTTCAGGAAACCGTAAAGAACTCCAGAAAATGCTCGGATCTCTGGAAAGAAATTCTGGAAACCGCTACGGCAAAGCCTTCTCCCCTGACCTTTTTTGATGCCGCCACTCTCATGGGGCCTGCGGTGGTGGGAAGAGGGACAAGAATCGCCGTGGAACTCTATGAAAAGCTGTTGGCAGAATTAAAGGAAAAATCCGCAGCCAAAGACGGGGCCATTGAAAACGAAAAATTCCGTATCTACTGGGACGGCATGCCGGTCTGGGGACGGCTGGGCGCTCATTCAAAGCTTTTTTCCGGCCTGAACGCCAATGTCCTGGCATCCACCTATTGCAGCTCCTGGATTTTCACTTCCCTGGATTCCGATGACCCTTTCCGCAGCATGGCCAAAGCCTATACCGAACTGTTTATTGTCCGCTCCGACGATTACAAGGATCAGTATATAAAGGAAAAACTGAAAATTTATGGGATTGACGGGATCATTTACCATGACGCCAAAACCTGCCCCAATAATTCCAATTGCCGGTATGGTCTTTCCAAGCGGATTCAGAAGTCCACGGGTATTCCCACGCTTTCCATTGACGGGGATCTATGCGATATGCGCCTGGTGTCGGATGAGCAGACCAAGACCAATGTGGAAGCCTTTATCGAGCAGCTTTCCGAAATGAAAGGATAAAGTAGTTTGGCGGGCCGGTTCCTGAAATACTTCTTAAAGGGAACCGGCCCGGATCGAAATCAGATGAATCCGTGTTTTTTTGCTTCTTCCATCAATTGATCCCTGAAATTGGGATGGGCGATACTGATCAGAGCCAGTGTGCGCTCAGGCACGCTCCTGCCCCGCAGCCAGGCTGCGCCGTATTCCGTGACCACATAATCGGTGATGCCCCGGTGAAGGGTAACAGGCGAGCCTGTGGGTGCAAAGGGAACAATGGTGGACATGGTGCCGTCCTTTGCCGTTGACGGGCAGGCAATGATGGATTTTCCAAGGCCGTCAAAGCCTTGTCTCGCGCCCATGGCCGTATCAAACTGGCCTCCGGGGCCGGAATACTGTTTGAAACCAATTCCCTCGCTGTAAACCTGGCCGAAAAAATCCACCATCATGCAGGTATTGATGGATACCATCTTTGAATTCTGGCGGAGGACCGAGGGATGGTTGACCCAGGGCCCGCGGAAAAACTGGATGGCCACGTTATTGTCCACCCAGTCATAGAGCGCCTGTGACCCGAACACAAAGGTGGCAATGAATTTATCCTTGCAGAACGCCTTTTTCTTGTTTGTAATGACCCCCATTTCATAGAGATCCATCATGGAATCGGTGATCATCTCCGTGTGGATGCCGAGATCCTTTTTGCCGGTCAGGGCATGGGCAACAGCATTGGGGATTTCCCCGATACCAAGCTGAAGTGTGGATTCATTGTCCACCAGTTCAGCAATAATGGAACCGATCTGAAGATCGATTTCTCCGGGAATTTTCTTTGGGATGACGGGCAGATCAATCTCATTTTCCACAAAAAAATCCACGTCACTGACATGGACTTCAACATCTCCGAAAATGCGGGGCAGGGTAGGGCTGACTTCCAGGATGACCATGTCGGCTTTTTCAAAAATGTCTTTTTCATAGGAGGTGCCAAGGCCGAAACAGACAAATCCATGTTTGTCCGGCGGTGTGCAGGAGCCGAAAAATATATTGGTTTTTCTTGCTTCATTATGGCCTGTGGCAATATTGTGAAGCAGGTTGGGAACAAAATGGACCACGCCTGATTTGGCTGCAAGCCCGGCCCTGGCGCCGCCGCCGTGGAACCAGGAGCAAAGTTCGAAATGCCCTTTCATGGCAGGGTTGGTGAAAAATTCATACCCCCTGAAGGTGAGAACGGAAAATACCTTGACGTTCTCGACCCGGTGGGCCACGGCATGAAACTGCTTCATGCACCCCTGGGGTTCACACCCCTGGGAAACCACGATTTCCATATTGCTCTGGATTCTACTGACTGCCTCTTCAATTGAAATGAGTTTGCTCTTATATATTGCGACATTGTCCTTCATTTGACCCTTCTCCTTTTACCTATCGAACGTTAGATTTTTTTATCCTTCGTTAATTATCACGGAGGGTTTTTTAATGTCAATATCTGATTTATGGTGTGAGAGAAGGGAAATTCAGATTTTTAAGAAAGCACTTCATAAACGCCTTGGATTCGGCCAATTGGACATAAATTATTTTTTTTAATGCCTGTTCCAGAAAAGCCCTTTGATTTTTATCGACCAGGAGAATAGCGCTGCCGCTAACGGATGTGTTTCCGCAAAACAGGATTTTTTCTGCCGTATTTTCAGGCACAAGTCCGATTGTTTCCATATGCCCGGGATTCAGATAATTTCCAAACCCTCCGGCCATATAGATTTTATCAAGGCCTTGGCAGTTGATGCCGCCAGCTTCCAGGATAAGATCAATTCCGGTTCTGACGGCCCCTTTGGCCAGTTGGATCTGGCGGATGTCCTTCTGGGTGAGATAAATGCCTTCTGCATATTGAAATGCAATCCGGTCTTTGGATTTAACAATATAAGGGTCTTTATTTTCCGTTTTCAGAAATCTGCCCGAGGTATCCATATGCCCTGATTTTAATAGCGCTGCCATGAGATCCACCATTCCGCTGCCGCAGATGCCTTTTATCTTCTTGTTGTTGATGGTCAAAAATTCAAAGGCATTGTCTTTGAATTCCACCCTTTCAACGGCTCCGTCCGTGGCCCGCATGCCCGAGGACACACCCATGCCCTCAAAGGCAGGCCCTGCAGCCGTCGAGGTTGCAAAATAGCTTCCTTTGACATTGAGGCAGATTTCTCCATTGGTTCCCATATCGATAAAGAGGAGGGTCTTATCTTTATTGAAGAAATCAGGGCAGGCCAGAAGCCCGGCGCTGATATCGCTGCCGATATAGGCATGAAGAACCGGAGGCAGATAGATCTTTGCCGCCGGGTTTAGCTTCAGGCCGAAAAAACCGGCAGGGTAGGCGCCGCCGCCCTTAATATCAAAGGCAAAGGGAGCCCGGCCGATGGAGGTGGGATCCATTTTTGCGGCGAGCTGGAGCATGGTGGTGTTGGCGCCGATGACCCCTTCCACAATCTCTGACCGCCGGATGCCTGAGGATGAACAAAGCTCATCAATGAGGCTGTCCAGCTTGTTTTGGACCAGAAAAGCCATTTCTTCCAGGCCTTCCCGGGTTTTTGCATACTGGATCCGGGTCAGGACGTCATGGCCGTGGATCACCTGGGGATTCAGGCTTGCAGCAGTTCCCAGGATTTTCCCGGTGACAAGGGAAACAAGGCAGACCTCCAGGATAGTGGTGCCGATATCAACGGCAAGCCCCATGGGGGGAAAGGAATCCCGTGCCTGTCCGGGATGGGCAGGAATTTTCTCCTGATGCCGGTCTGTTGAATCATATATGAAATTATCTTCCAGCCTGATGGATATATCTTCTGTGGGAACGGTTCTGCAGGCAAGCCTGAGGCCTTTGGCATTATCCCCAGGGGAAATATTTTCATGGGGAGTGGAGGGGGTTTTGCCGGGCGGGTCCACCCACACTCTACAGGCCCCGCAGATGCCGTTGCCGCCGCAGGGGGTTTCAATATGGATGCCTGATCCTTCAAGGCCGTCATGGAGGGTTTCCCCGTTTTTCATTTCAATGGACATGCCCAGCGGCTCCACATGGCAGTAAATCATAGTGAACATCTCCTCTGTAAAGATACGGGTATAAAATTCACTATTTCAAAGCGTCTGTCAATTTTTTTTAAAAGGCGGTCTTTCCATGATCCCTGTCTTTTGATACATAACAGAAGATGAACCATATTCTCCCATCTTCCATGAACCAGCCCTTTGAACGGATTAAAACAGCCTTTTCCGGTAGCCCCCTGTCTTTTGTTCCCAAAGGTGAGGTATGGCTGGGAACCGAGTTTCTGGCTGCCGCCGGGTTGGATGACACCCTTGACAATCATTTTCGCATGGCCGACATCCTGGGACAGGACATGATCTGTCTGCCGGTTACGGACAGGATTGCAATCACTCCGTCCGGTCTTGGATACCGCTATTTCGAGGTTTCCCATCTTAAGGCAGCCCAGACCAAAAGAAGCCTGTTTGTCGCTGCTGTTGTGGACGGCCCTTTTCAGTCCCTGGTCAACCGTATGGGTCTCATGGAAGTTCTCAAGGGCTGGGCGAAAAGAAAAGACGAGCTGATCCTATCATATGACAGGGAAAAGCAAAGGGTGCTGACGCTGATTTCCCAATGTCTTGATGAGGGCATCCCGGCCGTGGTGATTGCTGATGATCTGGCCATGGACCAGGGCCTCCTGATCAGTCCGGCAGATATCGATGGTCTTTGCTCTTCCTTTTATAGGGAGGCGGCGGACAGGGTTCATGGGGCCAATGCCTCACTGCTGCTCCATTCCTGCGGCAATATCACCCGGCTGATGCCGCTCATTGCTTTCTGGCGGATGGATGGTCTGGCTGCGGTGCAGCATGGGGTTAACAATCTTTTTGAGCTTAAAAAAAATATGGGGACCGGCACCGTCATCCTGGGGGGGATTGATGCCGAACTCCTGGAGCTGAATCCTTCTGAAGAGGTTCTGTCCGGTTTCAAACGGCTTCTGACCCGGCTTGTGCCCGGCGGTGGCATTATTTTAGGCTCTTCCTGTGGTCTCTATGACGGCCGTTTTTTGAACCGGATAAAAGAGATTTATGCTGTGGCTCAACAATTTCGGGAAGACTGACCCTGCCAGCAGGGCCGGAATATCGTTTTAAGCGGACATGATTTTCTGGCACAATCTCACCCCTTCCATGCTGTCTGTCGTGCACAGATCCGCTCCCACGGCATCACAGACCCGTTTGCCCATGAGTCTTCCCCCGGCCAGGTAAGCGCGAGGCGCCAGATCCGGAGGAACATTGGCCCTTAAATGGGAAATGGTATGCTTCAAGGAATCGATACAGGTGCTGATCAGGCAGGAAAATCCCACAATGTCGGGTTTGAATTCATGGATGGCGGAAAGAAAAAGGCTTTTGGACACATCCACACCCAGGTCATGGACGCTAAACCCGTGACCTCTTAAAAAAGCTTTGAAGATATCCTTGCCGATATAATGGATATCCCCTTCCACCGTTCCGATGATGATCCTGCCGACGGTTTTCCGGCTTGGGCTGCCCATGGTCAGGGGCAGAACCATCTGGCTGATCTGTTCCATGATTTCTCCGGCCATGACCAGGCCGGAGATGAAATAAATCCCTTTCTCGTATCGGACTCCGACTTCAATGATGCCCTTGTGGGAGAATTCAATGATCCTGAGCGGGTCCACACCGTCCGAGACCATCTGCTGGGTTAATGCCAAGGCATTGTCTTCATCCAGTTCCGCAATCAGTGAGCTTAATCTGTTTAAATCCGTTATTCCTGTCATTGAAATCTTTCCTTTTTTAAATTACAAGGCCGGACTGAGCCCCACAACTGCTTTAAAGCGGAGCTGATCTCCCCTGCATATAAATTGCCCCCAGCTCAGGGGCTTTTCATCAAAATCATAGAACAGATGTTCTATCCTGAAGGCGGGCTGAAGCGGCATGGTGTTGAGCAACCGTGCTTCTTCAGGATTTAGAACCATGGCCTCAAGGCTCAGATCTCCCCTTTTGATGGCAGTTTGTCCGGTTCTCTCAAAAAGACCGTATAACGTGGTCACTTCAAGCTCGGTTTCAATAATGGGGCGATTCGGGTCATAGATCAGAAATTCGCGGTGAAAAATAATGGGATCGCCTTCCTTCAAGACCAGCCGTTTGAGCAGGATCACCCGTTGGCCTTCCGGGACGTGGAGCATGAGAGCTGCTTCTTTGTCTGCTTTCAGAATTTTGGCATCCAGGAGCTTGATCTTTGCTTTTTCCCGGTCCTTAAAAATGGAATAGAATTCTTTCATGCTGAAATTTGCACCGCCCATGTCCGGGGCCTTGACAAAGGTGCCGCTGCCCTGGACGGTTGTGACGACGCCCTGGTCGATGAGCATTTTGATGGAGCGCCGGACGGTCATGGGACTTACTTTATGCAGGCGTTTCAGCTCCGACTCGGCCGGAAGGCGGCTGCCGGGAAGATACAGGCCTTTGGCAATCTGTTCTTTGAGAAGATTGCAGATCTGGATATAGGCCGGTTCATGGGAGCGCCGGTCAACAATGTTGTCACCATCCGGGTCGGTTTGATTTTTTAATATCGGTTTTGTCATGACTTATCTATATAAATTATCCCATAATTGATGTCAATATATGAATGAATCAAAAAATATGGCGTATGGAACATTATTCTTGACAAATATATCTATATAGCTTTATGGTTTTTAAAAAGAGAAAACATAAATTCTGTTTGTACGGTTTTTTGGGGAAACCTGAATTCAAAACAAATGAAAGGAAATACCATGTTTGACAAATTGATTGAAGCCATCACAACCATGCAGGAAGAAGAAGCCCTGGCATTGACCCGGGGATTGCTGGAGGCCGGTGCCGATCCTGTCGGAATTTTAGATGCCTGCACACAGGCCATGGAAGATGTCGGGAAAAAATTTGAATCCGGTGTTTATTTCCTGCCTGAATTGATGATGGCTGGGGAAATGCTCAAGCAGATTTCCGAAATGGTAAAACCCATGATCCAGGGGCAGGGCGAGGGGAAAAAGGCCGGAAAGGTCCTCCTGGGAACGGTGTTGGGTGATATCCATGATATCGGCAAGGATATTGTGGGCTTTCTGCTGGATGTGAATGGATTTGAGGTCCGGGATATCGGTATTGATGTTCCTCCGGAAACTTTTGTGGAAGAGGCCAGGGCATTCAAACCGGATGTGGTCGCCATGAGCGGGCTTTTGACTCTGGCCTACGATTCCATGAAGGATACAGTGGATGCCTTTAAAAAAGCCGGGCTCAGGGACGGCGTGAAAATCATCATCGGCGGCGGCCAGATGAGCGACAGAATCGCTGAGTATTCAGGTGCGGATGCCTGTGCCAGAGATGCCATGGACGGGGTGAACCTTATAAAGAAATGGACAGGAAAGGAATAAAAAGATGAAAGAAAGATGGACGACCTTTGCCCAAGATGCGGCACAGAAACAGGAAGCCCTGTTTGATATCTGGCTTTCTCCCAGGATCACCTTTGAAAGTCCTGAAGCCGAAGCCCTTTATAAGGAAAGGGTGACACTCTACAAGGACGCCATTCAGATGAGGGTCCCGAAACGGGTTCCGGTTGCTCCGTCCGCCGGAAGCTTTCCCATTGAATATTCAGGGATCAACTGGTACGAGGCCATGTATGATTATAAAAAATTGTCCCATGCCTGGGAAAAATATCACACCGACATGGACCCGGATGCCTTTAATGCACCCCGGACCATTGCACCGGGCAAAGCCCTGGAAGCCCTCGGGCTTACACTCTACCGCTGGGCCGGAGGGGGCGGTCTCAGAAATGACCAGGAATACCAGTTTGTCGAAAAAGAATATATGAAGGCGGATGAGTATTATGATTTTATCGATGACCCTACCGGATTTTTTATCAATACCTATTTCCCCAGGATTTTTACGGAACTGGAACCTTTAAAAAAAATGCCTCTGCTGCCGCCCATCCACGAGATTCCCATGATGCCGGGCGGTCTGATTCCCTTTGGCATGCCCGATGTGCAAGGGGCGTTTGCCAAACTTGCGGCTGCCGGTAATGATGTCCATCAATGGCTGGCCGAGGTGTCAAAGGTGACCCTTTCCCAGATGGCCAAGGGCCGTCCGGGATTTTCAGGGGGTATCACCAAGGCGCCGTTTGATGTGATCGGGGACAGCCTCAGGGGGACAAGGGGTGTTCTCATGGACATGTTCCGTCATCCTGAAGAATTGATGGAAGCCTGTGAAAGAATCACACCCTTTATGATCAAATTCGGTGTGGCAAGCTGCAAGGCAGCCGGTCATATCATGCCGTTTATCCCGCTGCATAAGGGTGCGGATGCTTTCATGTCCCAGGATCAGTTTAAAAAATTTTACTGGCCGACGCTGAAAAAACTGATCATCGGCCTTTCCAATGAGGGTGTTGTTCCCCAGCTTTTTGTCGAAGGCGCTTACAACAAGCGTCTGGAACTGGTGGATGAGCTGCCTAGGGGCAAGGTGGTCTGGTGGTTTGATGCAACAGATATGGAACAGGCCAAAAAGACTGTTGGCCGCACCAATTGTATTGCCGGCAACGTGCCCCTGGATATTCTTTGTACGGGAACACCGGACGATGTCAAAGCCTATTGCAAAAATCTGATTGACGTGGCTGGTAAAGACGGTGGGTTCATGCTGGTCAGCGGTGCCGGTGTCCAGGGTGCAAAACCTGAAAATGTCAGGACCATGATTGATTTTTCAAAGGAATACGGTGTTTACCGGTAACTCTCGGATTTAAGAGAGAGTGCAGGCCTTAGGATTAAACAACGGAAGGTTCAAATAAAATGAAAACAAGTGTATCAAACAAAGACATTATCGTCACCATCCAGGATAACGGGCCGACCATCATGATCGGCGAACGGATCAACCCCACGGGCAAGAAAAAACTGGCGGAAGCGCTGCGCAAAGGAGATATGGAAACCGTTAAAAATGAGGCCAGGGCCCAGGTTGCTGCCGGTGCCAGGATTCTGGATGTCAATGTCGTGGCCGAAGGTGTCAGCGAGATAGATATGCTTCCCAGGGCCATTGAAGCCATTCTTGAGGTGGTGGATGTCCCGCTCTGCATTGATGTCAACAACCCCAAAGCATTGAAAAAAGCCCTGGAGGTTTATCCGGGAAAGGCCCTCATCAATTCCGTTTCTGCGGAAAAAAGATCCCTGGAAGAGATTCTGCCCCTGGTCAAGGCGTACAAGGCGGCTGTCATCGCACTCACCCTGGATGAGGCCGGGATTCCGAAAACGGCGGAAAAACGCCTGGAGATTGCCTGCCGCATTGTAGAGGCGGCTGCGGCAGCCGGTATCCCGAAAGAAGATATCATTGTGGATTCTCTCTGCCTGGCCCTTGGCAGCGACGACAAGGCAGGTGCCATGACCCTCAGGGCGGTGAAGATGATCAAGGATGAGCTGGGGGTCAACCAGACCCTGGGCGCCAGCAATGTGTCCTTTGGTCTGCCGGACCGGATGCTGGTCAACAGGGCCTTTCTCCCCCTGGCCATTGCCGCGGGCGTCACCTGTCCCACGGTGGACCCCCTGAAAGTCGGGGCGACCATTGCGGCCATTGATCTCATCCTGGGTCGGGATCGTTTTTCAATGCGGTATATCAAGGATTACCGGAGCCGGAACACCCCGGCAGGATAAAGAGCCAGGCCACTATTCCTATAGACAGCCGTTTTATTGTTAAAAAAATAGCGGTCTTTCAACTCCCATGGGAAGAAAATTGTTACTTCCCGGAGATTATTTCAGAACTATGCAAGTCTCTGATATCATTTGCAGACGAGTTTGTTATTTTAGGTCTGCTCCCATCCTATATATTTGAATTTCTTTACAGCAATAAATTACCTTGCATCACCCAAAAGCAAACGATATAAACCCCATAGTAGAAATAGATGTTTCGGCCGGATATCTGCTGCATAGAACACCAGCCATCTGCGGCGGGTGCAACAGATGGAGCAATTGATAGACAAGCAAGAGGATGTGACAATGAAAACAATTCGCAATGCCTGTAAGCTCCAGCCCAACGTTCTGGAAATCAATGTCGGTGATCAGATTGAGCAATTGGACCAGATTATACACGATACTGACGGAAGTGAATATTTTGGGAAGACTTTCATTACCGAAGGTATGAAAATCCTTCTTACAAGGGGAATGGCGCGCCTTGCAGGAAAATCGAACGATACGGTTTTTCATCTTAAACAGGCTATGGGTGGTGGTAAAACCCATTTGATGGTGGGGTTCGGTCTTCTGGCAAAAGATGCAAGGCTAAGAAAACAGAAAATTGCTGAAATACCCCATCAAGAAGGGTTTTTCACCGCGAAGACCGCTGCTTTCAATGGGCGTAACAATCCTCATACCTATTTATGGGGGGAAATAGCCCGGCAATTAGGCAAGGAACCACTATTCAAAGAGTATTGGGAATCCGGTGCAAAAGCCCCGGATGAAGGCGCATGGCTGAAACTGTTTGAGGGAGACGAGCCGGTTCTGATTCTGCTGGATGAAATGCCCCCGTATTTTCATTATTACAGCACACAGGTCCTGGGGCAGGGAACGATTGCCGATGTCATCACCCGTGCGTTTTCCAATATGCTCACGGCCGCTTCCAAAAGAAAAAATGTCTGTATTGTCGTCTCTGACCTTGAAGCGGCTTACGACACTGGCGGAAAATTGATTCAGAAGGCCCTTGATGATGCCACCCAGGAACTGGGCCGGGCGGAGATAAGTATCACCCCCGTAAATCTTGAATCAAATGAAATTTATGAGATCATCCGGAAAAGGTTATTTGTTTCTCTGGCTGATAAAAGTGAAATTGCCGATATTGCATCTGTTTATGCAAATCGGTTGGCTGAGGCGGCAAAAGCAAAATCAGTAGACAGAAGCGCTGAATCACTTGCCAATGAAATCGAAATGACCTATCCCTTCCACCCGAGTTTCAAAAGCATTGTTGCGCTTTTCAAGGAAAACGAAAAATTCAAGCAGACCCGAGGCCTCATGGAACTGGTTTCCCGTCTTTTAAAGTCGGTGTGGCAGAGCAATGATGATATATATCTGATCGGCGCCCAGCATTTTGACCTCTCGATACATGAAGTTCGGGAAAAACTGGCAGATATTTCGGAAATGCGGGATGTCATCGCAAAGGACCTCTGGGATTCTTCCGGGAGTGCCCATGCCCAGATTATCGACATCGCCGGCGGCAACCAATATGCGAGGCAAGTCGGCACTCTTCTTTTTACTGCGAGTCTTTCAACAGCAGTTAATTCGGTAAAAGGACTTTTGGAAAGTGAAATGCTGGAATGCCTGATAGACCCGAACAATCAGGCCGGCGAATTTAAAAAAGCTTTCCACGAGCTGGATAAAACCGCCTGGTACCTGCACCAGACTCAGGAAGGAAGATGCTATTTCGATCATCAGGAAAATCTGACAAAAAAACTCCAGGGCTACGCCGAGAAGGCGCCGCAGAACAAAGTGGATGAACTGATACGGCATCGTCTTGTCGAGATGTACGCGCCAACGACAAAAGAAGCCTATGAAAAAGTTCTGCCGCTTCCTGAGATGGATGAGGCTGCGGCTGCCCTTAAAACATCCCGGACCCTGCTCATTATCAGCCCGGATGGCAAGGTGCCGCCGGAAGTCGTAAAGCAATTTTACACCAATATCACTCATAAAAACAATCTGCTGGTATTGACAGGTGAGAAATCCCTGATGGCCGATGTAGAAAAATCGGCCCGGCATGTCTATGCGGTAACTAAGGCCGATAATGAACTGTCTGCCACCCATCCTCAGCGTAAAGAACTGGATGAGAGAAATGCCCAGTACACACAGGACTTCCAGTCTACTGTCCTGAATGTTTTTGATAAACTGCTGTTTCCAGGCGTACAAGAGAATAAAGAGATTCTCCGTGCCAAGGCGCTCGACAGCACCTATCCGTCAAATGAATCCTATAACGGGGAAAAGCAGGTGATAAAAACGCTGACAGCCGACCCCATAAAACTCTACACACAGGTCTCGGACAATTTCGATACGCTGCGAGCCCGCGCCGAACAGCTTTTGTTCGGCAACAGCGATGATGCCCGCAAAACAGATCTGGTGGATAAGTTGCGGCAGAAAACACAGATGCCCTGGCTTCCGGTAAAGGGCTTCGACCTCCTGATCCAGGAAGCCTGTCAGCGTGGTTTGTGGGAGGACCTGGGCAACGGAACCATAACCAGAAAGCCTAGGCCCAAGACAACACAGGTGGTGTTCAATGAAGAAAGTTCTCCTGATGATACGGGGGCAGTCAGGCTGAAAATTGATACGGTTAATTCCGGCAGCGCTCCCCGTATCCATTACCAGGAGGACGGGGCGGTGAGCACCAACAGTCCGATCTTGTCTGAAAATGTTCTGTCCACAAAGGCGCTGCGAGTCCAGTTTCTTGCGGTTGATCCTTCCGGCAAAAATCAGACCGGGGGTCCTGCCACCTGGACCAATCATCTGACGATTCGCAACAGGTTTGATGAAAACACCCGCAAACTGGAAATACTGATAGCTCCCCGAGGAACGATTCGCTATACCCTGGACGGTTCAGAGGCCAGGAATGGCACGGATTATTCAGAGCCGCTGGCTTTGCACGACAGCGCCCAATCGGTCTATGTGTTTGCCGAGTGCGATGGTATCGAAGAGAAGCGGACCTTCCAGTTTGCCGCAAAGGGCAGGCAGGAAATCGATATCAAAAGAGATAAGCCCGCCCAGATATTCAGCCCCACGCCCAAGCGGCTGGATAACTCAGCAAAGACCTATGAAGGTCTGAAATTAGCGAAAGAAAAGGGAATAACCTTTGAGCAGGTGACGCTTCAGATAGGCTCCTCGCCCAAAGTTATCCATCTCTCGCTGGGTGAAATGCGGATACAGGCGGAATTTTTAGAAAAGGAGCTGGCAAACCTGCAGTCTCTCCTTGCTCCGGATGCGCCGGTCATTCTATCCTTTAAAAAAGCCTATACCCCCACAGGATTTGATCTGGAACAGTTTGCCAAGGCCCTTGGTATCGAGCTTAAAATTGGCGAGGTGATTCAGGAATGAGCGACACCATTGATTTCGGCGCTTCCAGAAATTTCGGGGCACACCATTTTTATGTGGATATTCCGGCAGAACCAAGGGTGGCGGTAAGCATCTATGAAGATTATGGCTTTGACGGAGATGAAACAAGGCGTGAAACCACTGAAAAGCGAGTCGTTCTGGCGCGGGAATTATGGACAAAAATCAGGGATGATGCCCGCCGGGATTTTAATAACCGCCTGAAGGCAAAAAAGCAGAATACCGGCACCTGGAGTACCGGCAAGGTTAAGCTGGACAGATTCCTGGGTCGGGAACTCTGTGTTTTAGCCTGGGCGGCTGAACACGCAACCCCGGAAGAATGCGGGGTTATCTGCCAGAAGTGGCTGGCCCTGCGCCCGGAAGAGCGCTGGTGGCTGTTCTCAAAAACATCCTCCGAGGCTGGAGTGGCGGATCAAAAAGACCGGGGTTGGAGAAAAGCCCTCTATTGCGCCCTCTCTGACGGTGGAAGCATCAAGGTGAAGACAGGAATCAAACCCAGGTTGAAAAAACAGGAAGAGTATGAAGGCAGGAGTCTTTTTGATTTACTAAAAGGAGACCATTAGCCATGCTGGAAAGCAGGTTACGGGCGATGCTGAAAGAGGGGGAAGGTCTGCGGGTGGAGTTCAAGACCTGCAAAAAGGCCCTGAACAGAGATGTGTATGAAACCGTATGCGCATTTTTAAACCGCTACGGCGGAGAGATTTTACTCGGGGTTGATGATAAGGGCGTGATTACCGGCATTGATCCTGGAGCCTTAGATCAGATAAAAAAAGATTTTGTCACTGCGGTCAACAATCCCCAGAAGATTATACCTTCGGTGTATCTTTCCATCGATCAGGTTGAGATAGACGGCAAACAGATTCTGTATATTTTTGTACCGCAGAGTTCCCAGGTTCATACCTGCAATGGGAAAGTCTTTGACCGGAACCATGACGCGGATCTGGATATTACCGCAAAAAGCACACTGATCTCCACTCTATACATCAATAAACAAACCATTTATACCGAGAGCAAGGTCTACCCGTATTGCGAGATGGCCGACCTGCGGCCGGATTTGATAGAGATGACGCGGCGTCAGGCAGGTTTTCAAAAGACGAATCATCCATGGAAGACCATGGATGACAGGGTCCTTTTAAAAAGCGCCAAAGTTTTTTTAAAAGATTATCAAACCGGCAAAGAGGGCTTCAGCCTTGCCGGCATTTTATTATTCGGTAAGGATGAAACGATTCTGTCGGTCATCTCCCACCACAAAACCGACCTGATTCTGCGCCGTGAAAATCTTGACCGGTATGATGACCGGGATGATGTGCGGACCAACCTGATCGAAAGCTATGACAGGATTATCGCCTTTGGGCAGAAACATCTTTCCGATCCCTTTTACCTGGAGGGCACCCATCGCATCAGCGCGCGGGATAAAATTATGCGGGAGATTGCTTCCAATATTCTCATTCACCGGGAGTATGTGAAGGCATTTCCAGCGAAGATTATCATTGAAAAGAACAGGATTCTTGCAGAGAACGGCAACCGGGCCGTAAGTTACGGCCCCATCGACCCGGACAATTTTACCCCCTGTCCGAAAAATCCGGTCATCGCAGGCGTATTCAGGCAGATGGGTCTGGCCGATGAACTGGGTTCGGGAGTGCGCAATTTGTTTAAGTACACCACGGTTTTTTCCAAATCGCGGCCCGAGATGCTCGAAGAGGATATTTTCAGGGTGATTGTTCCCCTTACAGAACAAGTCAGCGGGCAAGATACAATGCAGGATACCCCGCAAGTCACCGACCAAGCTACCGACCAAGCTACCGACCAAGCTGAAAGAACAGAAAAAATAATAGGTTTTTGTGCACTGCCAAGATCAACCCCTGAGATAATGGAATATTTGGGACTAAGTCATCGCAGACATTTCAGAATGGAAATACTTGATCCTTTGTTAAACAACGGCCTTTTGCAGCCAACCATCCCCGACAAACCTAAGAGCCCAAAACAGAAATATGTAGCACCAAGGGAAGACCCCCATGCTTAAGCCCTTTGAATGGAAAGACCGCCCCTCGCTCATCGAACACCTGTTCCCGGTGCAGAAAATATCTGCGGAGAGTTTTAAGGAGCAGATGGCGGGATCAGGCAAAACGCTCACCGCCCTGGGGAGCTACTGGAAAGGCCGAAAACCCCTGATTCTCAATAAAGCCTGTATTTTAGGCGCACTGTTGCCGACCACGGATGACCGCCTCAAAGACCTTGAAATCTTTGAACTGCTCATGGGAATGGACAATGCCTCCCTGGCAATTCGGCATGGGCGCATTAAGCCAAACCAGATTGTTGTTCAGGTGCAAGATTTAAAAATCAAAGACTGGTTTGATGTCATCCCCGAAACCGCGGTGTTACCTGAGTGCTCACCTTTTGTGGTACAAGATTTTCCTTGCGTTGTTAAAGTGAAAGGAATTGATAGAGAAATTATTCCCAGGCTCATTTGGCAGGATCATATTGGTTATGAAGAACAACTCAGTCTGGAATCCCGGGCTTTACCTTTCAAGACTTATCAGGAAAATGTTTCCCGGGCCAAAAGGCCGGAGGAGTTCGCGGACATCCTTTACGATCACATTTGGAAAAAGGTGAACGGGCATTTGGGTACTTCTGCCTTTACCTTTCCCGAACTGGTGGAACAGATGGGTATTGCCCGCTTTGGCCACCGGCCACGGGTTGGTGATGTGTTTTGCGGAAGCGGGCAGATCCCCTTTGAAGCCGCGCGTCTGGGCTGTGACGTCTATGCCAGTGATCTCAACCCCATCGCCTGCATGCTTACCTGGGGCGCATTAAATATTGTAGGTACAGCAAAAAAGGAAACTGAAACCAATTATAAGTTTCAAAAAATTATCGATGAGTATGATGCACTTGGGTTTGAAACTGAAACTGATAGTGATTGGAGAATAAGAACCCTTGTGTATTGTTTTTTAGTAAAATGCCCTGAATCAGGTTGGTTGGTTCCATTGCTCCCCTCACTAGTTATTAGCGAAGATTATAAAGTTATTGTAAAGCTAACACCCAATTATAACAAAAGGGAATATGAGATTACACTCCATCCAAATGCAAATATAATCGAAATGGAAAAAGCGAGATATGGAACTGTAGCTGGCGGGGAATTGATACATTCACCTGATGAAGTTAATTGTTTCTGTAAAAGGTTTAAACCCCCGTCTTTAGACGGGTAGCATTTTGATAGCAGTTGGTTTATACTCGTAGGCATGGAATATGAGAGAGGGAGTCATACAAAGTTCAAGATTGAGTACCATTTTGTTTGGGTGA
>JANNUH010000126.1:0-3438 GCA_031395015.1 Desulfobacterales bacterium | reverse complement strand
AAATGTGGTATCTAATCTCTTGGTCATAGCTATCTCCTTCATTTTATTGTCGTAAATAAAAAATCTGATAGTTATGACCATCTCTTTATTTTTGCAAGTGTTTCATGCTTTGTTGTGCCCACCTGGGCATGGGGGTTAGAGAGACTGAGAGTTTTGGTCCCGTTCGTGGCAATTGGAAAAATTACGGCAAACTTTGAGATACACTGCATCACTGCCACTTGAAGAAAGGAAGGCCAACTTATATTGCCGTGTGGGAAATTAATGACAAAGAAATCAAATTAGTGGAGGTGACTTATGTTGGAACGTATGAAAAAGCCCCATACTAAAGTCATCCTTCTTTTTGAAGGTCCGGTTGAAAAACAGGACGAGGCTATTGCAACTTTAAAACACCTTGGTTTTAATGAAGCAAAAAATGATTCAGAATCTTGGAGGAATTCATTTAAGGGCTTTGAAGACAGGGAAGCCGGGACCTGTCTAACCGGTAGCCGACATAAAGGAGGGTTGACCCAAGCTGAACTCTCGATATTAACCGAGATTCCCCAGAGACATATTTCAGAAATGGAAAGGGGGTTGCGGCCTATTGGTAAAAAAAAAGCAAAGCTCTTTTCAAAGGTTTTAAAAGTGGATTACCGGATGTTCCTTTGATATGATTCTTCCTTCAGGGATTGGTCTGGTCACCCCTGAACAATTTCATTACGGTTTGGCACAGGGTGTTTATGACCAGCGCAGTTTAATCCTTAAAAAAGCTTTTGATAAAAATCCGAGCCGGTTTAAAGGAAAGATACCTCTGCCACCGGCCTTGCCGGAGGCTGCCTGGATTAATAAACCTAAACTGAGAGAGAGTGATTTGATTAGAGTCTAATTTCTTGAATTGGGTGTCTCATTTCTATTGACACATTCCGCAGCCAAGCTTTTAATCCAGCTTTTTAACCCAGGGATAAAAATTCTCAAGATTCTGATATCATCTCCCGTATGGATTTCCTGAAGCCTTCAATGTCCTTGCTATGGATAGCTGCCTCATATCATCATGCGGGATGTTCACAATGTCATGGAAGTGAATGCCGGGCGGACAGGAATATAACTTTTGTGCTCCAGCAGAAAATAAACGAAAACAGGTTCTTCAGCATTCCCTTTGAACCTGGTTTTTACCACCAGGTCGGTGTTATACCCGGCCTGCCAGCAACGACCGCTATTGAAAGGTTGAAAATATTTCGCTCGACAATGGGCAAATCATATTAATCTTATTGGACAAATCAATCAAGTTGGCATATGTTGAGATATATGCTAAAAATTTTATAGAGGTAACGATCATGGAAACTAAACGACATGTCCGCTTATTTAGAAATGGAAACAACCAGGCATTACGTATCCCAAAAAATTTTGAATTAGAAGGGAATGAAGCTATCCTGCGTAAAGATGGCAATCGGCTGATTATCGAACCGGTGAAAAAAACCAGTCTACTTATGCTATTAGCCAGTTGGAAGCCACTTGCTGAAGATTTGCCGGATATAAATGATTCGCATATTGAAGCGGAAGAGATTTTTTGATATGCCAAAATTCAAGTACCTTTTAGATACCAATATTCTATCGGAACTTATCAAGCAGCCTAACGGATATACTGCACGAAAAATTGTTTATCTCGATAATGAAGACTTGTGTTGCACAAGTTTAATAGTTGCCTGTGAGTTACGTTATGGTGCTCTAAAAAAAGGATCCCATATCCTTATGACCAAGGTAAATCAACTACTTGAAACAATAGCTGTGCTACCTATGGAACAAAACATTGAGTCCCACTATGCTAAGCTCAGAGTCACTTTAGAACGTGCCGGCACTCCCATCGGGGGTAATGATTTACTGATTGCCTCCCAAGCATATGCTTTAGGCCTTACCGTTGTTACCGGTAATTTAAAAGAATTTTCCCGTATTCCTGATTTGGTAGTTGAAAACTGGCTGGCATAAGCAAGAAAAAAAATTATGAAATGCGTGCATTGCCGGGGAACTATGGAAAAAAGCGTTGCCCCTTTCCATATTGACCGGAAAGGATACCAACTGACACTGAACACAGTCCCGGCCTGGGTCTGCCGTCAGTGCGGGGAAACTTATTTTGAGGAACATGAAGTGAATTCAATCAAAGATTTCATTCGGTCCTGCCGATTATTGACGCTGGCTATACCTCAGCCGGTATAGGCAGAACTATATTTTTCTTTACCGGAAAAATTCGTTGGTCTATATCCGCCCCGATTTTGCGTTTTATTATCCGTAGGTCGTATTCAGACTGAAGATTCAACCAGAATTGTGCCTCGATCCCGAAATAACGTTCCAGCCTGAGCGCTGTATCCGCGGTTATGCCCCTTTTTCCGTTTATAATCTCACTTATTCTATTTGGAGGAACCGCAATATCTCGCGACATCTGATTCATACTGATGCCCATAGGTTCCATAAAGTCTTCACGCAAAATTTCACCAGGCATAATAGGATCAAGGAAATCTTTATTGCTCATTTTTTCACCTCAATGATAATCGACGATAGCCACGTTAAAGGCATTGTCATTATGCCATTCAAAGCAGACTCGCCATTGTTTGTTAATGCTGATTGAATATTGTCCCTGTTCTTTCCCCTTCAAAGCATGAAACATATTTCCCGGGTTTAACATCAACGCATTCAGACTTGGTGAGGCATTGAGAACCATCAATCGTTTTCGTGCTTGTCGTTCAAAGGACTGGAACCGTCTCACCCGTTTATCGTTGAACAGTTCCTCAGTATCCCTGCAGGCAAAAGACTTTATCATATGTTAAAAGTATTACGACTTTCATAATACGTCAAGCGGAAATTTTTAACAGCAAAAATTTTTAAATTCAACCCTGCCATCGCTTAGACCACCTCCCGTTCGGTTTACGATCAACACCATAAAGAACAACCTTGCCGACAACGGACGCAGTAACGACAATGCAAAGCCAAAGGTATAAAAAATTCAGGCCAGCACGGTCTTCACCAAAACGCTCAGTTTTGCCTTTATCCTTTTTCAACCTTTTTTATAAATTTTGCAGGGACCCCGCCCCATATTTCATTACTGCCGATTTCGTTTTTTTTCAAAACAACCGACCCGGCAGCAATTATAGATCCATTGCCGATTTTCACTCCGGACATAATGATGCTTTTTGCACCGATCGTAACATTATCGCCGATATTAATGATTGCATGCGACAAATGCCGGCCCTCGATGGCATGAGAATACAATAGAGCATCTTCGCCAATAATTGTGTTTGACCTGATAATGGTCAGCGGAGGGTCCAGTATGGTGCCTCCGCTGTATGTATTTAGGCCTAACCGGGCACCAGGACAGATATAAAAGGGTCTTGTCAGGGTCCTTCTTTGACCGGCATAATCAAAAAAAATATCCGGAACAAAGCCACTGATATACTGTAAGAGAGAATTATA
>JANNUH010000113.1:0-15460 GCA_031395015.1 Desulfobacterales bacterium | reverse complement strand
TCTGCATACCGCAAACATAAAAGAGGCCCTAAAAAGCCTGCACCAAAGCGGGAAAGTATAAAAAAGTCCCCACATGTTTCTACAGCAAGAATTATTGCCAAGAGGAAAAGTGGAAAGTAAGTACTACCTTGAAAGGGCTGCCCGGAAGCCCAATAGGTCATAAGGGAGGTAACAAAGATGATGTCCGGTTTTTCGAGCCGTCTTAAATCCGCCTCAAACCATTCTTGAAGGATTCCATAACGGGAAAATTTTCTGCTGATATGGCCAAGCCCTTCGGGCAGAGGGATCTGTGTTTTTCGAAAGGGTCCCCGACCATCCCAGAGCAGTTTCGGGGCCTCGGGCTCATTGGGGTGAAACCGGTCAAGGCAGTCTATATAGCTGATCTTAAGCCCGTTTTCTCTCAGGATGGCGGCAATGGACAAAAGACCCAGGGGTTTTGCCCAGAAATCAAAGGCTGCAAAATCATGAATCCAGGGATTGATACACAGGATATGGGGTGGATCAGTCTTCAAAATAATTCATGGATATTTTTTTAAGCTCTTTTTTGCTGAACAGGATTTCATAATCATTCTCTTCCACGGCTTCTGAGATTTTTTTGACAATGGCAAAAATATCCTCTTTACTACCCGCATGAACCATGGTGTAAAGATTATATTTCCACCCCGGAGCCGAATTTCTCCTGTAGCAATGGGTGATCTCCTGAAAGCCAGCCATAATGTTCCCGGCTTTTTCCACACGGTCTTCATCCACTTTCCAGGCCACCATGGCATTGGCCTTGAATCCTGTTTTCTGGTGTTTCAAGGTGGCGCCGAAGCGCCGGATGATACCCCGGTCATTGAGATCTTTCAGCACGCGCAAAAATTCCTTTTCCGAAATGCCGATCTTTTCCGCCATTTCAAGAAAAGGCTGCTTAACCACCGGAATATCGGTCTGCAAAAGCGCAATGATTTTTTTTTCAAGGTCTGTAAACATAAGCGGTTTTCTGCTTTCTTTCTGAGTGTTGATATCAGGCTCTCTGGGAAATATTTTTTAATGCATTACCAAGGTCCTGTATTAAATCCTCGGCATCCTCAAGCCCGACGGACAGTCGCAAAAGGCTGTCCGTCACCCCTATCCGGTCTCTTTCCGCCTTTGACATTTTTGCATGGGAGGTCCGGGCCGGCGGGCAGATGGTGGATTCAACCCCGCCAAGGCTGACGGCCGGACTGATGATGGAAAGGCTATCGATAAAGCGGTCAGGATCATTGCCGCGGATTTCAAAGGAAAGCATGGCCCCGAAACCCGTCATCTGGCGTTTGGCAATATCATGTCCTTCAAATTTTTCCAGTCCCGGATAATAGACCCTGGCAATGGCAGGATGGCTTTCCAGAAATTTTGCCACGTCCATGGCATTTCGGGTCTGGGCCTTCACCCTTAAGCAGAGGGTTTTCATGCTTCTTTCCAGAAGATAACAGCTCTGCGGATCAAGGCTGGGTCCCAGCACCTTGGCAAGGCTCAGGATTTTAGCCATTTTTTCTCTGGAACAGGCCACCATGCCGCAGCAGAGATCGGAATGGCCGCCCAGGTATTTGGTTCCGCTGTGAACCACAATATCGATGCCCAGGTCAATGGGCGTCTGGTTCACAGGACTTGCAAAGGTATTATCAATAATGGTGGTGATTTTTTTTTCTCTGGCAAATTGAGCTATTTTTTCAATGTCCACTATGGCCAGAAGAGGGTTTGTCGGGGATTCAATCACAATCACCCTTGTCTTCGGGTTCACCTTTTGGATCACATCTTCGGCACTGGTTTTTGTAAAGGTGCAGTCAATGCCGAAATGGGAAAACCATTCCGTTGCAAAATGATGGGTTCCGCCATAGAGAGCATCCAGCATGACCACATGATCGCCGCTCCCGGCAAAGGCCAGGATGGAAGTGGACATGGCGCCCATGCCGGAACTGAAGACAAGACCGGTTTCCGCATGTTCCAGGGCTGCCAGTTTCTTTGCCACGGCATCCTGGTTGGGGGAATTGAAATACCGAGGATAAACAGCTTCTCCTCGGTCGATATAATTACAGGCCGAAGAGGTATACACCGGTGTGTTCACCCCGCCGGTCACCCCGTCTTTTAATGTGCCTTTATGAACGGCAATGGTATTTGATTTCATAGGGCTCCTAATCTTTTCATTGTTTTCTCATTTTTTTTCCGGGAATAAGGACAGGATATCTTCTTCCGTTGCCCGGCAAACCCCTCTTTCCGTGATAAATCCGGTCACAAGCCGGGCCGGGGTTACATCAAAGGCATGGTTGGCAGCCGGGCTGTTTTGAGGCGGCACAAGAACCTTCTCCTCTTTACCATTTAAAAGACCCTGAACATACCGGATTTCATCGGGATTTCTTTCTTCTATGGGGATGCCGGTAATCCCATCGGTGATCTCCCAGTCAAAGGTGGAAGAGGGCAACGCCACATAAAAGGGGATGTCATTGTCTTTTGCCGCCAGAGCCTTTAAATAGGTTCCGATTTTGTTGGCCACATCCCCGGTCCTTGTGGTCCGGTCGGTCCCCACAATGACCAGATCCACTTTACCGTGCTGCATGAGGTGTCCCCCGGCATTGTCCGTGATGATGGTATGAGTGATCCCGTGTTTTCCGAGTTCCCATGCCGTAAGGCGGGAGCCCTGGTTTAAAGGCCGTGTTTCATCCACCCAGACATGGACGGGAATGCCCTTGTCAAAGGCAGTATAGATGGGAGCCGTGGCCGTCCCGTATTCAATACAAGCCAGCCACCCGGCATTGCAATGGGTCAGGATATTGACCGGCTCGCCCTTTTTTTTACGACTGATGTCTTCAATCAGGGGGAGACCATATTCGCCGATTTTGCGGCAGTTCACCGCTTCTTCCTCGATAATGGCGAGAGCCTCATCCAGGGCCGCCTGAACCCTTTTTCCATAGGTTTCGTGCTTCAGGGCCACCGACATTACCCGATCCACACCCCAGGCCAGGTTCACGGCCGTGGGCCTGGCATCCTTAAGCCGTCTGCATTCAGCCATGAGATACCCATTGTCTGCACCCTTGTTGCCTTTCTGCACAAGGCTGATATAAACCCCCAAAGCACCGGTGGCGCCGATAAGCGGGGCCCCCCTCACCACCATTTCCTTGATGGTGTAAACCGTCTCATCCACTGTGGTCAGCGTGTTGACCACAAGCTCATGGGGAAGAAACCGCTGGTCCAGGACCTGAAGCCTTTGAGAAGCTTTATCAAACCAGATGGGCCTCATGTCTTTGCCGTCCACTTTCATTTCAGGATTCCCCGATATCTCATCTAAAACCGGTTAATAAAAATTTCCGCTTCATCAACGGATGCATTCATGTCGAAAATGAGTTTTTCCACTTCCTGTTCAATGGTGGTGACTTCACCGCCCAATACTCCTACGGCTTTAGCGTTCAGATTATGCTTGAGAGACAGCACATTGTCCTTGAGTTTGGCCAGGACCGGATACATGCCTTTTGTGGAATTTTTCATGACTACCTGAAGTTTCTGATACTGTTCCTTTGAATCGGCATAGGATTGCTGACTGGTGCTTTTCATGGCCGGGTCCTGGATCTGAGCGATTTCAGCATCCCATTCCATAAAAAGGTCATTGGCCACCTCTTCCACGGTATTGATCCGTTTTTCAATCTGGTTGGCCCTGGAATCACAGTCTTCATAATTTTTCTTGAGCCGGTTGTAAAACTGTTCCAGATCCCCGCCCTGGAAACCATACAGTTCCTTGATGGTGGTCAGGGCATCCTTGAACTCCCTCTGGGCCTTGGTCTGGCTCTGGCGGACATCCTTGACATCACTTTTCAGAATATGGCGTTTTTCTTTGCCGAATTGCTCCATGGTTTTATAATAGACCGTATTGCACCCTGACAGAAAAAGGATGACCGAGGCCACAATGACAAATCTTGCGATGGTTCTTGCAAATGCTTTATTCATATACTGTTTTCTCCTATTAAATTGAATATTGTATATTAAAACAGAATCACTCTTATACCAAATATTTAAAATTTTAATAATCATTTTCTTCATTGCCTTTGGTTTGAATTTTGTTTACAAAATCATTAAGATATTCCATTCAACTTATTACAGGAGGAATCATGGACCCTGTCATTCAATCCGCTGTTCCGGATTTTTTAAACATCCTTGGGATTATGGAAGAACCCATGGGTATGGTTTTCACAGACACCAAACCAGACACTGGTTTTTCACCCAAGCCCATGGACCTGCCGACCCGGGAAAAGGAAAAGAAAAACGAGATCAACTGGCAGGAGGTGTTTGGCCAATTTTCCTGCGTCATCGGCAATATCTGGCTGGCAAGGAAAAAAAAGACCACAGCGTATTTTTCATCCTCGCAGTTCGGATGCCCCGGCGGAGCCTTCTGGCTCGGCTTCAACAAACCCCAGTCGGAAACTATTATCCATTATGTGTCCTCCGGAATTCCAGGCCGAATGGAAGGAGAAAAATATTGCGACTCACCGGACAATTTAAGAAAAATGTTTGAATATATTGATCCGGTTCCTGCAGCCAGTGAATTTTGTGTGTTCAAGCCCATCAGCCAATTTTCCGAAACCGAAACGCCCGTCCTGGTATCTTTTTTTACCCGGCCGGAATCCCTGAACGGCCTTCATCAACTGGCCGCCTTTGTCACCAGTGATCCCGAGGTGGTGGCCTCCCCCTGGAGTGCTGCCTGCGGAAGTCTTGTGGTCTGGCCCCTGCACTATCTTGAAAAAGGGCTGGAAAGGGCTGTGATTGGAGGGTGGGACCCGTCCGCCAGAAAATTCTTCAAGACGGATGAACTTTCGTTTACCATTCCCTTTGGCATGTTTACCCGGATGATCGACCAGTATAAAACATCCTTTCTGACCACCAAGACCTGGGAAAATGTCCGGATAAAGATCAACAAAAGCAAAGCGGCATGGAAGGAAATTTAAGCTGAATTTTTAAGGAGTTTTACCTCATCCCCCGCAGATGAGGGGGAATACCACCAGTGTATCCCCTTCCTTGAAAAGGGATTCCCGGTGAGCCCGCCGGCCGTTGATCAGGGCGGTGTATTCACTGTTTTCCGGGAATTGTAATCGATCAAGGCAAAGCCCGAGACTTGCCCCGGGCGGCAGGGTCAGATCAAATTGACCTGTGCCGTCCGGGGCAAATTTTTTAAACTCACTGTATAATGTTACGTGGATGTGCATGGTTCAGGTCTGTGATACCCTATTCGCGATCCAGGCCTAATTTTTTCAGCACCCCATCTTCAGGTATCCCGTTTTCGCTCCACCCTCGAACCTCATAATATTCATCCAGCATGCTGTCGAGCCGGCAGACCATGCCTTTGGCCGGGCCTGTGGGGGCCGGTGTCCGGGTAAGCCGGTCCGGCAGGCTGTCGTCCTTCCTGCTGAACCCGGCCTCGGCCAGGAAAAGCCGTTCGGCATTGATGATCCTCTCCCCGGCCAGCATGAGTTCTTCCAGCGTATAATTCAAGCCTGTAGCGGCATTGAGATATTCCAGGACACCGGTCGGGGCCACGCCAAGATCCTTGGCCGCCAGGTTCCGGACCGCAAAGAAAATGCACAGCCCGGCTGAATCGATAATGGCGGATAAATCCTGGAACGCCGAGGTTACCTTTGCTTTGCCTTCCCATTGATGGGGGTCCATGGGTTTTGGAACGGAAAACAATTCAAAATAGGCTGGATCACCGCGCATATGGGAACCGCCGATGGGGGAGGTGGCATAGGCGAGGCCCATGGCCTGGGCACCACGGGGTTCATATCCCGGGAATTCCTGTTTTTTGGAAACCGGTGCCAGCTCCGGATGGCCGTACCGGTCGGCAAGGCGATAACTCCCCTGGGCCAACTGGTCGCCGAACCCTTCCCGCATACCGGTCATCCGGGTCAATTCCACCAGGGCCTCGCCATCACCCCAAGTCAGGGAACGCCCCACCTCATTTTCGGGCAAATAGCCCCGTTCCACCAATTCCATGGCACAGGCCAGGGTGGCGCCCATGGTAATGGTGTCCATGCCCAGTTCATTGCAGATATAATTGGCCTTGACAATGGCGGCCAGATCATCGATCATGCAGTTTGACCCCATGGCATACACTGTCTCGTATTCAGGCCCTTCGCCTTCGCCCTGGAATCTTGGATCATCCACCTTGGTCAAGCGGCCGCACCCGATGGGGCATCCATAGCAGGCTGTATTTTTTTTCAGAAACCGCCGGGTCAATTCCTCGCCGTGAATTTTTTCCCAGCCGTCAAAGGTGCCCTGCTGCCAGTTTTTCGTGGGCAATACCCCAAAATTCTGGGTGGTCATGACCACACCGGCAGTGCCGTTTACGGTCAGACCCAGGGGGGCCTGCTTTACCCCCGCATTGAAAACATCCATGATCTCTTTGTTAAAGGCTTTAAAGGCTTCGGGATCAGCCAGGGGGATTCTGCCTTTACTGCCTCTTACCACCACGGCTTTCAGATTTTTACTGCCCATGACGGCGCCCACGCCCGACCGCCCCGCAGCCCTGTGCTTGTCATTCATGATGGAGGCAAACAATACCTGCTTTTCTCCGGCAGGCCCGATGCAGGCCACTTTTGCATGGGCATCGGTTTCCTTTTGGAGCATATCCGTGGTCTCATGGGTATTCTTTCCCCACAAATGGCCGGCAGACCGGAGTTCGGCTTTTCCCTGATCAAGCCAAAGGTAAACCGGTGCTTCGGACCGCCCGGTAAAGATAATGGCATCATACCCGGTCCGCTTCAATTCAGTGGGAAACATGCCCCCGGAATTTGAACAGGTCACTGCCCCGGTCAGCGGGGACTTGGTCATGACCATGTAACGGGCTCCGGTTGGAGCGCCTGTCCCGGTAAGGGGTCCTGTGGCCATGATAAGCGGGTTTTCCGGTGCCAGGGCATCAACCCCGGCATCCCCTTCCCGGCGCAATAAATAGATCCCGAGCCCCCGGCCGCCGATATAATCCTTTGCCACCGAAGGGTCCACCGATTCACCCTTGCAGGTTCCGGCACCAAGATCAACGCGAAGTATTTTTCCCATCCATCCGTACATGAAAAACTCCTTTTTTATAGGCAGACAGCGGTTTAAACTGTCATGTGATGGTTATGGTTAAAGAATCAATTTGATATATAATCAAATATCTAATCAGATTTATTTTTAAGGTTATTTTGATTTCCTGTCAAGAAAAATGATAAAAGCAGGCGGGACGATTTTATTATCACCATGGAAGATCATAAAGGACATGAAGCTACCATCTTCAGGTTCTTCATGCCCTTTATGGTAAAAGCAACTTTACTTTTATCTTGCCATGCTTATGGTTTTCTCATATTGAAATGGTTAAAACAGCAGATGGGGAAGAAAATACAAGTCTATGAAAAACGGCGGTTCAGCAGTGGCCTCAAAACTCCGGCCCCAAAAAAAACCAGGTCTGGGCCAGGCTTCCAAAGAGCTTGACAGGATCATTGTCCGGGGGGCAAGGGAACACAATCTCAAGAATATCGATATCGACATCCCCAAAAAAAAGATGGTGGTGCTCACCGGTGTCTCCGGGTCAGGAAAATCCAGCCTTGCCTTTGATACCATATTTGCCGAAGGCCAGCGCAGGTATGTTGAATCCCTTTCTTCCTATGCCCGGCAATTCATCGGCCAGATGGAAAAGCCCAAATACGATACCATCCGGGGGCTTTCCCCCACCATTGCCATTGAACAGAAGGCTGCCAGCAAAAATCCCCGCTCCACCGTGGGGACCATCACGGAAATCTATGATTATTTAAGGGTTCTTTTTGCCAGAATCGGCACCCAGAAATGTTATCAGTGCACAAAGGTTGTCGGACGGGGGGATGCCCAGAGCATGGTGTCCCAGATCCTGTCCCTTCCGGAGAACTCAAAACTCCTCATCCTTGCTCCCATCGTGGAAAACCGCAAGGGAGAGCACCGGGAAAAATTTGAAGAACTGAAAACAAAAGGATATGCCCGGGTCAGGGTGGACGGCGTGGTCCAGGATCTTGAAAACATCCAGTCCCTTGCCAAGAATAAAAAACACCACATCGAAGTAGTGGTGGACCGCCTGGTCGTGAAAAATGACCGTTCCTTTGAAGAGCGGCTGACAGATTCCGTTGAAGCGGCCCTGAAGCTGGGAAAAGGACAGATTATCGTTCACATGATGGGCAGGGAAGACCTGAAAATGAGCGAGGCCCGTTCCTGCTGCGGGATTGCCTATCCTGAACTGACCCCCCAGCTTTTTTCATTCAACTCGCCCCTGGGCATGTGCCCGGATTGCAACGGCATCGGAACCCTCCTGGCCATGGACCCGGACAAGATCATCCCGGACAAATCCCTGAGCATTCGGCAAGGCGCCATTATCCCCTGGAAAAATTATTTCATCAAAAAGCCGCGGTTTCAAAATGACCAGTCCTGGGGCATGAGCCAACTCACCGCCATGGAACAGCAATGGGGCATTGATTTTGACACCCCCTGGAAAAGCCTGCCCCAAAAGGACAAGGACCTTCTCCTGTATGGCTCCGATGCACGGGAGATGACGGTGAGCTGGAATTCGGCCAAGATCCAGGGCGAATTCACACGGACCCATGAGGGCCTCATCCACACCCTCATGCGGCGATACAGGGACACCCAGTCTGAACACCAGAAAAAATATTATTCAGACTTCATGTCTGCCTCCACCTGTCCCTCCTGCCAGGGAAAGCGCTTGAAAAATGAAGTCCTCCATGTTCATATCAAGGATAATTCCATCAAGGATGTGACAGCCATGACCGTGCGGGAAGCCTATGAATTTGTCAATGGGCTGAACCTCACGGGCAATAAACAGCTCATTGCCGAAGAACTCCTAAAGGAAATTTCTGACCGCCTTGGTTTTCTGGTCAATGTGGGGTTGGATTATCTGTCCCTGGACCGGAGCGGCCCCACCCTTTCCGGAGGCGAATCCCAGCGGATCAGGCTGGCCTCCCAGGTGGGGTCCGAGCTGACCGGGGTGCTCTATATTCTGGATGAACCCTCCATCGGGCTGCACCAGCGGGACAATATCAAGCTTTTGAACACCCTTCACCATTTGAGGGATATCGGTAATTCCCTCATTATTGTGGAGCATGACCACGAAACCATGGAAGAATCCGACTGGATCGTGGATATCGGGCCCGGCGCAGGCCATCTGGGCGGTGAAATCGTGGCCCAGGGCACGCCGGCCCAGATCAAAAAGAATCCCGCCTCCATCACGGGCCGGTTTTTAAGCGGAAAAGAGCAGATTGCCATTCCTGAAAAAAGAAGAACTCCTGAAGCCTGTGGAGATAAATGGGTCACCATTGTCCATGCCACGGAAAACAATCTGAAAAACATAACCGTAAAAATTCCTCTGGGGCTTCTCGTGGCCATCACCGGCGTTTCAGGGGCCGGGAAATCCACCCTCATCAACCAGATTCTGTATCCGGCCCTGGCCCAGAGTCTTCACGGTTCACAATTGAGCATCGGCAGCCATGAAAAAATCACCGGCCTCTCCCATCTGGATAAAATCATCAATATCGACCAGAAGCCCATCGGCCGGACCCCCAGGAGCAATCCCGCCACCTACACCAAGGTCTTTGACCATATCCGGGATTTCTTTGCCCTTTTGCCGGAATCCAAGGCCCGTGGGTATCAGAAGGGGCGGTATTCCTTTAATGTCAAGGGTGGGCGGTGCGAAGCCTGTTCAGGAGACGGATATATCAAAGTTGAAATGCATTTTCTGGCCGATGTCTATGTTCCCTGCGAGGTATGCGACGGTAAACGCTTTAACCGGGCCACCCTGGAAATTCTGTACAAGGATCATTCCATTTCCGATGTCCTGGATTTATCGGTCGTGCAGGCAAGGGAACTGTTTTCCCGGCATCCGAAAATCACCCAGATTCTCAATACCCTCATGGATGTGGGGCTCTCCTATATCAAGCTTGGGCAGGCCGCCACCACCCTTTCCGGCGGAGAGGCCCAGAGAATCAAGCTGGCACGGGAGCTTGCCAAGCGAGAGACCGGAGAAACCCTCTATATCCTGGACGAACCCACCACGGGCCTTCATTTCCAGGATGTCAAACTCCTGCTCAGTGTCTTGTCCCGCCTGACCGATACCGGAAATACCGTCATCATTATCGAACACAACCTGGATGTGATCAAAACCGCAGACTGGATTATTGATCTGGGGCCCGAAGGCGGCAACAGCGGCGGAGAGATTATTGCAGAAGGGCCACCGGAAAAAATAGCCCGCTCCATTGAAAGTTATACCGGCCATTATTTAAAGAATATTTTGAACCCTGACCCTGGAGGCGCCCAGTGAATTTATTAAAATGGGTGATCCGGCCCTATCTTTATATCCAGTATATTGTTTCAAAACTTTTTAAAATCGGGGGCTTTAAACCGAACCTGGCCGTTTACCGGAAAGCCCCATACCAAAACACGGGAAATTTTTTAAAGGACGGGCTTTTCCGCCTTCATGTCAAGCAATTTCACGAGTCTTCCTGTTCCGTGGCCTCGGTGGTGTCGGTCATCAATGTCCTGCTTGAAAAACAGGGTCGCTCGCCCAATATACCGGTGACCCAGCAGGATCTTCTTGAAACGGTGAAAACCGCCCACTGGAAGGAAAGGATGAGCGATAACGGGTATAAAGGCCGAAGGGGCCTTCCCCTTCCCGTGCTTGGAGAAGTGGTCAAGGGCAGTCTGAGCGCCTTTGGTATTCCATATAAATCCCTTGAAATTGTCCAGGTATCAGGTGACCCGGAAAAATCAGAAGCCATGAAGCAGACCCTTCGGGCCAGGCTTGAACAATTTGAAACCAAAGGCGACTGCTTGCTCATCGCCCATTTTGACCAGGGAAGCGTCCTCCCGGAATTCCACATTCCCCACATTTCCCCTGTGGGCGGATTTGATCCGGCATCAGACAAGGTCACCTTTCTGGATGTGGACCCGGACCAGCCCGATCCCTATGAGGTTTCCTTTGAGACCTTTTACAACAGCCTTGCCGGCAATTACAATTTCGTGTTCCGGCATTTCGGTTATGCCGAAGGCGGATATGTCTTTATCCAGGTCTGATCCGCTTTTTATTCACCATCATATCTATCCAGAATCTCCCTCACCTTTCTCAAAAGGACCATGGGCCGGACAGGCTTAAGCATGAAGTCAAGCCCATCCTCAGTAATTTCGCAGGTTTTGATAATGTCCATAGTATATCCGCTCACAAAGAGTACCTTGACCTCGGGACTTGTTTTTCTGATTTCGTCATATGCCTCTTTGCCGCTTTTTTTCGGCATGATCATGTCAAGCATGACAAGTTTAATTTTTTCCCTGTTCTCTGCAAATTTCTTAATCGCATCTTCTCCGTCCTCTGCAAGGATCACAGTGTAGCCGTGCGATTCCAGGGCTATCCTTGACAGTTTCCTAAGAGGGGCATCATCCTCAGCCACAAGAATCGTTTCATTTCCGGGTTTCGGATTTTCGGATTTCGGGTTTAACAGATCCTCCTTCAAAATTTTGGATTCCGAACTTGGGACCGGCAGATAGATTTTAAATATTGCGCCGTGTCCGGGCTCACTGTCCACGTTGATGTATCCATGGTGCTGTTTTACTATCCCGTAAGCTATTGAAAGGCCCAGCCCTGTTCCTTCTCCAATCCCCTTGGTTGTAAAAAAAGGCTCGAATATCTTCTGCCGGGTTTCCTCATCCATTCCGCTACCCGTATCAGTAACCGTGATAAGCGCATATTTCCCGGGCCGTCCATATCCAAATGCTGCAATATATGTGTCATCTATTTCCTCAAGTCTTGTGCTGATTGTCAGATGACCGCCGTCCGGCATCACATCCTTTGCATTTACGGTAAGATTCATCAGCACCTGTTCTATCTGACCTGCATCCGCCATTACGACCAGGGGCTTGTCGGCAAGGTCCAGTTTAAAATCAATATTTTCGCTGATAATCCGGTTGAGCATTTTCTGAAGACTGAGGATCGTCTCATTGATATTAACGGGTTTTACCTCAACAACCTGTTTCCTGCTGAAGACAAGCAGTCTTTTGGTGAGAGTCGCAGCCCTTTCGGCAGCGGTCAGCACCTCCTTAATATCCTTCTTTGAAGTGCTGCCGTCTTCAAGACAATCCATCACCATGGTGCCATACCCCATGATCACACTGAGGATATTATTAAAATCATGGGCCACACCTCCTGCCAGCGTACCGATGGCCTCCATCTTCTGGCTCTGACGGAGCTGCTCTTCGAGTTTGTGGTGCTCGGTGATGTCACGCACCATCCCAATGACACCGATAATCTCTTCCTGAGAATTTCTTAACGGGCCGCTGATATCGGACACCCATACCGACAGCCCTGTCTTGGAAACATTAAACTGAATCCGTTTTGCTTCGGAGATTTCCCCCTGCAGCGCCTTTTCAATGCCCGCCATGATTTCGGTTGTGCGCAGAAAGGGGAAAACCTCCAGAGGATGCTTTCCCAAAACTTCGTTGGCTGAAAAGCCGGTCAGCTTTTCCATAAAGGGATTCCAGACCTGGTACTTCAAATCCGGACCATAAACAATAATTCCCTCCTTGGCGCTTTCGATAATCTGAAGATTGAACTGGTTTGCTTCCCGAAGTTCCTCCTCAGCCCGCTTGCGCTCTATTGCATACTTTATGGAGCGCATAAGCAGATTTTTGTCCACCTGCCCTTTGATAAGATAATCCTGGGCTCCATTGTGAACAGCCTGTGTCCCTGTTGCCTCATCTGCAAGACCGGTAAGAACGATAACCGGCGCTTCAGGTTTTATTTCACTTAATGCCATGAGGGTGGCAAGCCCCTGACTGTCAGGCAGTCCGAGGTCCAATAGAATTACATCAAAACCATCAATCTTAATCCGGCTGATCCCGGATGACAGGCAGTCAGCCCATTCCAGTTCAAATTCATCACCGGCTTCCTTGAGCATTTCCTCAATGAGGCGGGCATCGCCGGGGTTATCTTCAATCAAAAGAATCCTGATGCCGGCCTTTTTTAATTCCTCACCCTTAATGCTTAACGGCTCCATTTTTAACCCCTTTCCTTTTCTTCCGGCAGTTTCACCACCGTAAGCCAGAAATCCTCTATTGACTTCACAATATTAAAAAACTGAGTCAGGTCCACGGGCTTGTTTATAAAGCAATTCGCATGGAGATTGTAGCTTTTCAGAATATCTTCCTCGTCTTTTGACACCGTCAGCACCACAACAGGGATTCGCTTCAGATTATCATCAGCCTTAATTTCTGCAAGGACTTCATGCCCGGTTTTCCTGGGCAGGTTCAGGTCAAGGAGAATCAGGTCCGGTTTGGGAGAATCCTTATATTTGCCTTCATGCCGAAGATAGGCCAAAGCTTCTACTCCATCATAAACAACAAAAAGATCATTTTTGACTTTTGCATCCTTTAATACCTCCCGGGTCAATCTTACATCTCCGGGATTGTCCTCAACAAGCAGGATGGCTACAGGTTTCAAATTCATAAGATCTCCTTTTTTCAGAATCTATTTTATCGGTATCGTAAAATAAAACGCCGTCCCTTTCCCAATTTCCGATTCAAACCATATGCGGCCTCCATGCCTTTCAACAATCCGCCTGCACAGGGAAAGTCCTATACCGACCCCAGGATATTCCCTTCCGTGAAGCCTTTGGAAGATATTGTAAATCCTGTCCTTGTATTCAGCCTCAATACCGATGCCGTTGTCTTTTACATTAAACAGATATTTATCTTTCATCTCAGCCGGTGCCAGGTCGATCGGAGATATAAAGCCGGGGAACCCAGCTCCCGTATCTGAAACAGCATGCTCTTCAATCTGTTTTGCCGAGACATGTATCACGGGTATTTCGTCTTTCCTGGTGAATTTGATTGCATTACTGATAAGATTCTGAAATAGCTGAACAAGCTGACCTGCATCTCCCCTGACAACAGGAAGACTGTCCGTGGTTATGAAGGCTCTGCTTTCTTCAATGGCGATTTGAAGATTTATGATTGCCCTTGCCAGGACTTCGGAACAGTTTACATCCTCTAAAGGCTTTCCCTTTGTCTCCACCCGTGAATACGCCAAAATCCCGACAATCATTTCCTGAAGCCTTTTTGCTCCATCCGTGGCAAAATTTATAAATTCATCTGCATCTTTATCAAGCCTTCCCTTATAACGTTTTTCTATCAATTGAAGATAACTGGTGATCATCCTTAAGGGCTCCTGAAGATCATGGGATGTAATATAGGCAAACTGCTGAAGCTCTTCATTGGAGCGTTTGAGGTCCTCGGAATGTTTTAACAGTGCCGCCTCCGCGTGTTTTCTGTCGGAGATATCAATACACATGCCGACAACACAGGGTTTCTGCTCAGACATGAAGCGTTTCCCTGTAAAAAAAAAGGGTGTCTTTGTCTGGTTTTTAGACAGTAAATCCGCTTCTACAACAGCTTCACCCGTCAGAAAAACCTGATTTATCGCTTTTTCCACAAAACTCTTGTCCGGCTCGCCAAATAAATCAAGCATGGAAACATGGGCAATTTCTTCAGTTGAATAACCGGAGTCCTCCTCAAAGTTCTTGTTCCAGCGAAGGAATTTTCCCTGTTCGTCAAAGAGATAAAAGAGGCCGGGCAAACTATTGATGACTGCCTGGGAAAATTGCACTTCCCGATTTAATTCATCACGGGAAACGGTAATGCCCTTCAGGCTTTCTGTCATTATATCAAAGGCGGTTGATAATTGCCCGATTTCGTCACGAGTTCTGATGTCTGTCTTGTAATTCAGATCACCGCCGGCAATGATTTCAGTTCCTTTCTGAAGCTTTGATAACGGCCGGGTGATATTGCGCAGCATGATCACTGCAAAAGATACGATAAGCAATGCCAAAAAACCGGAAGCAGCACTGTTGTATAAATGGAAATCGTCATGCTGCCGTTGTACTTTTTTTTTGATCAAATCCTGCAATTTCATTCCTTCAAGATACTGGGAATATGCCGATACCATCATCTGGCCAGCAATCCTTTCCCTTAATTCCGGGGAAACGGCGATGGTCCGGCCTTCATCATATTTGACAAGTTGATCAAACAGATTGCCCATTTTCTTATGAAAATTTATAAAAATATCCAAAGGGGGTTTTTCATCCGGTTCTGTGAATGTCGCCGACATTTTTTCAAGCAGTTTCTCGATTTTCCTGTGCATCAAAATCCATTGTGCCCTGGGACGCTCTTCCCCATACATGAAATATTCTTCCCTGATATGGGCCATTTTAAAAACGCCGAAATGCAATTCACTGATTAAGCCTTGTTTTTCCGTAAGCCGGTTGTTGGACGAAGCCGCTACGCGGCAGAAAAATAGGTTCAATTGGTGTATAACTCCCCATAATTGTCCAATTCCGGGCATTTAATGAGAAGGAATATACCATGACCATAGCTGAAGTAAATCGATTTAATGAATTGTATC
>JANNUH010000106.1:0-11085 GCA_031395015.1 Desulfobacterales bacterium | reverse complement strand
TTTTTGTAAAAGTTCTAAAGGCCTGGAATGTTAAAACGGCGGACTGTTTGAGGGAAGCATGACCGAGTTTCCGCCGTTTAATGGAAGGCCTTTCTGAACTTTAAAAAATCGTTCAGGCACTAGGGAGTGCAAGGTGATCAGACCGGAACGGGTATTGGCGCAAATTGGTTGGAAAATATGATTCTCATGGCAAATATCCAGACAGCACGAAGCATATTGATTTTTCAGGAAAAGACGGGTATGGGTAGATGACCCTGTTTCAACAATATCCAGGAGCGGTGCATGCGCCTTGAATGTAATAATCTGAATTTCACATACCCGGACAGTGATGTACCGGTGATCAAGCGCCTTTCCTTTTCAATGGAAACCCCGGGATTCAATGCCGTGTTCGGGCCGTCCGGGGTTGGAAAGACATCACTGGCAAAGCTCATTGCAAAAATGGAGTCTCATTTCAAAGGCGACATTATCACCACAGGCATGGACACCATCCTCTATTCCTATAACCTGGAAAGACTTCCTGGCTGGTCAGGCACGGGAAATCACCTGGACAGGGTCACTCCCGAGGGAAAACAGCCGTTGAAAGACCGGTTGACCGACATCTTTGAATTAAGGGATATTCTGAAATCCAGATTTTCAAAGCTTTCCATGGGCCAGCAGAATCGGATCAACCTGGTCCGCTATCTTTTACAGGACTTTGATCTTTTAATCATGGATGAAAGCCTTGCCAATGTGGATGAAAAACTGAGGGAGGCCATTATCCTGTCCATCAAGGACCTGTTCCCCGATAAAATGTTCCTTTATATTTCCCACAACCTCATGGAAGTGTCCGGATTCTGCCGCGATATCCTTGTATTTGGAAAACCTTCGGCAAATAAGGGATGCTCCATCATCCGCGGACGGGATTACACAAAAGGATATCAATCGGACAAAGAATCCCTTGACCGGACCATGCTGGAGATCATGAATGCTATTTAGACGGATTTACCAGTTTCTGATTGTATATTTCATCGGCCTTATATCCTTGCTGCTGATCAAGGCCGTTCTATCCCTGTCCGACTATGTGATTCCGGGGCTCGGTCTTATCATGGAAACCGCGGAAGATGTATTTGACACCTATTTTTTTGATGTCATGAACACCATGTCGGTGACGGTGCTGGGTCAGTGTGTGTCCATTGCCATGGCCTTCGGGGTCGGCATTGCCGGTCGCAGATCCTCCTGGATGGGGTCCTTTATCAAGGTCACTGCCTATAATATTCAGGCCTATCCCATTGTGGCCCTGGCCCCCATCATTTTTATTCTCCTGGGGGACGGTTTTATATCAAGGCTTTTGATTGCCTCCATGATCTGTTATTTTCCCCTTCTTTTGTCTGTATTGGGAATCATGGCCACACCCGTGGAAGATATTGAACATTTTTATATCATCACGGGCCGGATGCGCTGGCAACTGGAGGTGAAAATCCGGGGCTTTGAAAATTTAAGCAAGCTTACCACTGTGATCTCGGGCAGTGCCACCCTGGCCATGGCCGGAACCATTGTGGCGGAATTCATTGCCGCCAATGCCGGGATCGGCTACAGTATCCGGGTTGCCCTGTATCAGAGCGATCTTGCCAGAATCCTCATCGCCTTATTCATGATCGGCATTGTCATATCCATATACCAGGGCTGTCTTGAAACCCTGGGTGAACAGATAAAGACCCGATGGTCTGTTTCAAAGGGAGGAAACACATGATGAAAAAGCAGATGTTTATACTTTTCTGGATGTTTTTATTCACTACCGCCTTTACAGCCGCTTCCCATGCCGATGAAATTGAGTTGAACTACAGGCTGAAATGGCTGTTTAACACCAGTGTTGCCGGAGATATCTATGCAGAGGCCAAAGGATATTTCAAAGATGCGGGGCTGAAGGTCAATGTCAGGGAAGGCAGCCCTGAAAAAAATGCCATTAATGAACTGGAACTGGGGTATGCGGATTTTGGTGTGGCTTCGGCAGACCAGGTCATCCGGGCCCTTGACAAGGGAGCAAAAATCATTGTCCTGGCCCAGCTTTTCCAGATCAACCCCATGCAATGGATTTACAGAACGGATCAGCCGGAAATCAAAACCCTGGCCGACTTGAAGGGTCGGAATATCGGCATTACCTTTGGCGGCAACGACGAAACCGTTATGAACACCCTTTTTGCAAAAGCAGGCATCTTAAAAAAAGATGTAAAAATTACCGGCGTCCGATTTGATTTTACCCCGTTTTTCAAGCGGGAAGTAGATGTATGGCCGGTATACAGAAATTCCCAGGGCGTGATCCTGAAAGACAAGCTGGAAAAGGAAGGTGAGAAGGTCTATTTTTTCAATCCTGCGGATTTCGGCGTTAATTTTGTAGCCAATTCCATCATCACATCGGAAAAAGCCTGGAAAACCAGGCCCGATATGGTTAAAAAATTCATGGGAGCCCTTCTCAAAGGCTGGGAAGCTGCAATGGACCCTGCCAACGAAGCCGATGTCCTCATGGAAATAAAAAAACGAGACAAGGAAGCCAATGACGAGCTTAGAAGGCTTCAGCTCATTGCCACGCGGGAGCTGATCAAGCCTTCCGTTGCCGTAAAAATCGGAACCATTGATGGGGATGCCTGGAAGCAGACTGAAACCATCATGCTCTCGGAAAAACAGATCAAACAGCTAGTCCATGTGGATACTATCCTGAAAAACTGAAAAAATTCTGAGCCGAAATCAGGACCGGATGACGGCTTTTTTGCTTTTGGCATGGAACCGCATCATCATAAACAGCCCTGACGCCGTGAGACTGATGAGAAGGCCATACCAGACGCCGAAAATGCCCATGTCAAACCCGAAGGCCAGGACATATCCCGACGGAAGCCCCATGAGCCAGTAGGCCACAAGGGTGATAAGGGTGGGGATTTTCATATCGGTCATGCCCCTTAAAATACCGATCCCCACGGCCTGGGTTCCGTCGGATATCTGGAAAAAGGCAACAATGATGAGAAGCGAGGCTGCGATATCAATGACGGCTTTGTCGGAAATATATAAGGTCGGCAGAAAATATCTGAAAAGAATAAAGAGAAGACCGGCCGATGCCATGAACAGGGCACACAGGACGGCTGCGGAAAATCCTGCCATCCTTGTCCCGTGAATATCCCGCCGCCCCACGGCATTGCTGACCCGGATGGTGGCGGCAGATGATATCCCCATGGCCACCATGAATGAAATATGGGCAATGTTCAGGGCAATCTGGTGGGCGGCAAGGGCCGTGGTTCCCATCCAGCCGATCATGATGGCTGAAGCGGAAAAGGCACTGACTTCGAAAAAATACTGTAATCCTGCCGGGATGCCGATGGACAGAAGTCGGCGTATCATGGGGAAATCGATTTTTCCAAAATTCAGAAAAGGATCAAACCGCCTCATTTTTGAAGACCTTGTCACCACCACCATCAAGGCAATGGCCATAAACACCCGTGAGCCCGTGGTGGCAATCCCGGCTCCGGTAAGCCCCAGGGCGGGAACACCGAGATTTCCGTATATGAAGATCCAGTTTCCAATGATGTTGACGATATTGGCCAGAAGCATGATCACCATGGCAGGCTTTAGAAAACTCACCCCTTCGGCAAACTGCCGAAAACTCTGGAACAGCATCAGGGGAAGGATGGACACTCCCAGGATTTTCATATAAAGGGAAGCCGGGGCCACAATTTCCGGGGGCTGGTTCAGGTAAGGAATAGCTTCCGAGAGAACAAAGGTGAGCGCACACAGAATCATGCCGGACAAAAGATTGACCAGAATGCCCTGTCTCAGGACCACACCACATTCCTTGTCTTTCCCGGCCCCACAGGCCATGGCAGTCAGAGGGGTTACGGCCATGGTCAGGCCAAAGCCGACCACCATGATCAACATAAACAGGGAATTGGCAATGGAGGCTGCGGCAAGGGGGATTGCGCCGAGTTTGCCGACCATGATATTGTCCACCACTCCCATGAGCATCTGTCCAAGCTGTCCCACAACAATGGGAATGGACAGGTGGATGGTTTTTTTTATTTCATTTCCAAGCATATATCGCCATCAAATTTTATAAAAACACAAAGGCTGGATTAGATCGCAAATCAATACGGAAATCAATAGAAATGATTATTGAACCAGGCCCTTGATCTCTTGGATCACTTCTTCACAGGCCATGATGCCGCGTTGCATCAGGATTTCGCCTTTATGAAAATCATCCCAGGCAAAGCCCTGGACATCGGGATAGATCACAATATCCGATTTCCCGGCAAATCCGCTGGTGGCCCGTCCATGAACAATGGAGATGGTTCTTGACACCACTTCCATGATTCCCGGCGATTTTGTCGCTTTTTGCAGGCGTGGCCGGGGGTTTTCCACACAGACCGCGATGATTTTATCGGCCCCTTTCTGCTCCAGGATATTCACAGGCACAGGATTTAAAAGACCGCCATCCACCATCCACCGTCCCATATGCCTTATCGGGGTAAAAATCACAGGCAGGGAAAGGCTGGACCTGACGGCCTTTGCAACATCTCCGGTTTCCAGAAGGATTTCTTCTCCTTTCAGGATATCCACGCTGACGATAAAGGTTGGAATCAGAAGATCCATGAAATCCGCCTGATTCACTGCTGTTGCAACAAGATTCAAGGCCTTTTTCCCTCTCAGAAACCCTTTAAAGGGAAGGCTGTAATCAAAAATTCCTTTCCTTGCCATGGCCTTTGTCCGCAAAAGGTCGATGGTCTGCCGTTTCAAGTGATCAACAGATCCATTTGCAGCATATATGGCTCCTACAAGTGCGCCCATGCTGGTTCCTGAGATCATGTCAATATGAATCCCATGGTCTTCAAGCACCTTTAAAACCCCGATATGAGACCATCCCCTGGCAGCACCGGCACCCAGCGCCAGTCCCACCCTTACACCGGCGATTTCCCTTGCAATGGCCCTGGGGCCCTTGACCGGAAATCTTTTCAAGGTATCCATCTGATCCTTCAGGGCCATATCCGACCGCTCCACCCAGATCTGAGGGGTCTCGGAAAGATGGAGTTCTTTTTTCAGCTCATCTCGTGGAATCCCCTGGGAACCGCAAAGGTGGCTGACTCCCACCCGGACACGGTCAAGGCCCACCCCTGCTTTTTCTTCCAGCCGACGGATCTTTTGCCTGACCTCCTCAAGCGCGGGCCGGGTATTGTTGATCAATATCATATTTTTATCGCAGAGCCTTACGGCCTGTTGTTCCAGGTTACCAAAATAATGTGCAAGGCTGAAAAAAATAAGATCATACCGGGTTTTCAGGTTTTCCATCAAAAGGGGCAGGACAGGAACCAGATTTTCATTAAACCCTTTATTGACCTGGAGAACTGAAAATCCTGACGGATGATAAAACCATTTAAAATCGCGAGATATGTATATTTGGGGGGGCAAAAGGGAAAAAAGGCTTTGATCAGGGCAGGCACCGATCTTAAGATCAAATTTCTGCAGAATGCTTTCAAGCTCGAGATGCGGCTCCACAACAAGGACCTTTTTATTTGATTCCGTTGAAATGTGGTAAGACATGGAATATAGAAAATGGGAAAGCCCAAGATCGGGATCAGAGGCAGAAACAGAGTAAAATGAGGGTTTCCGGATGCCTTTTTCTTTTTCAAATCCCGATGACAGCCGTCTGGCATAAAGGCGGCTCAAAAAGAGCCCGATATGTTTGTTCCCGGATAAAAGCGTTTCAAAATCATTTTTTTTCAAGCGAAAAACCATTGCATCCAGAGTCACTCTTGCCGTGGCATTCCTGGGAAGATCGGACAGCAAGGCCATTTCTCCGAAAAAATCCCCTCTTCTTAATTCCACATGAAAAAAAGATCCTTCTTTTTTTTCAGAACAGATCAGGACGGCTCCGGTGCGGATAACATACATGGAATCGCTTAAATCACCTTCCTGGAAAATAATTGAATCTTTTTTCAATTCCATGGAGGTAAAGCAGGATGCAATGTCACGAAGCTGGGAAAGGGAGATGGAAGAAAACAGCGGCACTTTTGAAAGGAAGAACTCAAGATCCATATTCTGGTCCAAAGTTTTCATGGCTTCAGGTTCAACCTATATAAAGGGTCTCCGATCAGCACCATTTTCCAGGAAAGATACGGCAGGCTGATCAAATATGATTCCGCCAGGGTTAAATATCCTTCCGTCAGAAAGTCAAAAAATATTTCAGGAACAGGAAAGGCCTGGACATAAGGTTCCCCCACAGGTCCGATGGTTGCGGCAATGCCGTTGTCCAGCATTTTCTTGCACCAGACCTGGCTGTCCGGACTCTTCAGAGTCGTGCATTCACCGCTGGCAATATGATAGCCCACAGACCCTTTCTGCCAGGTAAAGGCATCAATATACCGGGAAAGACTGTACCAGCCGCAGTAAAGGGCCGTGTCCGGACTTTCCCCTTTCCGGAACAGATCCTCGGAATCATTCAAAACAACCTTGATCCTTTTTTTCTGGGAAAGGGACTGGGACGCAGAATGAATGGATTTATCATAGAACGCATATCCTGAAACTTTTTTGTCTCCCGGATCTTTCCATCGGGCATCAAAATAAGCCTTTCCCCTGAGGCCTGTTTTTTCCGCCTCAATGCTGTCGTCAATGATCCTTTTTACAACGGTTTCCGTGGCTCCGTCCAGCCGGCTGGTCATCAGGACCTCAGGCTTGCCGATGGCGAGTTTCTGGTCTCTGAACCCAAGATAATAGGGGTTCGGCACCCACATATTCAGATCATACCCGTCTTTTTTGACAAGGGCCAGTTCGGAATCAAAGGCAGCCTCTTTGTCAACGCTGTTCATATAATCGGCCAGGGCGGCTTTTAATGCGGATAATTCATTGGTTTTTTTCTGTTTCAGGTCATTATCCATGTTCTTTTCCAGCTCATCTTCAAGAATTTTCTTTTTTTCTTCAAGTTCTGATACTTTTGATGTTTCAGCCGGGGTTTTTTCAGGACCCGAAATTCTCAAAGGGATTCCAAACACAGAGACAATGGCCCTGATCCCGGTATGCTGATCCAGAAAACGTTGGATGGGCGGGACGGCTTTTTTTTCATATTCTTCCCGGGAACAGGTTTCTTTATCGGTCATGAACAATACCACTAGATTTTTGTCCGGGATCTGTCTTTTTTTCATGTAATATTGAGCAAGGCCCTTGCTCTTTGCTGCATTTGTATTGGCAATGACAAGGACTTCTTCCGGTTCCAGAGCATGGGCAGATGTCCTGATAAGAAAGAAAAAAAGAATAAGAAAAAAGGGGTTCTTACATTTCATTGCTGATGATTCGGAGTCCGTCCAGGGTCAGGGACGGTTCCACCTTTTCTATGGTTTTCGATAACCCGGATATTAATGGCGCAATTCCGCCGGTGGCGATGATCCTGGGCGTGGAATTCATCTCCTTTGCCATCCGCTCGACCATTCCATCCACCATGGCAGCATTTCCGTAAATGAGCCCGGATTTGATACTGTCAATGGTGTCCCTGCCGATAACCGTATCCGGAGCCTTGAATATTTCGACCCTGGGAAGCCTGGAGGCTCTCTGGAAAAGGGCTTCCGCAGAAATCATGACTCCCGGAACAATGGCACCGCCGATATATTCGCCTTTTTCAGAGATCACATCCAGGGTGGTGGCGGTTCCAAAATCAATGACGATCAGGGATGTCTTGTATTTTCTGTAGGCGGCCACGGCATTCACAATCCTGTCCGCCCCGACTTCATTGGGGTTATGATAAAGAATGGGCATGAGTTTTTTAACCGAATCCGGGTTGATCCACAGGGGGGAAAGCCCCAGATATTTTTCACAGAAGGAATTCAGGATGGGAACTGAAGAGGGCACCACCGAAGAAATGGCTATTTTCCGGATGGTTGAACGATGGATTCCCTTGTCTGAAAAAAGAGCATTGGCCAGCACATTGAATTCATCTGCCGTGGTGTCCCGGATGGTTCGTATCCGCCAGTCATGTTTAAGAATTTCACCATCATAAACACCGATAACCGTATTTGTATTTCCAACGTCGATCACAAGAAGCATGGAAGGTCTCCTTTAATTTATCTTGATGGTAAACACCTGTGGACTTGCATCCGTCATTGTCAGATCCACGGGAATGTTGATATATGCGTGTCTCACGTAAACACCGGGTTTCATATCCTTTAAATCAATAAAAGAATAAATCCGGCCCAGGACCTCTTTATTGCTCAATTTCTCAAAAGGTCCTTTAATGCTGACGGTTATCCCCGGTGGCTCAATTTTAACCGGGAAAGCAGCATTCCAAACCAGAATAGGAATATTTTCAATTGTTTTTGAAACAAGCTGCTGTTCAACCGGAACCATGACCGTAACCACCTGATGGGGAGAAGATACGATGGATGGATCTTCCAGGTCAAGGGGGATCTTTTTTTTAAAACCTTCATGGATATTGCTGAGATCAATGGGTTTTGTCTTTAATTCAAAAATCGACTCGATAACGGAAGCCGGGCCGGCCAACTCGACGCTGGGCGGGTCTGCCGTCGCACCCAGGGCAGCATATCCCTGGGCAGGTGTTCCCGTATAAACAACCTTGATTGGAAAGGTTTTTCGCACTTTTTTTTCAAGACGGACGCTCAGATAAGAAGGCTTGACATTCAGAACTTTGATGGCAGGACCCATGGGGATCCTTTTTTTATAGACCGGGATCAGGTATTCTCCCGGATCAATGGAATCGAAATCGCCAGCCGGATCAAAGGCAAGATCCGTATAAAGGTCCACAGGATATCGAATGCTTTCCTTGTTGATACGTTCCATCAGCCTTGGGATTGCACGTATCCGGATTTCGATTTTATCGGTATGAAATTCAGTAAGCACCATGTTTTCCGGTATATTGGAAAAATCCACGGGAAAGAGAAGATCGGTTTCAACCGGCTCTGTGGTACAGCCCGAGGTAAAAAAAAGGCATAAAAAAAGAACCAGGGGATTGCAAAAAATCCTGAGCCTATGCATTCCTGATCAAATCTAAAATGCGGGTAAAAGAGGTTAGTTTTTCAACATCATGGACCCTGACGATATGGGCACCCTTCATGATGGAAGCAGCCACGGCTGCAAGTGTTCCGTATTCCGTCCGGATATGGTCCGGGCCTACCGGGGTTTTTTGTTTTTCAGACAGGATCTTCTGGATAAATGATTTTCTGGATGGACCCACAAGGACCGGAAAGCCAAGGCTGGTAATTTTTTCAAGATGGTTGATGAGAACCAGATTATGTTCAATGGTTTTCCCGAACCCGATACCGGGATCAAGGATGATACGATCTTTTCTGATCCCTTTTTGAATGGCATATTCTGCCCTTGATGCAAGATAGGATGTGATTTCCATCATCAGATCCTCATAATCCGGATTCATCTGCATGGTTTCCGGCGTCCCTTTCATGTGCATGAGGATGACTGGGACCTGCCTTTCTGCAGCAAGGTCTGCCATGGCCGGATCTTTTTCAAAGGCGGAAATATCATTGATAATAGACGCACCGGCATCAAGGGCTTTTCTGGCCACATTGGATTTAACCGTATCAATGGAAATGGGGATGGAAATCTGTTTTGAAAGGACTTCAATGACCGGGATCACCCGGTCCAGTTCTTCTTTTTCCGATACAGGTGCGGCAAAGGGCCTTGAGGATTCTCCGCCGATATCCAGGATATGGGCCCCGTCTTTTGTAAGCTTCAGTCCCTGTTGCACGGCAGCATCAAAGGTGTTGAATCGACCTCCGTCGGAAAAAGAATCCGGCGTGGCATTTAAAATGCCCATGATACAGATTTTTGAGCCAAGGTCCAGTTTGTACCGGTCAAATTCCAGCGTAAAGGGTGTCATATGATTCCTTTATGACTTAAGAATTTCCTTCATCCTTATCCTCAACGGCTTCGGCGGAGGCTTCGGTTGTGTCCGGTGCCACCTCCGGAGTTTCCGGCTCTACTGGATGCTTTGGCATCTGGAAGATATTTTTTCTGCCGAAAAAGTCAAAATCAGGCCGCAGGGAAGCGATCAAATCGTCCAGTTCAGGGCCGAGGACCGTTTCCTTTTCAAGGAGCAGCGTTGTTAAGGCATGCATGATATCCATGTTTTCTTCCAGGACTTTTTTTGCAGACTGGTAGGCCCGGTTGATGATGAGGGCAACCTCTGCATCAATTTTGCGGGCCGTTTCCTCGGAATAGGTTTTGGCCTGGGTGATTTCCCGGCCGAGGAAAATATTGTCATCGTGATTTTCATAGGACAGGGGGGCCAGATTATCGCCCATGCCAAATGTCCTGACCATTCGATGGGCAAGCTTTGTCGCCTGCTTGATATCATTGGAGGCACCGGTACTGATCCGTTTGAAAATCAATTCTTCAGCCACCCGGCCGCCAAAGGCAATGGCCAGCTCACTTTCAAGCTGGTCTTTATATTTAAAATCTCCCTCTTCAGGAAGAAACCAGGTCACCCCGGCTGCTCTCCCCCTGGGAATAATGGTGATTTTATTAACCGCATCGGTATTGGGAAGGAGCCTTGCCACAAGGGCATGGCCGCCCTCATGATAGGCCGTGGTTCTCTTTTCTTCTTCCTTGATGACCTTGGATTTTCTTTCTAGCCCCATATAAACCTTGTCTTTGGAATCTTCAAAATCCTTCATGGAGAGCTTCTCATGATCCCGTTTGGCCGCCAGAAGGGCAGCCTCATTGACCAGGTTTTCAAGGTCTGCACCGGAAAATCCGGGAGTACCCTTTGCAAGAAGCGTAGGATCGACATCAGCTCCCAGGGGCGTTTTTTTCATGTGAACCCTTAATATACCTTCCCGGCCTTTCATATCCGGCATGTCCACCACGACCTGGCGGTCAAACCGTCCCGGTCGGAGCAGGGCCGGATCAAGAACATCGGCCCGGTTGGTGGCAGCCATGAGAATAACGCCTTCATTGGATTCAAACCCGTCCATTTCCACCAGGAGCTGGTTCAGGGTCTGCTCCCGTTCATCGTGTCCGCCGCCCAGACCTGCACCCCTCTGGCGGCCCACGGCATCGATCTCATCAATAAAAATAATACATGGGGCGTTTTTCTTGCCCTGGGCAAAA
>JANNUH010000105.1:0-23265 GCA_031395015.1 Desulfobacterales bacterium | reverse complement strand
ATGCTGTTTGAGCGAAGAATGAGCGAGTTCATGGCGGTCAGCAAAGGTAATCTTAGAATTTGTAGCAATATCCATCCAGCGGACGTAAGGTGATCACCCTGGAACGGGTTATGCAAAATTTCCTATGGCAAATATCCAGTTGATAATGAAGAAAGGGGTGGTGGTCAGCAGAGATAAAAATGATGAAATAATACTGGTTTATTAAGATGCGTTTGTTTATAAGATATCAGAACATGAGCTATTAGAATGTGGGCAGGTGGGAACATAAAAAATTATTATTCCGGATGATGACATGACTGAGAAAATCGATAAAACCAATTTTACGGATCTTGAATCCTTTGATCCTGCAGATGTGACGGCCCGGACAGGCTGCGAATTCGATCCGGTAGCCCGGCAATATCGGATCAAGATATGGGGGCATGTGTATTGTGTGGATCTGAAAGCCTATGAAGTTCGGCCTGAAGGGCCAGGCCTTAACTCCTGCCATGATTATCTGCACTTGTTCATCCTGTATTTTCTGATGAAGTCAAGCCTCCTTCCCCCGAAAGAAAAATGGGTGTCCGAGAAAGACATAAAAGGAGGGGCAGCCTTTTTCAGGGGGCCCCACACCCTGCCGACGGATTGGATCAGTCAACGGTTCAAGAATGATATCAAGGCCTTCAGTCAGGCCTGCGAAAAGCTGGGCGGGGTCTCGCTGGCCCTTGCAGATTCAGCTTTTTCATTTCAGATCACCCCATCCATTCCGGTTGCGGTATTGTACTGGCAGGGGGACGAGGATTTTCCCTGTGAGACAAAACTTTTATTTGACAGAACCATTGAGCGGCATCTGCCCCTGGATATCATTTATGCCCTGGCTGTAGAGGTCTGCCATTCAGTGTCGGCTCGGATTTAAAATGAGCCGACACCTGTATTTTCGGGTTTAGCCCTTTTATTTCATGGCATTGAGCAAAGATGCCGACACATCCTTGAATTCATTTTCTTTGAAACAGAACTGCATATCCAGGAAATTCTGCCTGAACTTAACAATTTCATCCTTGACGGCCATGCTGTTTTTGATGAGATCCGCCATTAAGGCAGCCAGGGCCTTGAAATCCTTTTCCTTCATGCCGAACCGGGTCATTTCCGATACCCCCATGCGAAGGGCACCGGAAGCGGTGAAGCCTTCCTCAACCGGGGTGGCCTGGTAATTGACAATGATATTGTTTTCTTCAAGTGCATGGGCAATTTTCGCCCCTTTGCCGTAGCCCACATTTAAAATCACCTGGTGGGTTTCGGTATAGGAGATGGAGGGATCACCGGCCACATCCAGGCCGTTTTCCTTCAGGGCCGCTGCAAAGGCCTTGGCATTGGCGATAACTGTTTTCTGGTAGTCTTCCTTGAAATGATTCATTTCATAGGCGGCAAATAAAAGCCCGGTCAGAGTGCCAAGATGATGGTTGCTCACGCTTCCGGGAAAGGTTCTTCGCTGGACCGCTTCCCAGAGTCCGTATTCAAGGTCTTCCTCTTTGAAATTGGAAGCAATGACCCCGCGCTGGGTCCCGAAATAGGTTTTATGGGTGGAGCCGGTGACAATATGGGCCCCTTCCTTTAAGGGCTCCTGGAAATGGGGGCCGTAAAGCCCCAGGACATGGGCCATATCGTACATGACAATACAATCCGGGGCAAATTCGTCTACCAGTTTCCGGATTTCAGCCACCGGCTCTTTGTGAAGAATCATGCTTTTGCCGAGAATGACCAGTTCGGGCTGATGCTCTTTGATCAGGGCCTCGCAGGCACTGATGTCGATTTTATAGGGATTGTTTCGTTCAACGGGAAAATTGACCACCGCGGCTTTTTCGGTTTTGGGGTCCCGCGCCACAAAATCCCGCAGGGCTCCCATGGGCTGGGCGCTTAAATGACCGCCTTTGATGATGTGATTGTTCATGATTTTCCGGATTCGTCTCTGCTCGCTCTTTCTGTCCGTCCGGTTCAGAAAATCCACCAGGGCACTGAAAAAGGCGGCATTGGCCATCTGGCCGGAGATGACTCTTGATTCAATGTTCCGGCAATTGAAATAGGTCTGAAACTCCCGGTTTAAAAGGTGCTCTACCTCGTTGATGAATTCCGTGCCCTGGTAATAAAAGACATCTTCCCCGGAAAAGGCCTTTATTTCTTTATGCTCGGCATACCGATTCACCGGGTCGCTGATGGACAAAAGCCGTGACAGATAAGACTGGCTCATTTCCGACGGGATCAGATTGATGCATTCTTTCTGCCGCCATTCATGGTTATGAACCGCCTTTGATAAAAGCTGCCGGGCAAGACCGGGATAGGCCTCTTCTTTCCCAACGGTTTTTTTCATCCTCAACTGATCTTCGGGAATGGATCGAACAAAGGGCGGGGCCTCGGAACTCATATGATAGGGAACCACAATCCCTTTGCAGCGTTTCTTCCGGATTTCGATGTCAAGGGTTTCGCCTTCGGTGATGGTGCTGTCGATGAGGGCCATGGCAACGGCCCTTCTCTGGGGGTCTTCTTTAAATTCCGAATTGAGCCCGCTTCCCAGGGGTTCCTGAAAAGGGATCAGGGTTCCCGACGTGATATGGCCCACATGCCTGTCCCCGGCAAATACCGGATACCCTTCCCTGGCAATGCCTTTTCCGGTGACGGCAAGGGCCGTGACCATCCGGGGCAGAGGGGAAATATCTTCAAAGCTTTGGTTCATGATCTGTTTCAAGGCCTGGTGCTGAAGGAAAAGGGCTTTTTTCCCGATAAAATCGCCCTTTAGGGGAGAAAAGCTTACGGCAAATCTGGATAATCTAGAGGCAAACACAGGGATCGGCTGACCATCATGGTCGGTTCCGAGTTCATGGCCGTAAAGGGGGAGGCAGGCTTCCAGCCTCAAGGTGTCCCGTGCGCCAAGGCCGATGGGCTGGGCGCCTTTTTCCATGAGAAGGGTCCACAGGGCAACTGCATATTTATTCTCGATGAAAAGCTCAAATCCCAGAGGTTCGCCCGTATACCCGGTTCTGGCCAGAGAAGTTTCAACGCCGTTGATTTCCACCATGGAGAGGCAGTTCCGGGCCGGTTCCGGCAGGTTGCCGCCAGTTACAATCTGTTCGATAATGGATTTTGAAAGGGGCCCCTGGAGGGAAATCATGGCGATTTCCAAGGTTTTGTCCAGCATTTCGATATCCGGGTAATGTTTAATATGCGCCTTAAAATGTGCCACATCTTTTTCCCGGTTGGAGGCATTGACCACCAGAAGATATTCGTCCGGTTTGAACCGGTAGAGATAGGCATCATCCACGGCCCCGCCAGTCTCATCCTGGATCAGGGTATACTGGCTTTCACCCGTATTCAGGGCCGCTGCATTGTTGGTCAGGACATGCTGGAGAAAGGGCAGGGCGTCTTTGCCTTTGAAATAAAGCCGCCCCATGTGCGACACATCAAAAATTCCTGCGGTTTTCCGTGTGGCCATGTGTTCATGGATAATCCCTTCCGGATATTGAATGGGCATTTCCCAGCCGCCGAATTCAACCATCTGGGCAGCCAGGTCCAGGTGTTTCTGATAAAATACGGTTCTTAAAAATTCGCTCATGGGGGCCTCTCTTTTCGGGTTGATATTTAACTATCTTAATCGCAAATGGGGTCCGATATACCCCACAAATATTGTTTTTGATTCATTGTCGGGAAAAAAATGTATCCGAAATCCATTTGAAAGCTTTATATGGTTTTCAAAAACTTTTTTATTACCGGTCGGCAGCCAGAATTCCCGTTCCCTTCTCAATGCCTGATTCGATAACACGGATTTCGATTCGCCACTCACTTTGTGATTTAATCCGGCTGCAATCAGATGATCGTTTGTATAGACAGAGAATTGGCCGTCATGCCATTTTTCACAAAATAAATTCAGGGCTGTAAGGGATTCTTTAACCTGGTCAAACATTGCCGCTGAATATGACCAATATGAGAGCTGCTGTTCGGTTTTTCCACAAAAACAGATAAAGGGGTAAAGGTCTTTTCGTTTTTCATAGAGTTGTTTTGCCGTCTGGATGCCCAGATTCCGTTTTTTTAGAATCTCTTCTTTTGCATCTTTAAAAGCAGCAATTGAATAAAAATTCCGGATTCGGCAAAGCCAGGAGGTGAGGGTTGTATCCGGTTTTATGAGATTGGCCTCTACTTCCAACGGTGATGTATTCCAGGGATTACGGGTAGGAAAGCTTGTAACCGGAGCATTATACCAGACCGCAGCTCTTAGGGCGGAGTATGAATCATCTCCTTTCAGCCTGACTTCAAACAGATCCGGGTCATCTCCTATATTGTCAACAGAAAACAAAGGCTGCCTTGTTGCTATACTCCTGAAAGCACGGATGAGGTCTTTGTTTTCAGTATTCATATTTTGATGATACCAGTCTTGCCAGAAAAATCCTTCAGAGAGCTGTAACCGAAACCAGTTCTTATCAAGGGATTCATCTAAAAGAAGCGTTGTCAAACCAATGGATTGGGATTCTATGCAAATTTTAAGAAACTCGGGTATTGCCGATCCGGCCTGATCCTTTGATTCAAATGGAAGGGAGTGGTGGTTAAACACCAGGAAAGAAGTCATAAGAGCCTTGCCAGTTGCCGGTCTCCCTCGTCAAAGAAACCACCAGGCCAGATATTGATTCTTCCGGATGGATCAATCTCCGGTGTGAGTATTGTGGTGGCATGCATTCCTGATGGGCTCCTCTCAAGAAAAAAGAGTTTGACCTGGTCGTATTGAATTAATCCTTCCTTTACAGCAACCCGGATACCATTTAAAAAATGATCAGAATGGGATTCAATAAAAAGTTGAACCCCGTTTTTAGCTGCGATTGAACATAATTTCCCCAGAACAGTCTGGCCTCCGGGGTGCAGATGGGCCTCCGGATTTTCTATAATCAACATATCTCCGGGTTTTGATCTGAGGATGGATACAATTACAGGAAGGACGAACGTAAGACCGAAACCGACATTCTGCGGTTTAAAATCCGCCGTCATTTCATTCCCCTGTTCAAAGGCATATCCCAGAGAGACCGAATTGATAGATAGTTGTAAATTTGCATGTATCCGCACGCCGGGAGAAATTTCAGACATCCATTTGTCCAGATTTTCCAGAAGGTTTGGCGCAGATGCCTTTTCATGCCTTAGTGCCGGTATCAGCAAAGGGGTTAACCCATATTCCGCAATGTAATGCGCCGTGTATTCGCCATGGTTTCCGAGTGAATTTAAATCTTTAATATAATAATCCGAGGCTTCATATGCTGTTTTCGGACTAATCCGGTCTGCGGACAGGTATTGAAAATTTTTATTGAACAGGCTGAAATCTTCAAAATTCATTTTTATTCTTTTATTTTCAACAGGCTGTAAATCAGACTGGGGTGCATATCGAAAAACAAAGGAAACAGGGTTCAAATCCTTCCAGGTTAAAATAAACTCGATGGTGTCATTTTCAGCATGCTCCGAAAGAATATCCTGGCCGGTTCCCAGGTTGACATATTCACCCTTAAGCAGGAGGCCTTTGTCAGGCAGTGTGTTTTTTTCCAGAGACTGTCTGAGAAGCAGAAGCGACTGAATAAGAGAAGATTTTCCCATCCCGTTCAATCCGCTGAAGAGGTTCAGATTGGAAAGCGGGAAACTGGCATCATTCAAAGACTTGAATCTTTGAACACGAATGAATTCAAGCATTCAGGACCTCCTTAATGATTTGATGGACCTTTTCCCGACGAATTCTGTAGTGATCCCGTTTCTGGGTTGAATAGGTTATGGAGCGGAAATAATCATTATCAGATGCCATGAGCTTTAAATGCATATCGGACAGCAATTCTTTTTTTTGTTCCAGGATAACCATTTCCAATTCATCCATTTGGGCCAAGGCTACAGTCCAGACTTCAAAAAGAGTTGAATTTTTTCTTCGTCTTCGGTTTTTTGCATCGGCTGTCCTTTTTTCGAAAACTGATTCCTCAAAGAGCCGCCAGCAACGTTCCAGAGCGGTATGGAATGTTTTTTCATATTGGTCAAGTTCCTGTTTTTTTGTTTTTTCCAGCTTTTCAATCATTTCGTCAAGGAAATGGGTTATATTTTTTGTACTGGTTTCGTAATCCATACAGTAAAAGGCCAGAAAACGTAATACAAGTTCCTGATCGATCATTCGTTTTGTCTGATCTCCGACGGTCTTTTTCAAATATGCATTTGCCGCGAGTTTTTTTAAATAATCACGGATTTCCGGTTTTGCCATGGCGTTTCGGATTTCCTGGTCCGACAGAACTAGACCGCCAGTGTTGATCCTTCTGAATATGGAGTATTTGACCATTTCAGGTGTTCCCGGCTGAATGAGAAACAAAGTCACCGGGCACTCATCAAGCCTTCTCTTATAAGCTCTCGGCAGCTCGGAAAAGGTTTTTCCGCTTAAATCTTTTAGATATTCAAGTCCTCGGAGCCTTAGTTTTTTTTTCTCATTATCTTCCATGACAAATTTTCTGATGGCAGACAATCTTTGCAACCCATCCAAGATGAGCCATTTCTCATCATCTGATGCATCAAAATAGAAAGCCGGCAGGGGGAAACGGATCAGAATGGATTCAATAAGCCGGGACATTTTTTGATTGTCCCAAAGGTCGGGATGTCTCTGAAAATCCGTATTCATATCAATTTCACCATGCTTCAGACGTTCAATGAGGTTATGCAGGGTGTCCTGTTTTGAAACAATGTTGATTTCCGTTGGATTAAAGGGGTCCTGCATAATGGGTTCATCAATTCCGCCTGTTTCATCAAGTGTCGTATCGTTTATTTCCATTTCAACAGGAGATTCGTCTTCCGGATCGTCAACCGGTGTATTCTCTTGTATCATCAAGTCCTCTCATTCATTGTCAATCGAAAGTCTGGTTTTATATAGGATAGGAACCTAACTCTTGTCAAGATTTGTGAAACAGGCAGGAATTAGACCAGAGCATGCCGCCCCAAAACCCCTTAGAAGGTTCCAAGCAGTCTGAATTTGTCAAAAATCAGGAGAAGTCCGATCAGGATCAGCAGGATGCCGGAGGCTTTGTTGATGATGTTGATGAGCTTTGTGGCCCGCTTCATGAAGTCCAGGATGGAATGGATGAAAAACGAAAGGATCACAAAGGGAAGGGCAAGGCCTGCAGAATACACGGCCAGGAGCAGGATGCCTTTGAGCACCGTGTTCTGGTTTCCGGCCACAATCAGGATGGAGCCCAGCATGGGGCCGATGCAGGGGCTCCATCCTGCGCCAAAGGCCATGCCGATGACAAAGGTGCCCATGAGATGAAGGGGTTTCCCCTTGACATGGAGCCGCCTTTCAAAATTAAACGCCTTGATGCTGATGATCCCCAGAAGATGAAGCCCGAATACAATGACAATACCGCCGCCAAGATACCTTATTATCCAGGAGTATTGGGAGGCAATGCCGCCCAGAAATGAAGCCGAAGCCCCAAATAGAATAAAGATAAACGAAAACCCGGCCACATAGAAAAGCGTGGACAGGATGACTTTTCGTCGGGTTTCTGCTTTGTTTTCCGTGAGTTCATCCAGGGAGAGGCCCGTGATAAAGGAGAAATAGGCCGGTATCAGGGGCAGGATGCAGGGAGAAAAAAACGAGAGAAGCCCTGCAACAAGGGCTGCGGAATAGGTCAGATTTTCGTTGAACACAGGCGCCTCCTTAAAAGATCAAATTTATAATATATTCAGGATAATCAGTGACCCGGCCAGAATGGATATGGCGATTCGATAATATCCGAAAATTTCCAAGCCGTGCTTATTCAAATAGGTCACCATCCATTTCACCGAGATGACGGCTGAAACAAAGGCAACCAAAACGCCCGTTGCAAGGGGCAGGGGATGGAAAACCTGAAGCATGACCTGGCCGTGTTTCAGAATATCAAAGGCTGTTGCCGCACTCAGGGTGACAACCCCCAGTAAAAAACTGAATTCCACGGCTGAAGCCATGGTCAGACCGGTGAGCAACCCGCCGGCAATGGTAATCAGGCTTCTGCTGATACCGGGCCACATGGCAATGCATTGTGCCGTGCCGATGATCAGGGCGCTTTTCCATGAAAGTTCATATAAGGAAATGGTGTTGACCTGCTTTTGGCCCGGCTGCCTGTTTCTCGATGAAATCATCAGGATGGCCACCCCGCCCACAAACCAAGCAGCAATGACCGGCCATATACCGAATAGATAGGCCTTGATTGTGCGATTCAGCAAAAGACCGATGACGGCAGCAGGCATAAAACCCAGAATGATATTGATAAGCAGTTTCAAGCCTTGCTTGTCTTTGCCCGTTAACCCCAATATCATCTGCCGGATATGCCTTCTGTATAATCCGATGATGGCCAGGATGGCACCGATCTGAATGCAGATGGTATAGGCATCGGCAGCTTCTTTTGCTTTCTCATCTTCCTGGGAAGTGCCGGATGATTTTTCAATCCCCAGTATCCGCCCGGCCAATAAAAGATGGCCAGTGGAGCTGATGGGCAGGTATTCCGTCACGCCTTCTACAATACCCAAAATAACGGCATGACTGAAGGGCATGCCAATGGTTTTTTCGTCTTCCTTGGCCTCGAATGGTGCAGCCCCGGCGGTTTTAAAGGCCATTATAACGGTAAAAAATGATACCAACGCTATCTTACCAAACCGATTTTTCATCCTGAAAAGCATTTCCATGGGCCTTCTTAACACAAGTGTCAGCCGAAAACAAGGACGGAACCGCGAGAAAGCCATACAGGGAATTTACAATTCATCATGCTCTGCAAAGGAATAATATCCCTTTGCACTGAAGATGATGTGGTCCAATACGTTCAATCCTAAAATGGCTGCGGCCTCTTTTAACTGCTTTGTAACTTTGATGTCTTCCGCACTGGGTTTTAAATCACCGGACGGGTGATTATGCGCCACAATAACGGCCGAAGCCCGCTCCGCGATGATATCGGCAAAGACTTCCCGCGGATGAACCGGGGTTTTATTCACCAGCCCCATGCTGACCACCCTGACACTCATGACTTCGTTGGCCCCGTTGATGGAAACGGATAGAAAATGCTCCTGTTTTCTGTCCCCGTAATGTTGAATCAGCGGCAGTATATCGGCAGGAAATTTGATTTTCAGGCCTTCGGGTTTGATCCGCCGCCGGACAAATTCAAATGCTGCGGCAATGGCGGTGGCTTTTGCCTCTCCAATGCCGTCAATGGCGATGAGATCATTTGCCGTAAACCCCAGTCCTTTTCCATCAATGACCTTGACAATCTTTTTGGATAAGGACAGCACATCGTCTTTTTGTGTGCCCTTGCCCAGAATAACGGCCAGCAGTTCCCGGTCAGAGAGAAAACCGGCCCCTTTTTCAAGGAGCTTTTCTCGGGGCCTTTCGTTTCTGGGCAGGTCTTTTATGGTTTTCATGGTTTGCCTCCGATCTGTTTGATGACGTTGTCAAAATCGCTTTCATGGCGTTTGTCCCGGATGAGGCGGTATTTTTCAAATTCGGTTTCAGCAAAGGCTCTGGCCATCTCAGCACTGATTTCCCCCGGGTTATCCAGGATTTCCTTTTCATTGAATTGCAGAAACGCATCCAGTTTTTGTATCCAGTCGCTCATGGTCATGATGTTCCGGTTATGGGCCTGCAATTCCGCATAGTCCAGGTACATGGCAACAATCCGGTTCAGTCCGTCCAGCTCTTCTTCAGTGAGATAATTTTTGGCAATTGACACATCGGGTTTCCGGATGGGCCCATCCGGGGCATTTTTCCAGGTGGAAAGCCCCATATTGGTTTTGTCGCCGTCAACCCTGGAATGAATGATTTCAGCAGCCGTCTGTCTGCTGATGGCCCAATGCAGTTTATTTTGAACCGTTGCAAAGAATTTTTTAGTTTCTTCGCTTTCCTTATCATAATCAGCGCTGCACTGGGCGTAGATGTCGGTGATCTTCTGATAAAACCGCCGCTCACTGGATCGGATATCCCGGATTCTTGCCAGTTGCTCTTCAAAATAATCCTTACCAAAGATATTACCGGGATTCTTCAGCCGTTCATCATCCATGGTAAACCCCTTGATGATGTATTCTTTCAGGCGCTCCGTGGCCCAAATGCGGAACAGTGTCGCATGCCTCGAATTAACCCGATAGCCCACGGAGATGATGGCATCCAGGTTGTAGAATTTGGTTTTATAAGTTTTGCCGTCAGGGGCAGTATGTTCCAAAATGGAACTTACTGAATATTCGGCAAGCTCCCCGCTTTCAAAGATATTTTTCAGGTGTTTTGTCACCGCGGGCCGCTGCACACCAAACAAAAGAGCTATTTTTTCCTGTGTGAGCCATATGGTTTCATCCCGTAGAAATATTTCAACCTTAACCTTGCCGTCCGGCGTCGTGTAAAGAAGAAATTCCGTAAAGCTGTTGTTGGGCACTATGGCATTTCTCTTTTTATTCACACCTTTGTCCTCCGCTTTCTGCTCTTTGCCTTTTGCCGACCACCACCCTCCATCTTTGCTTTTTCCGCCATGATCCGCTCCAGCAGCTTTTCAGCCGGTTCATCATTGGGGTCCTGGGGCACCAGTTCACCCCGGAAGGCTTTGGCAAGGACGGATTGGGAGAGCTTGTCAATGCGGCCTTTGGCTTTGTGGTAATGGGCTTCCAGCTTGTCGGCAAGGGCAAAGAGGCGGTCTACCTGCCGGACGATTTCTTTTTGTTCGGAGAGGGGGGGGAGAGGAACTCTAACTTGTTTTAGATATTTGAAGTGTCGGCTATAACCGAAATGTTGCCAATTTAAAGCATTTAAGTATTGGAAAAAAAATTTAATATCATAAAAGAGTTTTGGAATAATGATTTTTGTTCCATCTGCACCCACAGCAAAAGGAAAATCAATATATTTGATGTGCCGTGTATGGTCACCAAAAACAATCAATGGCAAGTTGGCATTATATTTATCTTTGTTATTATCTGTATATCCCGTGATAAATTTTTCGCCTTGGTCTATGATAGGTATTTTACCAACTTTTTTAAGTTCATTTTTTTTTAATTTGCGGGATATACTTGGAGCTTGTTCTATACAATCAGAAAATGGTAGCTTTAGCCAAGAGTTAAATAATGAAGGTGACAGTCCATCAACTTTTTGATCACCAGTCGATAGGGGTTGACTAGTTTTAGAAATCACACTCATTCCATTGCCCCCTGCTGTTCGACCCACCCCTGCGATTTTTTCTTTAAAACCGATTTGGATAATAGGTACAGTCTATACTCAGATGCTTGAACAAATGAAGATTTTAATTTGGCAGACGGTCTCTGCCAAATTAAAATAGCTTTTTTCATTTTACTTTCCTCTCTCTAATTCCTCTTTTTTTCAATTAGCCTCTTTCCCCGGTCCAATTCCCGGGCCAGCTCCTCTTCCGTCGGCAGATACATCATGTATTGGGAGGCAAAAAGCTGCCTGCTTTCATTCAGCATTGAATATTTTGCAATGGTTTTATCCTTTTGCCGGCATAGGATCAGCCCGACGGTCGGATTGTCTCCTTCAGGTTTTTGCAGGTCATTAAACATTCTTACATACATGTCCATCTGGCCGACATCCTGATGGGTCAGCTTGCCGGTTTTCAGATCGATCAGCACAAAACATTTCAGGTGATAATTATAGAAAACCAGGTCGATATAGAATTCGCTGTGTTCGGTGGATATGCGTTTCTGACGGGCTACAAAGGCAAAGCCTTTTCCCAGCTCCAGCAGGAAATCCTGTAAATTATCGATAATGGCTTGTTCAAGCTTTGACTCGTGCAGCTTTTTTGATTCCGGCAAGCCCAGAAAATCAAGAATATAGGGATTCTTGATCACATCGGAGGCGGTTTCAATGACCTGTCCTTTTTGGGCCAGCGCCATAACACCGGCTTTATCCTGACTTTTCAGCAACCGGGCAAAAAGAAAGGTATGGATTTGTCTTTGCAGATCAGGCACGCTCCAGCCGACTTTCTCAGCCTCGATTTCATAAAAGAGCCGCTCATTTTTATGTTCGACCTGGGTCAGTGTCCGGTAATGGGACCAACTTAGTAAAGGGGAAAATCCTTGGATTTCAGTAGGTTTATCAACGGCCAGCCTCAGGTCGTCTAAAACGTCACAAGGCGTGTGACTTTTTTCAGATTCGTCACACACCTTGTGACGAATGATGGGTTCCCGATCTGCATAGGTCTGATAAAATAATCTGAAATATTTGATATTGGTTGCTGAGAATCCTTTTCCGTATCGGACATTAAGCTCTCCGGAAAGGGTAGAAATGACCTGTTTTCCATACTCGGCCCGCTGGTCGCCGTGTTGCAGTTCCTGGACAATTTCTCTGCCGATCAGCCAATAGGCGATCACCATATTGCTGTTGACGGCTTTGATAACATTTGCCCTGGCCTGATCCAGGATAGAGACCACCCGGTCCAGCAGTTTGCTCCCGGAAACGGTAATGGTCCGGATATCATCATTTCTGTTCATTCCATATCCTCCGCTTCAATCAGCGTCAATATCTCCTGAAGCTCATCCACACAGGCGTTGAGTTCGGTGATGGCATCGGCGGCCAGCACCTGGGGCTCAGGCAGGGAATTGGGGTCTTCCGGGGTTTCAAAGGCGGAAATCGCAGATACGGTCTGGGCGGCCATGGCCAGGAGCATCTGTTTTTTGCCGCTGCAGAGATTTTTTTCAATGGCTTCAACCGCATGATGATCCAGCAGGGATGTGTCTCGAACCTTATCATGGTGGATGATTTTCCAGTTCAGCAACGCCGATCCCAGCTTTGCATCAATTCTTTTTTTTCGGGTGATGGCTTCGGATTCAGTCATGATGTCTCATCTTTTGGGTCATCGATTCTGTTTTTCCATAAATACGAGCCTGACCTTTGGGGAGATATCCATTTCACGGCATTCCCTGTATCCCAGGCGTTTGTAGAGACGGATATTGTGGGCGCTTCGGGTGCCGGTAAACAATTCAAACCATTCGGCATTTGGAAAGGCAGCCTCTATTTTCTCCATCATGCGGGTTCCGATTCCTTTTCCCTGGTATTCGGGAAGAACCATGAGCCTGCCGATGTGGCAGGTGCCGGAATCGAGAACTGCTCGAACTGAGCCGATGATTTTATCCTTTTCCACTGCCTTTAGAAAGGTTTTGGTTTCAAACTCCGCCTCAATTTCGGGAAGGGTCTGGGTCAGGGGCGGAATCGTCCAGTCATTGTTGAGTTTAGCCTCGCTCCGGTATGCGACCTTCTGTAATGCAAGAATCTCTGTCGCGTCCCCTGATCCTGCCTGAATGATGGAAATGTCCATGAGCGCCTCTTGTTTTGACAATTCAAATTTGAATGGTTTTGGGTATCATATCATTTTGAATGATAACCGCTTATAACCAACTGAAATTTATATCTGAAAATAACTATCAGGATATGGAAGGCGTGTAAAGAAAATACTATGTAAAGGCGGCATGATTTTTTTTAATAGAGTCATTTATTTTTACTTTATATTTTGTTGTTTATGGATTAATGTTTATTATAAATTATAAAAATAAAAATTTATTTTTATTAAGGCAGGGGAGAAAAATGAAATTTACTAAAGAAGTCGTGGAAATGATAAAAATTTTTCTGATTCAGAACGCCACTGCCAATCCTGACACATTAACAGCCATGACCTGCGATCATTTCCGGATTACCAAACCCACTGTTTATAAATATATCAGTGAACTGATAAAGGATAAAATCATAGAAAAGGCCGGGTCCGGGCGATTCCCTAAATATCAACTGGTTAAAACGGTTTATCATTGGGAGCATGAGAACAGGAACCTGGAAGAGGATATCATCTGGTCAAAGGATATCTCCCCGCTATTGAAGGACATCAACAGCAATGTCAAAGAAATCTGCCAATACGGCTTCACGGAAATGGTCAACAACGTCATTGACCATTCCGGGGGAAAAACCCTAACCATTGATCTCACGGTTGATTGTTTACATCTTGAAATGACTGTATCCGACAATGGAATCGGGATTTTTAAAAAAATCCAACAGGATTTGGGCCTGGAATATCCAAACCAGGCGATCCTGGAGTTGTCCAAAGGAAAATTTACTTCCGATCCTGAAAACCATTCCGGCGAAGGGATATTTTTTACATCCAGGGTTTTTGATAAATTTTTTATCGTTTCACACCAGTTAACCTTTGCCGGTTCCGGAAATGAGGAAGGCTTTATATTTGAAGGGAAAAATGACCTTCCGGGCACCCATGTTGTCATGGGAATCGGAAAAAATTCACCCACGCTCTTAAAGACTGTTTTTGATGAATATGCAGACCCGGACAAAGACCCGACTTTCCATAGAACCCGCATTGCGGTTGAATTGATGCAGCATGAAGGGGAGTCTTTGATTTCACGGAGCCAAGCCAAAAGGCTTGTCTCACGCCTTGATCGATTTTCTGAAGTGGTCCTGGATTTTAAAGGGGTGAAACAAATTGGTCAGGCCTTTGCTGATCAGGTATTCAGGGTTTTTCCGAATAAATATCCTTTCGTTAATCTGAAAGCCGTCAATACAGTTCCGGATGTTGAGAATATGATCAAGAGAGTTCAATCCTCAAGTTAATAGAAACGCAGCCATAAAGGGAAATCCTATCCGCCTGATCCGGGATCAGGCATTGATATCTTCATTGCCCTGATCCAGTTTTGTATTGGGCCTGTCAAACACCTCCATGGTTTTCTGCCGCAGGCTACAGGCCCTTATCCGGACCGATTTTTTTCTGGCCAGTGCCACGCTTTCTTCCGGGATGTGGTTTGTCCGGTACCATTGATCCGGATCATTCAAGAATTTTGTCAGTTCCAGGAGGGCTTCGTTTTCATCCCTACAGGACTTGATGAGATTTGGAATAAATTCAGGCCCGTAATTGTTTTGTGAGATTTTGACGATCTGCCGCCTTGCATCTTCCCATAACCCGTTGGGGTCTAAAAGGATCACGGGCGTCAGGGGGTTTTCGTGCAGTTTCATGGAGGTGATGGAAATGGACAGCTCTTCTGCGCTGCCATAACCCCCGGTATTGATGATGGGAAGATTGCTGAGTTTTTGAATATGATCCTGGCGGGAAAGGCGGAGCCCTTCGCTGTATTTGATCAGACCGTCGCAGGTGGTGAGCGGGTCCTGATTCTCCCCCTCAAGATCAATGGCCACACCGATGCTCATGATATTATACTGCCGGGCAATGTCATTGGCTTCCTTCATGAGGCCTGGGCCCCCGCCGTGGACAACCCCCATTTCATTGCCGAATGTTTCGGCTAAAAGTTTTAAGAGGCTGATCATCAGGCGGTTATCCGCCTCACGGGTATGGGAGCCGTAAAAGGCGAACCAGTACCTTACCCGGTCAAACCGGAATTTGTCATCCGGTTCCATGAAACAGCCGTGGTAAAATGTGTAGAGTTTATCCACGTTGACATCATACCGCAAAAATTCGCAATCCGAATGATCGGCATGGGTCATATTGATCATTTTCTTGATATAATCGTCCTCAAACGTGGGATTGTCCGATTCAATCAGAAAGGTTCTGAGCCCGATTCTCCTGAACGCATCAATGACTTCGGGCTCCGGAAAATTGCGGCCCATGTATATCCGGCTGTTGACCCCGCCAAGGGCAAAGAGCTTTTCCAGCGGATCTCGGCATTCATTTTCGTTTTTCCGGCCCGGGTGCTGCTGGGGTTTTCTGGAGGTGCTTTCAAAAATAGCCTGTTTGATGATTTCAAGCTGGGCCTCCCCGTTGGGCTCCACAGCTCTATGAATCTGCGTGAAACGCCCCTTGTTCAGGATCAGCCCCATGGAATCCGGCGCAATGGCTGAAAAAAGGTTGTGAATCTCCGAAGTGGTCAAAAGGTCATAAAGTCTGTACCCGTTCTTGATTCTGGTTTTATCAAGGGGAACGGTTAACGGGTTTTTGGATCTGAAAAACCGGATTCTGACCTTGATTCGGTCCAGGCAGATGTCCTGGTCGCCGGAATTATACAGTTCCACCTGGCGGTCCCGGAAGGTCCGAAAGGGATCAAGGATGCAGGCCGGCAGATGCTCAATGCCCTGATTCTCCGGCTCCACAATGGTATCCACAATGCCGATGATATCTCCCAGGGAGATTTTAATGGCGCCGATAAACAATTCTCCGGGACCCAATGATTTTGTTTTCAGGTCCGTCGGAACCCTTGACCGGATCTTGTTCAGGGCGCTTCGGCCCCTTTTAATGATGGAATTGATGCTGGATGTATTGATGGCATAAGGCTCGAACTGATACTGGTAGGGCTCCAGCCGGACGGAAATATAGTCGCAGGTCTTTCCCGTGGCCGGGTCTGTTTCCTCGTTGATCTCAAACCCATCGTAATAGCCGGTCTCAACCTTTCTTCCCACAAAAAGCCGTTTGTGAAGGTAATGCCGGACATCATTGATTCTCAATTCCGGGTCCATGATGGCGATGCGCCCGATTTCATCGCCTTTCTTAAAAAGCTCCATCACGTTTTTTAAAAGCGGGTTCAGGTTCTGGATCAGGCCCGGAAGAAACACACTGGAATTCTCAAAGGCAGGGCCTTCTCCGCCGGGCACCAGAGCGGTTTTGATCCCGATCTGGGCATTTCCGCTTCTGGCTGAAAAAATAAAGGGTTTTTTCTCCCTCAAAGATCCGAGGATATAATCCGACACATGGGGAAAATAAAACCGAGCATTGACGGTTTCAGTGTCTTTTTTCTTTTTGGCAATATCATGAACATATCCGTCGGAACTGATGATCTGCGCTATGGTCATATGTAAAAGGGCTCCTTGGCCCATAATCTGTTAATTCCCTTATCGGATTTATTGAGAGTATAAATCATATCAATAAGCTGTGCTTTTCCAAAGGGGTTAAAGGTATTGTTTAACTGAATGATTTAGTAAAGCTCCCGTCTATCCTCGATTACTTAATTTATGGTCGGTCTCAAATCCGATAACAATGAACGAATTCTTTTCTCGAAAGCCATGGCAGCGGAATTTTTGTGATACCCTGAATTTGTATGTTTTTATATCACGGTAAGTTATTCCTATACTTCCATGGTATTCTTTGTAGTCAAGCCCTTTGTCAGTATGAATCTGACTCCAAGTCAATTCTTCGAATTTCCTGAAAGTGTCAATAAAAACAAATTGTTCTGAAGATTGAATACTGGAAAAACTTATCTTTTCATCAAGTTTCGAAAAATCAAGTTTGCCTCCTGAATACCGTACTTTTAAGTATGATTCAAAAGAGATTTCATTATTGGACCAAAGGAATTCTGTAAGTTTACCGGAACGGGTCAGGTTTAATAATGGTATAGTCAGATCATTTCGAATGATATTCAACGGATCTAAAGACGTCGGTGATGAAACAAAAGAAACAACCACCTTGTCTCGCTCACTGGCCTCGGCGGGTGAACTGCCTCGAATGTCATTTTCATCGAAAAAATATGTGGACTTGAGATCTTGCTTGCTATCGAAATCCCAGAACGGCTCTTTCGTAAGACCAACAATTGCTGATTTCAGACGACGGACTTCGTCGAATTTTCGAAATTCATTATTTATCAGAAATGAATGCAGAGTTTTGGTGGGGGTGATTTTATATTTCCATACGTCACTTCTTTTTAGCAGTAGTGCCGAAAATCCCTGCATTTCCCTTAATACGCCGATAAACGAGAGAAGTCCGTTTTTAACAAAATCAACTTGATCAGAGAATTGGCCAGACAATGAAAGTTCGTTGAAAAGTATCTGCATATCACAAGCCCAGGATCTGGTCGAGGTCATCGTCGAATTGGTCGAATAAACCTTTGGGGTGATCCATCACGCGACCATGTTCGTTGAGTGTGATAGCCGTGTTTTTTGAAAGAGCATTTTCATCGAGCTGAAAAAAATGCACTGCTACATCGGTATTGGCAATTTCCTTTTTCACAATGGATTTTCGGATACCATTGAAGACATGATCACTATGCGTTTCCAGTATGATCTGAATACCCGCATTTGCTGCAAAACATAGAAACTCCGTGATTTCGGATTGTGCCTTTGGGTGCAGATGGATTTCCGGATTTTCAATAATAACGATATCATCAGGGCTTGCACTTAGACATGAGACAAGCACTCCGATAGCGAAGCTGACTCCGGAACCCATGTGATAGGGACGGACGGGTTTTCCGTTTCCGAGCGATAATTCCATTGAAAGGCTGTTGCTGAGTCCAAGATCTCGGATTGTATTGTTGATTCCAAATAGTTTTCCCAGCCAGTAATTGACCTGATACTCAAGCGTTATGCTTGCCGTATCGGCAATGAGCGATGGTGCTACCTCCTGCTTCCGGTTTTTATATAAAAAATCGATAATGAATTCTGCCTTGTTTCCAAGAAAATTGACACGATCAAAATTTTTCAAGTATGAATCCTCAGGGCCGATACGGTTTGCAGGAAGATAATATACATGCCGTTTTTCAAAACTCAGGAAGTCCTGTATCACATTAGACTCTTGAGCAAATGTAACGGAGACGTCATTGCCGTCATCGCTGGCTGAGCAAAACTCTACTTGGAATAATTCTTTCCCACTTGATGCTCCTGATAGGAAGGTGCGCGCATTAGTTCGATGATTACGGCACTCATCGAATGTGCCTAAACGCAACCACATTCCGTTAAGTGGGGAAGACGAATTTTTCAGTGCATTATTACAAAGCAACAAAAAAGCCTGGATTGCTGAAGACTTGCCTGATGAATTTGTCCCCGAAAAAATATTGATCCGGCGTAAAGCTATTTCAACCGAGTCGAAACATTTAAATCCTTGTATATAAATGGTTTCAAGCATTTTGTATCTCCTCAATGATTGATTCTATGTGCGCAAATCGTTTATAAACACTGATATTACTATCCACAGTATAAGTTGTACTGAGAATGAATTTCTCGTTAGAAAGAAGTTTCGTGAACCCGTTTTTTATACGGTCATATTTTTCTTGCGGCTGATCAATTAATTCGATTATCAGGTAGCTTACCGTTTCAAATAATGCCATGCTTATTGGCCGACGCGGTCCATCACCTTTTTTCGGCAACCGGAAACACCCTATGCCCAAAATTGTTCTGCACGCTCTCATGGTTTTATCAAATCGTTCCGGAAACCGTACACAAAATTCACTGCCCGCTTGATCGTTAAGGAACAGCATTGTTTTGCCGAGAAAATCTTCAAGGTCACTGCGGTATTCAACCAGTGGATGCCCCTTTTCTTTGACATACAATAGCTGTTTCTTGCGCCAAAGATAAAAACCGATCATTCGAAGAACAAGATATTTATCCTTCATACGGTCCGGTTTAATCGAATTTTCAGTCGCTGTTTTAAAACTGTTAAATGCCACCAGAGTATTCAATAGTATTGTTGCAGACCCTTGATAAATGGCATTTCTCATTTCCTGATTGTTCAGACGGGTACCACCGCGATTAACGCGGTCAAACAAGTCGAAGGTAACTCGATCCTGAGTTGGTGGCTTGATTACATGCAAGGTAAGCGGGCAATCTTCGATCTTACTCTGTTGCGGTTGAGTCAGATACTTCTCAAATTTAGTTCCATTCTTCGTAGTTTCGCTGAAATATGCCCCGTTCAAATCTTTCAAGACAGAAAGGTTTTGAAGCGCAAACTCATGGCTCATGAACTGGAAAAGTGTTGTCAACCGTTGACGTCCATCAACGATTATATACACACCTTTGTCATCTTCTTTCACGTAGATGAGAGGGAGGGGAATTCCCATGAGAATTGATTCAATTAATTCACTTTTTTGTTTTGGTGACCAAACCGCATGCCTTTGAAAATCAGGGTCCAATTTGATAAGAGGTGGGTTTTTATCGAGTTTGCGTTTGAGTTGAAAAACTGAAGCATTTTCCGGTACGATGTTGACAACGGCATCGGGGTAAATATCCGTTGTGTCTGGTTCAGGCAAAGAGGAGTTTTCCCTTAATTCAGCACCAAGCGTTTCCTCCCCCTCGAAGGTGTCTTCAGGATCAATTGGCTTTGTTTCTATTGACATTTAATTTATAACTCCAACGATATACGACCGGGAAAAATTGTAACCTGTCTTTGAAAATAAGTATCAGGATATGGAATCCGTGTAAAGAAAATATTGGAGTCAGGGATTTCCTGAAAGCAGGGTCAAAAGCATGAATATCCCCTCTGGCTGTGTTTCCGTCAGAGGGGATAGGATGGATCAGGGGTAATTTCTAGTTTTTCAGTTCTGCAATATCACCGAAGAAGTCCAAAGCCTCCGGGTTCTTCAGGGCATCCTTGTTTTTGACCTCTTTACCCTCGATCATTTTTTTCACGGCCAGTTCCACCTTTTTCATGTTGAGGGTATAGGGAACATCCGGGCATTGGATGATCTTGGCCGGGACATGGCGGGGGGAGGCATTGACCCGGATGTCGGCCATGATTTTCTTTTTCAGGGTGTCGTCTAAAGTGTAGCCTTTGGCCAGCTTCACAAACAAGATGACCCGGACATCGTTCTGCCAGGGCTGGCCCACAACCACGGAATCCTCCAGCTCAGGCATGGCGTCGAGGCGGCGGTAGATTTCTGCCGTGCCGATGCGGACCCCGCCGGGGTTGAGGGTGGTGTCGGACCGGCCGTACATGATGACCCCGCCCCTTTCCGTGACCATGATAAAATCCCCGTGGGTCCAGATGTTTGGGTATTCATCAAAATAGGCGGCCCGGTATTTGGAGCCGTCCGTGTCACCCCAGAAGAAAATGGGCATGGACGGGAAGGGGGCTGTGCAGACAAGCTCTCCCTGCTTTCCGATGATGGGCGTTCCGGTTTCATCATAGGCAAACACCTTCATGCCAAGGCCCCGGCACTGGAGCTCGCCGGTGTAGACCGGTCCCATGGGGTTGCCCAAGGCAAAGCAGCCGTTCAGATCCGACCCGCCGGAGATGGAGGCAAGCTGTATGTCTTCTTTGACTTCGTTGTAGATAAATTCAAAATTCTCGTCAGACAAAGGAGATCCGGTGGAGAGGACGGATTTCAAGGGGGTCAGGTCAAATTGTTTTCCCGGTTTGACCCCTGCGTTTTTCAGGGCTTCAATATACCCGGCGCTAGTGCCGAAGATGGTGACCTTTTCATCCTGGGCCATTTTCCATAGGGCGTCCGGGCCGGGGTGGAAAGGATTGCCGTCATAGAGCACCAGGGTGGCGCCCACGCTTAAGGAACAGGTGAGCCAGTTCCACATCATCCACCCGCAGGTGGTGAAATAGAAAATGGTGTCTTCTTCTTTCAAGTCCGTATGAAGCACCAGCTCTTTTTTCTGGTGGAGAAGCACCCCGCCCACGCTCTGGACCATGCATTTGGGAAGGCCTGTGGTGCCCGAGGAATACATGATATAAAGGGGATCATCAAAATCCATGGGTTCAAAAACGATGTCTTTGGCGGAAGGATCTTTGAAATCCTTGAACATGACAGCATGGGGAAGAGAGCTGATATCCGGTGTCTCAGACACATAGGGAATCACGACGATCTTTTCAAGGGAGGGCAGTTCTTTGACGATTCCTGCAATCCTTTCAATGCTGTCCATGGGTTTGCCCTTGAAAAAATACCCGTCCGCGGTAAACAGAACCCTGGGCCGGGTCTGGCCGAACCGATCCAGGACGCCCTTGATGCCGAAGTCCGGCGAACATGAGGACCACACAGCCCCGATACTTGTGGCAGCCAGCATGGCAATGATGCTTTCCGGCATATTGGGAACAAATCCCACGATCCGGTCGCCTTTTTGAATGCCCATTTTTCTGAGCGAAGCAGCAGTTTTGGCCACTTCGTCATAGAGCTGATTATAGGTCAGGGTTCTTCGGACTGCATCTTCTCCCCTGAAAATCAGGGCCAATCGGTCATTTCTGAACTGTAAGAGGTTCTCTGCAAAATTGAGCTTTGAATTGACAAAGAATCTGGCCCCCGGCATTTGCGTGGGGTTTTCAATCACCTTGTCATATTTTTGTGTTGCCTTGATCTTGATAAAATCCCAGGTCAGGCCCCAGAAATCTTCCAGATTGTTTACAGACCAGTCCCAGAGCGCAGGATAATCCTTGAAGTTTTTGTCAAACTTCTCATTCACCAGGGTCATGAACCTGTACATATTGGTGCTTTTGATCCGTTCTTCCGAGGGTTGCCACAATAATTTTGCCATGGGTTGTTTCTCCTTATTGATTGTTGGGCCGCAGAGATAGGGGGGATTATCCCTTATACTTCTTCGCCGCCTCAAATCCCATTTCAAAGGCCTTGATGTTCATATCGATAAAGTCTTTTTTCGTTCTTCGTTTGATGGCCTCAATGACGTTTTCCTTTGAAAAGCCCAGGCGGCCCGACTGGACCAGGGCACCTAAATCCCGAACAGCGTGGCGGCGAGCGTCCGGCGGGCGGCGGCGATCGTCCCGATCGCGGACCTCGTCCCGACCGAGGACCACGCCCTGAGCGCGGTCACCGTCACGATCGTGGTGAACGTCCCGACCGCGGCGAGCCGCGTGGTGGTGGTGGCGACCAGGCTCCGCCGGTCATCCTCGTGGTCGACGGCGAGACGCTCGGGTGGTTCGATCCGGCGCGCGACGCGGGCTTCATCCGCCGCGCCGAGTTCAGCTACCTCGCCGAACCGAATGACGCCTGGGTCCCGCCGTACCTGGTGAAGCAGTACGGCCTGCGCCGCGGCGACTCCGTCGAAGCGCGCATCGGGCGCGATCAGCGTGGCCGCCTCGCCGTGGCCGAGATCGTGCAGATCAATGGTCAGGAGCCCAACGCCGATCTCAAGCGCACCGACTTCCAGACGCTCACCGCGTCGTACCCCGAACGGAAGCTCACGCTCGAGACCGGCCGCCCCGCGAAGGGCGGTCCCGAACTCACGCGCCGCGCGATCGACCTGATCGCGCCGATCGGCTACGGCCAGCGCGCACTCATCGTCGCACCGGCACGTGCCGGCAAGACGATGCTCATGCAGGCGATCACCGAAGGCATCGCGGCGAACCATCCCGAGGCGACTCTGCTGATCCTGCTCGTGGACGAACGTCCCGAGGAAGTGAGCGAGGCGATCTCGTGGGGCGTGGGCGAGGTGGTGGCGTCGAGCTTCGACCAGCCGGCCAAGCGCCATGTGGAAGTGGTGGAGATGGTGATCGAGCGCGCACGTCGCCTGGTCGAACAGGGCAAGGACGTGGTGATCGTCCTCGACTCGCTCACCCGCATGGCGCGGGCCTTCAACACCGCCGAACGCGGCACGGGCCGCACGCTCTCCGGCGGACTCGACACCTC
>JANNUH010000044.1:0-23767 GCA_031395015.1 Desulfobacterales bacterium | reverse complement strand
AAGATCATGCTCCTGGGGAACGAAGCCATAGCAAGGGGGGCGGTTGAGGCGGGAGTGGCCTTTGCCTCGACCTATCCGGGCACCCCGTCATCGGAGATATCCTTGAACCTTTTCCAGATGTCCCAGGAATCCGATCTTTATTTTGAATACAGCACCAACGAAAAGGTGGCTCTGGAGGTTGCGGCAGGAGCAGCCAATTCCGGGTTAAGAACCTTTTGCATGATGAAACATGTGGGCCTGAACGTGGCGGCTGATCCGTTGATGACTCTCGCCTATGTGGGCGTCACCGGCGGCATGGTCATCCTTACGGCCGATGATCCTTCCATGTTCTCCAGCCAGAATGAGCAGGACAACCGGTATTATGCCAAATTCGGCAACCTGCCCATGCTGGAGCCTTCTTCTGTTCCTGAAGCCAAGGACATGATTAAATACGCCTTTGATCTCTCGGAACAATTAAGCCAGCCCGTGCTTTTGAGAACCACCACAAGAATCAACCACTCCAATGCCTTTGTCACCTTTGGAGACATGAAGCAAAGAAAAACCAAGGGCAGATTTAACCGGGAACCTGGAAGATGCGTGACCGTTCCGGCAGTATCAAGACAACTCCATGTCAAAGTCCTGGAAAAAATGGACAGGGCAAAAGAGATCAGCGAAACCTCAGAATTCAACACCATCGAAGGCAAAGGCAAATTCGGCATCATTACCAACGGTGTCAGCTATTATTATGCCAGGGATGCGGTCAAGGATCTGGGCATTGAAATAAAGATATTGCGCATCGGCTTTTCCAACCCTTTGCCGGAAAAAAAGATCAAAGATTTTCTTAAAGGCTGCGACAAGGTCCTCATCATTGAAGAAGGCGAGCCTTTTATGGAAGAAGCCGTTAAGGCCTTTGCCCAGGAAGAAGGGATCATCATCCCCATCAGCGGCAAATCCAAAACCCTTTTCTCAAAACTCTACGAATACGACCCGGCCATGGTGAGAGAAAAAACAGCCGCTTTTTTTAATATCCCTTATACCCCCACAACAAAACTCAACACCGACAATATCCCCCCCATCCCCATGCGGCCGCCAAACCTCTGCTCCGGGTGCTCCCACAGGGCCACCTTCTATGAAATCCAGCAGGCTGCCAAGGGCATGGACATCATCTGCCCCAATGATATCGGATGCTATACCCTGGGGTTCTTACCCCCCTTAAGCACCGGCGATTTTGTCATCTGCATGGGATCATCCGTCAGCTCTGCCTGCGGATTTTCCAAAGCCACAGACCAGAAAGTGATTTCCTTTATCGGGGATTCCACCTTTTTTCACTCCGGCATCACAGGCCTTGTCAATGCCGTGTTCAACAACCACAATTTCACCCTGGTCATCCTTGAAAACGATATCACGGCCATGACCGGCCACCAGCCCCATCCGGGCGTGGACATGGAACGGTTCGGTCTTGACGGCTTTGGCCGCATCAATATCGAAAACCTGGTCAAAGCCATCGGCGTCAAACATGTGTCCGTGATCAAACCCTTTAAGGTCAAAAAAAGCATCGACACCATCAAGGACGCCCTGGCCTTCCAGGGCGTGTCCGTCATCATCTCCCAGGAACCCTGCACCCTCTACGCAAAAAGCATCAAACTCTTAAAACCCCGTGCCTTTAAAATAACGGATAAGTGCAAGGATCATAAAGACTGCATCAATTCCATTGCCTGCCCTTCCTTTTACCTGGAAGACAACAAAGTCAAAATTGATGCCGATACCTGCGTGGGATGTGCGCTCTGCGCCCAGATCTGTCCTGAAAATGCCATCACCCCCATTAAAAAGTAAAGGATACACTATGGAAACAACCCGATTGATCATCGTAGCAGTGGGAGGCCAGGGCAACCTTTTAGCCTCCAAGGTTCTGGGAGAGGCAGCCCTGATCTCAGGGGTGCCGGTCCGGATGAGTGAAATCCACGGCATGGCCCAGAGAGGCGGCGTGGTCGAATCCGCCATCGTGTTCGGAGAAGCCGAAAGCTCCATCATCTCGGACAACGAAGCCGACATCCTTCTCGGATTTGAACCCGCCGAAACCTTAAGGGCCATAAACCGGGCCAATAAAAACACCATTGTCATCACCAACACAGCAACCCTCCCCCCCTTTACCGTGTCCATCGGCAAGGGGGTATACCCGGAAGTTGAAAAAATAAAAACCCTGCTCCGGGAAAAATGTGCAAGCCTTGTGGCCATTGACGCCATGAAGATCGCCAAAGAAGCAGGCACCCCCATGAGCGTCAACATTGTGCTTTTAGGTGCCCTGGTACAGTCGGGCCGCCTGGGCTTTTCAAAAGAAAACGTCATCGAGGCCATCAAACGAAGAACCAAGAAAGATTTTCTTCCCATGAACATCAAGGCCTTTGAAATGGGATTTGAGGCGGCAAAGAATTACAAATGAAAAAGAAAACAAAAAAAATCCAAATCATCAACGGCCCCAACCTGAACATGCTGGGAAAACGGGAACCCCATATCTATGGGTCCATGACCCTGGAGGAAATCAATCAGGGCCTTGAGCAGGAGGCAAAAGCTCTCGGCATTAAGCTTGACTTCTTCCAGTCCAACCATGAAGGGGCCCTTATCGATAAGATTCATGGGCTCTTTGATGACCCGGTGGACGGCGTTATCATCAATCCTGGGGCCCTGACCCATACCAGTGTCGCTTTAAGGGATGCCCTGCTGCTTTTGTCCTGCCCGTCTGTCGAGATCCATTTGTCCAATATATATAAGCGGGAGGCCTTCCGCCATAAATCCCTTCTGGCCGATATCGTGACGGGCCAGATTTCCGGCTTTGGCCATTACGGGTATCACATGGCACTCCAAGCCCTGGCCAAGATGCTCCATGAATCCTGATCTTCTCATTGTCTGCGCCACCGTTCCCGAGATTTCCATTTTCCTGTCGGCCCATCCGCCGGATTCAAAAAGAAAGACCCGAACCGGGCTTTTGGTTTTTTCCGGTAAAATTCACCATAAATCCTATGATCTGATGATCACAGGGCCCGGCGTATTTAATGCAGCCCATGCCCTGACCGTGTATCTTGAGCAGTCATCCTGCGCCTTGATATTACAGACCGGGATCGCAGGTGTTTTCAGGGAAACGGGCTTGAATATCGGAGATGTTGCCATTGCCACAGAAGAACATTATATTCACACGGGCATTGCAACGGATTCTTTTGCAAACGACCCGCTGCCCTTTGATCTCATCGACTCTTTTCCCTTAAGCCGGGAAGGGCGATATCCCTTTAATCCGAATCGGATTGAGACCTGCTATGAGCGATTATTCCGGGAACTTGCCAAAAACGGGATCAGGGTGGCCCAAGGACCTTTTATCACGGTTTCCACCCTTACCGCTTCTTTCAGGCAGGCAAGCTTTATCTATGCTGCTTTTTCCCCGGTCATGGAAGCCATGGAGGGGGCAGCCTGCGCCCATATTGCCAAACTTTACAAGATTCCCATGGTTGAAATCAGGGCTGCATCGAATTTTGTCGGGGAAAGGGATAAAGGCAAATGGGATATGGATAAGGCGGCAAACCACCTGGCCATGGTCTGTGCGTTATAATGTGATTTTCCACCAGGCATGAGCCTGGTCAGAAAGGGCTTTATATAGCGCTTCCGGCTATCTGGATACGCATGTATAGGGGTAAAAATGATGAAAACAAAAACCATGAGGATCCCCGTATTGAAGCTCGGTACTGGAGATGCATTCTCCTATGGTATTTCGGGAGACCTCTGGGTAATCGGGCCGCAGTTCCTCGGCTTTCTTGCATGGCATACAAATGGCCTGATGATCGTAGGTCGATAGAATCCGCTGATCCTCCGGTTTCATCTTTCCATTGCACCTGGAACATGTAATCGCGCATGAAATAACCTCTTCCCATTTGTCCATTTTATGTTAGCTCCTTGATATCATAAAGGTGAATATTAATGGCTGTAAATAACATGAATACCAAACAATATCAATTAAATAATCATCCTGTCATCACAGACTATCCTTCAAAAATAAATTATATATATTTACCTTTAAACCCTTCCTCGGATGCGGAGGATTTGCCGACCAAACTCAGCCCATCTCCATGAATTCCGATAAAGGGTCAATAGAGTTTGACAGGACAGCTCCCAATCATAAAAAGCTGAAAAAGAATATTGCCATCCCGGCGATTTCCTGGTAGCCATGGTGTTTTGTTTTGATTGAGGTTTTTTTATGGAGATATAGCATGAGAGAAATTATTTTAATTAATATTACCGGCAAAGATAAGCCGGGTCTGACCTATAGCTTAACCCAGATTCTGGCACAGTATGAGACCACCATTCTGGATATCGGACAGGCCGTTATTCATGATTTTCTTTCCCTGGGCATGCTCATCGAAATACCCTCCCGGCATTCATCCTCATCCATCCTCAAGGACCTTGTGTTTCAAGCCCATAAACTGGGCATTCAAATTCAGTTTTCACCCATTGACATGGAAAATTATGTGGGCTGGATGGAGAAGAACGGTCACGAACGCTTGATCATAACGCTTCTCGGGCCCACGCTGACGGCTGAGCAGTTGTCCGGCGTGACAGCGGCAATTGCAGAAAGCCGGTTGAATATTGATATCATTACCAATCTTTCCGGATCGATTCCCCTGGATCACTTAGAATTACACCCCAGGGCCTGCATCAAGCTCACCGTATCCGGCAAACTGGATGACCCGGATCGATTACGCCGGCAATTACTTGAAATTTCAGAAAAAACAGGCATTGATATCTCTTTTCATGTGGATAATATTTATCGCCATGCCCGGAAACTGATCGTTTTTGATATGGATTCCACCTTAATCCAATGCGAAGTCATTGATGAGCTGGCAAAGCATGCCGGTGTGGGGGAACAGGTGGCCCATATTACCGAGTCTGCCATGAACGGGGAGATTGATTTCAAAGACAGTTTCACCCGGCGGGTGGCCCTGCTCAAAGGCCTGGATGAAAGCGTTCTGGCTGAAGTGGCTGCAACGCTTGAACTCACCGAAGGCGCAGAGCGGGTTGTCAGTACGCTGAAAAAACTGGGGTATAAAATTGGCATCATCTCCGGTGGTTTTGACTATTTTGGAAAATACGTGCAGAACAAACTGGGGCTTGATTATGTGTTTACCAATGGCCTTGAAATCAAAGAGGGGAAAATTACCGGACATGTCGCAGGTGATATTATTGATGGTCCTAAAAAAGCCGAAATCCTCAAAACCATTGCCATTGTGGAAAATATCAGTCTTCAGCAGACCATTGCCGTGGGTGACGGCAGCAACGATCTTCCCATGATCAGTATTGCCGGGCTCGGGATTGCATTTCATGCCAAACCCAGTGTAAAGAAAAAAGCACAGCAATCCATCTCCAGTGTCGGGTTAGATGGATTGCTGTATCTGATGGGCATCAGCGAAAGAGAAATCGGGCGTCCTTAATTTTTTCCGATCAAGCGGCCACTGGTGAATAATGAAGTGCCAGGAGTTGATCTGCATTTAAAGCTAAGGTGTCATATGTCCGACCGTCGTTGTCACAGAACTCCACCTCAAACACTCCATCATCAAGGATCTCTACTATGGTACCGACTTGGCCAACCACCAAACCGCGTTTTTTCAAGTCCTCAAGAAGGGCTACAACCTCTAGAATTTTGAAATTATTTCTCATATTTTATACCTCGTTATTATTTCACGTAACAAGTTGTCAATCTTGGTTGTGTCTCGTTTCGCTTAATAATCCAACCTGTCCGGACAACCGCTTTCATAGTATCCCTTTGTATTTCCACATTAAGGCAGTAGTCGCTTATCTTTTTACTGTCAACAATTGCAAGAGTTGCATTTGGCAGTTTCATTAAATTTCTCTTTTGAGTTAACAAATTTTCTATGAATTACCATACAGGAAAAAATTATCCAATGCAAAAAATAATCAGGTTTGAAATTTGTAAATCCGGATTCCTCATAATCATTGTAAAAAAGAAAAGCAATCCATCTCCAGTGTCGGGTTAGATGGATTGCTGTATCTGATGGGCATCAGCGAAAGAGAAATCGGGCAGCGGTAACGGTTACAGCATTTCTATGGCACAGGCCATGGACACGCCGCCGCCGCCGCAGAGGGTGGCAAGGCCCAGGGTCTTTTTCCGTTTTTTCATGGCATACATGAGGGAAACCACAATTCTTGCCCCGGTGGAGCCCACCGGATGCCCGAGACCGATCCCGGAGCCATTGACATTGGTGATTTCCCGGTTCAGCCCCAGCTCTTTTTCACAGCCGAGATACTGGCCTGCAAAGGCCTCGTTGACTTCAATCAGCTCAAAATCCGATAATGCCAGACCGGAAGATTTCAAAAGGTTTTTAACCGCAGGCACAGGGGACAGCCCCATGACCGAGGGATGACAGGCGCCCCGTGAGGTGGCCTTGATTCTTGCCATGGGGGTCAGGCCCAATTCCTTTGCCTTGGAAGCCGACATGATGATCATGCCCGTTGATCCGTCGTTGATGCCGGAAGAATTGCCGGCCGTGACCTTGCCGATTTTCGGGATAAAGGCCGGCGGCAGGGCGGCAAGATCTTCCATGGTGATTCCGGGCCTGAAATGTTCGTCCTTGTCAAATATCAGGGGATCTTTCTTTTTCCGGGGAATGGACACAGGAACGATTTCATCTTTAAAGGAGCCGTCTTTTGTGGCGCGTTCAGCCTCGTTATGACTTCGCAAAGCCACTTCATCCATTTCTTCCCGTGAAATATTCAGGTGCTGGGCAATAAATTCCGTGGTATGGCCCATGATATAGGGTTTGCCCACAAAAAGGCTCAGGGGCGGTTTGGTCGAATCCACTGGCCCGTCTTCCGGGTGGGGAATAATATGGGAGCCGCAGTGAAGGGCATGGATCATTTCATCCACAAAGACCTGATCCTGGAGTCTGCATCCCCAGCGTGCATTGGGGACGCTGTAGGGGGCGGAGGACATATGTTCCGTGCCGCCAGCCAGGATAATGTCGGCCATGCCAGCCTGAATCATGGCCATTCCGGAAATCATGGCCTCCATGCCGGAAATACAGACCCGGTTGACGGTGACGGCCGGTACGGTATCCGGGATTTTGGCCAGCAAGGCCCCGACTCTGGCCACGTTCAGCGTGTCGCAGGATTCCATGCAACAGCCGTAGCGAACATCATCAATCATCCCGGATTCTATACCGGCCCTTTTGATGGCCTCTTTCATGGTGATTGCCGCAAGGCTTGCCCCATTCATGGGAAGCAGAGCCCCGCCGAAAGTGCCGATGGCTGTCCTGCAGCCCGATACAATGACAACATCTTCCATTTTTATTTTCTCCTGTCTTTTGTTCAGATTTTAAAATTTCATCAGAATAAATCTTCTTCCATATCCGCAGCCGGGTTATTTTCACAGGTGATGGCGTTCAATTTTCCCAGGGTTACCGGAAGAAGGGTGAAGATGAAAAACTCGGCTGCCTTGATTTTGCCTTTGTAAAAAGAGGCTTCCTTGCCCTGAAGTTTTTCATCGGCAATGACGGCCCGCCACAGCAGCATCCATGCCATAATGATATCTCCGGTGGCTTCCAGAAGGGGATGGGCACAGGCAAAGGCCGATGCCGGATGTGCTGAAAAAATCGCCCGGCTTGCCTGAGAACAGGTGGTTTCCAGCAATCCAACGGCAGATTCCAGCTTTTCGGCAAGCCCCTTCAAGCGGTCATGCTGCTTTGCTGCTGCTATGGTGAGGGTCATTTCATGAACCAGGGCTTTCAGCATCCGGCCCTTGCTTCCCCCTACCTTGCGCCCCAGAAAATCCATGGCCTGGATTCCGTTGGCGCCTTCATAAATGGAGGCAATCTTGCAATCTCTCACCATCTGTTCCACAGGATATTCTTTTGTATATCCATAGCCGCCAAATACCTGCATGGCTTCCACGCAGACATCAAATCCTTTTTCACTGGTATAGGCCTTGACAATGGGTGTCAGGATTCCGGTGAGGTCCTTATATTTCAGAACTTCCATTTCATCTTTGGAGGTTTCTTCCTTATCAAAGCAGAATGCCACATAATAGATAAGGCTCCGCAATCCTTCCACATAGGATTTCATTTTCAAAAGCATCCGTTTTACATCCGGATGCCGGATAATGGGAACCTGGTCCGCGCCATGGTTGGCCAGATGTTCAATACTCCGCCCCTGGCGTCTCTGCTTTGCATAATCAAGGGCATGCTGGTATGCGAGGGTTGCACTGGTAAAGGCCTGGGTTCCCACTTCAAGACGGACTTCATTCATCATGTGAAACATGACTTCCATGCCCTGGTTAGGCTTACCCAGTAAAAATCCCCGGCATTTGCCCTTGCTGCCAAGGGACATGGAACAGGTAGGGCTGCCGTGGAGTCCCATCTTTTCTTCGACACCGGTACAGACCACATCATTGGGCTCGCCCAGGGACCCGTCGTCATTGACCCGGAATTTTGGAACAATAAAAAGAGAAATCCCCTTGGTCCCGGCCGGTGCCCCTTCAATCCGGGCAAGCACGGGATGGATGATGTTTTCCGTGAGATTCTGCTCGCCGTTGGTAATAAAAATCTTGCTGCCGCTGATCTCATATGAGCCGTCATCCAGTTTTCTGGCCGACGTGGTCAGGGCGCCCACATCGGATCCTGCGCCGGGCTCGGTCAGGAGCATGGTCCCGCCCCAGATACCGGTATAAAGTTTTTTGAGAAACAGTTGTTTTTGTTTTTCAGTACCGAAAAGATTAATCATTTTCCCGGCCCCATGAGCCAGGATGGGGTAGGTCATCAGGACATAATTGGCGCCGATCATGTATTCCAGGGCAGCCTGGGCAATGGTAAAAGGCAGGCCCTGTCCCCCATATTCAGGGCTTTCGGTCAGGGCGCCCCATTCCCCTTCCACAAGGAGTTGAAGCGGCTTTCTCAAACATTCGGACACCTTGACCGCCCCATTTTCAAATTTCACGCCGTCTTTGTCACACTCGGCATAGGTGGGGAAAATTTCCTTTGTGGCCAGATTTTTTGCTTCCTTGACAACCATATCAAACATTTTTTTATTAAATGCCTTGTATTTATCTGATTGCAGGAAAGTATCCACCTTGAACTGCTCATACAAAACAAAATCGATATCTCTTTGATCCGTTAACCTGGGGGACATATACCACCTCGTAAAAAAGTTTTTAGGTAAGTAATATTTACTTATCCGTATTCAGGCTGTCAAGAAGAAAAATAATTTCAGGTCGCCTACGCAAACAGTGTTAATTTTTCAGGGTGTAATCTCTTTTAAAGTTCCAATGCCATCCAGGTTTGGACCAAGACTCAAAAAAGACGATGGCTTGCTGTTTTTCTTTTGTCGATTGAAATAATGCACCGGTTGATATATGGATAATAATAAAATCGTAAAAATCAGATGGAGGTAGGTATGCTGAAATTCAAATCTATGATCCTGTCCGTTTTGTTCCTAGTTTTATTTTCCTGCAAAAGCCAGGTCCCGTCCTTTGAATGTGTTGACCACCTGGGCTGTGTCAGTATCGGCCCTGGTGACCCCATCAAAATAGGTGTTATCCAGGCACTATCCGGGAAAGTTGCACACCTTGGTCAGGAACAGATTCGGGGGATCGAACTTGCCGTTGATAACAGGAAAGGCCGGATACTGGGGCACCCGATCCTATTACAGACGGAAGATACCGGGTGTACCAGTGAGGGAGGTGCCAATGCCGCCTTGAAGATACTGGCTGATCCCCAGATGGTTGCCATATTCGGTACTACCTGCTCCGGAGCTGCCAGAACTGCATCCCATGCAATGTCTGAAGCGGGCTTGACCATGATTTCCGGCAATAACAGCGCTCCCTTCCTGACTTCCATTGGCGGTAAAGCCGCTCCGGACTGGCATTCAGGGTATTTCAGGACTGCCAATAACGAAGAAAATGCAGGGAAAGCGGCAGCCGCATTTGCATTTCAAAAGCTTGGGGTTCGACGGGTTGCCTTGATCAATGACGGTGATATCTATACCCGCGGATTAACCGACGGGTTCAAAGAGGCTTTTGAAAAGCTGGGAGGCCGGATCGTTCTGGATACATCTGTTAATAAAGGCGAAACCGTGATGCAGCCGGTTTTGACTGCTGTAAAGAATGCCGGGGCTGAATTTTTATTTTTCCCCTTGTTTCAGCCGGAAGGTAATCTGATTCTCCAGGAGGCGGTTAAAATTCCGGAATATAACAATATCATTCTGATGAGTGATGGCGCCTTGATTGACGATTCCTTTATTCAGGATGTCAGGGAAAAAGGGAAAGGCATGTATTTTGTGGGTCCGGCCAGCCCCAAGGGTCCGGCTGTGGATGCACTGGCCCTTCAATACAGGGCAAAATACAATGCCACCCCGGCCAATCATTATTATCTCAGCGCATATGATGCTGTCCAGCTTTTGTTCGCAGGCATAGAAAAAGCAATTATACAGGAACCGGGCGGCACTCTTCATATGGGTCGGGATGCTTTGCGCAAAGCCATGTATGCAACAATTGATTTTCAAGGTGTAACAGGAAAGCTGACCTGCGATCAATTCGGGGACTGTTCACGTCCGGCCTTTAATATTCTAAGGCTGGATGACCCCGATGCTGGGGTAACAGCCTTGCAGGAAAATATTGTATTTTTCTATAATTTCGAGGAATAGAACAAGCCCATGGCGTTAAAGAATAACAGGATTTCTCAATTCTGGCAGAAAATGAGCATTTCATCCAAGTTTGGTTTGGGTTTGGCCCTGTTCCTTTTTCTCCTTGTGATGGTTGCTGCGACTGGATATATTTCTTTGATCACTGTCGGAAAAGCGGAGAAATCCATTCTCACCAGTCTGGAAATCCAGCAACTGGTGATGGATATGGACCGGGGCATGGAAAAGTCCCGGCGGTTGTATGGAGATTTTTTTCTGCAATACCCGGTCATTGGTTTTGAGAAGGCTCATCAACAATATATCCAACCCTCCATACGGCAGATTGCCCAGGTCATTTCCACCAGCCAGTCCTTGAAGCATAAAATCGAACAGTCCAATGTCAGTCAGGCACTGCAAAAAACTCATATTGATCTGAACCTGTACCTTTCTTCGGCAAAACGGTTTGCAAAAACCTCCATTGAATCGGTTGAACTGGTGACGGAATTATCCGCACCGGATAGAGGATTGGAAAGACAGCTTGTGAACCGGATGCACGATTTGGAAACAGAACTCTCTGGGCATACAGCCCTTTTGACCTTGTACCATGAGATGCAATCCCAGTCTCAGGAGTACAGGATTGCCCGCAAACGATTTTTGATGCAGTCTGCATTTAACGTGGCTTTCAGTCTTAACCGGCAACTGGAAAATGAGATCGCCCTTGATATTCAAAAAAAGAAAAGGATCACAACGCTTCTTGATCAAAGCCTGGATATTGCAAAAAAAATTCTGGAAACAGATGTTCAGATAAAATCCATTATCAATGATTTTTCCCTTCAGGAGAAAACAGTCTCCCCCATATCCGGCTCCCTGGTCAAGCTGGCAAAGGAGGAGGTAAAACAGGCCAGGTATAGGATCGATTATACCCACAAAGTGGCGGCAATCCTGATGGGTGCCATTACCTTGTTCGGGTTATTTGCCGCCCTGGGTATCGGGAAGCTTTTGAATGACAGCACCACCCAAAAGCTGATACGACTGACAAAAACAGCCAAAGATCTCAGGGAAGGGAATCTGAATGTTTCTTTTGATGAAAAGGGAGAAGATGAGATCGGGCAACTGGCCTTGACATTTAATATGATGGTCGGCCGGATTAAAGAATTGGTCGATACCCTGGAAGCTAAAGTGACCCTGAGAACAGAGGAATTAAAAACCTCCAATGAAAAGCTCCTAAAGGAAATGGATGACCGGGAAAAAGCAGAAACCGAGAAAGAGAATCTGGAAGCGCAGCTTAACCAGGCACATAAAATGGAAGCCATCGGTACCCTGGCCGGTGGCATTGCCCACGATTTCAATAATATTCTAGGGGCAATTATCGGGTATGCGGATTTGGCAGAGGAAGATATCCCTGAAGGGCATCCTGCCAAACTTAAAATTGGAAATATTTTAAAGGCAGGCAATCGAGCCAAGGACCTGGTCAGGCAGATTCTTGCATTCAGCCGGAAATCCCAGATAGGCCGACTCCCGGTTAAGATCCATCTGATCGTGAAAGAGGCGGTTCATCTCCTCCGGGCATCCATTCCAGCCACCATTGATATTCGTGAGGAGATTGATCCGAACTGCGGGACCGTTCTGGCGGATCAGACCCAGATTCATCAGGTCATTTTAAATCTGGGGGCCAATGCGGCTCAAGCCATGGAAAAAGAAGGGGGTATACTCCACATCACCTTGATCCGAATGAAAATCAGCCCGTCTGAAATATTCAAATACCCAGACCTGAAATCCGGTGCCCATATAAAACTCACGTTTAAAGATACGGGAAGTGGTATTGATAAAGAAATTATGGACAGAATCTTTGATCCGTATTTTACCACCAAAGGAATCGGTAAGGGGTCTGGAATGGGACTGGCCATGGTCCATGGTATCGTAAAGAGCCATGAAGGGATGATTCAAGTTAACAGCACACCTGGAGTCGGTTCTGTGTTTGACATCTATCTTCCCGCCATTGATGCCAGCCCGGCCACCCCCGAGAGTGCCCCTGAGCCATCTTTTACAGGAACCGAGCACATTCTGGTGGTGGATGATGAGCCGGCCATTGCCGATATCACCAGATTAAGGCTTGAACGCCTGGGTTACCGGGTTACCATGGAAACAAGCAGTCTGGAAGCCCTGGAAATATTCCGCCGGAACCCTGACTGCTTTGATCTTGTCATTACCGACCAGACCATGCCCCATTTGACAGGGGAAAAGATGGCAAAGGAAATGATTCGCATCCAAAAAGATATCCCGATTATTCTCAGCACAGGATATAGTTCCATGGTAGATGAACTTAAAATCGGAGAAATGGGTATTCGTGCATTTTTAATGAAGCCGGTGGAGATGAAAGAGCTTTCCGAATGCGTGCGCCGGGTTCTGGGCGGTCAGGCATAAACCGCGTTTTGAAGTTGGGGGTATGCCTAAAAATAGGGGCAGCATCTTTGAATATTTTAATTCATGAGATGCCGCCCCTTTTCTTTTTTTGATACTTGAAATGCTATTCTTCTTCGGTCTCTTCCACTTCCTCTTCTACATCCTCGTCAACAGGGCGCAGATGCTCCGGAATAATCAGCATTTTAATAATTAAGGGTTTTAAAAATGACCACCGGATTCCGATCTCAAATTCTTCTTCCAGATCCCGGATGGCGTCCCAGCAGTTATGACAGGGAGCAATAACCAGTTTAGCTCCTGTGGCCAGGATCTGATCCCTTTTACATTTAAGACCCACATTTCTCTGTTTTCTGAAGCGGCCAATGCCGTTAAACCCGCCCCCGCCGCCACAGCAGAAATTGTGTTCTTTGTTGGGCGACATTTCTATGAAATATCCCGGTTCCACAATATAGGAGATGATTTCTCTGGCCACCTCTCTTAACCCATGGTTTCGGACATAATTACAGGAGTCCTGAAGTGTGCAAGGTTCTTTAATCCGTTTAGCCGGATCAATTTTAAGTTTGCCGGTTCGAAGAGCTTCGGCCAGCCATTCAATATAATGAATGGATTCGACCGGGGGCCGTCCGTCCGGTCTGCCTGCCCAGTAAGGGCCTTCAACAACGGTGGCGCGATGGGCATGACCGCACTCGGTTCCCACCATCCTCTTGGGTTTTAGCCGGTCCATGGCGTCATAAACGCTTTGCACCTGCATTTTACAGGCGGCCCAGTCTCCGGCAAACATGGCCAGACTGGTCAGTTCCCAGCCCTTTGAGGGAATGGTCCAGCTCTCGCCTGCAATATGGAAAAGAATGGCTGCCTCAGCAAGATCTTCCGGGTAATGTTTGGCTTCCCTTGCGTTCACCGTGTACATAATATCGGCCCCTTCCACATCCACTGGGAGTGTCAGGCCGGGATATTCTTCTTCGCTTTCCTCAACCATCCATTGAAAGGTATCAATATAGTCTTCGCTGGTGATGTCCATCTGGGCATTGTAAACCCTGTGCATGCCGGCACCGATTTTCATTTCCCAGGGAACAAATCCCTGCTGATAGCAAAGGCCCCGAAGATACCCGAACATAATCCCGGTATCAATCCCATGGGGGCAATAGGTGCCGCAACGGTTGCAGCAGGTGCACTGGGACCAGGCCACTTCCATGGTGTGGAGCATGAAGGCGTTGTCCACCTTTCCTTTTCTCTTGATGATTTCACCCAGAGTAGACTGGATTTTATAGGCCGGGACCTGTTTCGGGTCCCGGTTATTGGCCAGATACAGGAAACAGGAATCCGCACACATGCCGCAATGGGCGCATATCTCAAGCCAGGTCCTGATCCTGGATTTGCAGGTATTCTGGATGGTTTTCCACAATAAATCGGAATCAATCTCCAGTTTTGTCATTTCTTCATAATATTTTTTACCGCTCTGATCCGCCAGAAGGGTGGTGATCCCTTCAGCCGTACCAACGGGTATTTTATTGCATAATGTTCCTTCAGGCATGGATTTATCTCCTTAAAAGCTGGTTTTTGATCCTAGTCATACTACCAGGCCATTTTTGTTCCTCGGATGCCGCCCCGTTTGATCCCGAAATCCATTCCAAGCTGGGCCCTTGAAGCAAAAAATAAAAATACATGGGAAAGCTTGGTAAAGGGGATGGCAAATAAAACTATTTCCCCGGTCAGGACATGGGCCGTGAGCCAGAAGGAATAATCTCCCACCTGATATCTTGCCAGGAGCCCTGTAATAAAAGGTGCCATGGATATGAGCAATATGCCCCAGTCTTTTCTGTCTGTTAAGATTCTGACCTCGGGAAGAACCACCCGCCTTAAGATCAGGAAAAAAAGACTGACGACTGCGGTCCAGGTCAGAATATCTGCAACCGGAGTGCTCAGGGTGAACCAGGAAATCCCGAGTTTTTCTTTTAAAAAAACATTGTGCGCAATCAGAAAGAGCGGCACAATAACTGCACCGATGTGGAATCCGAAAAAAGCCGCCGCCATTACCGGTTGTGATCTCCAGCTATAGGTGCCGTAGGGGATCAGCCATTTATAAATGGACCGGACAGCCCCTTTAAATCCCATGGCTGGCCAGGCTTTGTAGGCCACCCTGTCCAGTTGCCATGAAAGACCGTTAAAATACCGGTAGAACCGCACAATCATTCCAATCATACAGACCCCAAGTGCGAGATAAAAAACCGGCCCTGTCAATAATGTGTACATTACTGCCTCCATCTTCCCCATATAATTGATACTTTTATTTTCATTCTAATCATCCCGGTCCGTCAGATACAGCCAGTAAATCGGCATGAAAACCAGAATAGCGCCCATAATAAGATACGTAATGCCCTTGGAATATGTCATGAAATCGTGGAGAGTAAAAAATTCCATATGGTTCTCCTTTTAATGATGTTCTTTATAGTCAGGATGTTCATATAATATGGGCATCCGGGTTGCTATGAATTTATAGACCACCACGCCGACGGTGACGATGAAAATGGTGGTTCCTATTTCCAGAAAGCTTGGAACATACCGGTCCGCAGACGGCAGATGCCAGTTAAAGGCAATCACTGAAATATTCAGGCGGTTCAGTATAATGCCGAGAATGCTCCAGAAAGCGGCAATCCTGACAAAGGTCGTATTTTTTTCCCTTGATCCCATACCGTAGAGAATGGCAGGAAAAAGGACAAACCCGACGAGTTCAAAAAGGAACCAGAAGCCCCATCCCGTGGTCAGATAATGCCAGTTATTATCCACGGCAATGCCGATGATCTTGATGCCTACATACCCCATCATGATCAAGGAAGCAGCTTTACCGAATCCAAGAACAACGCCCTCGGCTTCAGCCAGATGGGTCTCATCCATCTTGTCATGGAGCCATCTATGGGCCAGGGTCCCTTCAAAAATAACCATGGACATACCGGCAAACATGCTGGAAATGAAAAAATAAACATGAAGATATCCTGAATACCAGAGAGGATGCAATTTTGAAGGGGCGATCTGGAATAAGGCGCCCAGAGATGACTGGTGAAGGGTTGACAGGATAACGCCGAAAATGGTTAATACCAGGGTCAGACGAAGCACCCAGGCCCGGAGTTTTCTAAAGCCGAGCCATTCAAAGGCCGAAGGTGTCCATTCAACAAACAGAACCGTAAGGTATAAAAAGACGCAGAGACCCACTTCAAACAGCAATGACGATGTCCCAGGGGAATAGAAAATGGGGTAGGGCAGGCGCCAGGGACGGCCCACATCATAATGAAGGGCAAAGACAACCAGGGCATAGCCTAAAAATGCCGTCAGGATGGCCGGGCGGACGGCTGAATGATATTTTTTCAACCCGAATACATAGCAGGCCGAAGATGTCACATATCCGCCGGCTGCCAGGGCAACACCGCACAAGAGGTCAAAGCCTATCCACAGCCCCCAGGGATTATTATTGTCTAAATTGGTAACAGCACCTATTCCCCTTGTAAATCGGAGTATGGTGATAATCACCCCGATAAAAATAATGATACCGGCAATCACATTAAAGGGGGTAAACAGTTGCTTTTCCGCAATGGTTTTTTCCTTGGTCATTTATTCCTCCTCATTTCCCGTATCATCATCAACAGCTTCTTTTGTCACAGGGGTTTTTTCAGCAGCATTGGCTTCTTCGGCAGCCTTTTTGGCTGTGGCATCCAGGGCTTTTTTCACCTCGGTTTTGACTGCCGCTTCCTTTTCCTTGGTCATCTTGTTTTTAAGCTGGGAAAGCTGTTTGTTCATTTCTGTCGTTGCAAGATCCGTTGCAGCTTGAACAGCTTCTTTTCTTTCCTCATCGGCTATTTTTTCTTTTCGTTTTGAAATGGCATAGACTCCTGTCAGGAGAACCGGCCAGAGGCCGACCACAATGGGAACCGTCCCAAGAGCACCCGATGTAAACTGGGGCGCGGGTGTGATCCCAAGATCTTCCCGCATGTCCACCGTTTCAAAAGGAGCCCTGGAAAGATACAGCCAGCTTGTGCCCCCCATTTCATGCTCACCGTAAACATGCTCCATATAATGACCGGGGCTATCGGTAATTCTTTTCCAGGCAATCTTTACCAGATCCTTTCGTTTCCCGAAAATCAGCGCCTCTTTGGGGCAGATCTCTACGCAGCCCGGAAGTTTGCCTTCCATAATTCTGGGAAGACAAAGGGTGCATTTGGTGACCTTTGGCGTCAAAGGATCATTATAGGTATAGGCCGGGATATTAAAGGGGCAGGCCACCATGCAGTACCGGCAACCGACACAAAGGGATTCATCATATACCACGGCACCGGTCTTATCCTTTTTCAAGGCCTTGACAAAGCAGGCAGATGCACATGCCGGTTCCTGGCAGTGGTTACACTGTTTTTTGGCAAAGACATCCGGAGTTCCGCCAAATTTATTCACAACCGTATAGGCAGCTTCACCCGTTCTTCTTTTCTGATCCAGAACCTTGAGATCATCAAACGGTTTTTCAGGCTTATCCAGTTTGTTGACTTCGTTGCAGGCCTGCTCACATTTTCTGCAGCCGATACACCGGGTGATGTCATGCAGAACCCCGAAGCTTTCCGGATATCCGTTGAAATGTTGATTTGTGGCACCATAGGCTTTTGTCAGTGCGCCGGTGGTTCCGGCACCGATAGCAGCTCCCATGGAGGTCAAAAACTTTCTACGAGAAATAGCCATAATTATTCCCTTTTATTTAAATCCTTTGAACATTCTATTTCTTTTTTTCATGACATTTTACACAGTCGGTTGCGGCAACCGCTTCAACCTTCATCTTCTGATGACAGGTAATGCACTGACCATGATATGCGCCCTTTAACCCGGGTCTTCCGTCCTGTGCCGGACCGTTTTTGCTGTGGCATGAGGCACATTTGGGAGGCTCCAGCGATTTTGGGCTGTTGTGATGACATCCCATGCACAATCCTGCCTGATCCGTGTGGAATATCTTTGCCATTTCGCTCTTTTCCACCCTCTGAAAAATAGCCTGAACCATTTTCCTATGGGGGAGCTTGCTGGGCATATAATCCTTGGACAAGGATTCAATGGTAACGGTTTCAGGGATCTTGTCCGTCTCAACCTTTGCATATTTTGATGAAAGACCGGACAAGGCTGTTTTGGCGAGTTGAACAGGATCTGAAGCCTTCAACTGTTCAGGAGAAAGACTGTGGCAGGTTTTGCAGGAGTCCTGATTTTCCTTGCCAGCCTTTTTGTTATAGTGGCAACCCGCACAATCGGTATTTTCCGCAGTTTTATCGTGGCAACCGGCACAGCTTCTGTCGCTGTCCTTTTTGTGCATGGCCTGCTCCAGGCTGATAAATCCTCCCTTTACGTCCCCACCCTCGGTGCCGTGACATTCCTTGCAGTTCTTCAAGGTTTCATGATGACAGGCTTTACAGCTTTCAGATGTTTTCTCATGGGCTTTATGATTAAAGGGAACGGCCTTCATAAAATTTTTAGTATTTGTGCTGTCGGTTTTCCATCCTGTGATGGCTGTTTCATCGGGCTGATTTCTTTTCATCCGGGGAACATCAGTCACTTTTTTTATTTTCCGCTGTTTTTCAATATCATGGCACCCGTCGCAGGTAACCGGGCCAGCAGCAATATTTTTGCCCTTCAATGTCTGGTGGCATTTTACACATGCATCGTGGGATGCCTCCCTTATGGGCCTGATATTTTCCTGTCGTTTGTCTTTGTGACAGTAAACACAGGATTCTTCCTGCCCCTTTTCATAAAAAATTTCTTTTGATTTTTCATTGTATTTGTGATGGCAGAGGCTGCAATTATCTTTGCCTGAAGGGGTTATTCCCTTAATCTGGTCTGAGCTTTCATGAATAAAATGCAAGGATTTGTTAAACTCGATTTTATTCCAGGACGAGGTTTCGTTTTTTCCACCTGAATGGCAGGATCTGCAATCTGCTGCATCGGGTCCGGCAGTTTCACCTGCCGCTTTTTTCTCTGAATGACAGGCAAGGCAATTGTCATGATAAAGATCCTTGGAAGCTTTTTCACTGGTTCTTTTGAATTTAAAGACAAAGGCATTATCCTTTTCAGCATGACAGGAGGCGCATTTCCCATCCATTGCCTTGGTGTGAAGATCATGAAGAAAACCCACGGCCGGCATTTCATTTTTGCTCAGCTCGGTTCCAAGCTGAATGGTGATGCGATCCGGTCTTTTTTCCCCACTATTTTTGCTACTGGTTTGCCCTAAGAAGGGAAACAAAACGGACAAGACAATCATTGCAAACAGGATCAACTGAAATGATTTAACTTTTGACATGGCTCAATCCCCTGATTGATTTATAAAACTCAATTCTAATAAACCCAACCCAAATTATCGGGATATTTCCTACTATTTATATATGATTAAGTCAACTGAAAATAACATGGATCTCAATAATATGAAAAATTATATCATTTCAATAGGTTAAATTTGTAAAGAGGTCCTTTGAAAAATGGAATTAAAGTGCGTTCTCTAGTTGAGAGTTCCTGGCTTACCTCATAAAAAATCCTATCTTTTCCTATTTTTCTGCTTGATTTAATTGTATTTATCTGAGTAGTATTATAACTTTTTAACTCGGCAATGGAACAGAATTGATTTTTTCAGCCGCATGCTGACTAATATAGAGAAAAACAGAACAGGAGGAAGGAATGGCAAAAATTATTGCTCGTGAAGAAATGGCTCAGGGAACCATTATCCTTAACGAAATCGAAGCACCCCGTATATCACGGAAAGCCAAGCCCGGACAATTCGTGATACTCCAGGCCGATGAAAAAGGAGAGCGCATCCCTTTGACCATGGCGGATACAGACCCGGAAAAGGGCACCATCACCATCATTTATATGGCTGTGGGAAAATCAACGTCCAGGTTTAAGGATTTAAAAATAGGAGATGAATACTTCGCTCTGATCGGCCCCCTGGGAAAACCCACCCATATCGAAAACGTGGGCAAAGTTGTCTGTGTCGGGGGCGGGACCGGAATTGCGGTTCTTCACCCCATCACAAGAGCCCTGAAAGAGGCCGGTAATGACGTCACAACCATTCTGGGCTCACGAACCCATGATCTCCTGATCATGGAAGAAAAAATGAAGGCAGCCTCCACCACCCTGCATGTCTGCACGGATGACGGCTCCTATGGCCATCATGGATTTGTAACCAATGTCCTGAAAGATGTTCTTGAAAAGGAAAAAATCGACCTTGTGGTGGCCATCGGTCCCATTCCCATGATGAAATTCTGCAGCCTGATCACCAAGGAAAAAAATGTGAAAACCTTTGTCAGCCTGAATCCCATCATGGTTGACGGGACAGGGATGTGCGGCTGCTGCAGGGTATCCGTCGGCGGCCAGACCAAATTTGCCTGTGTGGACGGCCCGGAATTTGATGGACACAAGGTGGACTTTGATGAGCTGGCCAAGCGTCTTGCATCTTATCTTGAAGATGAGAAAAAAAGCCTGGAAGCCTATAAAAACTGTAAAATTTAAAAAATATCATGGTTGTATACAGGGAGAAATAAATGGCAGAGAATAAAGAAAAAGTGCCTCGTGCAAAGATGCCGGAACAAAACCCGGATGTCAGAAGAAGAAATTTTCAAGAAGTCCCTCTGGGGCTGACACCGGAAATGGCAATGAAAGAAGCATCCCGGTGTCTTCAATGCAAAAAGCCTGCATGTGTGGAAGGATGTCCTGTATCCGTTGACATTCCCGGCTTTATCAAAAAAATTATGGAAAATGATTTTTCCGGGGCCATCAGTAAGCTCTGGGAAAGAAATGCACTTCCCGCTGTCTGCGGGCGGGTCTGTCCCCAGGAGGCGCAATGTGAAGGCAAATGCATCGTGGGCAAAAAAGATGATCCTGTGGCCATTGGGTATCTTGAAAGATTTACAGCCGATTTTGAACGCAAAAAAGGTTCAGGTGAAGTTCCTGCCGTGGCCGAAAAGACCGGCAAAAGAGTCGCCGTCATCGGTTCCGGTCCTTCCGGCCTGACCGTGGCCGGAGATCTATTGCTCAAGGGTCACGACGTCACCATTTTTGAAGCCTTTCATAAAGCAGGAGGGGTTCTGGTCTATGGGATTCCTGAATTCAGGCTCCCCAAAGAAATTGTTGCATCGGAAGTCTCTGCCCTGGTGAAAATGGGGGCAAAAATCGAGTGCAATTTTGTAGTCGGTGCTTCCGTCACCATTGATGAACTCTTCTCAGAAGGCTATGATGCCGTCTATATCGGTGTCGGAGCCGGTCTGCCGAAATTCATGAACCTTCCGGGTGAAAACCTCATCGGCATCTATTCAGCCAATGAATACCTGACCCGTACCAACCTCATGAAAGGTTATCTTTTCCCGGAATATGACACACCCATAGCGCGGGGGAAAAATGTTGTGGTCCTAGGTGCCGGAAATGTGGCCATGGACTCTGCCCGAACTGCCATGAGGCTGGGTGCTGAATCCGTCAAAGTGGTATACAGACGGTCCCGTGAAGAAATGCCGGCCAGGGCTGAAGAACTCCATCATGCTGAAGAGGAACAGATTGAATTTGTTCTTCTGACCAACCCGACCCGGTTTTTCGGCGATGCCAACGGACGCCTCATTGGAATGGAATGCCTGAAAATGGAACTGGGTGAGCCCGATGCATCGGGAAGAAGAAGACCTGTGCCCATTGACGGCTCTGAATACAGAATTGACTGCGATCTGGTGGTGGTGTCGGTGGGCTCCAATGCCAACCCGCTTTTGACCAATTCAACACCGGATATTGCCTTGACCCGATGGGGAAATATTATCGGAGATCCGGTTACCGGAAAAACATCTAAAAGAGGAGTCTGGGCAGGAGGCGATATTGTTACCGGTGCCGCCACCGTAATCCTTGCCATGGGCGCCGGAAGGGCCGCGGCCAATTCCATGCATGATTACCTGACGCTGGGCTGGTAGTTCATCTTGTTTGAACCTTTAAGGTTAGCCATTGATTTCGTTTCAATGGCTAACCTTATTTTAAACTCTGCATTGGTCGAAAGATAGTTTTAAACCATATTTCAGGAATAATCCGTTACTGCTTGATATAGACTTTGTGATCCACCAGCGATAATGCGTGGATACGGCCTTTGATGAATTTTTGTTCACCGAATATGGATATCAGCCGAATCCCGTCTTCATCCGGCTCTACCCTGTCAACGGCTTCCATCAACAGTATTTCTTTATCATTTTCTAGTAAATATGCATTTGCTTCGCACATATTTTTTTCTACTCCTCTTCTATTTAATAAAAGATAAATGTTTATCTAAAAGTTCATCGACCAGTTGCGGAAGCGGCAGGCCGCTAATTCCCACAATCTCAACATTTTCCTGGGTCAGGGGCAGAAGAATTTTTTTTGCGTCTACCGAACAAACCGCTTCCGCCATCAAAGGAGTGACTTCCCCCATCATGGCATGGGGCATGATGATGCCCAGGGAACCGATAATGACATCGGCTTTTTTCACTGTATGAACAATGGCGTTGCTTCCGGAAGCCCCTTTGTTGGCTCTTGCCTTCAGCATCTGTGCCGTTGCGATGGCATTGGTTCCAAGGGCAATGATTTCGATCCTCTCCTCAAATTTTTCCTTGAGTCTTTTTATTATGGCAGCCCCTATTCCGCCACCCTGTCCATCAATGACACATACTTTTTTTCTGTTTTCAAAGCCCATATAAAATCCGCCTTTCCTTAAGCAGGGTGAATGGTTTTCATGACTTCATGAAAAACGGCATCGCCCACCTGGTCCATGGAGCTGTTCCCATCAATGACTGCAATTTTTTCAAGGTGCTTCAAATTTTCGAATGCCTTTAGATAATTCATTCTTACCTTTTTCATAATATCAATTTTCTCATACATTTCAAAATCGCTGCGGCTGTTTTTTATTCTCTCAAGGCAGGTTTCAGGCGCCACATCAATAAAAACCGTGAGATCCGGCCTTAAAATTTCCGCATTCAGAGAATTGGCATGGATGACCCATTCCATATCCATATACTGGGCATGATAGGCATAGGATGAAAAATAATACCGGTCACAGACGACAAGCCCTCCTTCATCTATTTTCTTTTTGATTCCATCTGTTTCATTGACCAGATGATCCATCCGGTCCGCAGCAAAAAGTGAGGCCATGGTTCTTTGATCGGTTTTGATTTTGCCTGAAAGCATCTGCCGGATCAAAGACCCGATGGGGCTGGCCGTGGGTTCAAAGGTGGTGTAAACCTTAAGGTTCAGGTCCTGTATCCGTTTTGAAATCATTTTGATCTGAGTGGTTTTCCCGGACCCGTCAATGCCTTCAAACACAATGAATTTACCTCTCTGCTGCTTAGTCAACATATTCGCCAGCCTTTCCCATTCTTCAAGATGTCAAAGCATCCTGTATAACAGCATGGAGGTGAATCCGCAAGTATTTGACTGGATATTTGCCATAAGAATCATATTTTCCAACCAATTTACGCCAATACCCGTTCCGGTCTGATCACCTTGCACTCCCTAGTGCCTGAACGATTTTTTAAAGTTCAGAAAGGCCTTTCATTAAACGGCGGAAACTCGGTCATGCTTCCCTCAAACAGTCCGCCGTTTTAACATTCCAGGCCTTTAGAACTTTTACAAAAATCGCAGGCAATCCGGTCGTTGCAAGGCAATCAAACCTCCACTGGAAATTCCCCGAAGC
>JANNUH010000100.1:0-1634 GCA_031395015.1 Desulfobacterales bacterium | reverse complement strand
TAAAACTATCGCCCTTTTCATTTTTGCCAAAATAACCTGATTTTACCTGGTCAGTATAATTTGAAAATTTTTGAAGTCTGTCAATTTAATTAGAAAAAACAGGCGGGGTTTGATTCATTTTTTTGTGAAATTTAACACCTGTTTGACTTATCAGAACGCATTTCAAAATGATCGTTTGAATCTCTTGGCGATGCACGCATGCCATTTCATACTGTTTCAGATTTGGGAATGTGGCTGTCATCCCCAGGACACCTATGATACGTTCAGCGCCTGACTTGAACAGAATAGGGCGAGAATAATGACTGATGTCTCTGCACAAATTCGGGCTCCCGGCCCTGGCATATCTGCAGGCTCCCAAGTTGTGGATGCGACCCCAATCTATTCCTTCGTTGAAATTTCTTTGTATCCAGCCAAATAGTTCCTTCCTGTTCTGATCTCGCTTGTTGAGGGAATTGGCAAAAGTTTCCGATGGAAGCTCAAACGGTGCATTCGGGAATATCGAAATAGCACCTCCAAGTTGTTCGTCCGGTGGGTCTCCCGGGGGCTTGGAATATCGCTTCAAAATCTCTGTTTCTTTGATTTGCTTGAGCATAAAAACCTCCTTGATTATGGGTAAAATAGAAAAGGCCACCTGATTAAGGCAGCCTCATGATCTGGTAATGATTTTTTTGGGGCGGGTTAAAATCCCATGCCGATAAGCTCACCTTTGAATCGGTGATCACTGGCGCAACAATCCTTCTTAAAACAGATGAAACAATTACCCGTAATGGCCTCAAATTCATCCTCAGAAATCCATTGACGATTGCAGGCGCAGGCAAATAATCTTACCTTTCTGATAATGGATCTCTGGATTGACTTCATTTGCTGGCTGCACGATGGACAAATAATAAAATTGTTTTTCATGTTCATGACATTTTCTCCTTTTGATTAAGTGGGGGGGATAGGTAAAAATTCTTGAGGTTATTACTTTTGAAATTCTTGATATTTTTTCTTCCGGGCTGATTATCCCTTTGATTCAGGTATACAAACACAATGGAAGGGGGGGCTATAATGTACCAAATGAAAAATCGATTAAGCTTTTACTGACAGGCACCTCAAAACGATAAATTTGTAGGAATGAAAGTTCGCGACCAGGATGATCCAAGAAAGGAGCCCAAAATATGGATGGGCCATTAAATTAATGCTCGACCATGATGAGATTGAGAAATTACAGACCCCAGCCTGATGATCTACAGAGTCCGGCACTACTTCCTCTGAATTCAGAACCAGCTTATCTTCCTGATAATTCAACACTTTCGAATCTAAATCAAAGAAGCACTACATTTCCTTCATTTCTTTTTTTTTGTGGGATTTTTCTATGGAATGGAGAGGGGTGCTTGTGGATGGGGTTTCTCCTTTCAAATAGGATTGTTTTTATCCAATATTCTTGAATGATCCGCTTATGTCGGATTAAACTTAAGTATGTATAGAACTAAACCGCTACGCGGTGGTTTTTCCTCAACCGATCCCAAAATAATGCTTCTTTTCTTATCTCAACAATGATACAAAATCATCATGATTGTTGCCCTATCCAAATATCATTTTTCTTCTTTGTTTTTCGTACAGCATTGTCTACCAAGGGTTTCAATAGAATC
>JANNUH010000086.1:0-1788 GCA_031395015.1 Desulfobacterales bacterium | reverse complement strand
ATATACTGCGTTTTACGGGTGAAACCTGGGGTCGAAATCAGCTCATTGCCTATCGTGACAAAATCAATGAAGCGTTGAAGGCGATCAGCAACAATCCACAATTGGGACACCGCAGAGATGACTTGCCTCCGACGCATCTGGCATACCTGGTCGGCTCACATCTTATCGTTTATCGATCAAAAGAGGACAGCCTTGGTGTCGTCGCATCCTCCACCAACGGATGAGCTTGGCTCGACATATCCCCTAAGCAGGATAGAGAAACTTTGGGAGAATGCAGCCTTTGTGATCCCGGCTCTTTGTGTAATCTCCTTTTGAGTCAAGCCAACCAGGCTCTTGCCGATCGGAAGCGGTTTGTCCTTGATGATCATCAGTGGGCCGAGTCTGAGAAGGCACTGGATCGCCCTGTCCATGACAAATCAAGATTAAGAGAACTTCTCATGTATTGGCGAAGATGCTCTATTGTATTCTCATGCTATCGAGGGCTGGCATTTGTCTCATGCAATCATTAATATCGGCGATAATGTTATGATCGGTGCAAAAAGCATTATCCTGCCCGGAGTGAAAATCGGCAATGGATCTATAATTGCTGCCGGGCCGGTTGTTTTAAAAAAAACCAAAATCGGCAGTAATGAAATATGGGGTGGGGTTCCTGCAAAATTTATAAAAAAGGTTGAAAAATGATAAAGGCAAAACTGAGCGTTTGGGTGAAGACCATGCCGGCCTGAATTTTGCTGGAGCACAAGCGTTATATTCCAGCCCGCCATACGGCAAAAGCATCCTGCGTCACATCCGACCCAAAGCAGACCTGCACGGGGCAGGTCACTTTTTTTATCCCTTGACTACCACGGGCAATGGTTTTAAAATTTGATCATGAATGACGAAAACCATATCAGTGATTTGTCCAACCCCCACGACAAGCTTTTCAGGGAGACGTGGAGCAATATCGAAAATGCCCGGAGCTTTTTTCAGCACTCCCTTCCGGGTCATGTATTGGGGTTGATGGATCTTTCAACGCTTGAGATCAGCAAAGACAGCTTTGTGGAAAAGGAGCTGGCTGACTATTATTCCGATATGCTTTATAAGGTTCTGTTGTCCGGCAGTCCGGGGTTTGTGTATGTGCTGTTTGAGCATAAAAGCTATTATGATAAATATGTCCATCTCCAGTTGCTGGAATATATGGTGAAGATATGGCGTTTGTTTATAAAGCAGCAGAAGAAGAAAAAAAGAGAAGCGCTGCCCATTGTGATTCCGTTGTTGATCTGCCACGGGAAACGATCATGGCCGAAGGATACGATCCGGTTGTCTTCTCTTTTGTCAGGCCCTGTGAAAGAACTCACCAGTTACATACCGGATTTTGGCTTTGATCTGTATGATCTGACCTGTTTAACCGATGATGAGATTAAGGGAACGGTCATGGATCGGGTGGTGCTGTTGTTGTTCAAGCATGTGTTTGACCCGGACCTGCAGGCAAAATTGCCGAGCAGGCGCTTTCCGGAAAGGAAGGAGAATATATCATGACACTGGCGGAAAGACTCCGTAAAGAAGGTGAAATCAGGGGTGAAATCAGAGGCAAACTTGAAGGGAAACTTGAAGGCAAACTTGAAGGCAAACTTGAAGGATTGACGGATGCTATTGAGCTGGGGATGACCCTTAGGATGCATTACGAAATAACTTGATCATTTAAATATGGTGGTGTAATATGCCACCATGAAAACAAATATGGAGCAAATAAAAATAAGGCACGATTTATTATCCTCGGTTTTAAATGAAAGGCAGTATAGGTTATAT
>JANNUH010000043.1:0-34880 GCA_031395015.1 Desulfobacterales bacterium | reverse complement strand
ACCGTAGCGGTTAAGCCGCCATGCTGTTTGAGCGAAGAATGAGCGAGTTCATGGCGGTCAGCAAAGGTAATCTTAGAATTTGTAGCAATATCCATCCAGCGGACGTAAGGTGATCACCCTGGAACGGGTTATGCAAAGTTTCTTATGGCAAATATCCAGACGATGTCATGAACATTGACAAACCCGGCGTTTCCATTTTATAGAATCATAATTTCAAAGCAGGGTAAAGGAGGTGTTCAATGGATGCTCAGAAATGCACCCATGATTCAAGTGTCATTATCTCCCGGATTCTTTTGCCGGAAGATGCCAACGCCGCCGGTATTGTCCATGGTGGGGTCATCATGAAGGAAATCGACAATGCCGCCGGAGTCTGTGCCGTAAGGCATACCCGAAGAATCTGCGTCACTGCGTCCATAGACCGCCTGGACTTTCACAAGCCTGCCTTTATCGGCAATCTTCTGACCATCAAGGCCGGCATCAATATGACAGGAAAAACCTCCATGGAAATTGGCGCCAGGGTGGAAACGGAAGACCTTTTAACCGGTGTTAAAACCCATCTTGCCTCGGCCTATCTTACCTTTGTGGCCCTTGGAGAAGACAAGCGGCCGGTGGCCATTCCGCCCCTGACCCTGGTTACGGAAGAGGATTTCCGGCGCAATGCCCAGGCCATTGCCAGAAGAGCCCTGCGCGTATCAGAGAAAAAAAAGGAATCCGAATGCCGGATGGATGCCGACAAATGCTGACCCTGAATCCGGATAAAAAAGGCGGACGCTCATGACTCTCTTTGCCTGTCGCCATTTTTCTCCGAAGCTCCATGCCACGGTTTTTGTGGCGCCGACAGCCCAGATCATCGGGAATGTTCACATGGATCGTCTCTCCTCGGTCTGGTTTCATACCGTACTCCGCGGGGATCTGGATGAGATCAGGATCGGTGAAAGAACCAATATTCAGGATCTTTGCATGTGCCATGCCGATGTCAATATTCCCCTGAAAATAGGAAATGACGTCACCGTCGGCCATAGGGTCATCCTCCACGGCTGTACCATTGAAGACACTTGCCTCATAGGCATGGGCGCCATTATCATGAATCATGCCGTGATTGGGAAAGGCTCCATTATTGCCGCCGGAACTCTCATCCTGGAAAAAACCGTGATTCCCCCCTACAGCCTTGTGGCAGGCTCCCCCGGCAGAATCAAAAAACGCTTTCAGGACCGGGAAGAAACTGAAAATTCCATCCGGGCCATGTCTGAAAGCTATGTGGAAAACGTCCGGGTCTTTGGCTCGGATCAACTCTTTTATCCAATCAAATCCAGAATTTTTCCATCCAGATAATCTTTGGTCTGGTATCTCGATATTGCCATCAGCTTTTTTGTGATATTGGACATTCGTTCCAATTGTGTTTGAATTTTACAGATCCTTGAATAATTGGGATCATCCACGGGCATATCCATCAATATAATGTCAAAATATCCTAAAACGCTCATCAAGGGCTGGTTCATTTCATGACAAACCGCACCGGAAAGCTCAAGCACTCCTTGCAGGCGGTCTTTATCTCTGAGTATTTCTTCGGATTCTTTTCTCAAGGTCACGTCGGTCAAAACGGTAATCTTTTGATTCTTTAAAAAAGAAGTCCTAAATTCGATATGTTTGATATCCCCGTTCTTGCATTTGATTTTAAATTCCCGGATTTCTCCAACGCCATCCTGAAGAATGCCTTTATCCTTATTCCATGTTTCAACGACTTCTTTACGATAATTTTCATCAGGATATGCTTTCTCAAACCATTTTTCTTTAGAAGGGATATCTTCAAGGGTGTAGCCGGTTATCTGAGTGTAATAGGGATTCACATAGAGATATCTGTCGTCATTACCGACCAATGCGATGCCATGGGGGGTACTCTCCAGAATCATTGACAGAGTTTCTCTCTCTTTTTTGAGTTCCTCTTCTGCTCGTTTACGGTCGGTTACATCAATGCCCAAACCAACAAAATGGGTGAATTCCCCTTTCTTATTAAAAACAGACCTTCCATGCCACTCAATTAAAATTTCCCTGCCTGCTTTTGTGAGGATATAATTCTCATTCAAAGTGGGTGTATTGAGTCGAATCAGTTGATCAAATATCCGGGATAAGGCCTCACGATTTTTTTTTGGGACAAACGTGGTCATATAATCTTTTCCAACCACTTCATCCTGTTCGTATCCAAGAGAATGAAGCATTGTTTCGTTGACCATGATTATTTTGCCTTCAGCGTCTATCGCCACAAAAAAGACAGGAGCAGATAGAAGCAACGCTTCTAATTCTTCATAGGTCGGTTTTTCAGACATGGTCATGATTCCTTGTTCTGTCCCCTCCACAGGGGGAATAATTCCATGCGCAGGCTCGCGTAAATGGCTTATACAGCAACCGGCGTTAAGGTATAAATGCGTGCAAGGCCCGCAGCCGTTTCAATATCCCCCTAGCGAAGTGCTTCCCGCACATCATCAAGCTTAAGGGCATCGTGCAGAGAAAGATAGGGTGACCACTCTGTTTCTGAGTAAATATATTCAACCTCAATTTCGGCAACATAATTACCCTCGTGAATCAATTTTTTTTGTTTTCTGATTTTCATCATTTTCAGTCAGTTGTTCAAAGATGCTATTCATAATTTCAGACTATCACACAACCAATCCAGGGACAATGAGTCATTTTTTGGAAGTGACCCATATCAATCAGGTCTTGCAGTCGATACTTTTTATTTTTCATCATTTCCTTTGCGTTTATCCATAGTCCCATGCCCAGGGGTTTCATCTGAAGCTGAGTGAATATCAATAATCTCACCACTGAGGGGTAACCCCAACCTTCGCACTAAAAAGCGCAATCTGTTAGCACGTCAACCATTTAACTAACTGAATAATATAGCTATTATCTCTTGCCTACCTCCAATTATATATGATTTTAGACAACCCTGGTTTTCCAATAACCTGGCTTACGTCGAAAATGCATAAGGGCAACCACCGTTATTTTTTGTTCATTATGAAAATATACAATGGCAAATGGGAATCTGTGTAACAAAAATCGTCTGGTTCCAGAAACATAAGCAGGCCAGGTTTCAGGATATTCACTAATAACGGCCATTGCCAGATCAATTTCATTTAAGAACCGATCACCTAACCCCCTTGACTGTTCCTCATACCAGGCTTTGGACGCTTCCAGTTCCTTATAAACCTCCGGATGTATCTCTATTTGCAGCAAGCTAAACCCCTTTCAACCTTCGTCGGGCTTCGCCCCAAGGGATAAATGTTACCAATCCTTCTTTCGCCTGCGATACTCGTTTGTTAACCTCCTGTTGCCAAGCTGCTTCAATGTCTATATCAACTTGAGGTTCAAGGCTATCTATTAATTGGCTGGCAAGAAAGGCACGTTGCTGCTGAGGCATATTTAATACCTCCTCTAAAAGTCCATTTAACTCTTTTCCCATAATGTATCTCCTTATACTTATTGTATTACAATAAATGTTGGCTTTTGCATAATCCATGATTTCTTTGTCCGGTGCATTCGTCGCTCCAATCGTCGACCAATGCGCTGACTCAACGCCGGCATCGTCAAACAGTTTCACCCAACGTGGTGACAAGTTCATATCGATCAGGATTTTCATGCTTGGATTAGCTCGATTTCACGTTCTTCGGCTCGCCACGCAGCATAACGTATCGCCTGCATGATATCTTCTCGTTCCAGATAGGGATAGTCGGCGAGGATAGTCTCGATATTGCTTCCTGCTCCGATCTGCCCAAGGATCATCCCCACCGTCACTCTCATACCACGAACACAAGCTTTGCCGCTCATAACATCAGGCTGCTGGGTAATACGATTAAATTGTCCCATATGATCCTCCTTATCGAATCTCATTGAAACAATATTCAATTGAGAATATTATTTCAAGACCTGTTTTTGATTTTGGAAGTGATCCATATCAATCAGGTCTTGCAGTCGATATTTTTTAGTTTCCATCATTTCCTTTGCATTGATCCATAGTCCTATGATCCAATACCTCCCGGATTTTTTGTGCAAGCTCCTTGATAAGAATCGGTTTTGACAACAAGCCCCTGATCCCGAGAGATTTCATTTTTTCATCGGTCATGGTTTCACTGAAGCCGGTGCAGAGCAGGATGGGAATATCCGGGCGGATTTTAAGCAATTCATGGGCCAGTTTATCCCCCGGCATTTTCGGCATGGACATATCTGTAATCACGAGATCAAATTTACCCGGATTGGCCCTGAAGGCTTCAAGCGCCTCAATACTGCTGGTCCGGGAGGTCACCTGATACCCGAGGCGCTCCAGAACTTGTTTTTCCACGACAATGATGCTTTCTTCATCATCCACCAGCAGGAGTTGTTCGCATCCGCCCGGTAAGGGCTCATCTGCCTTTGGCTCCTGGCCTTCAGACACATTCCCGACAATCGGCAGATAAACACGAAATTCAGTGCCCTTGCCCGGTTCACTGTACACTTGAATGGCGCCGCTCATGCCAGTAATAATTCCGTGAACCACGGACAGTCCCATCCCCGTGCCTTTGCCTTTTTCCTTGGTGGTAAAAAACGGCTCAAAGATGCGATTCATGACATCCTTACGCATTCCCATGCCGGTATCGGCAAAGCTCAGGCAGGCATATAAACCGGGGCTCATATCCGGGGTTATCAAATCGTATTCACCCAATTCGATTTCTTTAAGATTGATCTTGAGTTCTCCGCCGTTTTCCGCCATGGCATGATAGGCATTGGTGGCAAGATTCATGACAATCTGATGGATCTGGATGGGATCTGCGCTGACAGGGCGACAATCGGATTGGAGATTCTGCGTAATGGCGATGGTGGTGGGGATGGTGGACCGGATCAGTTTCATGGCCTCTTTAATAATGGGCTGCATCTTCATCAGTTTCAGTTCATTTTTTTCCTGGCGTGAAAAGGCCAGAATCTGTTGCACCAGGTCCCTGGCCCTTAATGCGCCAGCATAAATTGCATTGAGGCTGTCCCGGGTGGAACCGGCGTCCGGGAAATCATCCAGAAGCAACTCGGTATGACCGACAATGGGAGACAAAATATTATTAAAATCATGGGCAATACCACCGGCAAGGGTTCCGATGGATTCCATCTTCTGGGTTTGATTAAAATGGGCTTCTAATCGCTTCCTTTCAGATACATCCCTGGCAATCCCCAGCACCACCTGATGACCATCCAACTGAAAAGGGCAAGTGCGAATTTCAACAATAATTGGTTTGCTATCTTTTGTAATCAGGGTGATCTCATCCGTCCCGGTCAGTAAGATAGATAGCATCCGGAGCCACCTCAAATAAGGTTCTGAATTGCAATTCACTTTGTTTAAGCTTATCTTCGATTGTTATTCGTCGTTTGATTTCCTCGGATAGCTCTTTGTTTGCATGCTTAAGTTCCTCTGCCTGGCGTTGTACCATACCAACTAAGCGGATCAGATGTCCCTGCAACATGCCGGTACTAATGATGAGAGTTCCTGACAGAAGGGTGAAAACTGCGGCAGCGGTCAACCAGGATATCATCTGATGGGTGGTATCCGGCATTCCAGGAGTAACTGGAAAAAGGCCATGAACGAAGCAGAAGCCGATTCCCATCAACGAAATGAGGCAAACGCCAAAAACTGCCCATCCACTTCTTATTCCCAGCAAAACCGTTGCCAGCAATGAAATGGCCAGAAACAGGATGATTCCAGCACCGGCAAAAGAAAAATGGACGAGGTTGAACAGGGATATCAAATACAAGCAGCCAAGCATCACAATCGTGCTGAAACCGAAAGGCAAACGATGGAAAAACAGGGTAGTTGATGAAACCACAAGGTAGAGAACGATATACAATAACATTCCGACAACCTGACCCAATCTGGCTGCCTCAATACAGGCCGACACCAGCGCAGGCAACCCCAGCACCGATAAAGCAATTACCATCCCTCTAAGCAATCGGCGGCGCATAATGAAAAGAGAATCGAGTGGCTGCCTTTCATATGGGTTTATCATGTTTCCCGTCCGCAATGGTATAGCCTTTCGATAAGAATTTCTTTCATTATCTTTGAATTGCCTCCATGGCTTTTTCCAGAGCTTCCTTTAACATGGCCTTTGAATAAGGCTTATACAAAAACGCCTGGGGAAGATCCGGATGGTTGCCTGCCATGACCACATCCCTGTCATGGCCGCTGGCCAGGATCACCGGCACATCGGCCCGCATCCTGCGAAGCGCTGTCAGGGTTTCCCATCCGCCCATGCCGGGCATGGTCAAATCCGAGAGAACACAGCAGATTTCATTCCGGCGCTGCTGGAATATTTCCATTGCCTCGATTCCGTCCTGGGCTTCAATGACCGTGTATCCGAGGCGGGTGAGCATGATCTTTGCCGTATTGCGGACCATTGCCTCATCTTCAATGAGCAGCACGGTGCCACCGGTTTCAAGCTTTTGGACAAGGGCCGCTGCCGGTTTTTCCTGCTCAAGGGGAAGGGGAATTTTTTCCGTGGATATGGGCAGATAAACCCGAAAGACGCTGCCGCTTCCCGGTTCACTGTCCACGGTGATGCAGCCGCCCTGGGCTTTCACAATTCCCTTGACAACAGGCAATCCCATTCCACGACCGGGGAATTTTGTGGTGAAAAACGGATCAAAGAGTTTTTCAAAATCCTTGTTTGAAATCCCGCAGCCCGTATCCGAAACTTCTAGGCAGGCATGGGGAACGGGCTGAGGCTGCCAGTCCATGGGGAAGCGCTTTGAGGGGGGAATATCCCCATGGGCAACCATTCTGACGGTCAGGCCGATGCTGCCTTGGTTGTTGGAAATGGATTCCCAGGCATTGGTGATGAGATGGGTCAAAATCTGCTGTATCTGGTCTGCGTTGGAACGGATGACCGGTCCGGAATCGGGAAAATCGACGTTAAGGATCAGGCCTTTCGGGATGGCTGCCTCAAGAAGGGACAGGCTCTGGCGGCAGACTTTGGACAAGTCTATGGGGTCATGCTCGCCGGATGTTTGCCCCAGATAGGTCAGCATCTGTCGGCTCACATCTGCTGCTTTCTGTGCCGCCATCATGGACTGGAGGAGATTTTCACGAATTTCTGCATCTCCCGGCAAATCATCCAGAACCAGCTCCAGGCTGCCTGTCACCACATAGAGATGATTGTTAAAAGTATGGGCAATGGCCCCGGCCATGCGGCCCAGGCTTTCGACCTTCTGGAGGTGCCGGTTCCGGGCTTCGAGCTTCGCGCTCTCCTCCTCGGCCCGCTTGCGCTCGGTGATATCCCTCGCAGTCGACAAGACGCCGGTCACAGTTCCCTGATCATCCACAAGCGCCTTGCACCACCAGGCCAGAAGCCTTATCTCACCGTCCTTACGGCGCTGCCAGCTTTCGACATAAAGAACGGTTGCAGAACCTTCTACTAAAGACCGGGTCTTATGATAGATCTCCTGTTCTCCTTCAAAATAATAAGCTGCTTCTTTGCCGATGACATCATCTCCGAAAAAGGCTACTCCGGCAACATTGGCCCAGGTATAAACCCTTTGGGTGTTTACCTCCATGATGATATCGGGAACAGATGTCAAAATTGCATCCTGGCGGGTAGCTAAAATCTTATATTTCTCTGCAGACTCCATAAGGGAAAGGGTTTTTCTTTTTACCTGCTGTTTGAGTACAAGAACAAAGGCAATGGCAACCAATGCAGATATACCGGTCGCTATCAATATGGCGACCACCCAACGGGGAATAACAGTGATCGGATCATTCCGGTGCAGCCATTTTTGACGGGCTTTATCATACAGAGAATCGGGCTGAAGACGCCAGTCGGCAAGATTGCTTTCCAGAAGCGCCAGCAAAGCCTGATTTTTATCTTTGGCCACGGCAAAAAAGATGTCAAAAGGGTTGAAAACCACACCTGTGGAGTGGAGACCATACTCTTTCTGCTTGGCAGCGCCAAAGGTGCTGTTTACAACTCCGGCATCAGCCTCCTTTGACGCTACGGCCTTTAAAACCGCATCAAAATCCGGCATTTCAACAAGCTCGCAGGCAATATGAAAACTCTTGACCAGATTGATAAAATTCCAGGCATTATAATCATTCTTCATGACGGCAATTCTTTTGTTCCGCATTTCAAATATCCCGTCAATTCCGGATGCTGCCGTGGTATACAGCTCGGCCCACACCGTTAAAAGCGGCGTGGAGGCATAATCCAGAAATTTTGCACGTTCCTCTGTAAATGCGACGCTGACCAGGACATCCACCTCCCCGGTTTTTATCCGCTCCAGCCCCTCAGCCCAGGAACCGTAAACATAGTCGAACCGGATGTTTTCTCTCTGGGAGATATCGGCCAATGCATCCACATAAAATCCTTTTACAACCCCGTCCTTATCCTTGAAAATAGCTGGAAAATAATTAAAAGCACCGACCCGAACCACCCTTGGTTCGGCAGCATGCAGCAGGATACAGCTCAAGAGAACAAAAAGGATGCAGATAGCTGATACAATATATTTTTTCATTTTATTTCCCCTGGATCCAAAACATCCCGGATTTTTTGGGCAAGATCCTTCATCCTCATCGGCTTCATTAAAATGCCCTTAAGCCCCAGGGTTTTGATTTTTTCATCGGTCATGGTCTCGCTGAAGCCGGTGCAGAGCAGGATGGGAATGTCCGGGCGTATTTTAATCAATTCGATGGCCAGTTTATCTCCTGACATTTTCGGCATGGACATGTCTGTAATCACGAGGGCAAATTTGTCAGGATTGGCCCTGAAGGCTTCAAGCGCCTCAATGCTGCTGGTCCGGGAGGTCACCTGATACCCGAGGCGCTCCAGAACCTGTTTTTCCATGACAATGATATCCTCTTCATCATCCACCAGCAGCACTCTTTCACATCCCCCCGGCCTGGGCTCATCGGCCCTTGACCCCTGTTTTTCAGAAGCATCCCCGACAATCGGCAGATAAACACGAAATTCAGTGCCCTTGCCCGGTTCACTGTAAACCCGGATGTCCCCATTCATGTGCTTCACTATCCCGTGAACCACGGATAAACCCATTCCCGTGCCTCTGCCTTTTTCCTTGGTGGTAAAAAACGGCTCAAAGATGCGATTCATGACATCCCTGCTCATTCCCATGCCGGTATCGGCAAAGCCCAGGCAGGCATATAAGCCGGGGCTCATATCCGGATTGATCAGGTCAGCCTCGCCCAGTTCGATTTCTTTCAGGTTAACCTTGAGTTCTCCGCCATTTTCCGCCATGGCATGATAGGCATTGATGGCAAGATTCATGACAATCTGATGAATCTGTGTGGGGTCTGCATTTACAGGGCCACAGGCGGGATTCAGATGCTGAGTGATGGAAATGGTGGTGGGTATGGTGGACCGGATCAGTTTCATGGCTTCTTTGATAATGGGCTGCATCTTCATCAGTGTCAGCTCATTTTCTTCCTGGCGGGCAAAGGAAAGAATCTGTTGAACCAGGTCCCTGGCCCTTAATGTGCCGGAATAAATTGCATTGAGACTATCCCGGGTGGAGCCGGCGTCCGGGAAATCATCCAGGAGCAATTCGGTATGGCCCACAAGGGGAAACAGAATATTGTTGAAATCATGGGCAATGCCGCCGGCAAGGGTTCCAATGGCCTCCATTTTCTGGGATTGTTGCAGAGTTGCTTCCATCCGGAGGGCATCGGTGATATCCCGTGTAATGGAAAGAATGACATCTTCATTTCCGATTTTCAATACCCGGGCCGACATGAGGCCGGTTTTGATCTGTCCGTTTTTCCCCTGGAAAACAGCTTCCAGGTTTTCAACAACGCCCTCTTTTTTCAGCCCTGAAATCAGGCGGTCTCTATCTTTTGGATCATTCCAGATATTGAGGTCAAGTGAAGATTTCCCAATCACGTCTTCACGGGAATACCCCATAATCTTTGTAAAGCCTTCGTTGATTTCAAGATACACCCCATCCTCAACCCTGTTGAGATTGATCGAATCCGGGCTTGAACGGAATGCCAGCCGAAATTTCTCTTCACTCTCCCGCAAATCTTCTTCAGCCTGTTTGTGCCTGGTAATGTCATGGAATGCTGAAAGGATGGCCGGTGCGCCATGGTATATGATATGAACAGCGTTGGCCAGGACGATGATGGCCCGACCGTCTTTCCTGATAAGGGTTAATTCTACAGGTTCAGTCGTTTTTCCCTTCTCCAGAACCTGGTAGCGTCTCTGGCGAGCCTGTTCTGCAAAACCGGGGGCAATCCAGTCATCGGGACTGGTACCGATGATCTCGTCTTTATCCCTAACCCCCAGGAGTCTTATCACTTCAGGATTCACAAAAATGATCCGCTCTTCCTGCGTCACCAGGAAGGGGAAAGGTGAAAAATCTATCAGAGAACGATATTGTTCCTCGCTGTGCCGCAATTTCTCTTCAATTTTTTTTCGGATAACGATCTCTGTTTTAAGCCGCTTGTTCCAAAACAAAACAAACCCGACCATAAGAGATGCAACCCCTGCAATGCCTAAAATCAACTCTAATACATGGGCTTTGGTTATACCGGCCGATTCCGGCCGGTCACTGCGTATCGCCATGGCCTGGTTATGATTTTCGCTTATCCGGGCTTTCTCTTCAGGAGTCAAATTTAATTTTGAATCACTTCCGGAACATGGCAATATGATAATGAAACATATGACCCAAACGAGATGGATTATTGTTTTGCGCATATTATTTCCTTTTCCAGCGTTCGATCTTCTCAAAGGCGTCATTGGCTACTTTCACAAGAGTTTTCATATCCACCGGCTTTTTAAAATAATCGTCAAACCCGGCCTCCCGGCAGTCCACCAGTTCAAAAAGCGATGCATATCCGGTCACAGCAAATACAATGGCCATGGGCTTATCCTTTTTGATCCGTCTGCACAGTTCAATGCCGTTCATTCCCGGCAGGTTCAGATCCAGGAACATGACATAGAGTTCTTCCTGTTCCAGCACGTTTAACGCCTCTTCAGCGCTCTCCGCGGGTACGACCACAAACCCGGCCCTTGAAAACGCCTGTTTTAAGAGGTTTATAATGGCCCTTTCATCATCCACAACCAGAATTTTTTTTTCAGACATCATGACTCCTTTATTTTATCGGTTCCTGTTTTACATGGGAAGCCGCATCAATATCAATAATCTCATGATCGAGATAATTTTTAGTTTTAAACCGGGTAATGGACATGAGTTTCCCGGTAATGGTGCCGAGGCGTCGGACCTGCTCTTTTATTTCCAGGATATTCTGCCTCTGCAGATCGTCCTCTGGCAGATCCTCCAGTAATAGTTCGGAAAACCCCAGGATAGCCATCAGGGGCTGGTTTAATTCATGGCAGACCCCGCCTGCGGTTTTCAACACCACGGACAGTTTTTCTTTTTCAAGAAGGATCTGTTCATGAATTTTCGCCTCGGTCATATCCTCAATGGAAAGAAGAACCATGTCTTCATTGTTCAGAATCATGGGGGAGGTGGAAATTCTAAGGTGCCTCTCTCCCAGCCCCTTGAGCACCATGGTGGTTTCCACTCCATGCAGGGCCTTTTTCTTTTCCAGGGTCTCAAGAAGAGCTTCGCACAATTTACATTTTGAACAGTCTTTACCAAACCCGCAGCCTTCCGGCACATCATCATGATGAATACAGCCAAAGGCCTCTCCTCCGACGCGGCCGACCAACCGGACTTCATCCCTATTCGCGAACAGGACGGTTTTCCGGTTTGCCAGGGCCACCCGCCTTTTGCCGTCGATCACTACAATGGCCAGCGGCAGGGCCTCAATGATGTCCAGTAAGCTTTCCTTGGTATAAACAGGTGAACCTGTCATTGCTTATCCATCCTTTTAAATATCAGTTCTTTTTATAGCCGCTGGGTAAAATGGTTGTCAGGGAGTGATCAAGGCCGTTCAGGCTCTCGGCCAGCCCCACGAAAAAATAACCCCCCGGCTTTAAGGCCCGGCAAAGACTGTCCACAACTCTTTGCCGTGTCGGTGTATCAAAATAAATCATGACATTTCTGCAAAAAATAATATCAAATGTATCCGATGGCTTGTCCGACAGAAGATTATATTTTGCAAAGCTAACCCGTTTTTGAACCTCGGGCTTTACCTTGACATGATCCTTCCATCGGTCTTCACCCTTTTGAAAATAGGTATGCAGCAGGGAAGAAGGAACCTCCCGGACCCGGTCACCGGGATAGATGGCCCGGCGGCCGAGATTCAGCATGGAGTCGGACACATCCGAGGCAAAGATGCTGAATGAAAATGCATTGGCCAGTAATTGAACCGCCAGGGAATAGGCTTCTTCTCCGCTGGAAGAGGCTGCACTCCATATCTTTAAGGGTTTTGTTTTGTCCAGGGTGGCGATGATATATTCACAATGTTTGTTTTCCCGGAAAAAAAAAGTGTGGTTGGTTGTGGTGGCATCAATAAATTCATTGAACTCTTCCGGGTCATTGGCCATCAGGTTCATATAGTCTGAAACAGAGGATATGGCCTTTATCCGCATTCTTTTGGACAGCCTTGCAACCAGGAGGCTGTATTTTTTTTCACTAAGGACAATGCCGGTTTCTTTATAGACAATTCTGGCCAATTTTTGATGCTGCTCAGGACTCAGTCTGGTTTCAGGTATCATAAAAAAATTCTTCTTGTTTCTAATTTACATTTTTTCCAAAAGGGAAACCGCTTTTCCCGCAATGCCATGGATATCCAGAACATAATCCGCTGCACCCAAGGCAATGGCTTCCTTGGGCATGCCGAACACCACGCTGGATCGTTCATCCTGGGCAATATTCACGGCCCCTGCGTTTTTCATGTCCAGCATTCCCGCTGCCCCATCCTTGCCCATACCGGTGAGAATAATGCCCAGAGCATTGGCCCCGGCATATCGGGCCACGGATTTAAAGAGAACATCCACGGCAGGCCGCTGGTAATGCACCAGGGGGCCGGTTTTCACCTCTACATAATATCTTGCCCCGCTTCTTTTGAGGAGCATGTGAAAATTTCCCGGGGCAATGAGCACCTGGCCGGTTGTCACGGTGTCGCCGTTCACCGCTTCTTTGACAGCCATGGGGCATAGCTCGTTCAGCCGTTCGGCAAAGGATGTCGTGAACTGGGCCGGCATGTGCTGGACCACCACCACGCCGGGAGAATTCCGGGGCAGGCGGATGAGCACTTGTTTAATGGCCTCGGTTCCTCCGGTGGAAGCGCCGATGGCAATAATTTTATTGGTGGTTGCCGACATGGCCTTTGATTCAATGACGCCTGCCATGGGGCGTTCAGGCGTCCTGGAATTTGCAGGACTCATCTTTACCCCGTAAACCGCCCTTATTTTTTCAGCCAGTTGCACACCCATGTCCCCCACGGAATAAGCTTCGCTGGGTTTTGCAATAACCTCCAGTGCCCCCAGGGAAAGTGCCTCAAGAGCAAGCTTACTGCCTTTTGTGGTCAGGGAACTGACAATGATGACCGGCAGCGGATAATACTGCATGAGCTTTTTTAAAAACGTGATCCCGTCCATGCGGGGCATTTCAATGTCCAGGGTGATGACATCGGGTTTCAGTTTGACGATTTTTTCCCTGGCCACATAGGGGTCCGGTGCCGTGCCCACGACCTCTATTCCCGGCTGCTTTGACAATTGTTCGGAAAATACCTTTCTGACAACGGCAGAATCATCCACAATCAACACTTTGATATTTTGCGGCATGGCCCCTCTTTTGGATTTTTATCACCAAAGGGTGATGTGAATAGCCATTTGCGGCCCCGGAGTATCGATGATCAGGGTCCCTTCAGTCTCGGGAAATTCTGCTCCCGGAACCAGTTTCGGAATACCGAGGGCAAAGGGCTTTTCAGCCTTTACCTTTCTCAGGGCATTGCCTGTGATCATGTTCAGGGTTTCCGTCAGGGTGCCTTCCAGAATTTCATCTCCAAGAGATTCGGCAGGCTCTCCCATAAAATTTTCCGCCATCTGCGACAAAAGCCCTCTGGGCACCAGAAGGTATACACTGCCGGAACGATCCCCGGAAAAATCAAGCCGGCAGGCTTTGTTCTGCCTGCCCTTAATCCCTTTTATCTCTTTGATCGACGGTTCTTCCGAAAATTCAACCGGCAGAAAGAACATGGTTTCCATGACCTCAGAAATCGAGGTTTTCATTGCCGTCAACATTGTTTTCATCATCGCTGGCCTCCCCGAGAAATTTTACGATTAAATCCCTGATCGCCTCTGCTGCAAAGGGTTTTGCAAGATACCCCACGGCCCCACCGTCCAGAAATTCTTTGATTCTTGATTCATTGCCTTCCGTTGATATCACCACCACCGGAATGGTTTTTAAAAGCTCGTCCGCCTTAACGGCCAGGATAAAATCAAGGCCGTTCATGACCGGCATATTGTGGTCGGTCAGGACCATATCCACCCAGTTGTTTTTCAACAGGGTCAGAGCCTCTTTCCCATTGGCCGCTTCCAGAAATTCCGATTGGCCGAAACCCGCGGCCCTGATAGTTTTTTTAATGACGGACCGCATGGGTAATGAGTCATCAACAATGAGTATTGAATATGACATGTGTTTTTCCCCTGGTTTTAAACAATCTTTAATAGGTTTTCCACTTCCTGCATATTGCAGGCGTATTCTGCAATAATCAGGGCCACATCATCGGCGGTCAGGCCCAACTCCCGGATGGTCTCATCCCTGAACCGGTAGGCAAGCCCGTCGGACCCGACCCCGACCCCGATCATCATGGAGATGCAGTCGGCCAGATACACTACGGCCACCTCTTTGTCTTTGATCATGGTCTCATCGGCCAGATGATGGTGCCGGATGATTTTCACCATCTTGGGGCTGAATTTCCACATCTTGGCAATCATGGCCCCAAGCTCGGCATGATCAACGCCAAGGGCTTTTTTCTCTGCTTCCCGGAAACTCATATGACCGGTTTCCACAAAATCCTTTATCTGATCCCTGGCCTGGGCCACATGCTTTTCCAGGATGATTTTACCGATATCCTTGACCAGGGCTGAGGTAAAAATGGTATTTTTGTTTTCCAGTTTCATTTGAACGGCAATCTGTTTTGCAATCACGGCCGAGGACACGGAATAGCGCCACATCTCCCCTTCTTCCAGGCCATAACCGCTCTGACGGCCGGAAAAAGTACCGGCCCCGGATTTTAACAATACCAGTTCAATGATCTGGTCCGTACCCAGAAGGTTGACGGCATCCTTGATGGACTCTGCCGGGTGCTTCAGCCCGAAATAGGCTGAATTGCAGGTCCGGAGGATATTGGCCGTCATGACCGGATCATACTGGATGACATTGGCAATGTCTTCCATGGAACTGTCGGGATTGTCCACGACTTCGAGAAGCTGGTTGGCCACGGCTGGAATGGGTTTCAAATGCTGAATCTCAGATAAAAGATGCTGAAGGGAAATCATATTTTCACCTCCTGGGCACCGGAGGTTTTGACATAGATGTCTCCTGTCCCGATTTCAAGTCTGACCGTGCGGTTGGTGTTTCCGCCCACATCCTGCTTGTGAATGATGACATTGTTTTTGAAAAACATCTTTTTCAATGCCATATAATTTCTCTTGCCGATATTGAAAAACCCTTTCTGATCGAGGATTTCCGCCCCTCCGGCCACATAAATTTTAATCCTGGCCTTGACCGCACCCAGTTGATACACGGTCTTGAACAACATGGGAATACCGGTATCTGCAAACATGAAGGGCCGCGCAGCCGCCTTTTCCCTGTCAATGGAAGATTCCGGCAGCATATAATGCAGCATCCCTCCGGCCCTGACGGCCGGATCATAGACTACAAGCCCGATGCAGGACCCTAAAGAGTAGGTGATCACCGATTCCTCAGGATTATTGCTCACCTTCATATCTGCCACGCCAACAATCTGTTTCATTGATATTTCCTTTTATCCGCTCTGTCTTTTCTTCGACATGAACTATCCGGTTCCTGAGGATTATCCCTCCTGGGCAATGGAAAATATGCCGTGGATATCCAGGATCAACCCCACCCGGCCGTCGGACAGAATCGCCCCGCCGGCAATGCCCTTGATATTTTTAAGACTTTCCCCAAGGCTTTTGATCACATATTCATCCTTTCCGAGAAGTTCGTCAATCAGAAGACCCCTTTTCTCATCCTTTGATTCCACCACCACCACCAGGCAGTCCTGGACCGGTTTCTTTGTGTTGCCGCTATGGTATATCTCGCTCAACCGGATCAGGGGAATCAGATTCCCCCGGTCTTTGACCATTTCCCCTTTGCCTTCCACGGTAAAATAATCGAAGGGCCCCGGCTTAAAGGCTTTCTGAACCGATGTGGTGGGAATAACATATTTTTCATTGTCCACGCCGATGAGCATCCCGTCAATGATGGCCAGGGTCAGGGGAAGGCTGATGGTGAATTTGGTGCCCTTATCTTTTTTGGAGGCTATATTCAGATGCCCCCGGAATTTTTCAATGCCGGACTTGACCACATCCATGCCCACGCCCCGGCCTGATACATCGGTCACCTTTTCCGCGGTTGAAAATCCCGGCTCAAGAATCAGATCATAAATCCTGGCATCGGTCATCTGCTCATGGCTGGTAATGAGGCCTGTAGCCATGGCTTTTTTAAGGATTCTCTCCTTGTCCAGCCCCTTGCCGTCGTCTTCGATTTCAATAATAATATACCCGCCCTTATGATAGGCCCGAAGGTAAATATTGCCCTGAAGGGCTTTCCCCTTGGCCTGACGCTCCGGGTCCGGTTCAATGCCGTGATCCAGGGAATTCCGGATCATATGCACCATGGGTTCGTACAGGGCATCCACCACATTCCGGTCTATTTCCGTATCTTCTCCGGCCATGGAAAGGTTCACATTCTTTCCGACTTTCCGGGACAGATCCCGGACCAGCCGGATCATTTTCATGAAGGTCGCCTTGATGGGGATCATCCGCATGGACATGGCAATATTCTGCATATTCGTGACAATCTGACCGAGATGGGCCACACTCTGGTTCAATTCCGGATCATGGGAGGTTTTCTGGCGGAGCATGGCCTGGGCAATGACCAGTTCTCCGGCAAAGTCCACCAGATCGTCCAGTTTCCGGATGCTGACCTTGACCTGGGATTCGGGTTTATTCCGGCCCGAATTCTGTTCCGTCAGAGCAGAGGAAATCTGCCCTGAATTCACTTTTTTTTCTTCGATCAGGATTTCCCCTAATCTCTTGTCCGGATAGTCTCTCTGGATTTCAAGGGCATCGCCGATACTCTCCCGGTCCACGACTTTTTTCCGGATCAGGATTTCGCCCAGGGGCTCTTTTTCTCCATTGGTCAGGGATGTCTGGATGCGCTGGAGCTTTTCCCTTAACCGTTCCGTATCAATATCCCCGTCCGGCTGCCGATACCCGGTCTGAAGCCCTTTTCTGACCTTTTCGATGAGGGACTTCAGGGTATCCACGGATTCAAGAATAGCATCGGTGGCCGCAGAGTTTATGTTAAAATCACCGCTCCTTGCCCCGTCGAGAAGATTTTCCGTGGCATGGGCCAGTTTATTGATCTTCGTCAGGGACAGGAATCCGGAAACCCCTTTGATGGTATGAAAGGGCCGGAAGATATCATTGATAATATCTCCATTGGCCGGGTCCTGCTCCAGCTCCATGAGCTTGATTTCAATGGTCTCAAGATTTTCAAAAGCTTCGGAAACAAAATCGGAAAGGATCTCCATATCATCGGCAGATATTTTCTCCGGTTCGGCCTGCGTGACGATTTCAAGTGCTTCAGACACTCCAGGCGCTTCCGACGCTTCCCTGTTTTTGGCCATAGCGGTTTCAAATCCGGCATTCAAAAGTTCCAGGACATCGGAATAATCAAAAATAAACTCGGCTCCTTTTTTCCGATGAAGGATGACGGATTTTAGTAACAGCACTCCTTCTTCAATGGGCTTTGTCCGGCAGATATTTTCCAGGGTCATTTGTTCCACATACTGTTTACAGGCCAGGGCAATCTCATGAAAGGTGGGCGGATCATAATTTTCCGAGACCTCTATCAGGTCATCGAGATGATTGAGCATGGCCCCGATGTCCGGGATTTCTCCCGGACAAAAGGAGGCAATGAGGCTGGAAAGATTCTCAAGGCCTGATTCAATAGTCTCAATATCCGACCGCACGGGGTCCGGGTCCGCTTCTTCCAGCTCCCTGAGAGAAAAAGAAAGCGAAGCAATCAGATCCCCAAGGGCCGTCATTTTTTCTTCCCCTGGATCAGCCAATACAGCATTAATCATCTTCCTTGCCTTCTGGATGCTTTCCGCCTCACTCTTAAGCTTCAGGCTTCTGCACCGGTCATGGAGCTGCTTTAACACCGGCAGTAACCCTGTCAAGCTCTCGGGTTCTTCCGGAGTTGCCATCATAAAATCACAGGCCAGCTTTTCAGTCAGACTGTGAATCTCTTGAGAAACCATAATTGTGTCCTCATTATATTACATTCATTCCCACCGGGACGCCCATTCATACCTGAATCTGAGATTCATTCATATCAGATTCAGGCAAAAACCCGGTATATTTAAAAATCCTTAAAGCTTTCATCCTCATCAAAGGGAATCACCTGATCCGGCCGGACTTCATTGGTTTTATGAGCCAGAAGGGTCTTTTTTGTCTTCTGAACGGCTTTTAGCTTTGAAGATTTTGAAGAAACGGTCTTCATGGGATGATGATAAGCACCATGAACTCCGGCTGACCGACCAATCTCCTTTTTCCTGCCCGTCACCAGGACCACCAGCTCATCCACATATTCCTTCAACTGTTCGGCCTGGGCGCTCATTTCTTCTGCGGCAGATGCTGATTCTTCGGCATTGGCCGCATTCTGCTGAACCACCTTGTCCATTTCGGAAATGGCGATATTCACCTGATCAATGCCATTGGACTGTTCCTTGGAGGCCTGGGCGATTTCCGCCACCAGGGTACCGACTTTACCGGCGCTTTGTGCCACTTTCATAAAAGCCTCATTGGTAGACGAAACCAGTTTGGAGCCCTCATTGACTTTTTTAACCGTTCCTTCAATGAGCTGGGCCGTGTCTTTGGCTGCATTGGCAGCGCGCATGGCCAGGTTTCTGACCTCATCGGCCACCACGGCAAAGCCTGCTCCGGCTTCTCCGGCTCTGGCGGCTTCCACTGCGGCGTTCAGGGCCAAGAGATTGGTCTGGAACGCAATTTCATCAATGGTTTTAATGATCTTCGAAGTCTCTTCACTGGCCCTGGAGATTTCCTGCATGGATTGGGTTAACTGGCCCATGGAGGCATTGGCTGTTTTTACCACCTGGTTGGCATCCTTCATGAGACCGTCGGCATTGCCAGCGTTCTCTGCATTGCGCTTGGTCATGGAAGACATTTCTTCCATGGAGGCAGATGTTTCTTCAATGGAAGCCGCCTGCTGGGAAGCCCCCTCGGCCATGGACTGGCTGGAGGAAGAAACCTGGCCCGAGGCCGATGCCACCTGGTCGGCTCCTTCGCTCATGCCATGGGTGATCCGGGTCAGAATCTTGGTGATGCCCCGTGCGATCAGGAGCCCCAGAGCCATGGCCAGGATTACCCCTGCAATGGCAGCACCCGCGGAAAATGCCTTGAAAAATCCTGCCTGGGTATTGGCCTTACTCACTTCTTTTACAGCCACGGTCTGGCTGATTTCCACAATCTTGTCCAGCCGGTCCAGAGCGGTTCTCATGGTGGTGGTCACAGGACCCAGCAACTGGGCCTTGGCCTGTTCGGAAAGTGCCACCCCCTCGTCAATAATCCGGGTCATGTTCTCAAAATGCTGAAACACCGTCTGCATAGCCGGTATCATCTCGGCCGTATAAAGAGTCTGCATGGCATCTGTCTTGCCGTGGGCTTCCTTGATCTTTTTTACGGTCTCATGAAATTTCTGGTGGGGAGCATATATGGCCTTGACCTCGGCAGCCAGGGCCGGGTTGTCGGTTTTAAAACCGGCCAGCCATTTGCCGGCATTACAGGTAGTATGATCGTCTCCGCCGTCAAACACATCGTTTCTGTTCATGAGGGTCAGCACCCGTTGGACGAGCCGGTAATGGTCTTTGGCAAACCCTTCCACCTGACGGCCCAGAAGCATGGGATCACCCATGCCCAGTTTGTCCCATTGCCGCATGATTTCGATATATTTATTGTTTTCCGACAGCCAGGCAGTCCAGGCTGTTACAAAGGCTTTCCACTCCTCTGTTTCTTCCGGCGTCTTGGAAAGGGGCTCATACACTTTCCAGGCAGCCTCATAGGTCTGACGGGATACGTCCAGATTATGATACTGCCGTTCTCTCAACTCGTTGGACAATCCTGAGATGGCCAGGGTCCGCATGGTCCCCCGGATTCTTTCAGCTTCGGTCTTGATGGAAAGGAGGCTGTCAATGCTGGGCAGCCTCACCCCTCCTATCTCTACCACTGATTTTTCTCCCTTGACAGCCCCATAATACCCGACAATCCCCAGCACCAGGGTGATCACTGCCACGGCAAAAAAGCCCAGCATTAATTTGGTTCCGAGTTTCATATTCTGTAACATGGTCTTTCTCCCTTTCTTTGTTGTTTAAATGACTGTTTTATGATGCATTTTCAATTTCTGAAATTTCCTGGCCGGACAGGACCCGGTCGATATTGAGAAGGATCTTGACCCCGCCGTCCCGTTTGGCCATACCCAGGATATAATCGTGTTTCAACCGGGTGCCGAATTTCGGGGTTTCTTCAACCTCTTCTTCCCGGATATTGAGAACTTCACACACCGCATCCACCACAATGCCGATGAGGATGGTGGCTTCCTCGGAATCTATTTCCACCACAATGATGCAGGTCCTTTCGGTATAGGCAATGGTCTCCATGTCAAATTTGGCCCGAAGATCCAGGACCGGGATGACCTTGCCCCGGAGATTGATGACTCCTTTTACAAATTCAGGGGTCCTGGGAATCGATGTAATGGGCATCATACCGATGATTTCCTTGACTTTGAGAATACCGATCCCGTATTCTTCCTTTTCCAGCGAAAAGGTCAGATATTTGCCGGTTTTAATCGTGGTGGCCTTGATGGCCTGAGCCATGGTTTTCATTTCGCTTGCCATTTTTCTCTCCTTGCTAAATTATTGTTGGGCCTTTATTTTTTTTCACCACCGAATGTTCACGAATCTTTTTCACCATTTTTTCCAGAACCAGATAAACATCCCTGGGGTCATTCTGGATATAGTCGATATACCGGGGGTAAAGCGATAATGCCTGGGTCATGGTGTCCTTTTCCGAACCCGGCAGGATCAATATCACAGGACGGTTTTCAAAAACAGCTCTGAGGGGGAGGACACGGGCCAGATCCAGGGAGGAAGCGGCCAGGATCAAAATAATCTGATGACCATAACCCGGTTCCAGGATTGCCTTTGAAAACCCTTCCACCCTTGAGTGGATACTGATCTCGGCGGCAAAGAACAATTGATTTGCAAATCCCAGGATCTCTTTATGCCTTGGACTCTTTTGCGTGGAAAAGAATATAAACCGGACCGGATGCTTTTCTTTCATCGTTTTTCTACTCTTAAATGTTGGATACCGAAGGGTTGTTCAGAAAGGGTAATACAATTTGCGTGCCGGAGCGAAACATCAGGTTAATATTTTTATTTCATATGTAATATCAGATAGTTATACTGATTGAGGATTGCCGGGGAAAGGCCTTTCAAAATCAAATCTCAGGAATGATACGGATTCAGTCTCATTTTAGAGATTCATCTCAGGTTTGAGACCGGCCACATGCACTTCCCGGACATCAACTCCTTTTAATTCATGTTCCACCGCTGCAAGATATTCGCTGATGGCATCCCGGATGTTTCCAAGGGCCTCTTCCTCGGTTACTCCTTGAGACCAGCACCCCGGTAGCCCCGGAACATTGACGCTGAAACCTTCTTCCGATTTATGTAATGCGACCTTATATTTCATGGCTCCAACTCCTTATTTTCAATCTTTCATTTCCAGCAGAATTATTATGGCATTAAACATTGGCTTTATCCAGAGCTTTCCGGAGCATCCGGGCCATCTGCGACATGAGAACCGGCTTCATCAGGAAACCTATGATTCCCATGGCATGGGCTTTTTCCTTGTTGATCCGTTCGCTGAATCCGGTGCAGATGATGATGAGAATATTTTGAATGCTGAAAGGGCATCGACACTGCCGGTAAAATAAGTGATATGATATCCCAATCTTTCAAGCATTTGTTTTTCAAGCTGAACAATTGTCTTCTCATCATCAACCAATAGGATATATCGACCCCGTTCAAGCTCTTGAGCAGATCGGCAATGGGATTGTGTCGGCGTTTCATATTTAAAAAGGATTGTTTTTTATTTTCCGGTAAAGGCCCGCCCTGGAAATGCCGGACAGCCTGCACATCTCGCCGATATCCCCGTCTGCCTGGGAATACAGGCAGGTCAGATATTCTTTTTCAGCCTTTGTCATTGCTTCTGTATAGGATAGCAGGGGCTTTTGCAGATCAGGGGTTTGATCTGCACTTTCCATATCCGGTATGTTTTTGGTAAACATGGCCCGTGTGACCTTTGCCCGGATCTTTGACGGCAGATGAAAGGCAAAAAGAATTTTTTCCGACGGGGCCGAGGCAATAGCGGTTTCCATGGTATTGACAAGCTCCCGGACATTTCCCGGCCAGTCATATTTTTCCAGGGTTTCCAGAAAATCCCCGGACAATTCCTTCAGCTCTGTTTTCTGCTGCTGGCAGAAGATTTCCGTATAATGGGCTGCGGTTTCCCGGATATCACTTTTCCGGGTTCTCAAGGTCGGAAGCTCCAGGGAAAAGGATTTCAGCCGGTACAAAAGATCGCTTCGGAATCGATGGTCTGCAACCATATGTTCAATGTTCTTGTTGGTGGCGGAAATCACCCGGAAATCGCTGTGGATTTCCTCTTCGCTGCCCATGGGTCTGAATTTTTTTTCCTGGAGCATTCTTAAAAATGAGCCCTGGATGGATTCGGGCAATTCACCGACTTCATCCAGGAACAGGGTGCCGCCATCGGCCAGCAGGGCAAGCCCGTTTCTTTTCCGTTCGGCCCCGGTAAAGGCCCCTTTTTCATGGCCGAAGAGAACGCTTTCAATGAGATTTTCCGACAATATGCTGCAATCCACCACAATAAAACTGCCATTATGGCGGGCACTGTTATTATGGATGGCTTTGGCAAAAAGCTCTTTTCCCGTGCCGGTTTCTCCGGTTAAAAGCACATGGGCATCGGTTCTGGCAACCCTTGCGACTTTTTTCAAAGCGTCCTGAAGCGCGCGGCTGCTTCCGATAATAGTGTGGGATTTCAGTAAAGGGGGAGGCTCGGACCGTTGTTTCTGCTCACGGTATTCCAGGGCCCTTAAGATCTGGAGTTTGATGGCCTTGGGGGAAGCCGGTTTCTGAATATAATCCCAGGCCCCGCTTTCAATGGCCAGCTCAGCCCCATCCGGATCTGAAAAACCCGTCATGATAATCACCTGGGGAGCGTCGGGAAGCCCTGCAATCTCTTCTATGACAACCAGGCCACTGCCGTCGGGCAGATTCACATCTAAAAGAACAATGTCCACATCCAGGGCATTGACCTTTTCCATGCCGCAGGTCAGGGTCAGGGCATGGTCCACATCACACCCAAGGCCTTGAACAATCCGGGCAAGGATGTGGACGACCCCTTCGTCATCATCAATTATCAGTATCTTTGCTTTTTGCTGATCCGTCATTGGGCAATTTTTTTTAAATTGTTGAACTCAAATGGAAAATGAATCCAAAAAACTCTACTATATCAAACAGGTCAAGGCAAATCATTTTGGTAACTATTCAGTACTTTTTTTAAGCCAGCTTCTTTAGCAGATCCTGGGCAACTGGTCTCCTGTCAGCATATCCACAAGCCTTGTGCCACCGATAAAGGTTTTCAAAAATACCTTGCCTGAGCTTTTCCGGCTGACTGTGCCAATGACGGCGGCATCTTTCCCGTATTCATTTTTCTGCATGATCTCAAGCACTTTTCCGACATCGGCCTCGGGAACAAAGGCCACCAGTTTTCCTTCATTGGCAATATAGAGCGGATCAAAGCCCAGAAGCTCGCAGGTCCCTTTTACCGGTCCCCGGATGGGCAAAGACGGTTCATCAATCACAATTTCCACCCCGGATTGAACGGCAATCTCATTCAAGGTCGTACCAAGCCCTCCCCGTGTGGGGTCTCTCAGGACATGGACCTCACAGCCGGACTGGAGAATGGACTGAACCATGCCGTTCAAGGGGGCGGAATCGGTTTTGATATCAGAATCAAATTTCAATCCCTCCCGTGTGCTTAAAACCGTAATCCCGTGATCGGCCAGAGTACCGCTGATAATGACTGCATCACCGGGTTTTGCATTGGCTCCGGATACGTTGACGCCGGGCAAAATTAGCCCGATGCCGGAAGTATTGATGAAAATCTTGTCTGCCTTGCCTTTTGGAACCACCTTGGTGTCCCCTGTGACAATCCTGACCCCGGCTTTTTTAGCTGCCGTGGCCATGCTTTCAAGGATGATTTTCAGATCCCTGACAGGAAAGCCTTCTTCAAGGATCAGGCCCACACTGATAAACTGAGGAACGGCGCCACACATGGCAATATCGTTGACGGTCCCGTTTATGGCAAGATCGCCGATGTTGCCGCCCGGAAAAAAAATGGGGTCCACCACATAGGAATCCGTTGAAAAAGCAAGTTTTGCACCACCCATCTCAAGGGTTGCACCATCATCCTGTTTCAGGAGTTCAGGACTTTCAAAAATCGGCAGGATGAGGTCAAAAAACATGGAATGGGAGACTTTTCCCCCTGAGCCATGGTCTAATAATATTTTTTCTTCAGTCATTGGTCATTCATCTTTCTAAGAATATTTATAAAATGCGGCGCAGGAGCCTTCACTGGATACCATGCAGGGACCGACAGGCGTCATGGGGGTACATTTTTTCTTGTAAAGGCTGCATTGCTCCGGGGTTTTCAATCCCATGAGAATTTCACCGCAGGCACAGCCCCTGGGCTCGGGCACATCAGGCAGATTCATATTGAATTTCAGGGCCGCATCAAAGGCTTGATATTCTTTTTTCAGCCCCATGCCGCTGAAAGGGATTTCCCCTATCCCCCGCCAGGAGGCCGGGCAGACTTCAAACACCTGATTCATGATCTGTTTTGCCTTGACATTGCCCTCGTCACACACGGCCCTTTCATAGGCATTGACCAAGGCGGGCCGCCCTTTTTCATTCTGTTCGATCAAAAGAAGAACTGCATTTAATATGTCAATGGGTTCAAACCCTGAAATCACCGACGGCATCCGGTATTTTTCAAAGGTGCCCCGGTAAGCCTGGGTTCCTGTAATCACGGAGACATGACCCGGAAGGATAAACCCGTCAATCTCGACCCCTTTTGTTTCCATGAGGGCGGCCAGGGCCGGTGGGGTGAGCTTGTTTGCGGAATAAACAAAAAAATTATGAAGATTCTCCTCAATTGCCATGAGGATACCGGCGGCAATGGTCGGGATGGTGGTCTCAAACCCGACACCGCAGAACACCACGTCTTTGTCTTTGTTTTCTTTTGCAATATGGACGGCATCGAAAATCGAATACACGATTCTCACATCCGCACCGTCGGCTTTTTCCTTTCCCAGACTGGATCTTGATCCCGGCACCCTGATGAGATCGCCAAAGGTGGTCACAATGACATTTTTCAGTTTTGCAAACTCAACAAAGGCATCGATATCTTTCTGGGCCGTGACGCACACAGGACACCCAGGACCGGACAAAAGCGTTATGGTTTTCGGCAGGACACTTCTGATGCCATGCCTGAAAATGGACATGGTATGGGTTCCGCAAACCTCCATGAGCCTTAGATTTTTTTTGCTGACGCCATGGATTTTTTTTATAAGATCCTTTGCAAGCCCTGCATCCCTGTATTCTTCAATATATTTCATTGCCATACGTCAATATCCTTCCAAAGCCGCCGCGACCACGGCCTGTCCAAGACTTATCCCCCCATCTCCCAAGGGGACCTGTGTGTGGGTATACACGGTAAACCCATGTTTTTCAAGGTGGGTCATCATCCGGCTCAAAATCAGATCATTATTAAATACACCCCCGGAGAGAACCGCTTTTTTCACCCCGGTTTTTTGGCTCACTCTTTCTGCAGCCGCTGTAAAGGATTCAATCAGTGTATCATGGAACTTTGCGCTGATGGCCGCCAAGGGGGTTTCCTGTTGAAGATCCTCAACCATTTGCCGGATGCAGGGCAGAAGATCTATTTCAAGGGGGGCTTCATTGGTATTTTTTTCAATCAAATGAAAATCATAGCCTTCTCCTTTCAGGCTTTCATCGGCCAGGGCTTCCAGCTCCATGGCGGCCTGGCTTTCATGGGTGATCTCGTGACGGATACACAAAAGGGAGGCCACGGCATCAAAGAGCCGCCCGCAACTGGAGGTGAGAGGGCAGTTCAGATTTTTTTCCATCATCCGGACCACAAAGTCCAGCTTTTCTTTGTCCATCTCCTTTGTATATGGAATGCTCAGGGTTAAAAAATCCTTTCCAAAGGCCTCATACAGAACCGAGGCCGCCATTCTCCAGGGCTCCCGGACCGCTGCATCTCCGCCCGGCATCCGGATATAGGACAGGTGGGCCTTTCTTTGGAACCCTTTTCTGGTGCATAAAAGAATTTCCCCGCCCCAGATGTGGCCATCAGTTCCATAGCCTGTGCCGTCCAGGGTGATGGCGATAACCGCTTCATCAAGATTGTTTTCCGCCATACAGGCCACGGCATGGGCATGGTGATGCTGAACTCCGATTTTTTTGATCCCGTTTTGCTCCAGGGCATAGGCCGTGCTGGTATAGCCGGGATGAAGATCATGGGCAATGAGTTCCGGCTCAATGTCCATGATCTTTTTCAGGTGATCAATGCAGGCTTTATAGAATTCATGGGTTTTGACATTAAAGAGATCACCGATATGCTGGCTTAAAAAAGCCTCGCTCCCACGGGTGAGACAGATGGTATTTTTTAGTCCTGCACCGCAGGCAAGGATCCTGGGCAGCTTTTTATTTAATCCCACCGGCAGCGGGGCATATCCCCTGGAACGCCTGAGAAATCCGGTTTTGCCTGCCTGGACCCGTGCAATGGAATCATCGGCCCGAAAATAAATATCCCGGTTGTGCATCAAAAAATAATCCGCAATATGGGAAAAGGCCTGCAACGCATCCTCATTGTCAATGGAAAGGGGCTCTCCGGAGCGGTTACCGCTGGTCATGACCAATACGGAAGGACCTTTTTCCAGGAGAAGATAATGCAGGGGCGTATAGGGCAGCATGATCCCAAGATACCGGTTAAACTGGGCTATCCCCCTTGCAAGGCCTCCAGTCATACCCTGTCCGGCATTTTTTTTCTTTAACAGAACAATGGGCCGGTGATAGGATTCCAGAAGATTTCTTTCCGCTTCACTCACCTGGACATGGTCAAAAAGGGATGAGGTTGAAGCCGCCATCAGGGCAAAGGGCTTATGGGGACGGTTTTTTCTTTGCCGCAAGGTGTTCACGGCATCCTCATTGGACGCATCACAGGCCAGGTGAAACCCGCCAAGGCCTTTTATTGCCACGATCCTGCCTTCGTTTAAAAACCGGGCCGCCAGGGTGACGGCATCATTGGGCCCGGCATCACCGAAACCGGTGCTGATCCTTCTTCCCCCATTGTCCAATAAAACCACTTCAGGTCCGCAGGCCGGACAGGCATTGGGCTGGGCATGAAATCTGCGGTTCATGGGATCATCATACTCAGTCCTGCATGCCGGACACATGATAAACCCTTTCATGGACGTCTTGGGCCGGTCATAGGGAATATCTTCGATAATGGTGAATCTTGGACCGCAATGGGTGCAGTTGATAAAGGGATATTCAAACCGCCGGTCTTTCGGGTCCTTCATTTCCAAAAGGCAGTCCTCACACACCGTCACATCTGGGGAAATCAGGGTAGTCCGAACGCTGGACGCTGTACTTTCAACAATCTGAAATGAGGAAAAATTTGCAGGCTCAGCCTCAAAGGTTTCAATACCCATGACAGAGGCCAGCAAAGGGCTTTTTTTAACAATATCGGCGGAGAATCGGTCAATATCCTCCAGAGTCCCTTCCAGGATAAGGCTGACACCTCCGGAGGTATTGGACACTTCACCCTTGAGACCGTATTGTTTTGCAAGGGAAAATAAAAACGGTCGAAACCCCACGCCTTGAACCACACCGCTGATTTCCAACCGTTTTGCAATGACGGGATGAGCCATAAATGCTTACAGATGACGGTTCGGGCTGTTAAGATTCAGGGCATCGGCCGCCAGGATGGTGCGCATGTCTTCCAGGGTTTGAAGGGCTGCTTCCTCATCCAGTCTGGAGATGGCAAACCCGGCATGGACAATGACATAATCCCCGATCTTCACGTCATCCAGAAGCATGAGGCTGGCTTGCCGGACCACCCCGTCCACATCCACCCTGGCCACCTTGTCATTGATTTCGATAATTCTTGACGGAACTGCTAAGCACATGTTTTTATACCCATTCTTTCTGTTTTAAATGATAATGGCGTACTATAGCACAGGCAATGGATTGATCAATACTTATTTCATTTTCAGGCCCTGACCCCCAATGAATCAATCGAATCAAGACCCTGGGATCAATCCGTTATCCTGCCGCTGAATCAAGGAGTTGGTTGACTTTGACAATGATAAGGGTGGCATCATCCTGATGCGTTACCCCTTTTTGAAATTGATGGAACTCATTGATGCTCAAATCCAATATCTCCAGGGAAGACCGATGGGCGTTTTCCTGAATGATCCGGTACAGCCTTTCCTTGCCAAATCTCTGGCCATGGGAATCCCGGGCCTCCCATATTCCGTCCGTATAGAGAACGACCACCTGCCCTGGGGACAGGTTTGAAATGATATTTTCCTTGTACTGCCAGGTATCATCAATGCCAAGGGCAACCCCCTCCCCTTTCAGCTCAATGAACTGCTGCTGATCCGGATCATATACCACGGCCGGATCATGCCCGGCCCTGACCCATTTCAGACATTTTTCCGACGTGTTCATCTCAATGCAGAAAAGGGTTACAAAATTTCCAGACTCTTCCACATCCCGGCATAAATGGCGGTTAATATCCGTGACAACCTCGGCAAGGCTTCCTTCCATGGCGGATCTCTGCCGGAACAGGGCCCTTGTGGTCGCCATGAGAAGGGCCGAAGCAACCCCGTGCCCTGAAACATCCCCCAGAACGATCCGGATTCGATCTTTTTCATCATTCTCCGGCAGAAGAAAATCATAATAATCCCCACCGATTTCGTCACAATAGATCGTTTTACCCGCAATATCCAGTCCTGGAAGGGTGGGATTGTGTTTCGGCAAGAGGTTCTGCTGGATTTCCCGGGCCAGATTCAGCGATTGCTGCATCATTTCCCGCTCCTGAAGCCCCTGGGACATTTCATTGACCACATCTCCTGCATAACCGATTTCATCGTTGGACACCACTTGAACCTTTTGATCAAACCGGCCTTTCCGGACACTCATAAGCACCTGGGCCAGGTCATTGATGGGGTCCACAATGTTTTTGCAGAGAAGCCGGTTTAACTGCTTTGAAAAAAGAAGGGTCCAGAGGAAGAGAACAAAGGTAAACGCAATGACCCCGCGACCATAGGTGGCGGCCGGCACGGGAGAGGCCTCAATTTCCCATTGAAGCGTCATGAGGGTAACCAGCAGAACCGTTACCGGAATAACGGCGATGAGGCGGTTGGTCACCCTGATCCGCCGGGACAGGGATATTTTTGTAACCCCTTTGAGCTGATTCAACTGGCCCTTTGGAAAGAAAAAAGGAATCAACTGCCTTCGTGAAATGGCCTCTATCCAGTGTGATGCAATGGCTGAGGCGATCAAGCCGACCATGCTGGCCCTGGCGGAAAGGGTAATAACCGTCCGGTGATCCATCATCCCTGTAAGGGCTGCGGACATCCCCACCAGGCCGGGGATTAAAAGCCACAGGCACACATTCACCGGGATAACCAGAAAGGGCAGGTTCAACAGCCTTCTTTTAGCAGCCTCAATTTTTTCAGGGCCAGGATCGGCTCCTTTTTTAAGCTGGTTCAAACAGACTGAAATGGGTTTAAGCATCCGGTTGGAACCCGTAATAACGGCAAAATAGGAAAGGCTCAATACCAGTAAAAGCCTGGGCAGAAAAAAGGTTATGACCCTGTTCCATGTTAAAAAATCGGATTGGCCCCGAATCATATTCTGAATCGGATCAAGGGGGGTAAAAAAATTAAGGACAACCACCACCAGGATACCCACGGTTGTTCCCATCACCCCTAAAAGATAATAGGGCATGAGGCTGATATCACAGGCATTTATTTTTGATTCATTGACAAGGTTTCCCATTGTTTTTCCCATGGATTCATATAGAACAGGGCCATACAGAAATTTGCCTGAAAATTATGTCCTCCAGGGCATAAAGTCAAGTCAAAAAAGCCAGGCACCAGTTAATCCAATACTGGTAATCCAATACTTGACTTTTCAGGGGCCTTCCATGATATATTCCGGAGAAAAAAAGGAGCCCCTTCATTTGACAGCATCCGGAACCGACAAAAAAAAACAGAAACGCAAAGCCAAACAGAAACAAATCAAAACTGAGCGCACAAAGCAGGTTGAAAAGGAAAAGGGATGGGACTATTATAACGAGGCCCGGCATTTTTTTAATGCTCGCAACACCGACAAAGCAGTCAAAGCCATGCAAAAGGCAATAAAAGCCCTTCCCCATGAAGCGGATGTCATTCATTTACAGGGACATATCGGCAACTGGACCAATAATCTTGCCATGGAGCTTGATGCCATGGAACGTCTGGAAAAAATCGGCCAAATGACCGATGATATTCAGATCGACAGGGTCATGCTGCTGTTCATTCACAAAAAGTATGAAGAATGCCTGATGCGGGCAAAACAGGTATTGCAGAATTTTCCCCTTCTTGACGTCAAAAACAAAAGAAAAACCATGGCCAGGATAAAAGAGATTAAAGACCGTTGTCATAATATGCTGGTTGTGGAACAGAGCAAAAAAAAGATTACAAAAGAAACTATTTCTTTTGACCGGAATCCGGTGGGCAAAAAAAATATTTTACCAAAGACACCATTTCCTGAAGCCTTAGACGAACCCAGACAGCAGCCTTTGACACCACCTGTCGTCAGACCGGTTCCGGAAATACCCAGGGTTCCACTTACGTTTCACACGGACAAACCGTCTTTTTTCAAGGTCCTTTCCAACCCTGAACCCGCAGGACCGGACCAGTATGAGCTTTTGCTGGCAAGCCATGATATCCGCTTTACCGAATCCTTTGAAAACCTGATCTGTCTTTCTTCTCTGACCATGATCCAATCATTCTGGTACCAGGAGGAAACCGCCAAAAAAGTATTGAAGCAATACCGGGGAAGGGCCCTTTTATCGGATGAAGTCGGGCTAGGCAAAACCATTGAGGCATTGATCATTCTCTCGGAATATATCAAAAGGGGCATGGTCAAAACCGGGCTGATCCTGACCCCTGCCCCCCTTGTTTCCCAGTGGAAGGAAGAGATGATATCCAAATTCAATCTGGATGTTCCGTCCACCGATGATCCGGGATTCAGATCCGGTGAAAAAGCTTTCTGGGACCAGCCCTTTGTCATTGCCTCCATCAACCAGGCCAAATCGGCAAAAAACATGGATTATATCACGGCAAGGGAATACGACATCATCATTATTGACGAGGCCCATCATCTCAAAAACAGGACCACCCTGAACTGGAAGCTGGTCAATGACCTGAAAAAAAGATTTATCCTGCTTTTAACCGCCACCCCTGTGGAAAACAACCTCATGGAGCTGTACAACCTCATCACCCTTTTGAAACCAGGCCAGCTTGAAACCGCCACTGCCTTTAAAGAAAAATTCATGAAGAGGGGAGATCCCACTGATCCGCAAAACAGGACGATTCTAAGGGGACTCTTAAGTCAGGTCATGATCCGTAACACCCGTGCCCTGGCCGGTATCCATATCCCGCCGAGGTTTGCCCGGACCATCCGCATCGAGCCCACAAAGGCGGAAAAAGAATTTTATAACAGGCTTCAAACCCTGATCCTGGACCTGAACGAAAAAAAACAGGGAAAAGCAAGACTCATCATCAGGAACCTTCTGGCCCAGGCCGGGTCTTCCCCCAAAGCGGTTGAGCATACCCTCACGAACATGCTTGAAAAACAGGACTATCTTTTTGACCATGAACAGGAGATCCGGGCCGTTAAAAATCTTTGCCGCACCACCCTGGACACACCCAAGAACAAGGCCCTCTTAAAGCTCATCCAGGCCACCCGTGACAAAATTATTGTTTTTGTCAAATACAGGGGCACGGTGGAGCATCTGACCGAATTTCTCGAATGGAACAATATATCGTTTTCACTTTTCCACGGCAGCCTGACCAGCCAGGAAAAAGATGCAGCCATTGACGCGTTCAAAAGCCGCACCCAGGTGCTGGTCACAACGGAAATCGGCGGTGAAGGCAGGAACATGCAGTTCTGTTCACAGATGGTCAATTATGATCTGCCGTGGAATCCCATGAAAATCGAGCAGCGGATCGGCCGTATTCATAGGATCGGCCAGGAAAAGGAAGTGCAGATCTATAATTTCTGCGCCGCCGGGTCCATTGAGGATTATATCCTGGATATCCTGGACCGGAAAATTAATATGTTTGAAATGGTCATCGGGGAAATAGACATGATTCTCGGCCGGATCAGCGGGGAAAAGGAATTCAGCGACATGGTCTGTGATATCTGGCTGAATTCAAAAACCACTGAGGAAAGGGATGCTTCCTTTGCCGGCCTGGGTACGAAACTGAAAAGAGCCAAGGCCGGATATGAAAAAACCCGTGAACTGGACGGCAAGCTTTTTGGAGACACCTATGAACTCTGATACCAAAAAAAACAATGTGGATCTGATGGACTTTGCCTGCCGGTTTTTCAGATCCAGAGGGGCCGCTCTAGAATCAGGAATGGATTTTACCGAAATCCTTGTTCCGCCGGATCTGGCCCGGTCCCTGGAGGTAGAGGAATGGATCACCGTGGTTTCGGAAAAAGCCGACTCCAAAGAATCTGATACGAAAAACCGTTATCCAATGCAATTTCAAAGCCCCCTTCTTGAACGAATAACATCCCTGGCAGGCGCAAAGCCGACCTTTCTCCAGACTGAACTCAAATTTGATTATATCAAAACTCAAGGATTTGACCGCCTGATCACTGAGGCGTTTGACCGCAATAAAACCAAGGTCAGGATAACCGGAACAGGGGAGGCAAGGACCCGGTATCTAATTCTCACAAACCTGTACCAGGCCCAGAGCGATGAACTTAAAGAAGGATTGACGGATTTCTGCTTCAACCTGGATACCGGTGCCCTGATCCCGGACATGACCCTGCCCCTGTCCCATGTACAAAAGGAATATCAGGTAAAAAACAACTGGACCTGTACCCCGAAAGAAATTGAAACCATCTATACCCTGATCAACCGGCATGGGCCAAAGGCAATCGAAGAAGAACTGTCCCATTTTGTGGAGAGCATGAACCGAAGGTTCAAGAGGGATGCGGGAAGCCTTGAGGAATATTATCACGACCTGACAAGAGAAATGGAAACCGGCCTTTCAAGGACCGGGCTTTCGGAACGGCTGATCCGGGAGCGTGAAGAAAAGATTTCCCTGATCCCGGCAGAGCTTCTTGCCAAGAAACAGGATCTGTTGAACAAATACAGCATCAGGATCGATTTTCGGCCCGTGGCGGCCCTGGCCATCACCACGCCCTGTGTCAAAGTGTTTGCAGAACTCATGGCCGGTCGGCAGAAAACCGCCATTTCCCTGATATACAATCCTGTGACCAAACATATGGACCCGATGGTATGCCGGTCCTGCGGCACGAGCTCATATTCCCTCAACTGCTGTGACGGCATGCACCTTAACTGCCCAGCCTGCCTGAAGAAGGGCTGCACATTGTGCGGAAAAGAAAAATGAAAATCAATAAAATCGACCATATCTGCGTTGCCGTGAAAAATCTTGAAGCGGCCCGAAAGGTCTGGGGTCCGGTATTAGGCAAACTCAAGCCCGACGTGGAATACGTGGATGAATCCGAAAAAATCAAGGTGGCCCGGTACTGGCTGGGAGATGTGGGCTTTGAACTGATGGAATCATTGTCCCCGGACGGAGAAGTGGCAAAATTCATTGAAAAACGGGGGGAAGGCATCATGCTCGTGAGTTTTAATGTGGACAACACCCGCGATGCCATGGATGAGCTTCAGCCGCAGGACTATCCTTTTATCGGCGACCCCAGAAAATTCCGGGACTGTGAATTTGTCTTTATTCACCCGGACAAAATGAACGGGGTCTTGCTGGAACTTATTGATGATAAGGGAAGCGCACTTGAAAAAAACTAAGACAGTGAAAAAGTGAAAAAAAACTTCAGAGGGGCCTAAAAAATCAGCGGTGAATTTTGCTACTTCTGGATATTTGCCATAAGAATCATATTTTCTAGCCAATTTACGCCAATACCCGTTCCGGTCTGATCACCTTGCACTCCCTAGTGCCTGAACGATTTTTTAAAGTTCAGAAAGGCCTTCCATTAAACGGCGGAAACTCGGTCGGCCCCTCAAACAGTCCGCCGTTTCCAGGCCTTTAGAACTTTTACAAAAATCGCAGGCAATCCGGTCGTTGCAAGGGTGATTGCCTTACGGGAGCATTATGGATTTTTGCTTACAAATTCTTGATTACCGTAGCGGTTAAGCCGCCATGCTGTTTGAGCGAAGAATGAGCGAGTTCATGGC
>JANNUH010000042.1:0-16939 GCA_031395015.1 Desulfobacterales bacterium | reverse complement strand
CTGGATATTTGCCATAAGAAATTTTGCATAACCCGTTCCAGGGTGATCACCCTTGCACTGGAAGATGTCGCAAGATCACCTGAAAACCCAATGTCAGAGTGATAAACAAGCACTATCAATTGGTGGAATTTATTCTTTGTTTGGGCTTCTGGGAATTTCCAGTGTAGGTTTGATTGCCTTTCTGAACTTTAAAAAATCGTTCAGGCACTAGGGAGTGCAAGGTGATCAGACCGGAACGGGTATTGGCGTAAATTAGTTAGAAAATATGATTCTTATGGCAAATATCCAGGTCCTGAGCTTTCAATTTGATTTAATTTTTTAATCAGGTTAGAGTGTATTCATATGTGATTCCTTTTTTCATTTGTTTGTTTCCGGTCGGATAGCAGATCTCAAAAAAAGGAGAAAATGGCCGAACGCAGAAGAATTTCCCTACTGATAACGATTATGACGGTATCATCGCTCATAATCGCAGGAATAACCATAGCAGTATTGTATCATACTGCTTTCGAAGCACAGAAAGCCCGGCTTATCGTAAGCGCAAAGGCACGGGCGCGTTTGATGGAATCCACCGCACGATTTAACGAGATTCATAACACTGATTATCCGGGCGGGGCCTATGCCGCAACCCTGAGCCAGATAACCGATGCCTATCAGAATTTCCAAAGCTTTGGAAAAACAGGGGAACTGACCCTTGCCAAAAAAGAGGACAACAACATGGTCTGGCTGTTGAGTCACCGGTATAGCGGGCTGGCCAAAGTCAAGTCGATTCCCTTTGATTCTGAACTGGCTGAACCCATGCGCCGGGCCTTGTCAGGAGAATCCGGGGCCATGGTCGGACCCGACTATGCTGGCAAAATAGTTCTTGCCGCGTATGAGCCGGTGGCTGTCCTGAATCTGGGGCTTGTAACAAAAGTTGACCTGGACGAAGTGCGTGAGCCTTTTATCAAAGCAGGGCTGATTACTTTTGGCTGTGCCATTCTCATTGTTTTGATCAGTGCGAGGCTGTTTACCCATATCACCCGCAGTATCATCAGAAAGATTGAAGATCACGCCGTTGAATTGGAAAAGGAAGTCAAACACCGCAGGCAGGCAGAAGAAGAAATCCGACAGCTTAACGAGCAGCTTGCACAGCGTCTGGTTGACCGTACCTCGCAATTGACCTATATTCAACAACAATATTTCACTTTTTTTAACCTTGTGCCGGAAATAGCCGTTGTCAGTACGCTCCATGAAGGACGCATTATCGAAATCAATGAATCCTTTGAGCGGAATACAGGTTTTGCCAGAGATGAAGTCATCGGAAAGACCATGCTTGATCTGAATGTATGGAAAGACCTGGGAGATCCTGAAAAGATTCAGCTAATTCTTAAAGAAAACGGCATCATCCACAATCTTGAAGCCCGGTTCCGCAGAAAGTCAGGGGACAGTTTTCCTGCTCTATGTTCAATGACGCTGTTTGAAATTGACGACATCGCCTATGTTTTATCCGTAATGAATAATATCACCGACCGCAAACGGATGGAAGAGGAGAGGCTCGAACTGGAGCGGCAGCTTCTGCAGGCACAGAAACTGGAAAGTCTGGGCAGGGTCACTGCCGGTATTGCCCATAATTTCAACAATATATTGATGTCCGTGATGGGCTATCTGGAAATGGTTCTGGATGATCTTTCTTTAGCGTCTTTTGCCCGGAACAATCTTGAGAAGGCCCTCAAATCCGCCAAACGCGCGGCAGACCTTACCCGCCAGGTACTGGCCTATTCCGGAAGCGGTTTTTTTGTTTTCAAGGAGATCAACACCAACGGGCTCATTGAAGAAAATATTTCTATCTTTAAATCTGCAATTTCCAGGACAGTATCGTTCAGCCTCAATCCTGCAGAAGATATTCCTCTGATAAATGCCGACCCGGATCAGATCCGGCAGGTCATTATGAATATTCTCACCAATGCCTCGGAAGCCATTGATAAGAATGTCGGAGAGGTGACCCTGTCAACCGGAGTAAAAGACTGTGATGATGATTATCTGAACCAGAGTTGCCTTGAAGAAAAGCCGAAAGCAGGGCGGTTCATTTATATTGAAATTTCCGATACCGGGTGCGGGATGGATGCAAAAGCAAAAAGCCTGCTTTTCGATCCTTTTTTTACCACAAAATTCATGGGCAGAGGGCTCGGCATGTCTGCCGTTCTAGGAATTGTCCGCGGTCATAAGGGTGCAATCCTTGTGAATAGCGAGCCCGGCCGGGGAACAACCGTCCGCGTTCTGTTTCCTGTGTCGGAAACCAAAAGCAGGGAGCAGAGGATAGCAGCAATATAGCACAGGAGAATATGAGATGATGAAAATAGTATCCATTGCGGTGAGCAAAAAAAAAGGAACCACCAAGCACTGTATTGAAAGTGCGGAACTCATAGAAAACCACGGTATTAAAGGTGATGCCCATGCCGGGGACTGGCACCGGCAGTTAAGCCTTCTGGCTTCGGAAAGCATTGAAAAGGTAAGTTCTGAAGAGTTTAAACTGAATTTCGGGGATTTTGCTGAAAATATTGCAACCATTGGTGTGGATTGGAAAAACGAACCCATCGGCAAGGTGTTCAAGCTTGGGGCGAATGCCCTGGTGGAAATCACCCAGATCGGTAAGGAATGCCATCAGAAATGTGCCATATTTTACCGGACAGGGGATTGCATTATGCCAAAGGAAGGTGTATTTGCTAAAATTTTAAAAGGCGGAACCATCCGGGTGGGCGACAAGATTGAACCGGTCAGCCAATAGGAAAACGCCAACAAGCAAACAATTGACGCCAGGCCCGGAACAAACATAATCCCAAGGACAATACATGACATATACAGTTGAATTGAAAGATGCCTTTAAAGGCTATACCTATGACCAGGACAAGATCATGTCCCCGGAAGACACCGTGGCTGAGTTCAAAAAAAAAACCGCCCGGTTGAATCTTGATATTCTGAGCCGGACTCGCCGGATCGATAAAGGCAGGCTGGACATCCCCGTGTTTTTCAGTGAATGCGGAACCGATGCCCTGGACGTGATCGGGACAAAAAAACAGATGGGCAAGGGCGGAACCCCGGCCCAGTCCGAAGCCAGCGCCGTCATGGAGCTGGCTGAACGATTCAGTTTTTTTTCCTTTGTCAAAAATGAAAAAAATTTCTTTTATGCCACTCCGAAAGAACTGGGTGAGAAGGCCCTGCCCTTTGATCAGATCATCAAATCCGTGCATGACAATGAAGCCGATGCCTTAAAGGTCAAGCCTGTGTTTGATGATATTCCCTTAAAATGGACCATGGGGTATAACCTGACCCGGAAAAAAGAAGTGCTCATCCCCTTTAACTGGTTTTACATGATCAATGAATTCAACGGCCCCAGCGCCGGGAACTGCACGGAAGAGGCCTTGAGCCAGGGCATCTGTGAACTGGTGGAACGTCACACTTCTTCCCTTGTCAGCCATGGGGAGATAAAGGTTCCGGGCATCCGTCTCGATTCTTTTACCGATCCCCTGGTCATTGAAATGCTGGGAAAATATAAAAAACAGGGGATAGAGGTTTATGCCTCGGATTTCTCCCTTGATACGGGCATCCCCACGGTGGGGGTTCTGGCCTTTGATTCATCCACCTTTCCTTTAATGAGTGAAATCGTCTGGACCGCAGGAACCTCTCCTGACCCGGAAAAGGCCATGAGCCGGGCCTTGACGGAAACTGCCCAGCTTGCTGGCGATTTTAATACCGGTTCCAATTATGTGGCCAGCGGCCTGCCTAAATTCACCCGTATTGAAGACGCAAGGTTCATCACCCATCCTGAAAAAATGATCTCCATAAAAGAGCTGCCCGATCTTTGCTCCAGCAATATCAGAACCGAGGTTGAAACTCTGATCAAGACCCTTGAAAAAAGAGGGTATGAAATTCTGGTCATAAACACGGAACACGCTGAGCTGAAAATCCCGGCCTTTTATGCCATTGTTCCGGGGGCCCATTTCAGGGAAAGGGCGGTTTCGGCCAGCGTGGGCATGTTTTCAGCACGGCTCATCACGGAAAGCCTTGATCCTGCAAAGGCTTTGCGAAAACTGACTGCCCTGGAAAAAGCCCTGCCCGGTCAGTATTATACCAGCTTTTACCGGGGTCTCATGCACGTTGCCCTGGATGATCAAAAAAATGCCTTAAAAGAATTTGACATGGCTCTCACAAGAAATCCTGTGCGGCTGAATCTGCCCGATATCTATTCCCATATGGGGGCCTGCCAGAAAGACCTTCAGCAATATGAAAAAGCCATTGAAACCTGCAGGCTCGGTCTTGAAATCGATCCCCAGCGGCCAGACATGTTCAATACCATGGGCTTTTCCCATTTTATGCAAAAAGACTATCAAGCTGCCAAGAGCTGTTTTGAAAATGCCCTGGAAATTGACCCTTCCCTGGCCCTAGATTATGCCAATATCGGGTCCTGCTATAGAGAACTGGGGGATAAAAAGCTGGCCATTCAGTATTATGAAATGGCCCTGGAAATTGATCCTGCCATTGAATTTGCAAGAACCAATATAGAAACGCTCAAGAACCAATAATCCCGTCAAAAAAAGGGGCGCCATGTTTCGAAAAAAAATACCTTCATGGAAAAAAAAGCTCGTGACCCCGTCCGATGTATTAAAAAAAATTCAGCCCGGGATGAATATCTTCATCGGTACGGGATCTGCCGAACCCCGGACCCTGGTGAACTGCCTCATGGATGAAAAGGGATACGCCCTCCAGGACCTGACCCTGATCCAGCTTGTCAGCTTCGGGGATGCCATTTCCTATAAGGCCCTGCAATCCAGACGCTTTCGCCTGAAAACCTTTTTTTCCGGGTGGGTGTCGGCCGAGGCCATTGCCGCAGGTCAGGTGGATCTGGTGCCCTCACGATTTTCAGCCATTCCCTCGCTTATGAAAAGCGGACAGATCCCCATTGATGTCGCCTTTATCCAGATCACCCCACCCAACAGCGCCGGGTATTGCAGCCTCGGCGTGGGCGTTGATGTGGCCAGAAGGGCCATGGACCAGGCAAGCCTTGTGGTGGGCGAAATCAACCATGAGATTCCCTTTACCATCGGGGATACCTTTGTTCCCTTTGATGATTTCGATATGGTCATTGAATCCACTGACCCCCCCTTTTATTTCCCCAGATTCTCCGTGGACCCGGTGTTTGACAAGATAGCCGCCAATGTGGCCTCGGTCATTGAGGACGGATCCTGCCTTGCCTTTACATTCGGCCCGATCTTTGAAGCCCTTCCCAGACACCTGGCCCATAAAAAGGATCTGGGCATCCACAGTCCTTTTTTTACGGACGCCCTCATGGACCTTGTGAAAAGCGGGGCCGTCACCAACCGGCGCAAAGGCCTTTTCCGGGGCAGATCCCTGACCGCCTATGCCCTTGGCACCAAAGAGCTGATGCAGTTTCTGGACAGAAACCCCATGGTTGAATTCCAGAGCATTGACAGGGTCTTCACCCCCATGGAAATCGGACGGAACAACCGGTTTGTGTTTATTATCCCGGTGCGGCGGGTGGATCTGTCCGGCCGCGTTATTCTTCACAACAGCACAGCAAATGTCACGGCAGGCCCCGGCCAGTTGGCCGATTTTTTCAATGGTGCTGAAATCTCCCAGGGCGGGTATACGGTGGTAGCTCTTCCCAGCCGGAACCGGGAAGGAAAATCCAATATCCGGATTTCGGTAGAGGATCAGCCCGATCTGTTAAGTCTACCCGAATCCATTGACCTTGTGGTCACGGAACAGGGCATCGCCCATTTGCGGGGCAGAACCCTGAGGGAACGCGCCCAGGCCCTCATCGAAATCGCCCATCCCGAAGACCGGCCCCTTCTGGTGGAAGGCGCCAAAAAAATCAATATCCTTTACAAGGACCAGATTTTTCTTGCGGACAGCGCCCATTTTTATCCTTCCGACATTGAAACCCGGCACACCTTTAAAAACAATCTGAATATCCGGTTCCGGGCCATCAAGCCCTCGGATGAGGACCAGATGAGACGGCTGTTTTACCGTTTTTCTGACAAAGCCATCTATTACCGGTATTTCAGCCCCATCAAAACCATGCCCCATGAAAAAATGCAGGAATATGTGAATGTGGATTACCGGGATGTCCTTTCCATTGTGGCCCTCATCGGCGAACCGGGCCGGCAGAGCCTGATTGCCGAGGCAAGATTCGCCCGGCACAGGAATAAGCCTGTTGTGGATATCGCCTTTGTTGTGGATGAAGCCTACCAGGGATTCGGCATTGCCACCCACCTCTACCGGATGCTGGCCAAACTCGCAAAAGAAAGAGGAGCCCAGGGAATGACCGCAGATGTTCTCGCCTCCAACCGCTCCATGCTCAAAGTCTTTGAAAAAGGCCCCTTCCCGGTCCAAGCAAAAATGGAACAGGGCGTTTATGCCCTGACCATTGATTTGACACAAACCATTGGATGATAATCAGACCTAAGCCATGACCCTGCATGTCATACTTTTTGATTTGACTTTTACTTTCCCCATAGGGTAGGAAATAATTCATAGATGCTGGGACTTTTCCTGATATCATATTTTTATAATATCAGAAAAACTTGGTGACAATAATATGGTTTGGTGACGGAATCAAAAATGGCAGAACATGGTGAATGGAATCGGAAGGGTGGGACACTCAGCGATGTGACCGCAAAGAAGGAATACGGAGTCGATCGAAACTTCATTATCAAAGGTATAGAAGCCGGAAAAATAGAGTATCGAGACGGATCGATCTGGGGGAATCCTTATTTGAAAGTCCTGCGATCGCAACTCGAAAATTTTATCGTTGCCGAATTCGGGCCTGAACACCTTACAAGAATCAAAAACGAATTTGAACTGCGGATGATCAAAAAGCAGATATCCGAAACTAAAAAGAAAATGAACGCCCTTGAGTTCAGGAAAAAAGAGCTTGAGAGTTCAATACTCGGAACATTCGGCAGGCACAAAGAAGGAATATGAAATGGCAAAATGTTCAATTTGTAATTCTCGGAAGGGAAAAAGAAAATGCATGGCAGACGACACTTTTATCTGTAGCCTTTGCTGCGGTCAATCCCGAAGCCCGGATAAATGCACACTTTGTTCCTTCTATAAGGATGCTTCAAGCAGCAAAAATTATAGAAACGTTCCCTACTATGCAACAAAAGAAATGTCGAATTCCATGGAGCTTCAAGACATCTCATATATTATTGAATCTATCTTGTGTGCCTTTGATCTTGAAAAGGAAAATGAATTTTCCGATAAGACTGCGGTTCAACTCATAGAATTGGCCTTTAATAAATACCATTTCAAAGATTCAGATTTGTCTTTTATCAATTTTACGCTTAAGGGCAGATTTGAAAGAATGTTAAAAATAATTGAGAAAAATCTTTCAAATATTCCGGAAGAAAAGCTCATAAAAGTTTTAGGCTCAATATACAGATCAATACAAAGACGAACAAACGGCGGCAGAGAGTATTTACAATTTGCTCAACACTATGTGGGAGCAGGAGTCGGTCCCGGAATTTATTCAAAATAATTTTCGATGCCATCTTGACTTTCGGTCTGAATTTGGTACTCTTTTCAGACTGGAGGCAAACCATCATGAATATTACAACCGATATCAAACCGGTAACCTATTTGAAATCAAGGGCCGCCGATTTGCTCAAACAAATTAATGAAACCCATCGTCCTGTGATCATTACCCAGAATGGTGAACCCAGAGCAGTACTGCAAGACCCTGAAACCTACGAAAACATGCGCAATGCCATCGGAATTCTAAAACTTCTTTCTGAAGGAGAAGCCGATATCAGGAATGGTCAAGCCAAGTCACAAGAAGATGTTTTTAATGAAATCGAGAAAGCATTAAAAGAAGATTTTAAATGAACAAAGAGTATCCGGTCAAATGGGCGTCCATCGCACAGCAGGATTTAAAACAGATTATTGACTATATTGCACTTGACAGTCCAGGGAATGCATTACAAATACTCAAAAAAATAAGACAGCAGGCATCAACCCTTTATTCTTTTCCAGAGCGGGGCCGAATAGTACCGGAATTGCAAGACCAAGGTATATACATCTATCGGGAACTGATCGTGACTCCCTGGCGAATAATCTACAGAATAACGGATACAACCGTATATGTTTTATCTGTTATTGACGCAAGGCGGAATGTCGAAGATATATTACTGGGCAGATTGATCAAATAACAGAAAATCTCAACATCACATTCCCAGCTCAAAGCTCTTCCTGGGTGATGATCCGGTCCCGACCCCTGTTCTTGGCAAGATAAAGGGCATCATCGGCCCTCTTGATCAGGGCTTCTTCAGGCTCATTTAATTTATACAATGCGATTCCCATGGAAATCGTTATCCTTCCCATGGGTTCCCCTGTTTCTTTCAGCTTCCATTCCTTTGTGGCCAGAGTGTCCCTGATTTTCTGAGCCGCAGCTTTTGCGCCCTCAATCCCGGTTTCCGGCAACAGAATTAAAAACTCTTCCCCGCCGTAACGGGAGGCAATATCATTTTTTCTCAAATGGCTTTTCAGCATATTGGCAATGCTTTTTAACAGGCTGTCCCCCACCAGGTGACCAAAGGTATCATTGACCTTTTTAAAATGGTCGATATCCACCATAATGATGGAAAAAGGCGTTTCATTCTGTTTTGCCCTGATCCTTTCCAGCTCAAACCGTTTCTCAAATCCTCTTTTGTTCAAAAGAGAGGTCAGGATATCGGTCTGGGCTTCCTGCTGGGATTTTTCCAGTTCCTGCTGCAATTGCTTCAGATCTTCGGAAGATATTTTCATCCTGGTTTGAAGCCGTTTGCCGGAATCTACCAGTTCCTTTGTTTCCAGGAGCATCTGGTCGACAATCCCTTTGATCTCATTATAGTCATGGGCTTCATTGATCTGATCGGCAAGATCGCCAAGATTTTGGCCATGGCCTGCAAGGTCTCCTTCGGTTTCGAGAACATGGCCGGTGATATCTTTCAGCATCAGGGCAATCTTGGTCAAAAGCTTGCTGATCACAATCCTGTCCCCGTCTGCCACATATTTCTGGTACAGGGTTTCCACATTATCGGCACTGATATGCCGGGCCGCATCAAGGGAGGTGTCAATGGCCTTTTTCAGCTTCATGTTCTTTCCGGAGACATATTCGTACCAGACCGTATAATTCACCGGGTTGGCCGGAAGATTGTATTTTGCAATATAGGTCAAGGCAAGCCTCAGATATTCGCCTGCCTTGTTTCTTTCCTCGGTATACGCCATGAATCACCTCAAATTAAATCATTTATCGTCCGGCTGCTTCTTTTCACAGTTGGCCGGTCGTGTCAAGCAGACAAATACCTTTAACACGGCATTAGCACGCCAAGCCCAGTTGTCCGCAGCCCGCTGAAACGGATCGGCCCTTGCTCCAGCGTTTGATCACAAAAACCCCCTGACCTGAGAGGATTTCGGCAAATCTCTGCATATCATCGTCACAGGGAGATTCATAATTGAATCCAACGACGGGGTTTAAAGGGATCAGGTTCAGCCTCACCGGTAAGGGGTGAATATACTCTGCAAGCTTTATGGCATCACTCTTTGAATCATTTAACCCCTTGATGAGAATATATTCAAACAGAAAACATTCCCGTCGGGTCAGAGGGAAGGCGTTCAAAGCCGTTTTCAATTTGCCGAGGGGATGGGCCTGATTGATCGGCATAAGCATTGAACGGGTCTTATCATCCGATGCATTGATGGACACGGCCAGCCTCAACCCTTTCATGTTCAGACGGCCCAGCGTTTCAATGCCGCTGATGAGTCCGGCCGTGGACACCGTGATATGACGAAGGGCAATATCAAAGCCTTTCTGCTCGTTCATGATCTTTATGGAAGAGAGGACATTGTCAAAATTGTCAAAGGGTTCGCCCATTCCCATAAATACGATGTTTTTGATTTTTTCCCTGAGGACAAATCTTGCATTGAACACCTGGCCGATAATCTCGGAAACCAAAAGATTCCTTTTCAGGCCTTCCTTGCCTGTTTCACAGAACCGGCACCCCATCCTGCACCCGGCCTGGCTGGAAACACAAAGGGTATTTCGGCCTGTCATGGGAATCAATACAGACTCGATTTTCAGTCCGTCTGAGAGCCTGGTAATAAATTTAACAAGACCCTTTTCCCTGAAGGAGTCAATGACCTGTCCAGGGGCAAGAATGATCCGTTTTTCAAGGGTCTTGGCAAAGGACTGTGAGGCGGTAAATTCAGGCATGTTCACGATATCCCGGTTACCGGTCTTGTATATTTCCCGGTAAAGGGCTGAAGCGTGAAACAGTCCTTTGCCGAATTCCTTTTTTAAAAAACCTGTCAGTTCATTCAGGGTAAATTCTAATATATTCATCCCGGTCTTTTTTTCTTGTGAAACTGTAAGGCTTTTTAATATCAGAAACGGTCTTTAATGCCAATGATTAATCAACGCGAATGAATCATCGAGATAAAAGTGTAACCAGTGAATGGATTGTGGGTTCTTTATCTCCAATTATAGAACATTTCAGCAGATGGTTTTTTATTCAATTATTTTTTCCATATATTTCATTTTAAAAAAAATTCTTGCATTCCTCAAAAGCAGACGATATAAAATCCCATAATAGAAATGGTTTGTTTCGGCGAAACATCAGCAGCCTTGTTCAGCAACCTTTTATTAATAATTCCACTCGCAGGAACAACATCTTGAGCATTGCCAGATTTATACAAAACGATTGATCCTAATCAATTTCTTGCAATGCGGGCCTATTGATCGCAATTGGTTTGATCTAAATAATGTAAAGGAGGTAACGATGAGGTTGAAAACAGAGGATGGTGGATGGAGTCCTTATCTGGCGGGGGCATTGGTAGGGGTGTTGGCTGTCGTTTCAGTATATTTAACTACTCAGTGGATGGGAAAGACCAATTACCTTGGCGCATCAACGACCTTTGTGCGTGCTGCAGGGCTGCTTGAACGGACAGTCTTTCCGGATCGAGTTGCTGCCAACGAATACTTCACTAAGGAAAAAGTACGGGTGGATTGGCAGTTCATGCTTGTTCTCGGGATCTTTTTCGGAGCTTTTATTTCATCCGCAACCGACAAGAGCTTCAAGCTGGAAAGTGTCCCGCCGACCTGGGAAGAACGGTTTGGTCCATCGATAGGAAAGCGAGGCGCAGGAGCCTTCTTGGGAGGTATTGTTGCAATGCTGGGTGCCCGAATGGCAGACGGCTGTCCAAGCGGGCATGGTCTCAGCGGTATGATGCAGTTGTCGGTGAGCTCTTTTATCGCACTGGCAATGTTTTTTGGAACTGGAGTTGTAGTTGCGGGAATTATCTACAGGAAGAAAACATCATGAGCATCGATCAGATACTTGGTTTGATTACAGGTATAATGTTCGGATTTCTTCTACAAAAGGGTCGCGTCCTTCGTTTTGATAAGCAGATCGGCGCCATGCTATTGAAAGATATGACGATTTTTAAATTTATGCTGTCAGCTATAATGGTCGGCATGGTTGGGATTCAGCTGCTTAACAGTGCTGGAATCATTGCCTTGAGCCATAAGTCCATGAACTTAGGCGCTGTCTTGGTTGGGGGCGCCCTTTTCGGCTGCGGCTGGGCGGTGATGGGGTTCTGTCCGGGTACCTCGGTAGGGGCTCTTGGCGAAGGGCGCTGGCATGCAGTCTTCGCTATTGCCGGCATGGTTGTAGGGGCAGCTATCTATGCAGAGTTATTTCCTATTTTTAAATCCACGATTTTAGCATCGAAGGACTTTGGGAAAATCGGTTTGGCGGATGTTTTGAGCATTTCTCCTTGGTTTATAATTCCTGTCTTCTGGGCTGGAATTATCTGGATTTTTATATGGTTTGAGCGCAAGAATCTCTGAAAATAAATTTAAATAGAAAGTCAAACATGACTAAAATAGCTTTGTGAGAAATGAATTATGCGTAATATGTGAAATAGTATGATTAAAAAGTGAAGATCTAATATGAATTGTGATCAGTGGCAACAGGGAGACCGGATAGGATATCAAAATATTGATTAAAATTTATTAAAGGAGGCAGTATTTATGGAAAAACCAAGCAAGTCAGCTTCAAACCTAAAAGAACTTATAAATCAAGCCATCCAAGACTTTGAAGTAACATTGGATGAGTATAATCAAATAATGGAATGTGCTAACGATGATAGTCATATCGACAAAGAGGAAAAGGCCTTGCTATCTCAGTTTCAAGTGATGCTAAACAATGGGACAATCAAGCGGGTAAAGTGATAAAAAAAGAGGTCCTTGTAATTTGTGAAGAGGCAGTGTTAAGTATCCAACGGATTCAAAAAAGTTGGAAATTAAAATAGTCAGGATTTATATAGGTTATATTGAACCAAGGGATGGGAGTTCCTACTATACGGTTTATTTAATGTTGAGAAGAACAGTTTTGCTGGATCGGCAAATTTTTTCACGGCGCAAATGACCGATACCTTCAGGAATACACAAATTTCTCAACCAACCAAAAAGGAGAATCTAATGAAATTCATTTCCCAACTTCTACTGGCCTTTGTCTTGCTCATCGCAGCTATTACCACCCCAGCGCTTGCAGGAGATACAGACCCGCTGTTCGTCAATCTAACCAGCGACGACTCACACCGCGCCAATATGGCAATTACTTTCGGAGGAAGCCAGCATGACCGTGGGCACCCGTTGACCGTTTTCCTCAACGACAAGGCGGTTCTTATCGGCTCTAATGTGAACGCCGACAAGTTCTCAGAACATCAAAAGAAACTCAGCGAACTTATGAGCAAGGGCGCCACAGTCCTGATTTGCCCCATGTGCATGAAGCATTACGGTGTCAAAGAAGCTGATTTGCTAACGGGCCTGAAGGTTGGAAATCCTGAGCTGACGGGTGGCGCACTGTTCAAAGACAACACAAAAACACTTACTTGGTAACTCTGCGCTCCAGAGGACGCGCCAAAAGCGGTGCGCCCCTAATCTTGGATGTTAAACTATATTTTCTGAAAGCATCATTACAAGACCTTCTTCCATGTTCAACTCTTTAAATATATAACAAAACCATTCCGGCAGATCCTGAAAAATCTATTTTCAGGGCTTGAACAGAATTTTGCTTTGTCTCCAATTAAATTGAAAAATTGCGTTCAGCGTACTTTAAGATAATTTTTTCACTAAAGCATAATTTTTGAAATAACTTTACAGGTTTCAGAGATGCTGATATGCAATCTCAGACTAACTTAAAATTTTTAGATTGTATATCATTCAAAACGGCATGATCGCAGACATGTATACTAAGTTGTTGAATGGCATAAAATAATGGAAATAAATATCTTGTTCCGGGTTATTTTCAACATCTTTATATTACTGATGTTGGCCCTTGATCTCTGCAGGAGATATTAAAATATGCAGGAAAACGTTAAAAAGCCAGATGGCATATTGTGGCATGCCTTATCAGATCAGGACGTCATCTCCGAATTACAGACCAGCCTCAGCGGGTTGAATACCGGCGAAGCAGCAGAGCGGCTGCAACGCCATGGTGCCAACACCCTCCTTCGTAAGGGCAGTGATAGTCCCTGGCTGATTTTATGGCGTCAGATAAATAATCCCATTGGCTGGCTCTTGATTGCTTCTGGTGCATTGGCCATCGGGCTGCAAAAAATCACCGATGCCCTGGTGGTTTTCAGTGCTGTGGGGGTTAATGCGATTATCGGTTTTATGCAAGAGTACCGGGCAGGAAAAGCTATCGAAGCACTTGCCGACATGATGCCTGAATTTGCAACCGCTATGCGGGACGGGCAGTCAATTGCCGTTCCCGCTGAAACCCTGGTCCCGGGAGACCTTGTGACCTTGCAGAGTGGCGACAAGGTCCCCGCCGATCTGCGACTGATCAGAGTAAAGAACCTTCTGGTTGAAGAAGCAGCTCTCACTGGTGAGTCACTTCCTGTGGCAAAGAGAAGCGATGCCGTTGCCAGGGAGGTGTCTCTTGGTGACCGGATCAGCATGTCCTTTAGCGGAACCCTTGTTCTGCAAGGCACTGCCACCGGTGTGGTGGTTGCGACCGGCGGCAGCACGGAGCTGGGCCGGATCAATGCCCTGCTCAACCAGACCGGGCAGTTGGAGACCCCGCTGACCCGTCAACTGGCCAAAGTCAGCACCGGCATTACCGCTGCCGTAGTGGCTGTGGTAGCCGCGCTCATTAGTTTCGGCATCTGGGTCAAAGATGCCCCCCTGGGCGAGTCTCTCATGGTTGCTGTTTCTCTGGCGGTTGCGGCAATTCCCGAAGGCCTGCCGGCAGTCATTACCATCTGCCTCGCCGTAGGTGTTCGGCGCATGGCTGAAAGACATGCGGTGGTCCGGCACCTTCCGGCGGTGGAAACCCTTGGCTCCACGACTGTTATCTGTTCCGACAAGACCGGCACCCTTACTCGCAATGAGATGACAGTGCAGGTGGCATGGCTGGCTGGGCAGGAATACCGTTTTTCCGGCATCGGCTACGCTCCCGACGGGGAAATCGAACGCGATGGTGCCCGCCTCACCGAACTCCCGGCCGCCCTGCATGATCTGCTCACCATTGCCATCCTTTGCAATGATGCGGTAGTGCGCCTTGAGCAAAACATCTGGACTATCACCGGTGATCCAACCGAGGCTGCGCTGGTTGCGGCCGGTGAAAAAGCAGGCCTTTCGAGCCAGGATCTCCGCAGTCACTATGCCCGTCTGGATGTCATCCCCTTCGAGTCGGACAGCAAGTTCATGGCCACCCTGCATACCATTGACGGGGAAAACCGTATACTCCTGAAGGGCGCTCCGGAAACTGTCCTTGAGCTCTGCGCCCTGAGCGAGGCGGAGCTGCACCGAATCAATGACGCCATGGCCACCTACGCCCGCCAGGGCATGCGGGTGATCGCTTTTGCACAAAAGAAAAACGTTTCTGCGGATCAGATCCAACCAGATGCTGTCCGTGGTAATTTGCTTTTTGCAGGATTGCTCTGCATGATCGATCCACCCAGAACCGAGGCCATGGACGCCATCCGAATCTGCCATAGTGCCGGGATTACGGTCAAGATGATTACCGGTGATCATCCTGTGACCGCCGAGGCAATCGGTCGCCAGCTCGGTCTGTTGCCCCAGGGGCAAAGCGCCATGTCGGGCCGTGACCTTGATGGTCTTTCCGAAAAGCAATTGCAGGAGGCGGCCATGAATACCAATGTCTTTGCAAGGGTGGCTCCGGAGCACAAGATCCAGCTTGTCAAGGCCCTGCAGGCACTGCGCCATGTCGTTGCCATGACCGGTGACGGTGTCAATGATGCACCGGCTCTCAAGCGCGCAGACATCGGCATTGCCATGGGTATAACCGGCACCGCGGTTTCGAAAGAAGCAGCCAAGGTCGTACTTATGGACGACAACTTTGCCTCCATCACCGCAGCGGTGGAAGAAGGGCGCCGGGTCTATGATAACCTCATTAAATCTCTGGCCTTTATGCTGCCCACCAATCTCGGCCTGGCCTGTACCCTGTCGGTTGCGATGTTCTTCTTTCCAACGATCCAGGTCGATGGTGTCAATGAACTTCTTATGGCCATGTCTCCCAGTCAGACCCTGTGGATCAATCTGGTAGCAAGTGTTACCCTGTCCATTCCCTTGGCCTTTGAGGTACTGGAGCCTAACGCCATGCAGCGGCAGCCGCGCTCTCCCGACGAACCTGTGTTATCGGGTTATATTGTCACCCGCTTGATTATTGTCGGAATCCTCATGGCGGCAAGTGCTTGCGGGCTGTTTCTCTGGGAATACTATCGTATCGCAGGCCCAGCGCCTGTGACAAGAGCCATGCATGTTCTGGCCCTCTCCGAAGCGCAGACCCTCTGTGTGACAAGCATTATCTTAACCCAGATTTTTTATCTGCTCAACTGCCGGTCCCTGAAGTCCTCGGTCTTTGCTCAGGGCTTTTTCAGCAACCCTTCTGTTTTTATCGGCATCGGCATCCTGCTGATGCTTCAGGCGTGCTTCATATATCTGCCGCTGATGCAAACCCTTTTTGGCTCCATGCCACTGGATGGACGGGCCTGGATGTTCGCTATGACAGCCGGAGCGGTCGTACTGCCGGTGATATCAATTGACAAATGGATTAGAAATCGCAGGAGTGCAGGGTGAATCACCCACACAAAGGAGATAAGATGATAGGAACTATCAAGAAATTCGAGAGAGTCATCATGATGAGTCTGGTTTTGCTGCTCGCGACCATTGAACTGGGATGGATCATCATCAAAGACATTTACACCCCGCCGCTTTTGATTCTCGAAATCGATGAGCTTTTCGATATATTCGGCCTTTTCATGCTGGTGCTTATCGGCATCGAATTGTTGGAAACAATTATCAAGACCTATACCCACCAAAATGTCAACCATGCCAAAATTGTCATGGCCGTTGCCGTGATTGCCATTGCCCGAAAGGTCATCATTCTGGACGTTTAGAAATATTCCGGACTGTCTCTGATGGGCATAGCAGCAATCATTTTCGCACTCTCTCTTGGTTATTATATGATTCAACTCAAACCAGGAGCAAAGAAGCTCATTGAAACAGATGAAGAAATTTGATAGGAATCTAAACATATTGCTTTTGAATATCATCTGATAACAGCCTGAAATTGAGAGCTCTGGTTATCATAGTCTCAGAGGAGGATCTGACATGCAGAAAACAACCCGTTTCAATCTTTTTTATACGTCGATCGCCATTCTGGGGATTATTTTTTTTCATGATCTCTGGATGAGTTATCAGTCCATTTCCCCTCTGGCCTATAGTGAATTCCAGACTCTGGTCCGGGAGGGCAGGATTAAAGAGATGGTTGTCACAGCCAATGAGATCCGGGGAGAACTCAAAGACCCGCAGCCGCTAAACAAACGCTATTTTCGTACCACCCGTGTCGAAAACAATTTTGCTGAAGAGCTT
>JANNUH010000121.1:0-25745 GCA_031395015.1 Desulfobacterales bacterium | reverse complement strand
AACAAAGAATAAATTCCACCAATTGATAGTGCTTGTTTATCACTCTGACATTGGGTTTTCAGGTGATCTTGCGACATCTTCCAGTGCAAGGGTGATCACCCTGGAACGGGTTATGCAAAATTTCTTATGGCAAATATCCAGTGATCATCAAATGTCTTGACTTGAGGGAAAATCTATGGTCTATCTGGACGGCAAAGGGAGAAAATAAATGAAATACAGCTTGACAGACAGATATTATTCTTATTCAGTGTATTATTATACAGGTCTGCCTGTCCTGCGTTAGCGTTGACATAACAATAAAAGCCGCAGGCAGCAAAAGCCTGCGGCTTTTTTATTTTCAGCCATCGGCGTTTGTCTGAATCCTGCAAAATCCTACAAAAGGAGAAGACCATGAACCAGACCTATGATATTAACGTAAAAGCCTTTAAACCCCTGATCTCACCGGCTGCCATCAAAAAAGAACTGCCCATCACCGAAGATGTTGCCGGGATCGTGATTCAAGGGCGAAAAGATGTTGAAGCCATTTTACAGAAAAAAGATCCCCGCCTTCTGGTAATTGCAGGACCATGCTCCATCCACGACACTGATGCCGCCCTTGAATACGCTGAAAGGCTGAATGCCGTGAGAACCGAAGTAAAAGACAAGATCAACCTCATCATGCGGGTGTATTTTGAAAAACCCAGAACCACGGTGGGGTGGAAGGGCCTCATCAATGACCCCTTTCTGGATGAATCCCATAATGTGGATGAAGGCCTGAGACAGGCCAGATCCCTTCTCATTGAGATCAACCGCATGGGATTGCCCACGGCCACCGAGCTTTTAGACCCCATCACCCCCCAGTATATTGACGGCCTTCTCACCTGGGTGGCTATTGGCGCCAGGACCACCGAATCCCAGACCCACCGGGAATTGGCCAGCGGCCTTTCCATGCCCGTGGGGTTCAAGAACAGCACAGACGGAAGTCTTGATTCCGCCATCAATGCCATTACCGCGGCTGCCGCGCCCCAGCATTTTCTGGGAATCAACCCGGACGGCCGGGCCTGCGTGGTCTGCACAACGGGCAATCCCTTTGGCCATCTGGTCCTGAGGGGCGGGCCCAGCCCCAATTATGATCCCGTCTCCATTGGAAAAGCCCGTGAAAAGCTCAGACAAAAGAATCTCCTGGATGCTATAATGATCGATTGTTCCCATGACAATTCAGGGAAAAAATACACGGGACAGCCCTTTGTTTTCAAAAGCGCCCTGGACCAGCGGCTGGACGGCAATACGGGCATCGTGGGCCTTATGCTGGAAAGCAATTTGTTTGAAGGCTGCCAGAAATGCGACGGCAATTTAAAACACATGAAATACGGGGTGTCCATCACCGATGAATGCATTTCTTTTGAGGCCACGGAAAACCTGATCCGCTTTGCCATGGAAAGGCTGTAAATGAACCAAACCGCCTTTGAAAAAAGAGTAAAACGAAGGGTCAGCGGCCGGGATCACGATTTTTTTATTGTCTGCTCCCCCGGACTGGAAACCGTGTGCCGTTCTGAAATGATCTCTGCCGGGTTTCCGGAAAACAGGATGAACCTCATTGACGGCGGAGTTGAATTCAAGGGCAGGATTTCCGATGGCGCAGCCATGAACCTTAATTTGCGAAGCCCGTCCCGGATACTTTTACGGATCAGCCGGTTCAAGGCGGATTCCTTTGAAAAACTTGAAAAAAAAATCCAGGCCATTGCTTTCCCTCTTTTCCTACCGAAAAACGGTAATCTTAAATTTTCCGTCACAGCCAGAAAATCAAGGCTTTACCATTCCGATGCCATTGCCGAACGGTGTGAGGCAATTATCCTGGACCAGCTCAGGTCAGATGATACCTTCACAGCCCAAAACCCGTCAACCCAGACGGTTTATATTCGGGCAGACCAGGACGAATTTCAAGTTTCCCTCGACAGCACCGGTGATCTTTTGTTTAAAAGAGGCATCAAGAAAAAGGTAACCCCTGCACCCTTAAGAGAGAACCTGGCCTTTGCCATGCTCTTCTGGGCAGGGTTTTCCGCCGGGGACATCCTTTTAGACCCCATGGCCGGGTCCGGCACCTTTTCCCTTGAGGCTGCCATGATCAAGGCCGGTTTAGCGCCCGGCCTTTTCCGGTCCTTTGCCTTTGAATCCTGGCCCGGCTTCAGCCCCAGGGCCTTTGCCCATTTGAAAAAACAGGCCTGGGAAAACCAGGTCCTGGTGTCTGAAAAAGAAATTTTTGCCTCGGATATGGATGATCATGCTGTTGCCGTGATGCAGCAGAATATGTCCGGCCATGATTTCTGCCGAACCATCGACCTTTGCCGAAAAGATTTTTTCTCCCTGAATCCTTCCATGATCCCGTCCGGCAAAAAAGGGGTGATCATGCTGAACCCGCCTTACGGCAAACGGCTTGAGGAAAAAACCGATACAAAGGCCTTTTACCGGGAAATAGAAAAAAAGCTCCTGTCAGATTTCAAGGGCTGGCGTCTCGGGATCATCCTTCCTTCAAAGGAAACCCTGCCGAATCCTTTGGTCAAGCTTCAACTGAAACCCATTTTCCACGGCGGCCTGGAGATTTTTGCCGGGATCGGTATTATTTGACGCTGATATTCACCGATATTAAAGGAACCCATGTGATTTAGATTTTGGTAATTCTTTGGATTGTTTGAAGAACTCTGATTCTGTTATTTCAGTACCCCATTCAAGTCGTACAAAAAAATTAGAGGTGTCATTGGTCTTCTTATAGTCCACCGCTTTTAATGCGATTAAGATATTAAGATCCCTGATAAATGCTTTATTCGGATTGCTTAAATTTTTATAGAGTTGGTGTACTTTTTTGTGCAGGCCCTCTAAATTTTGTGAGCTATCCAATAACACTTTTAAAATTTCAACTTGCCTTTCAGCGATAACTCTTTTCCTGCTGGATTGAAGCCTGATAAACAAGTTATACATAACATCCTTAAATAGCGATTTTGATATATTCCTTTTTATTTCTTCAAACAATCTCTGGCACTGAACCGCTATGCCCTTTAATCCAAATAAAATAAAAGGCGTCAGATCATGATCATTGGCTCTCACATCCGCAAGCGTTGCCAGATATGAATTTTTTTCTTCATAATAATAATTCGACATCGCAATAAAAAGAGAATCCCGAAGGCCCACTTTTTGTAACATAACAGCCTCCAAAGCTCTCGCCGTTCTTCCATTGCCGTCGAGAAAAGGATGCATGGCAGCAAAATGATAATGCGCAGCCAAGGCTTGAATCAATGGATCATGATCACGAAAATTTTGATTGATCGCTTTACAGAACAGCTCAAATGCTTTTTCGCATTGTGCCCCACCGTCGCAGCCCCGATGCTTTGGTACTCCAAAAATGACATTCTGATCGCCTTTTCTTAAAACCCCAGGAGGACAATGGTCATCATCTGCATTGGTAATGATAAGCCGATGGATATTTGATATTAAATCTTCTGTAATCGGACGATCATTTTCTAATCCGGCAATCCATCTATAGGCCTTCACCGTTGCTGCTGCTTGCCGTTGGGATCTTGTGTGCAATTGTTCTATTGTTTCATTGATGGCCGCATCCAGTTCGCCTTCTGTAAAATCAGCGCCTTCTATCCTCGATGTTCCGGCCACCTCTCGTTTTAGCTGTACTATCTGCAATTGCTCTGCCCATTGTTTTTGATATGGGATATTGGTAAGAGAAATCATATTTGCCTTAGCTTGCACGAGTGCGTCAAAGACAGCTATTTTATCATAGATAATCCAATTTTGTGGAAGCTTATAATGTATCATGTTGCTATATTATCACAATTCATTTCCAAGTCAAGCTTGAATAATTTTTATAACATACTGATATATATAATATATTTAATTATAATAAAAATTTAATATTGATTTCATTTCCGGCTCATTTCTGTCATTGGGTTGATTGCCGTTCAGCAAGAATAAAAAACCATTTTGAAAAATTATAAATTCCTTAGATTGAGTGTATAATACCAGCATCATCCGGGGTCTTAAACCAACCCGCTATAAACCGCTTCAATCTTTTTATAAATTTTTTCCCAGGTATAGAGATCTGTTGCAGACCGGATATAGTCCAGATCCGGTTCCGCATTGTGCATGACCCCTTCCATGACCTGGTTCAAGACTTTGGCAAGCTGAATTTCAAGGCTTTCCTCATCTTTTGGGTGGGGGGTATCAATGGTTTTCAGTTCCGGAAGGTCGATGAGGCTGACCATGGGGGTCTCGTTTGTTCCAAGGATTTCCTTTACTCCGGGCAGGGCTGTTGTGACGATCCTGCATCCTGAAGCCAGGGCTTCCATCAATACCAGGGGCAGGCCTTCGAAAAAGGAGGGCAATACAAAGGCATGGCAGCGCCGCATGAGTTCTCCCAGTTTTTCATGACTTAAGGGTCCATGATAGACAGCTTTTGATCCCAGGTTTTGGGCCAGGGCCAGGCAGTTCTCCAGTTCTTTGCCACTGCTGCTGCCGGCCATGTGCAGGCAAAAAGGCCGGTCCTTTATCCGGGCCAGGCTTTTTAAGAGCCAGGGCACGCCTTTAGAGGAGCTGAGTTTTCCTGCATATAAAAACTCCACTATTCCCTCAAAGGGTTTGGGCTCATAAAAAAAACAGGCCTCGTTATATCCGCCGCTGATGACATGAATTCTGGAGGGGTCAGCCTTGATGGTGGCCACGATATTCTCTTTCTGGTCCAGGCTCAGGGCAATGATCTTTTCAATTTTGACAAGGTCCGGCGTGATTTTTTGACCCACATCCGGGCACAGATAATGCTGGCGGAGGCAGGTCCCATGACAGGTCGTGACCATGGGGATATGGGGAGCCAGGGACCTTGCCAGGGCCGAGACCACCCAGAGATGATGAGTATGCAAAAGATCGGGCCTGAATGTTTCGATGGCTTCCCGGATCTTTCCGCTGAAGGCCTGTTGATACATCATCATATCGGCCTCGCAGAGGCTGGAAAAAACAGTGCTCGGATAGGGCATGACGTCGCTCATGCCGGGAATGGGCCAGGAGAGATCTTTCCCGGCAAATTTAACGTAAATGCAATGATCTTCGGGCATCAGAGCGTCCGGAACCCTGAAATCCGCCTGAACCCCGGCCAGAAGGAAATTTTCATGGCCGCTCTGCCCGCTCTGGCGGATGATTTCCTGGATAAATTTACCGCTTCCGGTAAAATCCGGGGTCTGGCTGATGATATGAAGAATTTTCATCCCTAATTCATGACTTCTCTCAGGATAATCTCTTCAACGGCCTGGATTTTTCCCAAATGCTCGGTGATACTGAACTCTATATGGGAATGGGCGGCCTTTGCCTTTTTCACGACCTCGGGGATATCCACCAAAATATGATTTCCCGCAGCAATAAAAAACGGAAAAATGACAATTTTTATCACTCCCTTTTCTGCCAGCTCATCAATTTTTTTTTCAAGGAGCGGTTCTGCAAACTGCAAAAAAGCGTGATCCACGGAGTCAAATGAGCCGGTGGCTTTTTTGGACAACCGCTCCGCCAGAGATGCCACTTCCATATTGGATTCTTTTTTCCTGCTGCCATGGGCAGCGATGATTAAAGCTTTCACTCTTTTCTCCCTTATTTTCTTCTCTCGTCTTTTCCAAATATCCGTATGGCTGCCATACCCTGAACCGGGCAGACATATTCACAGATCCCGCACCCGATGCAAAGGGCTTCCACCACATAGGGCTGTTTAATAACCACCATGCCGGTACCATCGGCCCTTTGAACGGTCTTTTCATTGAATTTGATGGCCTTGTCATGGACAGGACAGTGTTCTTCACAGACAATACAGGATTTTTCCTGTGCATACACCATACATTTGTTTTTATCAAAAAAGGCATGGCCCATGACAAAGACATGTTTCTGGTCGAGGTTCAGTTTTTTGAGGGCGCCGGTGGGACAGACCCCGGAACACAGGGTGCAATTAAATTCGCAATACCCGATCCTCGGGACAAGGACCGGTGTAAACATGCCCGCTATCCCCCGTTCCAGGAACAGGGGCTGCAATGCATTATTGATGCAGACCTTCATGCATTCCCCGCATCGGACGCAGGAAACGGAAAATTCTATTTCATCTTTGGCACCGGGGGGCCGGATCACCTTTTCATCGGGCATTTTTGATATGGCCTGGGTCCGGGTCAGTACCGGCAGAGCCAACCCTGTAAGGCCTGCCAGAAAAAGCTGCCGCCGGGTGATATCCACCACAGGTTTATTGTGTGGAAAGGAAAATCTGAAGGTCGTGATCTGATCCGGGCAGAATTCAAGGCAATCCATGCACAGATTGCACTCTTCAGGCTGAAAGCGGGAATTTTCGTCAAAGGCCTTCATCCGGCACCCGGATTCGCACAACCGGCAATGGCTGCATGATTTCACGGGAATTCGTTTGAAAACCGAAACCTTTGAAATCAGTGCCAGCAGTCCGCCCAGGGGACAGAGGTTCCTGCACCAGAAACGCCTTCCCAAAAGCTCCAGTAAAAAAATTCCCATCAGAAGAAAAAAGGATAGAAAGGCCAGATCAAAAAAACTCTGCTTATAGGGCAGGACAAAGGCCTTCAATCCCTGATACAAAGGTTCGGTCAAATCCGACACAAAGGCCGGGGCCAGTTTATATATGCCATCAAAAAATCCTGAAACCAGATAGTTCATCATGGGGTCCAGGCTGAAGGCCAGGCCCCTTACCAGAAGGGAAAAAGGATCGGCAAAGCCCAGGAACTGAACGCCAAAGGATGAAGAAATCAGAAGAATGATCAGAATCGCATATTTCAGGTATTTGAGATTCAGGTCGGTTTTCGGCCGGGGCTGGATAAAATGGCCGGACATGTCGATCAGTGTTCCCAGGGGGCAGACCCAGGAACAGAACACCCGGCCAAAGACAAGGGTCAGACTGATTATAATAAAGGCAGGCCAGAGCAGGGAAATAAAGGTTTTTGTGGCCAGGGTGACGGCAGCAAGAACCAGGGGGTCCAGCCTGAACAAAAGATTGACGGCATAGGGGATGGTATCGCTGCCGGAATAATCAGTCTGACGGAATAAAAAGAGAAAGATCAGAAGGCAGATCATCTGGGAAAAACGGCGCACCTGTTTCAGGTAAGGTTTCATCGGCATGGGCATCAGGCGTCAAGAGAACGGATTCGGCATTGATTCAGATCCATCTGTCCCAGGCCCCGTTTATGGGCCTCCACCGTTGCCTCGATATCCTTGGGTAAAAGCCCGAAAAGTGTTGTGGCATAGGCATCTGCCGCCACAGGGTCCCGTGATGCAATAAGGGTGTCAAGGATTTTCACATCTGCTGAATCCCCGCCCTGGGGGCCGTTTTTCACAATGACACGGGAGGCATCTATAAGGGTCAGTTTGGGTCTTATGACCGTATTCAAATCTGCGAGTTTGGGGCCAAGATCATAGTGAAGCGTTCCCCTCCGGCCGCCGATGGCGCCCATGATATTTTTAAGACCAAGGCTTAACCTTGACAAACCGTGATGCTTGGCAACCGGTACATTGATATAGCAATCCGCCTCCAGGGCATCCCTGTGAAACTCCCACTCCTTCAGAACCAGTCCGTTTCTAATAATAACAGGGACAAATTTTCTGTCATCCACATAATCCAGGTGGAAGCGTTTGTCTTTGATCTTTTCCAGGGCCGGGGCCATGCCACTGTTCTGATAACACCGCCGCTCTTCATTGCAGGTCCGGTCAAATACCGATACCCTGGATGCCCCGGCATCAAGGCAGAGTTTTACCAGTTCGGACACAATCAGAGGATGGGTATTGGCTCCCTGTTCAATGGTTCTGTCCCAGCCGATATTGGGCTTGATCACCACCTTATCCCCGGTTTTGACAAGGCTCTGTATCCCGCCCAGGGCCTCCATCATCCCGCGGACCATGGCAGGCAGGTCGGTCCCCTTTGTCACCAGGATCTCGGGCATATTTTCCGATGCAGCCTCTGCCATATCCATGACATCAAAAACCGGAGGAGAAAGAATCAGCCCCGCAGACCACAAACCAACCTGTTTTAAAAATTCCCGTCTGTCCATTTTCCTCCCTGTCGGAATCTAAACTTTGAATACCTGAATGGCCTGTTTCAGATCCTTTGCAAGGGTTGCCAGTTCATCGGCCTGGGCCTGAATTTCTTCGATCCTGAGGGCCGATGCTTTGACGGATTCATTGGTTTTGCTCACATAGGCTGAAACATCCGTGATCCCTGTGCCGGTGATATTGACATCTTTACGGATGAGTTCGGATTCGGTTGATGTGGCTTCAATATTGCCCGCCACCTGCCGGATGGCCTCCATATTCTCCTTTGCCTTGATATTCAGGTCTTTTGCATTTTCTGCAGTGGCGCTGAGACTGGATGAGATATCGTTGGTCACCGTGGTCTGCTCCTCCACGGAAGCGGCAATGGCAAACATGATCTGATTAATTTCTTCAATTACCTTTACAATGGACTGGATCACTTCTATGGATTTTTTGGCATGGGCCTGCATGTCCCGTATTTTTGTACGGATGACATTGGCGGACTGTTCCGACTGATTGGCCAGTTCTTTGACCTCATGGGCCACCACAAAAAACCCTTTTCCCGCATCCCCGGCTCCGGCGGCTTCTATGGCCGCATTCAGGGACAGAAGATGGGTCTGGGATGCAAGGGTCTGAATAATACCGATGATCTCTCCGATTTCTTTTGCCGACTCCCCCAGTTGATTCATAATCACGGAGGCTTCCCTTGCCTGTTTGGCGGCATTTTCCGTAACCCCTGCGCCTATACTGGAATTTCTTGCGGTTTCGTTAAAGGATGCGTACATCTGTTCTATGGCGCAGGCCGCTGCCGTGGTGGACTCGGATACAAAATCAATCTTACTCCCGACATCATTGGTATTGTCTGAAACCTTTTCGGTAAATTCTGCAATACTCGATAGCCGGGTATTAATTTTACCGGCCGCAGAAAGGATGTTGGCCATGCGGCTTGAAATACTCCGGGTTTCGTTTGCGGCATTGTCTGAATTGTTTTCCATTTCCTTGGATGCATCTTTCAGGTCATAGGCAATACTTTGCAGCCGGGAGGAGGATTCGGCAATGGTGCCGGATGACTGTACCAGTTTACCGATGAGCTTTCCAAGGTCTTTGCCGCCCTTTCTCATGGATTCGGCCATGGCACCGATTTCATCATTGCTTTTATATTCAAGGGTTGCTGAAAAATTGCCTCTGCCGATTTGCCTTGCAAAGTCTGCAACCTGTTTCATGGGGCTGAGCAGCCTCCTTGTGGTAAAAATCGACAAAAGGATAAAACAGAGGGAAAAAAACAGGATAATTTCAATGAAAATGATCAGATCTTTATTCAATTTTTTAAGAAAAAGCGCTTCCTTTTCAAGGGCAATATCCTTGATGTCATCATTATAAATACCTGTACCAACGATCCAGCCCCATTTCCGGATCAGTCTGAAATAGGTCAATTTTTCACGCACAACACCTTTTTGACCGGGTTTTTCCCATTGGTAGGTAATAAATCCCTGGTTATCTTTTTCAGCCCGTTCAATCATTTCCCTTACGATATATTTGCCGTCTGCGGATTTCAGATCCATGCTGTTAACATCTATCAAATCCGGCCTTTCAGGATGAATTGCAAAATGCCCCTGGACATCAAGAACAAAAAAATAATTCTTCTTATCCTCACCAAACCTCATCTCGGAAATAGCCTTGGCTGAAGAATGACCCGGGCTGTTTTCAATCACTGACGAGGCATTGTCCGTCAATTCAACAAGTTTTTGTTTTCTTTCTTCAAAAATGATTTTGCGGAGTTCTTCCTGATTGTTTTTTTTCAGTTCCTGAAAAGTTAAAAATGAACTTAAAAACACGATCAGGAGTGTGGATACAATGGCTGAAAAAACCAGAATACTGATTTTTGTTACAATCCCCAGTTTTATTCGCAATGTTTTCTCCTTTTTTTCTTTTCATATAAACAAGGAAGCCCATGGAATGTCAATTGATTTTTAGATCGGCCCTGACAGTATCAAGGCCTATTCTTTCAATCATCCGGCCCATGCGTTCCCGTTTGGAATTAACCTTGTAATACTCAATTACGCGTTCAACCATTTTCACTGCATCTTCAGAGGAGAGATCCTCCATCAGGACGTCCGCAAGTCTTGGTTTTGCAGACCCATTACCGCCGATCTGGAGTGTCCAGCCTTCTTGTGTGCCGTAAAGGGAAATATCCTTTATGCAATTTTCCGCACATTGAACCTTGCAGCCGCTCACCCCCATTTTCATTTTGCTGGGCAGAACCATGCCGTGATAAATTTCATCCAGTTTCATCCCCATTTTGATACTGTCCTGCTGCCCTAAGCGGCAATAGGTTGTTCCGGGACATACCTTGATGCTCCGGACACAAAGCCCGACGGCATGCCCGGCATTCATGGAAAGATCATTCCAGATATCGTCCACCTGATCTTCCCGGATTCCGATGAGGGCGATTCTTGCCGCACTGGTGATTTTCATGGCTGAAATCCCATATTTTTCAGCCGTGTCCGCCAGCTTCCGAAGTTTTGCCGGGGTTACAATTCCGCAGGGAATATGGGGGGCAACCGCATAGGTTTCAATATCTTTTCCTTTTTGACGAATGACGCCTTTTTCACCATCTTTCAGCATAAAAACTCCTGTTTCTCTTTATTTTCCCAAACATGTGCATTGCGTTTTTGTATTTCCATAAGAATACTTCTATTATTATTCACCTGAGCATATGTCAAGGCCATGAAGTCATTTGCAAACGAGCGGCAAATTATAGTATTAGAGAATGAACAACCTTAAAAGGAAAAAGAAAAATGTCGCTTTCGGATCAGACGGAAAAACATCGGCTCCAGGCCGATATGCTGGCCAACAAGGTAAAAAAAAGATATCAGCACTTAAGAAAACGATATCAGAAATTGAACCTTGAGGTCTTTCGGCTCTATGACTGGGATATCCCGGAAATCAGGGCCGTGGTGGACTGGTATGGCGGGCATCTGGTCGTCGGCGAATATATGCGGCTGCAATCCACGCCGGAATGGCTCCCCATCATGGGACAGGCCGTTGCCAAAGCCCTGGATGTGCCCATGGAAAATCTTCACCTGAAAATCAGGAAGGCCGGTATCCGGGAAGGTCAACGCTATGAGCGCCTCCACCATACCAACCAGAAGATTGCCATGTCTGAAAGAGACCTTCAATTCTATATCAACCTGGATGATTATGTGGATACAGGACTTTTTTCAGACCACCGGGACACAAGAATGAGGGTGCGGGAGCAGGCAGCCGGCAAACGGCTTCTAAACCTCTACTGCTATACCGGATCTTTTACCTGTTATGCGGCCAAAGGCGGGGCAAGCCAGACCGTATCCGTGGACCGGTCGGAAACAGCCATTCAATGGGCAAGGCAAAATCTTGAGCTGAACGGATTGTCAGACCCAAAACATATCCTGATCCAAAAAGATACCCTGGATTTTCTGGCAGCCCCCGGACCTCCATACCAGGGCTTTGATATTGCCGTGGTCGATCCGCCATCCTATTCCACCACAAAAACAAAAGATGTCCATTTTGACATTGCAGCGGATCACCCGAAAATGCTCAATAGCGTATTCAAACTCATAAAAAAAGGCGGCACGGTTTTCTTTTCCACTAATCACCAGAGCTTTGAATTGAAATCGGAAGACTTAACCGTTACGGATATCAAAGAAATCACCTCCCTGACCATACCCGAAGATTATCAAAGCAAACAAAAACTGATCCACCGCTGCTGGGAAATGACGGTATGATGAAACTATTCTTGGTGGGTATGGGCGGCGCTGCAGGATGTATCTGCCGCTATTGGGTCAGCGGCTTATCCCAGCGGCTCTTTGCCAATCCTTTTTTCCCTTACGGAACACTGACGGTCAATGTTGCCGGCTGTCTTCTGATCGGGTTTCTGGGCGGTATATCTGAAACACGGCAGATTTTCAGCCCCGAGGTCCGGGTATTGATCTTTGTCGGATTCTTAGGCGGATTCACCACCTTTTCAACATTCGGATATGAAATCTTCATGGCGGCCAGGGATGGACAATTCATCCCGGCCCTGGTCAATCTTCTCCTTCATCTGGTCCTTGGCTTCGGGTCTGTCTGGCTCGGATTTTTTCTATCAAAATTATTATAACGAGGTATTCATATTCTATGACAGACTCAACCCCCAGCCCACACCTTTTCACAGCCCAGGTTTATTATGAGGATACCGACCATTCCGGCGTTGTCTACCATGCCAATTATCTGAAATTTTTTGAACGGGCCAGGGAGGATATCATCGGGATCAATACCCTCTCCAAAATGTGGCACGAGCAAAACATCGGGTTTGCCGTTTATAAAATCACCATGGGATTTCATGACGGCGCTGTTTTCGGTGATCTTCTCACCATCAGAACCACCTGGAAAAAGGATGGCGCTTACAGAATCGTATTTTCCCATGAAGCCTGGCGCCCCGATGGAACAAAACCTGCCGTCACCTGTACCTTGGAGCTGGTATGCCTCGGGCCCAATAAAAAGCTCATGCCCATTCCTGACCTTGATTTTCTGACCATTGGATCATCCGGATAAATCGATTTAATCTCTTTATTTTTTTTACCGGGATCGATGATCCTGATTCAAAAATTAAAAATTATTTAATATTTCTATACTTCCTGTTGACACTCCATATTTACCTTATATATAGTCATCCATAATTTTTCGGCAGAAAGGATAAGGCATTGCTTTCTGCAAACTGTACTAAGAGCGTTAGACTTTTAACAGCATCAAGGAGGTGCCCGTGAAAGATGAACAAACGTTGCCCGATGTGCAACAAATGAAAACAGGGGTTTCCAGAAGAACCTTTCTGAAAGCTGTTTCCGGAACAGCCGCCGGAATCGGTATTTCTCAGATGTTCAATCCTGCCCTTGTTTCAGCAATTGAAAAAGCCCTTAAAACCCATCCGGTCATCTGGATTCAGGGACAGGGCTGCACAGGCTGTTCGGTTTCTCTTCTGAACAGTGTTGATCCGTCCATTGCCGATGTACTTCTCAAGGTGATCAGCCTTCAGTTCCATCCCACCGTTATGGCCAGTGAAGGTGAAATTGCCCTGGAAAACCTTTATGCAATTGCAGAAGAATACAAGGGAAAATTCTCTCTGGCCGTTGAAGGTTCCATCCCCGTGGCTGCCAACGGCAAATACTGCATCGTAGGCGAGATGAAACACAAAGAAATCACCATGATGGATCTTGTAAAAGATCTTGGCGCAAAGGCCGGCAGCGTTCTTGCCGTCGGAACCTGTGCGGCCTATGGCGGAATTCCGGCTGCCAAGGGCAATGAAACCGGTGCCACCGGCGTCATGAAATTCTTTAAGACCGCCGGCATTAAAACCCCGGTTGTCAATATCCCAGGCTGCCCGCCCCATCCGGACTGGATTGTCGGCTCCATTGCCCATCTTTTAACCAAAGGCCTCCCTGAACTGGATGACAACGGCCGCCCGAAAGTCTTCTTTGGAGAAAATATCCATGATAACTGCTCACATGTGAAAGAATATGACGCAGGCACCCTGTCTGCAAAACTTTCAGATCCAAAAGGCTGCCGTATAGAATTGGGTTGTAAAGGTCCGGGTACCTTTGCCGACTGTTACAAACGCAAATGGAACAGCGGTTTGAACTGGTGTGTAGACAATGCAGTCTGCATTGGTTGTGTTGAACCCGGATTCCCGGACGCAACATCACCCTTCTATGAACCGGCATAACTAAGGATATCCGAATTTTTAAACCTTAAGGAGGTTTTATTATGGCAGGCTGTACACCACAAGCAGCTCCGGTCGTTGCCGGAACAAAAATAAAGGTCGCCATTGATCCTGTCACAAGGATTGAGGGTCACCTCAAAGTAGAAGTAGAGGTAAAGGACGGCGTTGTCTCTGATGCAAGAGTCTTCGGCGGCATGTACCGCGGTTTTGAACAGATATTGATCGGCCGGGACCCAAGGGATGCTTCCCAGATTACCCAGAGAATCTGCGGCGTTTGCCCGACGGCCCATGCAACCGCATCCGTCCTGGCGCTGGATGATGCATTTAAAGTCAAGCTGACCGATAACGGCAGAATTACCCGAAACCTTATTTTCGGGGCCAATTATCTTCAGTCCCATATTCTTCATTTCTATCACCTGGCTGCCCTGGACTATGTGAATGGTCCGGATACGGCACCCTTTATCCCCAGATATGCCAAAAATGACGTCCGGGTCCCCAAGGACATTAACGACGTAGCCGTCGGCCAGTATCTGGAAGCCCTTGAAATGAGAAAGGTCTGCCATGAAATGGTAGCTCTTTTCGGCGGGAAAATGCCCCATGTTCCAGGACTTGTTGTTGGCGGCGCATCGGAAATCCCGACCAAGGAAAAGCTCGTTGCCTATGCAGAGAGATTCAAAAAAGTCAAAAAATTTATTGTTGAAAAATATGTTCCCCTGGTTTACCTCCTGGCAGGACCTTACGGAGATCTTCTCAAAACCGGTGGCGGATATAAAAACGTTGTATCCTGGGGGGTCTTCCCCATGGATGATAAAGGCAATACCCTTCAGAAAAGAGGGGTCTTTACCGATGGCAAGGACTATCCGGTTGATCCGGCACTGATCAAGGAATATGTCAAATATTCTTTCTTTGACGATGCCACAACCGGCTTGAACCCCACCGTGGGAAAAACCGTTCCGAAACCTGACAAAGCCGGTGCTTACAGCTTTATCAAATCTCCCAGGTATAACGGCAAACCCCATGAAGCAGGTCCCCTTGCAAGAATGTGGGTCACCAACCCTGAACTGTCCAAGATCGGCCAGGAGAAACTGGGTGTTAAAAAAATGCGGGAAATCGGCGATGCTGCCTTCTCCGTCCTTGGAAGACATGTTGCAAGAGCTGAAGAAACCGTTATTGTGGCCAATGCAGTTGAACAGTGGCTTAATGAAGTTCAGCCCGGCAAAGACACCTATGTGCCTGCTCCTGTTCCGGATTCTGCAGAAGGTCTTGGTATGACGGAAGCCCCCCGTGGCGCGCTTCTTCATTACGTCAACATCAAAAACAAGAAAATTGCCAACTACCAGGTCACATCGGCCACCATCTGGAATGCAAACCCCATGGACGACATGGGCCAGAAGGGACCCATGGAAAAAGCCCTCATCGGCATTCCGGTTCCCGATCCTGCAAACCCGGTGAATGTGGGGCGGCTCATCCGCTCCTTTGATCCCTGACTGGGTTGCGCCGTCCACGTGCTGGACGTAGACAACAACAGAGAAATTAAAGTGGAACTCCCATTATAATCTGACCTGAATTTTAGTATTACAAAGAGGGGATGTTTTCATCCCCTCTTTTGCTTGATTCAATCTTATTTTTCAGGTTATCTGCTTAAACGATAACAAGACAGGGAAAAGATTCAAATGAAAAAACTCCTAGTTCTGGGTGTGGGCAATATCATCATGATGGATGAGGGGATCGGCGTCCATGCCGTTTATGAATTCTTAAAAGAAAAAGATAGCTTTGATGAAACCCTGGTTGATTTCATCGATGGCGGCACCTTTACCCAGGATATTTTTTATCTTTTTGAAGGATATGAAAAATTACTGGTCCTGGATGTAGTCCGGGCCGGGCATCCTCCCGGAACCATCTACAGCCTGGATGAAGACGACCTGGTGAAAAATGAGAAGCAGGTTCTCTCCCTCCACGATGTGGATCTTCTGGATTCCCTCAACATGGCTGCCATGAGAGGCCACAGGCCTACCCTTAAAGTCGTGGGCATTGAACCGGAAAAAATCAACTGGGGCACGGAAATGACCCCGACCCTTACCAAAGCCTTTCCCGATTTTGTGAAAACGGCAAGAAAACATATTGAAGCGCTTCTGGCATAAAAATGAATTTTATCAATTTCAATGATAGATTCTATCTTTCCCTGCCGCTTCGGACAATATCCACGATTTCCTGTGTCGTAATTTCCGATTTGATGGACGGCACATCCAAAGGGGATTTAGCCGTTTTTTCAGGAATAAGGGCAAAGGTCCTTCCATCTTTTCTTCGAATAATCACTTTGCCCGTGCTTTCAGCCTGTTTAAGCACGATTGCAAGTTTTTGCCGGGCTTCCGAATATGTATAAGCCAGCATTTTAAACCTCCAGAGTTGAAATTTTTAAATCTTCATTGTGCTTCATGGTAAAAAAAATCAGCCATGGAGATCCACGACCCGGGGCAGATCGGAAAGGCAGTCAATGATACGGTCCGGGTTTTCCTTTGACAGGTCTTCACGACTATCAAACCCGGTCAGAACCCCGATGGCTTTCATGCCTGCGGCCCGACCGGCAATCATATCAATGGATGTGTCCCCCACATAGGCGCAGACACCGGCGGAAAGCCCCATTTTTTCCCGGCACAGGATCAAGGGGTCGGGATGGGGTTTTTTGCGCGCTGCATCCCCGGCACAAATCACCACTTCCACGAGATCTGCAACCCCTGTCCGATCCAGAATTTTCATTTTATCCTTTATATTTTTCTGTGGCGTTGAGGTCACAATCCCGATCCGGATGCGGCAGGCATGCAGCAGTCGAAGCACGGCCCCGGTATCGGAAAACGGCCGTACTTTTTTAAGGAAGATCTCCGGGTAAACGGCTTCAATACTTTTCCAGGCTTCCGCCTTGGTTTCTTCCAGGGTTTTTCCAGGTGCTGCCTTCAGAATCAGCTCCCATTGGAAGGCGTCATTCCGGGCCGCCTTTGAAATATGCTGCCGAGACACCTTGGGCAGCCCCAGACGTTCCAGTGCAATTTCCACCATCCTGTAATAGGATTCAATGGAATCGATAAGGGTGCCGTCAAGATCAAAGATCACCGCCTCCAGGGAAAGAAGAGGGGAAAGCCGGCTGCTCCGGGCCGGGTTACCGGATATTCCAACAGGATGATCCATGATGTTAAAACCTACCGTATCCTAAAACCCGTGTCAAGGCGGATAATGGCTCTGCCGATTCTGCCGGTGCTGAATCGCCTTTTTTCAAAATATAGTCTTGACACGGTATAATTGTATACAGTATACAACAATGGATAATCCGTCATGAAAACCTAATAAAATTCATTAGTTCATGACCTTATTAAAGCGCCGTTAATATGAGTGCAAAGGATATAACATGACCGTAAAAACACATGAGAGGGAGCTGGAACGATTACGGAACCTTCAAGGAAAAGCATCCCTGGGAGGCGGCGAAAAAGCCATGGCCCGCCATTGCTCCACGGGAAAATTGACGGCCAGGGAAAGGCTTGCCCTTTTGTTTGATCCGGGCAGCTTTGTTGAACTGAACGACCTTGCTGAAAGCCAATGCGTGGATTTCGGCATGGAAAAACGAAAAGTGACCGGAGACGGGGTGGTCATCGGATACGGCACCATCAACGACCGCACGGTTTTTGCCTATGCCCAGGATGTCACCGTCCTTGGCGGGTCCGTGGGCACCATCCACGGGCAGAAAATCAACAGGATCCAGGATGAGGCCCTGAAGGTCAAAGCGCCCATTGTGGGCTTATTTGACTCCGGCGGCGGACGGCTCCATGAAGGTTTTTTTGCCTCCAAGGGCGTGGCCGGTATGTTTTACCGGAACACAGCCGCATCCGGGGTCATCCCCCAGATTTCCTGCATCATGGGACCCTGCGCCGGGGTGTCTGTGTACTCCCCTGCCCTGACAGACTTCATCATCATGATAGAAAAACAAAGCCAGATGGTCATTACCGGCCCCAAGGTCATCCTGGATGTGACCGGCGAAACCGTGACCTTAGAAGAACTCGGCGGAGCAAAGGTTCACAGTGAGATCACGGGACAGGCCCATTTTGTGACCCAGACGGACCAGGAGAGCATTGAACTCATCCGGTATCTTTTGGGCTTTCTGCCGTCCAACCATGAGGAGGCCCCGCCTTCTTTTCCCTGTGATGACCCCCTGAACCGCAAAAACCATATCCTGACCGACATTGTCCCGGCGGAATTTAAAAAAGCCTATGACATGCACAAGGTCATTGCCGAAATTGTTGACAACAATGAATTCCTTGAAGTTCTGCCTGTATTTGCCCCCAATATCATCACGGGCCTTGCCCGCATGAACGGCTCCACCGTTGGTATTGTCGGGAACCAGCCCTCGGTCAAGGCCGGGTGTCTGGATTACCATTCCGCAGACAAGGCGGCCCGCTTCATCCGGTTCTGTGACTGTTTCGGTATTCCCCTGGTGAATCTGGTGGATGTGCCTGGATATTTCCCCGGCGTTCACCAGGAACATGCCGGGATCATCCGGCATGGTGCAAAAATGCTTTATGCCTATGCTGAAGCCACGGTGCCAAAAATCACGCTGGCCCTGCGGAAAGAATACGGCGGAGCGGTCATGGCCATGTGCTGCGCCGGCATGGGCGTGGATCTCATGATGGCCTGGCCCGTGGCCCAGCTTGTGGTTCTGGATACCTCGGCCGCCATCAATATCATTTATAGAAAAGAAATCGATGAGGCCGAAGACCCCAAAGCCTTCAGGGCCCAGAAAATCGAAGAATATGATTACAAATATTCAAACCCCTTCCATGCGGCTTCCAATATGCTGGTGGACCGGATCATCGAGCCTTCGGAAACAAGGACCGAGATCATCCGGGCGCTTTCCATGCTGAAAAACAAGAAACGACCGGAACCGTTCAGGCGGCATGGAAACATTCCCATGTAAAAATGAAAAATGATGATGACCCCGAATTTTAAAGTCCATATTCACAACATTTTCAAATAAGGAGACAGACCCGTGGATTTTTTACTATCAAAAGAACAGAAATCAATTCAGAAAGCCGCCAGGGAATTTGCCCGCGGAGAGCTCGCACCCATGGGCCGTGAACTTGACCTGACCGAAACCTATCCCGCCGATATTGTAAAAAAAGCAAGGGAGCTGGGGCTCATCGGGCTTTTTGTCCCTGAAAAATTCGGAGGACCGGGGCTCGGGTATTTTGAGCAGGCCCTTGTTCTGGAAGAGCTCTGGAAAGTGGACCCCGGCATCAGTCAGCAGATTTGCTCCCTGACATTCGGAGCAGAAGAATTCATTCTTTTCGGAACCGATGAACAGGGTAAAAAATTCTTAGACCCCATTTTTAACGGCGACGGCGTCATGGGATTTGCCATTACCGAACCCGATGCCGGTTCCGACACCCTTGCCGCCTCCACTACAGCCGTAAAAGACGGCAATGAATGGGTATTGAACGGATCAAAGGTCATGATCGGCAACGGCACCAAAGGCACTTTCATGCTGATCTTCTGCCTGACCGACCCGGATAACCCCTCACGATCCAAACGCCACAGCATCATTGCCGTGGAAACCAACCGGGAAGGGTACAAGGCCGAACCCATGCACGGGAAAATGGGCTTGCGCTGTTCAGATACAGCCGCCATCTACCTTACAAATTGTAGAGTTCCGGAAGAAAACCTCATCGGTGTTCAGGGCAATGGCTTTCACCAGCTCATGGCCTTTTTTGACCGGAGCCGGGCCTATGTCAGCGCCCATGGTGTCGGTCTTGCCCAGGGCGCCCTGGACATGGCCGTCAAACACATCCGGGACAGAAAACAGTTTGGAAAACCCATCGGCAGTTTCCAGGGCGTCCAGTTTAAAATCGCAGACATGGCCGTGAAAGTCGAGCTGGCCCGGAACATCATGTACAAGGCAGCCTGGCTTCTGGACAATGGCACGCCCGACACCCATGTGACCGCCATGGCCAAGCTCTATGCCTCCCGCATCGCCGTGGAAGTGGTGGATGAAGCCCTCCAGCTCCATGGCGGATACGGCTATTTTGACGATTATGATATCGAGCGCTTCTACCGCGCAGCCAAAGTCCTTGAAATTTATGAAGGGGCCAAGGAAATCGAAAAAATGATCATCGGCCGCACCATTATCGGCAAATAATTATTGATAATATATAGATCATAAAATATAATTACTTAAAACTATGAATAATATATTATCAATTATGCTATGGAATTTTCATTCAAAACACCGGAAGATACAGCCCAGGATCTTGCCTTAAAACTGAAGGCGTTAAGGCTGTTGAAAAAATGGAAACGCTCCACCCTGGCAGGCCGTTCAGGGGTAACAGAGGCATCGCTGAGACGATTTGAACAGACCGGCAAAATTTCCCTGAATCATTTCCTGAAATTGATTCAAGCCCTGGGCCGCCTTGATGAAACCACATCGCTCTTGAATCCGCAGGAAGCCGGGTCATTAAAAGAGCTGAAGAAAAAAGAAAGAAAACTCGCAAAAAGAGGTTCCCTTTGAAAGAGCTTAATGTTTATCTTGGTTTTTCAAAAAATGAAAAAATCTTTGTCGGCACTCTGGCAGAGTCAGACAACAAACTCTTTTTTGAGTATGCTGCATCCTTTCTCTCCGATCCCCTGTGGCTGTCCCCATATAAACTGCCCCCGGAGCCCGGCCTGTTTGAACATAAAGACAAACAATTCGGGCCTGTTTTCGGGGTGTTTGATGATTCTTTACCCGATGGCTGGGGCATCTTGCTCATGGACCGGTTTTTAAAAAAACAGGGCGTTGATATCGACCGGCTGTCAGTGCTGGACAGGCTGTCTTTTTTAGGAAAACACACCATGGGAGCCCTCATTTATGAGCCTGCGGTAAAGCACGAAAAAACAGGCAAGACATTTGATCTTGAAGTTCTTGCCGAACAGTCCCGGCAAATCATGGAAGGCAGCGCCATCGATGTCCTTCCGGAACTCATGAAAGCCGGCGGAAGTCCCGGAGGGGCAAGACCAAAGATTTTGGCCGGGATCAAAAATAATACACTGATTTTTGATGAAGATGATCTGCCCCAGGGGTTTGAACACTGGATGATCAAATTCAATTCAACAGACGATTTCCCCGATGCCGGGGCTGTCGAATATGCCTATTCCATGATGGCAAAACAGGCCGGGATCATCATGCCGGAAACCCGTCTGTTTGAAGTAACCCCTCAAAACCGATATTTCGGGATCAAACGATTTGACAGAAAAAACAACCAGCGGTTTCATGTCCACACCTTTGGTAACCTGATCCATTCCAATTTCCGACATCCGGAATGCGATTATGAAACCTTTTTAAAAGTGATTCTGGATCTCACCAAAAATCACAAGGATCTCGAAAAAGGGTTTCGCCGGATGATTTTCAATGTCATGGTCAATAATCGGGATGATCATGTCAAAAATTTTGCGTTCATGCTGGATGAAAACAGGGAGTGGGCCCTTACACCGGCCTATGACCTGACCTATTCAAAAGGTCCCGGCGGTGAGCATTCCATGTCCCTTGCTGGTGAGGGCAGCACGCCGGGCAAAAAAGAGGTCCTCCGGCTGGGTGAAAAATCGGGTTTATCCCATGGCAGGATCCGTGACATCATGGATGAAGTGAGGGCTTCGGTTGAATGCTGGCAGGCTTTTGCCAAAGCAGCCGACGTCGCCCGGCAAACCCGAAAGCAAATTGAGAAAAAGATTAAAGAAAATCTCTCCTTTTTCTAAACACAGCCTTTTTCTTATTTTCTTTCCCCGGCCTTTTTATACACCTTGCTCTTATCTCTTTTCCCGAGTACCATTTCCACTGCTGATATTTTTTCATGCTGACGCTCATTCACAATAAGCCCTAACTGGTAATCCTCGATTTTTTCCATCAGCGCTTCATAGGTCGCGGCAGGGATAAGATAAGCCGTCGGCTTATTATGATTAAGAATGGCAATGGGCTCTCCGCACGATTGTTCAATAAGAGCGGAAGGATTTTTCTTTAATTCTGATATGCTGACTGAGCAATTGGCTAATACGGATTCCATAACGGCACCTTTAAATTTTTATTTAGACCATAATTACGAACTTATTATAGGGCTTATTTTCGATACCGGCAAGTCTCTTTTTTAATGATGCACCATAAGCTGGGGAAAGGGAATCTCCCAGTTGTTGGCGGTGCAGGCATCCACACACCACCTCTGGATGGCCCGTGACAGCTTGTAGTATTGGGGGGCCATCTCGCCCTTGAAATCCGCGATCACGGCCAGGTCCAGAGACGAGCTGCCTGCGGCCTGGAAATCCACCTGAAGATTGATCAGGCCGGTTTCATATCCTTCCTTTTGAACCGCTTCCCTGATATGGGCTGACAGAATTTCAGGGATTTTTCCCGTGATATCTTTCTGGAGATCATAGCTTAAACCGAAAATACTCTTCAATGTAAAATTCACGGACAGGTTCAAAGGCGTCTGAGCAAGAAAATTCGGGGTCTGATAGGTTTTTTTTGCACCGCCGGGTTGAACAAGCTGAACCATTTCATGGGAAATACCGGTCACATGCCCCCAGGTGCCGTCGCTAAGGATGACCCAGTCGTTTCTCCTGCACGGAAACCAGGGTTCCTTTCTATGAAACGGACGCGAGGTCTGATCCAGAAGGGCTTCAATGGGCAGCCGGAGGCTTACTTCCATCTCCGGATTTTCAAGGACACAGAAAATATTAATGCTCTTCACCATCCAGGGAATCCCCTGGTAAATCATTCTTTCGCCTTCCCGGACAGCCCCGATATTGAGCATGAGGCAGCTCTGCTTCCAGAACCGGGGAACCGTATTTCTCAGGGCCCAACCAAGTCCCAGGAAAAAGACAATGGATAAACTTAAAAGAACCCAGTCCTCAAAAATATAGAAGACCAGAACCAGAACAAACAGGGTCATTACCAAGGCAGCGGTCCTGGCAAGAAGTTCAAACAACCGGATATGGAAGGGTTTATAGGCCAGATTGTATCCGGGAATCAGCTTTATCAGATGCCTGGCCCCGAGCCTCAGCAAGAGAAGGGCCAGGACACAGGCGATAACGGCAATGACCAGGAAAAGCCCCCTTGTCCGGAAAAATTTCTTGATGGAAATACTTGAGCTTTCAATCAGGGATCTTTCCTCGCTGTTCATTTCGGAAAGCTGCATATTGGCGATATGAAGTTTGTTCGTTATCTGTTTTTCAATGCTTTTCCATTCCGGCAGAAGGGCTTCAAGATTCTTTTTGACTTCTCTGTCCTCGGTCTTTGAAACCAATTCAGCGATATTTTGTGTGGCAGTGTGGGAAACAAAAACAAGATTTTCATAATAGGCGACTTCGTCCTTGAGCTTGGTTTTATTCCTGGCATTCACCGTCATCCGCTTTATTTCCTTGATGCCGGGTTCCACAAGGGAGACAAGCTCTTCCTTCCAGTCAAAGGTCTCATCCTTTTTCCCGAGGAACAAGCCGATATCCACCCCGGTTGCAATCCGTTCAAAATCCGCTCTTGCATCATTGTGCTGTTCATCAAGCTTGGCGATCTCGGATTCCAGACTGGTTTTTTCGTTTTGCGACGTGCTTTTCTCAAGCCTTGCCTTTTTCTCATTGATTCGCTGGTTCAGGCTTCTTTTCAGTTCGGAAATGGAAAAAAGCATTTTAATGGAGGCATCTTCTCTTTCAGACGCGGCTTTCGGCTCAAGGGCATCAACCAGCGTGCTTTTTTCATCGGCAAAAAGACAGGACGGCCCTACACAAAAAATGACCAGAAAAAGTAAAACAATGCGATACTTCATCATATTCAGGACTCCTTATTCTAAACTGCCTCACTGGACCACTCGATAAGCTGGATATAATTATGGATACTGTTCCGGACCTCATCCATACTGTCCAGATGGAGAAATTGAATACCAACCGCCATCTCCCCTGATTTCCGGTCTGCGTTTTTAATTTCCCCCATAAACCCGACCTCGCCAACCGAACCTGGAAAACGGCACCGGAAGGCAATGGTATCATTCAATAAAGCATTCAGGGGCTTATCGTCTGTGGAAAAAGTTTCAATCACACACCGGCATCCCCCTTTGCTGATATTTTCAATGACCCCGCCCCTTTCTTCCTGATCCACCTCGGCCTGGGCCACAATGCTGCATTTAAACCGCTTGTGCGAACGCAGCTCATGGTGTTCGATCCGCCTCGGATACTCGATGAACATCAGTTTGGATGGTTCGGAAATGATCCCCAGCACACGGGAACGAAAAGCGTAAATGGTCCCTTTGTACAAGGTCTTGACGGTCAGGCCGTCAACGTTGAACAGATCCTGGTCCACCCCGTCAAACGGGCTGGGCGCTTTCAATAAAAGATATTTGCCGTGTTCTATGCCCACCAGCGTGCTTCGGAAGGTGATGCCGAGATCGTCAAAATCCATGAGGAGCCGGATACCGATTTCAAGGCAGAAATCCTTATTTTTGAGAATCTGAAGCGGAATGCTTTTTTCAGGCCTGGATGTGATGTCGTCCGGGTCAGGCAATCCTTGTATTTTCTCATTTTCATCAGAATGCTGTGCACTTTCGATCAGAATATGCATCAAGGGCAGGTTGATGGCATCCTGTTTTCTTGAAACATTTTTTTCCAACTCGATCACACTGCTCTGCCATGAGAGGATGGCGTATAAGGCTTCAAGGTGATTCAAGTTCCGGGTCGTTGCATCTATCAGGTTGCCGTTCAAAAAAAAGATCCGGCCCACATCCTTTTTTGTGAAAACAATGATGGTGCAGGTCTTTTGCTCCATCTCGATCATCTGCAGAAAAGATGAAAGATTCACCCCCGCGATCCGGCCGCTGATATCCCTGGTATTATCCGATGTCATAAAAAATCATCCTTATTATTTTAAAAACAAAGCCATATCCCGTTTCAGCAATAACTGAGACAGGATATATTTAAATTCAGATCGACAAAATGTAAATGATTTTTATCAGATCCCTGAAGGTATTAGGGACCCGCATCAATTCTCGACGCACTGCGTCGAGAATTGAATGAACCAAAACCAATTCAGAACGCACTACGTTCCAATTTCAAAAAAATGAATTATAGAGAATGCGCACTTCTGATATTGATTTCAATCCACGCTCCCGCGGGGGGAGCGACCGAATAAAGATAACCAGAGTTGAGCATATAGGCGGTTTCAATCCACGCTCCCGCGGGGGGAGCGACTAGCTTTAAAAAGCTCATTGACTGGTATGCAAAGCGTTTCAATCCACGCTCCCGCGGGGGGAGCGACCTGCTAAAACCACCGTATGGCGGGCTGGAATTCGGTTTCAATCCACGCTCCCGCGGGGGGAGCGACATCATGGGCAAATTGCAACTTGAGAACGAGACAATGTTTCAATCCACGCTCCCGCGGGGGGAGCGACAAGCTGTAAGGACTAAGTTCAGATCATTAGGGATGTTTCAATCCACGCTCCCGCGGGGGGAGCGACGACGACATTTCATTCACCAAAACCTCCACAGACGTTTCAATCCACGCTCCCGCGGGGGGAGCGACCATTTATTACTCCTCCAGTTCTTCCGTTTAAGCTGTTTCAATCCACGCTCCCGCGGGGGGAGCGACGTAATCAACTGGCCACCAGAAGCCACCGTGGTATGTTTCAATCCACGCTCCCGCGGGGGGAGCGACACGGCCTCTTTAACAGCTGGCTCATTGTTATCAATGTTTCAATCCACGCTCCCGCGGGGGGAGCGACTGTCAGAATCCATGATCAATTAAGAAAAGAAGCTAGTTTCAATCCACGTGTTAAATTTCACAAAAAAATGAATCAAACCCCGCCTGTTTTTTCTAATTAAATTGACAGACTTCAAAAATTTTCAAATTATACTGACCAGGTAAAATCAGGTTATTTTGGCAAAAATGAAAAGGGCGATAGTTTTAGCC
>JANNUH010000118.1:0-5669 GCA_031395015.1 Desulfobacterales bacterium | reverse complement strand
GAATAACCTCCTCACTTGTTGGTCCGTAACCATCCAAATCTCTCCTTTCATTTGATTTGGATGTTCTTACCATATTTTTAAGGTCTCATATTTCGGGAATTTTAATTGTCGTTCGGCGGGTATTATAACTGACGCTGATCATGACCTTAACTATAATGCCGATTTGAACAATCAGCCCCAAAGTTACACATGTTTCGATGCAATAAATTTTTGGCGTCAGTATAGAAACGCTTTAGTTCATAACAGAGGCTTTTGCACCCCGAAACTTTATGAAAATCAGCTTGGCTTTTGGAGCAATTGCATGGGACAGTTTTCTAAGAATGATAAGTTTATGGAACGTGATACACTTTCTCTATCAGATGAACTACTCAGGCATTGCACAAGTGTCATTTACAAAGCAGCCCGAGCATTAGAGAGCATATTGTTGGTTGAGTCTAAACAGAGGCGTGGACACCCGTGGGCACCTGAACCAAAAACAGAAAACGAATATTTTTTCCCTGAATGTGCAGGGCCGTTATTGGTCGATGGAGATCACCTGGTATCATTCACTTGGAGTGTTAATGATAGTTTTAGAGACCAATTCAAAATTGATATTGCCCAACCATGCAGTCGAGGGGATGCGAAGAACTAATGCGGATTTTTCGAGAAACTTTTTAGGCGCCCCCCACCGCGATGTTATGCCTCTAAAATGATTGACAGATGTATCAAGCCTCGGTATTCTATAAAAAGAATACAATAGGCACACCCATATGAAATATTATGATTGGAATGATGAGAAGAATGAGCTGCTCAAGAAGCTACGTGGAGTGTCATTTGAGCAAGTTGTCTTGGCGATTGTTTCCGGCGATCTGATTGACCGCGTGAAACATCCGGACCCTGAAAAATACCCCAATCAGCGGGTATTCTTGGTGAAGATTGAAGACCACATATATTCTGTACCATATGTCGAAGATGACGAGAAAATATTCTTGAAAACAATAATACCAGACAGCAAAGCAACAAAGAAGCATTTGGGAGGCAAAAGATGAGAAAAACACAATACATCGATAAAGAAGAAATGGAATTGGTAAAATCGCTTGAGGCCAATGAATGGGTCTCCGATCTCACCAAGAAAGAAAAGAAGCAGTATGAGGAATATGCCCGCAATAGCTTGACCAAACAGAAAAGAATCAACATCCGTATGACCGAGCGGGACCTGAAGAAAATCCAGGCAAAGGCGATTGAGGAAGGTCTCCCCTATCAATCCCTCATCTCTATGCTGATTCACAAATATAACGAAGGGAAAGTATCCATTCAAGAGTGGCATGACAAAGGCACGCAGCCAATTGCCGATAAATCCGGCTCTGGCTGATGCTCACCGTTGAACAAAGAAGCTGAGCCACGATTATAAATCAAAACAGAGAGATCAGAATGAGTATATTTAATTTTACAAAAAAGGACGACGCCTGTACGCTTCTCACACCGGTTGAGGGGGAGAAGTCAAAACGTTATACCTGTTTCAGGGAGATCCTGAAAAATAATTATACCGCTCTTCACGGCATTGCCGATATCGAAGAAGCGTATCACGGCGGCAAACCTTTTACCCTGGAATGGGTCAGGGCCAAATGCCGGGAGATTTTTTCTGCGGTCGGGATTATTATTTCATCCTTTGAAGTCATGTCCGGCAAGGCGGCGCCTACCCTGATTCAGGCCAGGGATACACTTAAAAAAACAATTGAAGAAGAACTCAAGGCAGAGTTTGAATTTCTGAGCCATGACCTGATCCTTCCACTGGAAAAAATCACCACTGCACAAATGAAACGGATGACCGGTTCCAAGGCAGGAAACCTGGGGCTGATCCGCAATCATTTGGGGATGCCCGTACCGGACGGATTTGCCATCACGGCCTATGCCTTCAGCACCTTTATGGATGCCAACCATCTGACCGAGGTTGTGGCAGATGCCCTGGAAGGGCTGTCCGTTGACACCGGAGAACAAACCGGGACTGTCAGCCGCAGAATCCAGGAAATGATCATGGCGGCAACCCTTCCAAAGGCCCTTGAAACAGAAATGATGAGGGCCTATGCAGAGGTTGAAAAAAAGGCCGGGCCGGTCGTGCACATGGCGGTTCGGAGCAGCGCTATCCGGGAAGATACCGAAGCCTCATTTGCAGGCCAGTATTCCACGGAACTGAACGTGACCAAAGCCAATCTTCTTTCTGCCTATAAAAAGGTCATTGCCGGTAAATACTCTCCCAGGGCCATTTCCTACCGGATGCACCATGGTCTGGGCGACCGGGAAACCCCCATGTGCGTGGCCGCCATTGTGATGCTGGACCCCAAAGCCAGCGGTGTGCTGTATACCCGGAATCCAGCCGACCCGGGGTCTGATGCCGTTAAAATCAATTGTGTGTCAGGGCTTGGCGAATACCTTGTAGACGGAAGCGGTTCTCCGGATATTTTCCTCGTGGACCGGGCAAATCCGATCATCCTTGAAAAGCATATCAGCCTCAAAGAATTCCGGATGGTCAACCAGAAGGGCGGGGGGATTGATCTCGAATCCATGCCTGACTCTGAAAAAGAGCTTCCGGCCATTGATGAAGACACGGTATTTCAGCTCAGGGAATACGGTCTTAAACTGGAAGAGTATTTCAAAAGCCCCCAGGATGTGGAATGGGCTGTTGATAAGAAAGGAAAACTCTTTATCCTGCAATCCAGGCCCCTGAATATCATCAATACCCAATTTTCGGAAGAAGCTATCCAAGTGGATGAGACCGAACACCAGGTCCTGGTTTCAGGTGGAAAAACCGCATCTTCCGGTGTGGCCATGGGACCGGTCTTTGTCATCGGCCCGGAAACCTGCCTGACCGATATCCCCAAAGATTCCATCCTGGTGACAAAAACCGCTGCGGCCCGGTATGCTGAAGTCATCGGCCGGGCCAAGGGGATCATCACCGACATGGGAGGCATCACCAGCCATCTGGCATCAGTGGCAAGGGAATTCGAAATCCCCATGCTGGTGGACACCAAAACCGCCACTTCGGTCCTTCGGGATCAGGACACGGTTACGCTATATGCCGATGTGAAAAAAGTTTATACCGGTCTTGTACCCACTCTTGAAGCACAGATCAAGAGGGTTAAACGGACCATGTTTGAAAGCCCGGCCTATCAAAAAACGAGAAAAGCCCTGGATCTGATTTCACCGCTTCACCTCACGGACCCGAAATCTTCGTCCTTCAAAGCTGAAAGCTGCCAAAGCATTCATGACATCATCCGGTTCACCCATGAACTGTCCATGAAGCAGATGTTTGCCTTTGGTGAAACCGCCGGAGGCATGACGTCCGTCAAACTTACGGCCAATCTGCCCATGTCCTTTTACCTCATTGACGTGGGCGGCGGGCTCAAACCCGGCTTGACCGATTGTGATGCCGTCGAAGTCGATAGTGTTACTTCCATTCCGTTCCAGGCGGTTTGGAAAGGATTCATACATCCCGGCATCACCTGGTCAGGCGGGATTAATTTCAATATGGGAGATTTTTTTACCCTCATGGCCGGAGGGGCCACCCGGGAAATGCCGGGAACAGCGCCCAGCTATGTCCTGATTGCCCAGGATTATATGAATATGAGCGCCCGCTTTGGTTATCATTTTGCCACCATTGACACCCTTTGCAGCGAAAAAGTAAACCAGAATTATATCACCCTGCAGTTTTCAGGCGGTGTCGGCACCTATGACCGGCGATCCCTGAGAATCATTTTTCTTGGAAAAGTCTTGAAACGGCTGGGGTTTGACGTCACCCTCAAGGGAGATCTCCTGGATGCCAACCTGAGACGGTATGACCGGGCTCAGTCAGAGGAAAAACTGGACCAGTTGGCCCGTCTTCTGGCCTGCAGCCGCCTTCTGGATATGGCCATTACCGGTGAGCAGCAGATCATGGAGATGACGGAATCCTTTTTCAGGCAGGAATACCATCTCCTTGAAAAGAAACCAAAAGATGAACCCAAAGAAATGTATATTCATGCCGGCAACTGGACGGAAATAGAATCAGAGGGCTCCCAGACCTGCACCCAGGACGGTTCCCTTTGGGGAAATTCAGTCACTTCGGGGTTTACAAAATTTATGGGCAGAATATTCGGGTCCACCTATCAGGAATTCCTGGACAATATCGGCGCCTATCACTATTTCCCCCTGGCCGTTGCCAAAAACAGCGACATCCGGAACGGCTCTGCCTCGGTCCGGGTCAAAGCATCGGCCGGAACCATTGACCGGGCCGGTGGTCTTGCCTTCGGCATCCGGGATGTCTGCAATTATTTTGTTTTCAGGATCAATGCCATTGAAAACAACGTTGCCCTTTTTGAATTTGATAAAGCCAAACGCTATCTGAGGGGGACCATCAAAAAGAAAATCAATACCGATGAATGGTATCAGCTCCGCGTGGATATCGAAGGGGCCAAAATCAAAGGGTATGTCAACAACGAAATGATCCTCGGATATGAGGCTGAAAAGCCTGTAACCGGCTATATCGGTCTATGGACCAAGGCTGATTCGACCTCATCCTTTGAGAACCTGCAGATCCAATCGGGAAAAGATGTCCGGCATATTGAATTTTGAAAAGTATCATTATCCTATCCTTAAGCCCTGAGATTGCCTTCAACATTACGCTTTATTTGTCCTTTTTGATGGGATGCACACTGATAAAGGCGCTGATTTTTTCCTTCAGGAGTTCCGGCCGTTCAATGGCCAGCATATGACCCGCCCCTTCAATGGTTTCAAGTGATGCCCCTGGAATTTCATTTGCCATCAGCTTGCTGGGTTCAATGAAGAGGGTGTCCTTTTCACCCACAAGAATCAGGGTGGGGCATTTGATGGTTCTGAGCTTTTCTATTTTCGGATCAGGGTCTGTATAAAAAGAACGGATAAATTCGGCAATGGCGGTCCGGTTTCCGATCCTGATGATATCAAAGGCCATATCCCACATGGCCTGATTGTTTTTGGCCCCTGCGATTCCCATGAAAAACGGAAAGGGCTGGTTTTTGATATTTTCCATAATGGTTTCCCAGGAATCCTTTTCAAAACTTGCGGCAAATCTTTCATGAAAGGCTTTGTTATGCACCGGGTCCTGGATCATGGTGGTGGTGGATGCCGTACCTGTCAGGACCAGGCAGGCAATGCGCGAGCCAGCCTTCATGGCCAGGGCCACACTGATAAAACCGCCGGTGGAATGCGAGAGGAGATGGAAGCGCCCGATTCCCAGATGGTCTGCCAGGGACGTGATGTCCTCCATGCAGGTATCAATATCATATCCCTTTGGCTCGCCCGTTTCCATGGTTTGGCCGTGGCCGCGCATATCCATGGATATTACCCTGAACTGCTTTGCCAGCGCAGGCGCAATGCCTGTCCTGCTCCAGTAGGTGGTGTTCTCAATCAGGCCGTGGGTGGCAATAATGGGTTCTCCGGCCCCGGTATCCTCATAATAGATGCGGGCTGTATTATTTTGAAAAAAAGGCATGATGATCCTCCCCCAAAAAAAAATGAACGTATAGTTGAGCTTCTGCATGAAAATAAATTATTAAAACCTATCAGAAATTTGATCGGAAAGTCAAAAGGATTGATGCGGGTGCACGACAAATTTATAGGTAACAATTTCAGACTGCCGCCCGATGTTCCCAAAAATCTTCCCAGCGGTTGCTCAG
>JANNUH010000114.1:0-33224 GCA_031395015.1 Desulfobacterales bacterium | reverse complement strand
TAAATGTGGTATCTAATCTCTTGGTCATAGCTATCTCCTTCATTTTATTGTCGTAAATAAAAAATCTGATAGTTATGACCATCTCTTTATTTTTGCAAGTGTTTCATGCTTTGTTGTGCCCACCTGGGCATGGGGGTTAGTCGAATGAATACTCCTTTATTGGTTGGTGAAAGCGGATATGTTGAACAGGGCTTTTCAAATCTATATCTCCCGGATCGGCTGTGGCAATTGGTACTACGCGAAGATAGAGAAACGTCGGCAAAGTGGTTATCCTATGTCCTCAATTGGGTTCCAATAAGGAAATTGATTCGAGATATTGCCACAGGAACAAGCGGAAGCATGAAAAATATTTCGAAAAATGCATTTCTTGCTATTAATATCACGATCCCTCAACCAAAAGAGCAACGAAACATCGCAACTCGAATAAATGCAATTGATAAACTGTTGAAAAAAGAGATAAAGAACCAAAACAAATTAGAATATCTCAAACAAGCCCTCATGCAGGACCTGCTCACCGGAAAGGTCCGGGTGCTGGAAAAAATGATGGAGGCCATGCAGTGATCCCTGACCTTCCTTCCAAAGAGAGTCTGATGGTTGAGTTCAAGAGCGATCTGAAACGGCTGCCGGACCGGGATCTGATGGAAACCGTGGTGGGAATGGCCAATGCCCTGGGCGGGTCCCTGTATCTGGGAGTGGAGGACGACGGCAGGGTAACGGGTCTCCATGTTGACCACGGCAATGTGACCGGGCTTGCTGCCTTTATTGCCAACCGGACCTCACCGCCCTTAAGTGTCCGGATCGAAATTGTGGAAACAGCCGGGCTCAAGGTGGCTCGAATTGATATTCCCAAGGCCCGCGGCCTGACGTCCACCAGCGACGGGGTAATCCGCCGTCGCCGTCTCAAACAGGACGGTACACCGGAAACCGTTCCCTTTCTGCCCCATGAATTTTTTACCCGCCAGTCAGATCTGGGGCTTCTGGATTATTCGGCCATGCCGGTGGAAGGGGCGAATATTGCTGATTTTAATCCCCTGGAAAGGGCGAGGTTGCGCCAGTTGATCGAGCAGTACAACGGGGATGCCGGGCTGCTGGATCTGGATGATGAGGCACTGGACGGGGCACTGGGGCTGACCGCCCGGTTCGGGGAGGTTCGGAAACCAACTGTTCTGGGCTTGCTGTTACTGGGAAGGGAAACCGCTTTGCGGACCCATCTGCCCACCCATGAAGTGGCGTTTCAGGTCCTGGAGGGGGAGGATATCCATTTGAACGAATTCTGGCGGGTTCCTTTGCTCAAGGCCTTTGAACTGATTGAGACCCATTTTAAGCCCAGGAATCTGGAACAGGAAGTCCAGGCCGGGCTCTTCCGGGTGCCGATCCCCAGGGTGGACCGCCGGGCTTTCCGGGAGGCGGTGTGCAATGCCCTGACCCACCGGGATTATACCCGGCAGGGGGCTGTGCATATCCGCTGGAACATGGACGGCCTGACCATCAGCAACCCCGGAGGCCTGATGGAAGGAGTGACCCTGGACAATCTTCTGACCACGGAGCCGAGACCTAGGAATCCTTCCATGGCGGATGCATTTAAACGAATCGGTCTGGTGGAACGGACCGGCAGGGGCGTGGATCTGATCTATCGCGGCATGCTGCGGTATGGCCGGGATCTACCTGATTACAGCCGTTCGGATCTGCACAATGTGATCGTTGTCATGAGCACCTCGGATGCCGATATTGCCTTTCTGGCCCTGGTGATGAAAGAAGAGGACAGCCTTGGGAGAGCCCTGCCCATTGATTCCCTCATCGCCCTTTCCGCCTTGCGGCAGCACCGCCGTCTGAACCGGCAGGAGCTGGCCCGGTTTATCCAGAAAAGCGAGGATGGGGCCGGACGCGTTCTTGAAACCCTGGTGGAACTGGGATTGATACAGGCCCATGGGGCAGGTCGAGCCCGAACTTACACCATGAGTCCCCGGACCTACCGGACTCTTGGACAGCCGGCCGAATATACCCGCCAGGCCGGGTTTGATCTTCTGCAGCAGGAGCAGATGGTAATCAATTATGTCCGCCAGCATAGGGAAATCCGGCGCAAAGATGTGGTGCAATTGTGCCGGTTAAGCCCTGATCAGGCCTATCGCCTGCTCAGACGGCTGGCTGAAAAGGGCCTTCTAAAAGCCCATGGAACAAGGAAGGGGGCCTTTTACACACAGGGTAAAACAAGTTTATAAGGTCTGCGTTTAAATTTATGCGTGCGCGTATAAAGCCGCGCATATCCATTACACCAGTTAGGAGAATGTCCATGGCAATGACGATTCCGGAACTTGATCCTGATCCGGAGCGGGAAACACCCAATGAATGGTCCACGGTGGAGAGGCCGTTGCTGCAACAACTGGCGGCCATGGGCTGGGAATATCTGGAAGGAGATCTGGATTATCCCCAAAAGACCTTTCGGGAGAATTTTCGGGATGTCCTGCTGCACGATCACTTAAGAGCTGCGGTGAAGCGCATAAATAACGAAGCAAACCTGGATGATATCACCATTGACCGGGCCATCCGGGAGCTGGAACGCTCTGAAAAATCCCATGGTCTGGACCGTAACCGCGAACTGACCGAAAAGCTGATCAAGGGGGTTCAGGTCCCGAGAGCGAACAGCTTTGATCCTGGACATTCCCGGAATGTGAGTGTCAAATTTATTGACTTTCATCCTGCCTATCAGAACAACAACCGGTTTGTCGCCATCAATCAGTTCCGCATCGACACCATCGGTCGGGTCGGGTTTGTCATTCCCGATGTGATCCTGTTCGTCAACGGTATCCCCCTGGTTATTATTGAATGCAAGAGCCCAAGCCTTGCCGCCATGGATGATGGCGGCTTCTGGAAGCCGGTTGAATCGGGCATCAACCAGTTGTTGCGGTATTCAAACCAGCGGGATGAGGTGGAACTTGCTGAAGGGGTGGAACATTTGTTTGCCTGGAACCAGCTCATGATCTCCACCTGTTATTTTGCCGCCCGGGTGGCCACCTATGGTGCCGGGTACAAGCACTATGTGGAATGGAAGGACGTGACGCCTTTTTCAGAAACCCGGGTGCTGGCCGAGATCGGTCGGGAAGGAAAAACCCTGCGCAGCCAGGAAACACTGGTGGCCGGTATGCTGCGGCCGTCGAACCTCCTGGATATTCTGCGCAATTTTATTCTTTTTACCGTGGAAGATGGGACCCTCATCAAAATATGCCCCCGTTACCAGCAATACCGGGCCGTGCAAAAGGCTATGGTTCGCCTTGCCCAAGGGAATACGAGGGAAACATCCAATCACAAGCGGGATGAACGCGGCGGCATCATCTGGCACACCCAGGGATCCGGAAAAAGCATTACCATGGTGCAATTGGTGAGAAAACTTCGCACCATGCCCCAATTGTGCAGCTTTAAGGTGGTGGTGGTCACGGACCGGTCCTCCCTTGAACAGCAGCTCCAGGAAACCGCTCAATTAACCGGGGAAAGGGTCCGGCCGGATAAGGATGATTTTCGGATTGGGGAATCCGGTTCTGATCAGGTGAAACGCATCCTGGGAGAAGAAGGGCCTGATCTGGTGTTCTGCATGGCTCAAAAAAATCAGGACCGGACCGGGGATGTGCTGGTTCTGGAATACGAAGTCCCCCTGCCGCCGCCCCGCATAAAGGCCTTGACGGATGGAGGAGAATATTATCTTCCCCAGGGTCTTGGAGGACTGGATGCTGCCGAGGGAACAAAACCTTTCCCGCCTGAACCGGGCAATGCGGAGGGACGTACCAGGACCCTTCGGCAGGTGGTTCGCAACAGCACCGAGTACCCACAGGTGAATCCTTCGGAAAACATTCTCATTCTCATTGATGAATGTCATCGCTCCCATACCCTTTCCCTGCACGCCAATCTGATGCAGGCCCTTCCCAATGCCGCCAAAATCGGTTTTACCGGGACCCCCATCATGAACCGGGATCGTGGCAATACCATGAAAATTTTTGATGCATTTATCGATACCTATTCCATGAAACAGGCTGAAGCAGATGAGGCCACGGTTAAAATCCTGTATGAAGGCCGGGTCCCCCTGGGACTGGTTGAAAATGCAGCCCAGCTTGATGCCCAGGTGCCGAATAAATTTGCTGAATTCACCCTGCCGGAACAGCAGATCATCATGCAGAAGTTTGCAACCCGGCAAAGAGTGATGGAAGCGCCCAGACTCATCGCTGTAAAGGCCAGGGACATGCTTTCCCATTACGTGAGAAATATTCTGCCCGGCGATTTCAAGGCCCAGGTGGTGGCGGTCAGCCAGGAAGCCGTGATTGAGTATCAGAAAGCCCTTTGCCGGGCCAGGGATATTTTGGTAAAAGAAGCAAAAACAATCCCCAGAGAATTGCTGGGTCTTTCTGATGAAGAATTGCTTGAACGATCAGAGGAGGATCGCACCCGAGTCTGGGCCCATCGGCAAATGGACAGGATCAAGGCGCTTGAATTTGCAGCCGTAATTTCCAAAAGACATAACCAGAGTGCAGACTGGGAGCAATGGACCGATCCTGCAAAAATTAAATCCCATATTGCCAATTTCAAGAAACCATTTGAACACCGGGACAAGGACAAATGCAGTAATCTTGCAGTACTGTGTGTCATGCGCATGCTGCTGACCGGGTTTGACGCCCCTGTGGAGCAGGCCCTGTACCTTGATCGCAAAATGATAGAGCATGATCTTCTCCAGGCCGTTGCCCGGGTCAATCGCAAGCGGCCGGGCAAGGAATGCGGGTATGTCATCGACTACATCGGACTTGCCCGGGACCTCAAGGCCGCTCTCACAGAATCGGAAGAGGGAAAAATCAACGGACCCTGTCCATCAACAGGACTTGACAGTGTCAGGGATGAGATTCCCCGTCTGCGGGATCGTCACCTGAAAGCCCTGGACGTATTTCGTTCCAGGGGAATCCCGGATCTGATGCCCATTGATCCCTGTGTAGATCTGCTGGAGGATGAAAAAATACGGGCTGAATTTTTAAATCGTGTAAGGGCATTTCTGGCAAGTCTTTCCATCGTCATGCCCCGCCCGGAAGCCCTGCCGTATGTAAAAGATGCGAAAATTCTCGGTTTCATTTCAAAGGTGGCGGCAAACCTTTACCGGGATCATCAGCTCAATCTGGAAGGAGTTGACCGTCGCATGAAACGGCTCATTGATGAATATGTTTCAGCCCAGGGGATTGATCCGAAGATTGCGCCGGTGGCCATTACGGATATCGGGTTTTTCAATCAGGTCAAAAAGAAGAAAGGTTCCCGGGCCAGGGCTTCGGAAATGAAGCATGCCCTGCGGTATCAGATTCGGCTTTGCTTTAATGAAGATCCGGAACATTTTAAAAAATTAAGCGAACGGCTTGAAGCCATCATCAAGGAATTTAAAGATAATTGGAAGGCTTTGGAAGAAGCGCTTGCAAAATTTATCCAGGAAGAACTCGACAGAGACGGCAAACAGAGTGTGCCGGGTCTTGATCCCCGATTGCATGCACCATTTTTCGGAACGATTAAGGAAGCCATTGAAAAAGAAAATGGAATACCGTTAAAAAGCGAAGATCCTGTCTTTAAAGACGTAATTGACCTGACTGTAGCCACCATCCAGGAAAAAATCCGGTTGGTTGATTTCTGGCGGGATGAACACAGCCGGATTTCTCTTGAAAAATCAATTTATCGAACATTGCTGCGAAGCGGCAAGATTGCCAGGGGCAGGCTTGCAGAGCTGGCGACAAGAGTTGTGGAGCAGGCCAGAAACTTACATCGGCTGTTGGTTTGGGGTAATGGAAAAAATAAAAATTAAAGACCTTTGTGTCCAGGTAAAGCAAAGCCCGCGTCGCAAAACACTGGAACTGACAGTGGAACGGGACGGCTGTATTATTGTATACGCCCCGCAAGACACTCCCCGGGATACATTAATATCCCTGGTTCAGGGAAAACTGGTGTGGATATATGAGCGCCTTGGCCGTAAAAATGAAGAACGTCATTTGCTGCCACAAAAGGAGTATGTTTCCGGCGAAGGATTTTATTACCGGGGCAGAAAATACCGATTAAAACTCCTTGATCAATCCATCCCAGCCATAAAGAATGAAAAGCTCAAATTTCTGAACAGCCGCTTCTGGATGTTTCGCCATCATGCGCTGGGAGGGTATGACATATTTGTTGCCTGGTATGCCCGGCGGGCAGCCGAATGGATTCCCCAACGGGTTCATATGTTTAAAGATCGTGTGGGGGTAGAACCGGACATCATCGAAATACGCGACATCGGATTTCGATGGGGATCATGTACAGAGAGCGGGAAGCTTTTTTTTCATTGGCGGATGATTCTCTTGCCGTTGAAAATTATGGATTATCTGATTTTACATGAACTGATACATCTTCATGAACATAACCACAGCCCTGCATTTTATGAGCGATTGAGGCGGGCCGCACCTGAGTACGAAGAACATGAAGAGTGGTTACGATGCAACGGTGACCGATACGGACTCTAACGCCTGATGGTTATGCCTGTTTATCATGAATTTTGAATTCAACAAGAAAATGCTGCGGATGGTACTGCAGGTTTTAAAAACCATATTCCAAAAAAAAGAGAGGAACGCTTATGAAAATAAATATTTCAAAAAAAGAATACCGGTTATTGCTGGATGTTTTGTCCATTTCCGATTGGGTGATGAATTCACATAAGACAGAAGACGACCCCAGGACCGAACCCTATAACATACTGGAACAAAAGCTTTTTTCATATGCAAAGGAGTTTGGATATGAAAATCTTGTGATGTATGACAAAAAATTTGAAAAATATTACCCCACTGCGGAATTTGAAGAAATTGAATCTGATATGCAATTCATTGATGAATTTGAAGATGAAACCTTTTGGGATAAGCTGTGTTCAGGATTGGCGCAAAGGGATCTGATACAGGAGAAAGGGATTGAGGCGCTTAAAAAAATGGAGACGATAACCCGGCTGAACGAGCAAGATATCAAGGCGGAAAAATATGAAACCGAATTCAGCGAGCATGGCCTTAAAAATTTGATCATTTCGCACAGGAGCTGATCCTGAGGCCGGTCAATCCCATAACTTTGGAAAAGGAATCGGACAGGCTTTCGGAAAAAATCATCTAATCGTCTGACTGTGTGAAAATTTTATCCATAAAAAACGGATCATCAAAATGGCGGGTCCATGCAAAAGCCACTGCCTGACGGCCCCATTGCCGCATGGAACCGGGGGAAAGAACCCCTGTGGGCCAGAAGAGAAATCGTTCAAGCCTTTCAGTCCCAATTCCGACCCCATCCTGGTCAAACATGCTGGCTCGTCCTTTTGGATAACGGGGAAGGCTGCGGAGCTGCCCATAGTCTGAAAGGGTATAGACGGTTGAATGCGCTTGCGTTTCCCGCGCCATTGGATAGAGGTGCCCAACAGAATGGGACCTGCTCGTCATAGCCACGGTCATGAACTCGCTGGATGGATCGACTTCGGGCGTTTGAAGGATCAACGGCGGTTCCCCGTAATCGATTTTTTTGCGGACATGGAGCCCTTTTGCCGGAAAAGCCATATAAAAACATCCGCAATTGTGAATGGTTTCATAAAGCAGGGGCTCTCCAGTTTTATCCAGGGTGACTCGATAATTCACTCCATCCAGTAACCCCCCGTAAATATCCAGAGCATTGACCTTGGAGCGGGATGGAAACCAGATGATATAATTAAGCTGGGTTAAAATATCTTTTCCGAAACGCGTAAAGGAAAGAAGTGTATAGGTTAAAGGGTTTTGCGTATTGACGCCGAGCTTGCCTTCGGAAGTCCAGAACGGGGAGCCGATTTTGTCTTGGTCATCATGGATCCGGACTTCCCAGGCAGGAGCAAATATCTTGAAAAGTGAATCTAAATCTTCAGGGGCATAAATTGGAATGCCCAAGGCATCCCGCCGGGTTTCCTGAATGATCTCACGGCTTGAAGGCCGCTTCCCGGATTTCTCCGGAACATAGCGGATGCTTGACCAGCCAACAGGAGGTTTTGTAGAAAAGCTTTGCCTGGCCTCGTTATGCCAATTGTCCACACCCAATGAAATAAAGAAACGGGACAGGGGATAAAGACCTAAAGCTCGCCAAAAGAAACTGTATTCATCAGGGGTATCAATCTGTTTTCGCAGCATATCCATCTGGAGATCAGGGTCCTTAAAATCAGCTGTCTTTAAAAAATTACCGCAGGTCATAACATTCGTTTTAAGCTCGTCTTTATTGTTCTCTGACGGCAGACCGCTTGCCGTCGGCAGGTTTTCTATTTCATATTCGCGAGCCTCCTGATCCAGAACCTGCATGTGGTTTATCCATACTGCAAAAGCTTCCTTGTCCATCATTTCTTGTTTAAAAGAGGAGAGGAACCGATTCAACCTTAAATAGGGATACCCCTTTATCCGAAAATCGCCTGAATCCATCACTCCTGCTTCAGCAATCCGATGATCCAGCGATGTGAAAAAATCCATACAATCGTTGACAGGCACACTGTCACTGACTCTCGTGGACCGGGGAAGGGATGTTGCACATCCGGTCAGCAGAAGCACTGAAAGCAAAAAGGCCGACCACCTTATTAGATTCTTAATTTTGGTCATATATAGCAGGCAGTATTGATTTTGAAGTTTCCGGGCCATCTTTTTTAAATATGGGCATTGATTTATAGTTAAGCCGACCTCTCCTCTTCATAACCTGGAAACGAGAGTTTAACCACTGCGTGATTCAGTAGCGAACTTGCCACCAGGTTGCCCGTCTTTGCATTCCGGATCAGCGTTCTGACCCAATAACTTTCTGTTCTGCTACTCTCACTTAGCGCAATGATTTCCCGTTCGAGCAGATATGGCTCTTCCACAAAGATGGGCCCGTCAATCATACGGATTTCCAGATCTGCAAAAAGTCCTATACGGGGCGATCGCATTCTCCACCCGGCCTTTTCCACAGTATGTTCAATAAGGACACTTATCATCTCAAACGGTATGATGGGTCGACCCCAGGGCGATGTCTTCCCCAGGTCCTCCTGATGCCAGGGGCACAGCTCGGTGATCTTTTCGAGTTTTTCCGCCAGGGTAAACGGGTACAAAGCGCCAAGGTTTTGGTTGAACCCCATGCGAACCGTCTCTTCCTTAGCCCCTTTATCTCCAACCTTCATATCCCGAAGAATAATGAGTTTCTCAGGTTTTCTCAACGTTGAAATTCTGCGGTCAAGCTCGCTTTCCAGATGCTCAGGTCCCATTGAAGCGGTTCCCTCTAACACTCTTGTGCGGTCTTCTTTTTCAGCAAAAATTCGTATCTGCCCGATATTTTCAGCCGGTAATGACGGCAATTCCACAGAAGCTTTTACCGCTTCTCCCTCCACCACCATATTTTTGTAATGGGCACTGATACACCCCCGTTCATAGAAACCAGGCCCCCAGACACGGACTAAAAGCGGTTCAAACTGGCTGAAATGCGTCGGCCCTTCGATGGGTGCGCCGCTGAAACCTAGTTTTTCTGCTATGGCATTATCATGGATTGATTCGTGGCCGTCGTAGTTCTGAGCTGCCAGCATCTGACGGGGATATCTGTAAGGCCCTGTCAAAACCTGGCGCGTATCAAACGGAAATTCTTTCATATGTTTACCCTAAATATATAGCCGAAATAATTATTTCTATATTGGGTTTATATCGTTTACTTTCCAGTGATGCAAGGGCAATAAGTATTGACAAGTGAAAATTGGGTTTAACAATCCTATCTCAGCAAATCATTACAAACATAAATAGGTAGAGCCAGAAATTGCTCTGCCTATTTTTCTTTTCACTTCGCTGTTAGTTGACAATAAGTGAATGATCATTTATCTTAAATCCATGAGAACAAAAGACGACATAAAACAGGAGGCCTTGTTTGAGGCAACGGTAAAGCTGGTAAATGAAATCGGGTTTGCAGCCAGTTCAGTTTCAAAGATTGCTGCCGAAGCCGGTATTTCTCCCGCGACCATCTATATTTATTATAAAAACAAGGAAGACCTCCTGGTTTCCACCTATGTTGAAATCAAGAAAAACATCGGCAGGGCCATCCATGAAAATTTTGACAACACTCAGCCCATCCGGGATATTCTAAAAAACGTATGGTATCGGATGTTTGAATATATTTCTCAGCACCCGGACTATTTCCAATATACGGAACAGTTTGCAAATTCACCCTATCAGGCCCTGGTGGATAAAAAAGAGATTGAAAAATTTTTTGAACCCGTCATCCATGTCCTTAAAAGGGGAATTGAGCAGAAGATCATTAAAAATGTGGATTTCCATATCCTGACTGCATTTATTTTCTATCCCATCCTGGCGATTTCAAACTCAAGGGTCTGTCTTGATTTTGCATTGACGGACCAGAACATTGACACTGCTTTTACCATGGCCTGGGATGCTATCAGGTTATAAAAAAAAATTTAAGATATAACTAAATGAATATTCACTATAAAAACAACCGGTTCAAAGGCGATGTGGACGCCCTGACCATGACGGCCAAAGACTGGGTCACAACCACTTGGCGGTTTTTGTTTGAAAAGAATCACCAGGTTCCGGATGGGCCATTGCCGTTCCGTCAGGCAGATCTTTCCCATTTTTATGACAGGGCCAAAGGCAGGCTGAGCAGCACCTGGCTGGGTCATTCATCCCTGATGATCAACATGGAGGGATACAGGATTCTGACAGACCCGGTGTTTGAAAATAAATTGACCCTCATGGGACCGACCCGGTTTAACAAAGATTTTCCCATCAACCCGGAACAATTGCAGGACCTTGATCTTGTCCTGATTTCCCATGATCATTACGACCATTTAAGCAAAGCCTCCATCCAGGTTCTCGCCCCTGTCACAAAACTTTTCATCGTTCCCCTGGCCGTCGGCAAAAGGCTTGTATCCTGGGGGGTTCCGAAGAACAAAATGATTGAGCTATACTGGTGGGAAAGCCATGCCCTGGATGACAATCTGACCATCACGGCCACACCTGCCCGGCATTTTTCCGGCAGGGGAGTGGGAGACAGGAATTCAACCCTCTGGGCGTCCTATGTCGTTTCCTCGCCTGGCTTCAGGATTTTTTACAGCGGGGACTCGGGTTATTTCCCCGGATTCAGGGAGATCGGGGACAAATTCGGTCCCTTTGACATGACTTTCCTGGAATGCGGCGCCTATAATGAATCCTGGCATTTTGTTCACATGTTTCCCGAAGAAACGGTCAAGGCCCATCAGGATCTGAAGGGCAGGGTGCTACATCCAATTCATTGGGGGACCTTCAACCTGTCCCTTCACCCCTGGTTTGACCCCATGCAGCGCCTTGTTCATGCTGCAGACCGGAACCACATCGAAATCGCAACCCCCATGGCAGGAGAGACCCTGGTTTATGGGAATGGCCATATCGGAAGTGCATGGTGGGCAAAAGCAGGAAAGAGAGAAACATTATGAAAACCAGGCGGGATTTTTTAAAAAAAAGTTCCATGGCAGTGGGTGCCTTTGCCCTGCCGAATCTTCCTTCATGTATTGCCGCCGGTACGATCCAGATCGCTGTGTCCCTGAACCCGCATCATGTCCAAAAGCCGCTGGTTCTCTGGTACAGCCAGACCGGTTACACCCAAAGGAATGGCATGCTTCTGCAAAAAACATTTGAACGCCTGGGGCTGAATGCAACCGGCACGGATATCCGGGATTTTGATCGGACCCGGATCGGCGAATTTGATCTGATTGTAATGGGCTCACCGGTTTTTTATTATGATACGCCCCGATATGTCAAAGACTGGATTGAGGCTCTGCCGGATTTGAAGGGCACACCGGTGGCAGCCTATGTCACTTTCGGCGGGCCCGAAGGCAATCAGCACAATGCTGCCTGCTCCATACTGGAAGGTCTGGTGAAAAAACAGGGGGTGCCTGTTGGAATACAGGCTTTCATGAACATGAGTTCTTTTCCCCTGGCATGGTCAAAGGATAAGGTTCATGAGAAAACATGGATGAGCCGGCATCTGCCCAATGAAGACACATACATGGCAGTGCGGGAATTTGCAGGATATCTGGCCCATCAGGTTGAAAAAGGTCAGGCATCTGAGTTTTCAAAAAAAATTACCTTAAGGGAATGTTCAACCTGGCTGGCGCCCATTTTCTGGACCAAATTGTTTGTAAAGCATCATTCCATTGACGGGCAGCTCTGCATCAAATGCGGGGCCTGTGTTGAAAAATGCCCGGTGGGCGCCATTGATTTATCCGATTTCAAGGTGGACACCGATGTCTGCGTGCTCTGCTTCGGGTGTATCAACAATTGTCCTGCCGGAGCTGTCCACATGGAATATGATGGAGAAAAAGTCATTGGCTATCATGATTTCATGAAGCAAAAACAATTGAAAATAATCGAGCCGGATGAAGGGCTTGAAAATTATGGGATATTATCATCATAAAAAGAACAACAAATATCCTGGCCCTCTTGGTCAGGATATTTGTTCAAAAAAAGGAGATAAAAAAATGTCAAAGAAAATTGTTGTTGTTCAGGGAAGCCCGCGAAAAAATGGAAATACAAGAGCCATGGCTGCTGTTGCCATGGCATCGGCAAAAGAGAACGGGGCCAAAGTGACAGAGATTGATGCTGTCGATCTTCATTTTAAAGAACCCGGATGCCTGGGATGCCAGAAATGCCAGGAATCGGACAAATATCAATGTGTCCTGAACGATGAGGTGGCTCAGAGGGTTGCAAGCCTTTCCGAATACGACACCATTGTACTCTCAACACCCATTTACTGGTGGAGCTATCCGGCCCAGCTCAAGATTTTTATTGACCGCATGTATTCTTTGTCCAAGCTTACAGATCCGGAAAACTACAGTTCAGCGCTTGCAGGAAAGACCTTGGGGATTCTGGCCACGGGCGGAGGAGGGCTGGAGGATAATCTTACCCTTCTGGAAGCCCAGTGGAAAAACCCGGCTGATATGCTGGGAAGCCGTTTTATTTCATGTCTTTTTCCCGATGTTTCATCGGAACCCGGTTCACTCTTGAAGGATTTGTCAGCCGTTAAAAAAGCAAAAGAGTTTGGCCGGGTCCTGGCGCTATCATAAAAAAATACAGATATATGCAAAAAGCGCTCAAGCTTTCCAAGGTCCAGATTCTGTGTGTTCAGATTCTGTCTTGTCCATCAGCGTAAAAGAGGTTAATATGCTTTTTTAAAAAACAGGTTGTATGAATTTTACGCTTGGACAAGTGAGGTTTATCTGTGAAAAATATCATCCTAAGGGTCATGATCCTGGTCATGACCAGTATCGGTTTTTCAATTGCTTTGGCAGAAGAGGGTTCCATCATTTCCACCCGGTTTTCCTTACGGGATACGCCCAAATATAAGGAAGGGTTTACCCATTTTGACTATGTGAACCCGGATGCGCCCAAAGGCGGGTCCATCACCCTTTCCACCACCGGCACCTTTGACAGCTTCAACCGCTATGCCCAGCGGGGGGATGCGGCCGAAGGAACCGATGATCTCTACGATACCCTGATGAAGGGGTCGGATGACGAAATCGATGTGCTCTATCCCCTGATCGCGGAAAAAATCGAATATGCCAAGGATTTTAACTGGATTATTTTTTACATCAATAAAAAGGCTGTCTTCCAGGACGGCAAACCGATAACGGCCGATGATGCGGTCTTTACTTTCAATACCTTCATGGAAAAGGGAGTTCCCCATTTTAAAAGCTATTATAAGGATGTGGCAAAGGTTGAGGCCCTGGACTCCCAAAGGGTGAAATTCACCTTAAAGCTTGCCCGGCTGGACCTTCTGCATGCCCTTGCAGGGCTGAATATCCTTCCAAGACATTACTGGGAGAAAAAAGATTTTTCCGAGCCCACCACCGAAGTTCCCCTGGGCAGTTCCGGGTTTACCATTGATTCTTTTAAAATGGGCCAGTATGTGGTGGTGAAACGCCTGAAAGATTACTGGGCAAAGGACCTTCCCGTGAACAAGGGTCGCTATAATTTTGATTTTATCCGGTATGATTATTACAAGGATGAGGTGGTGACCCTGGAAGCCTTCAAGGCCGGGGAATTTGATTTCCGGTCGGAAAATGTGGCCACCCAGTGGGCCACCCTGTACACGGGTGATAATTTTGATAAAAAGATGATCATCAAAGAAGAAATCCCCCATGAAATCCCCCAGGCCATGCATGCCCTGATTTTTAATACCCAGCGGGAAATATTCAAAGACATCCGTGTCAGGGAAGCCCTGATCTATGCCATGGATTTTGAATGGATGAACCAGCATCTTTTTTATAACCAGTATACAAGGACGAGAAGCTATTTCCAGAACACGGAATATGAAGCCAGGGGTCTTCCGTCCAAAGAAGAAATCGCCTGCCTGGAACCGGTGAAAGATAAGATTCCTTCACGGGTCTATACAAAAGAATACCAGCCCCCGGTAACTGACGGCAGCGGCAATATCCGTGCTCAGTTAAAGACAGCCCTTGCACTTCTAAAGGAGGCTGGCTGGGAAATTAAAGATAAAAAGATGATTCAGAAAACAACGGGCAAACCCATGGAATTTGAAGTCCTTCTTTACAGCCCCACCATGGAGCGCATCGCCATCCCGTTCCAGGATAATTTGAAAAAGCTCGGCATCAATCTTCAGATCCGCCGGGTGGACACCACCCAATTCATCAACCGGATGCGGGAGAGGGATTTTGACATGATCTCCGGCGGCTATGCGGCCAATGCCTTTCCATCCACAAACCTGAAGGTTGCATGGCATTCCGGGTATCTGGATTCCACCTACAATACCGCAGGCGTAAAAGACCCTGCCATTGATTATCTGGTTGAAACCATTGATCAGCACCAGACCGATAAAGCAGCTCTCCTGAATTACGGAAGGGCTCTCGACCGGGTATTGCAATGGAATTTTTTCGTGGTCCCGGAATGGCATCTGAGTAAATTTCGGATCGCATACTGGAACCGGTTTTCAAGACCGGCAATCCGGCCGAAATATAGCGTCGGGTTTCCCGACACCTGGTGGATCGACAAGGATAGGGATGCCAAACTGCCCAGGCGCAACAGTGCAAAATAAGGAAAATGTGACCAAAATATCATGACGGCGTATATCCTCAGACGGCTTTTTCTGGTCATACCGACCCTCTGGGCCATTGTCACCATTAATTTTTTCATTATCCAGGTGGCGCCCGGCGGCCCTGTGGATCAGTTCATCGCCAAACTCCAGGGCCTTGATTCCGGTGTCATGGAACAGGTCTCGGGCGAAGGTAGGGCCGAGATCACAAAGACCGATATCAAAGAAAAAAGCACCTACCGGGGAGCCCAGGGCCTGGACCCGCAAATAATTGCCGAGATTGAAAAACGCTTCGGGTTTGATAAGCCCATCCATGTCCGATATTTTAAAATGCTCAAGGATTTTCTTTTCTTTGATTTCGGAAACAGCCTGTTCCGGGGCGGTTCGGTTATCGGACTCATTGTGGAAAGAATTCCTGTATCGGTTTCCCTGGGGCTCTGGAGTTCCATCATTATTTATCTGGTTTCCATTCCCCTGGGCATCAGAAAAGCCCTGAAACATTCATCCCGGTTTGACATCTGGACCAGCACCGTCATCATTGTCTGCAATGCCATTCCGGTGTTTCTCTTTGCCATCCTGCTCATCATCCTCTTTGCCGGGGGCACCTATTTCAACTGGTTTCCTTTGCGGGGACTTGTGTCTGTGAATTTTCACGAGCTTTCCCTGATCGGAAAAGTCCTGGATTATTTCTGGCATATGGCCCTTCCCACCCTGGCCCTCGTCATCGGCGGGTTTGCTACCCTGACCTTTTTGACCAAAAATTCTTTTCTGGACGAAATCAGCAAACAATATGTGGTAACGGCCAGGGCCAAGGGCCTGACGGAAAACCGCATTCTTTACGGCCATGTGTTCAGGAACGCCATGATCCTTGTCATTGCAAGCTTTCCTTCAGCCTTTATCGCTCTTTTTTTCACCGGCTCCATGCTCATTGAAGTGATTTTTTCTCTGGACGGCATGGGCCTTCTCGGGTTCCAGGCCACGTTGCAGCGGGATTTCCCCCTCATGTTTTCAACCCTCTATATCTTTACCCTCATGGGGCTTATCCTGTCCATCATCAGCGATATCACCTATACCATTGTGGACCCGAGGATTGATTTTGAAAAAAGGTAATGGCCGATGAAAAAAATTCACGAGGAACAGTGGAATCGGTTCAAGGCCAATAAGCGCGCCTATTACAGCCTCTATGTCTTTGGCTTTCTTTTTTTTATCACGCTTTTTTCAGAACTCATTGCCAATGAAAAGCCTTTGCTGATTTATTATGACGGAGGCTTTTACTGCCCATTCATCAAAGAATATGCAGAAACAAGTTTTGGCGGCGAATTTGAAACCCCGGCCGATTATGCCGACCCCTATGTGATGGAGCTGATCAATGCAAAAGGATGGATCATGACCCCCATCATCCCCTTTTCCTATGACACCATTAACTACAACCTGGAAGGCCCTGCTCCGTCACCGCCTTCCCGGACCAACTGGCTCGGTACCGATGACCGGGGCCGGGATGTAATGGCCCGCCTTTTATACGGATTCAGGATTTCCGTTCTCTTCGGCCTCACCCTGACCTTGTTTTCCTCCGCCATCGGCATCACCGCAGGCGCAGTCCAGGGCTATTACGGCGGCACCGTGGACATCCTTGGCCAGCGGTTCATCGAGATCTGGTCAAGCCTTCCGACCTTGTTTCTGCTCATCATCCTGTCCTCCGTGGTCCAGCCTAATTTCTGGTGGCTTCTGGGCATCACTCTCCTTTTCGGGTGGATGTCCCTGGTGGGCGTGGTCAGGGCAGAATTTCTGCGGGGCCGAAATTTTGAATATGTCATGGCAGCCAAGGCCCTGGGGCTTAGTGATTTTAGGATCATCTTCCGCCATGTGCTGCCCAATGCCATGGTGGCGTCCATCACCTTTATGCCCTTTATTCTCGGCGGCTCCATCACGACCCTCACCTCCCTAGATTTCCTTGGATTCGGTCTGCCGGTCGGCTCTCCGTCCCTGGGTGAACTTCTTGCCCAGGGCAAGGCCAATATGCAGGCGCCCTGGCTGGGGATTTCTTCTTTTATCCTTCTCTCGGTCATGTTCAGCCTTCTTGTTTTCATCGGTGAAGGCGTCCGAGATGCCTTTGACCCGCGAAAGGTGTATTAAAATGAAGGATGCCCTGCTGACCATTGAAAATTTGAGCGTGTCCTTTCAGATGGGAAAAAGAACCACAAAGGCGGTGGAAAATGTCAGCCTCTTTCTTCAAAAAGGGGAAACCTTAGGCCTAGTCGGTGAAAGCGGGTCTGGAAAAACCGTGACCGCCATGTCCATTCTAAGGCTTTTGCCGGGATCTGCGGTTTATCCGTCAGGTGCCATTTTTTTTAACGGGGAAAACTGCCTGACTTTAGGCGATGATGAAATCCGCAAAATCCGGGGCAACCGCATCAGTGTCATCTTCCAGCAGCCCATGACCTCTTTGAACCCCCTTCACAGGATCGGAAAACAGGTCAAGGAAATCCTTTTTCTTCACCAGGACATCAGCGGTTCCGAGGCCGATAATAAAGCCCTGTCCTGGCTGGAACGGGTGGGCTTGAAAAATCCGGCATCAAAGCTCTCCTCCTTCCCCCACCAGCTTTCCGGCGGGGAGCGCCAGCGGGTCATGATTGCCATGGCCCTGATCAACGAGCCCGACATCCTCATTGCCGATGAGCCCACAACCGCCCTTGATGTCACGGTCCAGGCCCAGATCCTGGAGCTGATTCAGGATCTTCAAAAGGAGCTGGGCATGGCCATCCTCTTTATCACCCATGATCTCGGCATCGTAAAAAGAATCGCCGACCGGGTGGCAGTCATGAAAGAAGGGGAGATAGTGGAAACCAATGTTCCGAACGTCATCTTCAACTCTCCGACCCATCCTTATACCCGGCATCTGATCAATTCAGAACCCAAGGGAAAACCGGACCCGGTGGATGACAAAGACGAAACCCTCATTGAAGTGTCCCATCTGAAGGTCTTTTTCCCCATCCAGAAGGGTATCCTGAGAAGAACCGTGGATCATGTCAGGGCGGTTAACGATATATCCTTTACCCTGAAAAGAGGCCACACCCTGGGCATCGTGGGCGAAAGCGGCTCCGGCAAAACCACGGCCGGATTTGCAATTTTAAAACTCAATAAATCCACGGGGAAAATCCTCCTGGGTGAAAACAGCCTTAACGACATGGACAATACCCAAATCCGTGATCTGAGAAAAAGAATGCAGATCATCTTCCAGGACCCCTTCGGCAGCCTGAACCCCAGGATGTCTGTGGCGGAAATCATCGGTGAAGGTCTGTCCATCCATAACCCCGGCATCACCCAAAAAGAAGAGGAAGAAAAAATTATCACGGTCATGGATAAAGTCGGCCTTGACCCGGCCACACGGGACCGATATCCCAATGAGTTTTCAGGCGGCCAGCATCAGCGCATCGCCATTGCCAGAGCCCTGATCCTGAAGCCTGAATTCATGGTTCTCGACGAACCCACGTCTTCCCTTGACCGGTCTGTCCAATTCCAGGTCCTGGAGCTTCTCAAAAGCCTTCAAAAAGAATTTCACCTCACCTATATTTTCATCAGCCACGATCTGAAAGTGGTTCGATCCCTCTGCCACGACATCATCGTCATGAAAGACGGCGTCATCGTTGAAACCGGCAGTTCTGAAAAAATCTTCTCCCATCCGGAACAGGGATACACCCGGCAGCTCATTGCCACTGCGTTTCATTAAGTTAGCGGCACACAATCCAAAAAAAAATCTTGTCAAATCTGGTCAATCGACACATAATAAAGCTATAAAGAATGTGTGAACGGAGGTGGAACATGGCAACTAATTTGGCAATTGACGATAATTTGATTGAGGAAGCCCGGCTTCTTGGAAAGCATAAAACCAAAAAAGCGGTGGTTACAGATGCGCTTAAAGAATATATTCAGAGAAGAAAACAAAAAGACATTCTGAATATTTTCAATACAATAGATTATGATGAAGCTTATGACTATAAAGAGCAAAGACAGATCAAATGAAAGTCATCGTAGATACCTGCATTTGGTCCCTGGCCCTCAGAAGGACCCAGAATGAATCTGAATCTCTAGTGAAAGAATTGATCGAACTGATAACAGAACTCAGGGTTCAGATTATAGGTCCGATCCGACAGGAAATTCTTTCCGGGGTTAAAGAAAAAAAGCAGTTCAGCAGGCTTAAAAAATGCTTAAGTGCTTTTCCTGATTTGGAACTTCAATCTCCGGATTTTGAGCTGGCCGCTGAATTTTTCAACACGGCAAGAAGCAAAGGAATTCAAGGATCAAATACTGATTTTCTGATTTGTTCCGTTGCCCACAGGCTTAATTTATCAATTTTTACCATCGACAAGGACTTCTCTTTGTATTCGCAAATTTTCCCTATATCTCTTTATGAGTCAAGATTGAAATAAGGAGCAAGTTAAGATGTCTTCAAAAAATAATCAAAAAACTAAACTAAGCCTTGATGAGGCCCTGCGTGCCCAGAAAGAGCGCGAAAACACCTATCGGGAAAGGGCGTTAAAGCTTTTTCCCTGGGTCTGCGGCCATTGCGGCCGCGAGTTCGACGGCAAGCGGTTGAAGGAACTGACCGTGCACCACAGGGATCACAACCATGACTACAATCCGCCGGACGGGAGCAACTGGGAGCTGTTGTGTATTTATTGCCATGACAATGAACATTCCCGTGACCAGGTGGCCGATGCCTATGATCAGGATTCGCCGGGGCGGCCTGGGGAGAAGGGTTCCGGGGTTCAGGCCTTTGCAGGTCTGGCGGATTTGTTAAAGAGTAAGCTCTCCTAAAAAGACTGAGAGGAAAGGGGAGTTTCCGGTTTTTGGGCAAGCCACAGGGTATGCCTGCCGCCTTTTTGAGAATTGCGGGCGCGCACAATCTTTTTTTCAGTATGAAATCCGCATTGACGGAGACGAAGTGTAAAGGCTTCATTATCCCCGGCTGACCAGACAGACAGAATACCGCCGGGGCGAAGTGCATTAAAGGAGGCTTTAAGACCGGAGCTGCTGTAAAGCCAATTGTTTTCTTTCAGAGCGAGGCCTTCCGGTCCATTATCGACATCCAGAAGAATGGCATCCCAGAATGATTTTTTATTCCTGATGGTTTTTGCCACATCCTCTTGTTTTACTTGAACCCTGGGATCATCCAGCGGCATCCCGGATAAATGTCCCAGATATTCCCGATTCCATTGGATCACGGCAGGGATGAGTTCAGATACAATTATCCTTGTATTGGCTGGCGTGTGTTTCAGTGCTGAGGATAGGGTAAATCCCATGCCGAGACCGCCGATGAGGATTCTCAAGCCGTCCCTTTGTTTGAGCCGTTCACAGGTCAGCCTTGCCAGTTCATCTTCAGACCCGTGAACCCGGCTGTTCATCAGCTCCATTCCTGAAATGCGGATGGAAAATTCTTCACCGCGTTTTTGGAGCGTTATCTCTTGTTCCTGTCCAGGGATTTTAACCCGGTCGATGTTTTCCCAGGCAATCATTGGATTTCTGAACCGGTTAAAGTCCATGAAGAAATGGAAATTATGGGAGATGAGAGATTATTCTGCAAGGATGTCCATGCCCTTATCATAGACCGATGTTTCCACCTTCATCAATCCGAGGACTGTATGAAAGAAATTGTCATGGGAAAAGGGTGATGACGATTTGTCTCTGAGAGGCTGCCGGTCTATTTTGAACCCGTCGTCAAACCAGAACAGGGCGGCAATATGTTTCTGGGTCTCCGGTGCCATGGCATAGGGAAGGCCGTGCAGGTAAATATTATACTCACCCAAAGATTCGCCGTGATCCCCCATGTACAGCATGGCGGTTTCAAACCGAGGTGAATTTTTTTTGAGCAGGCCGATGACCTGGGTCAGGAAATAATCCGTGTAAAGAATGGCATTATCATAGGCATTGCCTATTTCTTCTTTGGTGCATTCATCAAATTGATTGGTCCGGCAGACCGGCGTGAATTTTTCAAATGAGGCCGGGTACCGCTTATAATAGGCAGGGCCGTGGTTGCCCATCTGGTGAAGGACAATCAGGATATCTCCTTCCGGTTTGCCGCCGATATAGTCCTGCAGGCCCACCAGCATTCCCTCGTCCCGGCATTCCCCTTCACATACCGTATTCAGCTCCGGGTCGCTGTAATCCTGATAAATGACTTTCCGGGACGTGTCCCTTGAATCGGAATTGTTATCCCGCCACAGAAGATGGACATCGGCATGACCCAGCACATCCAGAAGATTTTCAGTTGCATCTCCTTTGGCAGGGCTGTATTCGGCCCGGGGCAGAATGGAGAACATGCAGGGGACGGAAAGAGCCGTTGTTGTGGCGCAGGAATACATATTGGTAAAGGAGATGACATTTTCTTTTTGTAAGAGAGGGGTGGTTTCCCTTGGATATCCGTTCAGGGACAACCTGTCCGCCCTGACGGCTTCGCCGATTACAAGGATGACCAGTTTCCTTTCGGTATCAAGTGAGGATTTTTTAGCATCTTCGCCAATGGGGCGGACAGTCATTTTGGCGCTGCTGAAGGCTTTGTTCAGATATTTACCCATTGAATAAATATAATAACTGGGGTTGGTATAATAACGTAAAGGTTTATGCTCCCGGAAAAAAGAAGTGTAGAATCGGCTGAACAAAAAAAGCATGGTTATAATGATCAAAATGGAAATAAGAATATCCCTTGTTTTTGTCAGGGCCGCTCTTTTCCAGGAGGTGGGCTCAAGTTTGATTATGAAAATCAGAAAGGCGGGTAACAGGCCCAGAAAAAGACAATAATACAGGAGTTGAGGACTCAAAAGATCCAAAGTTTCATTAATATTTGTCTTTAACATATTCTGAATCATGGTGTCATCGATGACCACATTATAATGGTTCATGAAATAGGCGGCTAACGATGACAGCATCAGAAGAAGGATCAGAACCGGCTTTGTCGTATATTTTGAACTGATGAGGGTCAAAAGAAGCATCATTAATGAGGTGAGTCCCACGGCTAGAGATGCAAGGAACCCGATATTTTTCAGGGTGACGGGATAAATCAGCGTGACATGCTGGAAAAAGGCAAAATTATCAAACAGCACAAAAAAAATCGAGGTGCCAAGAATCAGTTTTGTTCGGGTCAGTTTCATTTTCATCCATTTTTAAAGCACCTGTTGATGTACTGCTTCAAGGCTTTTTAACACGGTCGGTAAAAAAAATCAAAGACCGGATCACCATAATTTTAATTTTAACTGAAAAAAATTTTATAATAAATACTTGACAGTATAGATGGAACTGAATATAGTTCATGGTATGAATAATATTAATGAGCAATTATCAGATGTGACCGAATATCAGCTTCGTGAGTTTCAGAAGCTGATATTAACGCTTTTTCAGTGCTGTCAGGACCGGATGCAGTACCAGAGCGAGCGGTTTGAGCTTCCTGATGCCGAGTTGAGGTGTATCCTGTTTTTTGAAAACGAACGGTATCTGACGCCAAAAAGCATTGCATCCAGAATGAATGTGGGAAAAAGCAGAATTACAAAAATCATTTCCGGTCTTGAAGCCAAAAAACTTATCCAGCGCATCAAAGATCCTGAGGATTCAAGGGTCTTTCTGATCAGTCTCACCAATGACGGTAAAAAAAAGCTCCAGGAAATCAAGTCTTTTCATGATGAAATCCATGAACAGATATTGATGCAGGTCAGCCAGGAACAAAGGAAAAACCTTTTGACCAGCCTTGACCTTTTAAAGGCCTGTATGGAGGCCGGCAAACAGATGATGGTATAGGTATTTTTTGATATTATTGGTTTATACTATTAACTATTATTTTGCAAATATTAACACAACCCGATCTATTTTATAAATATTATAAAATTAACAGGGTTAATAAACGGAGGTAAAAATGGAAAATCTGGAAAATATCGAAAAACAAATCAATGCACTGAAAGAGCAGATGAAAGGGTTTGATGCTAAGGTTGCTGAAAACAAACTTTCCATGATTGTTTTCAGCGGGGATCTGGACAAAGCCCTTGCAGCGTTCATTATCGGGACAGGGGCCGTTGCCATGGGCATGGATGTGGTCATGTTCTTTACATTCTGGGGAACCCCCATGCTCAGGGCTTCAAATAAAAATGCCGGGGGCAAGGACATGATGGGCAAAATGTTTGGCTGGATGCTGCCTAAAGGCGCTTCAAAACTAAAGCTGTCCAAGATGAACATGGGCGGTGCCGGTACTGCCATGATGAAATCTTTAATGAAGCAAAAAAATATCGGGTCCCTTGAACAGATGATGGACCTGGCCGCAGAACTGGGTGTGAAAATTTATGTCTGCGAAATGTCCATGAATCTGATGGGATTTAAACGAGAAGAAATGATCGATTACCCCGGCATCACCTACTGCGGTGTTGCCAAATTCCTTGAAGAGGCCATGAACAGCAAGGTTCAGCTTTTTCTCTAGCCATTGATCCGGTTGTGTTCCATATTTTAAAATAAGAATTATGCCGGGATTAACCCAATAAAACCATAAAATAAAGGAGATTTAAAATGTCGGATATCATCAAAGAAGATAAAACCATGGATCTTAAAGGACTTCCCTGCCCCATGCCCATTGTCAAGGTCAGCAAGGGAATCAAGGATGTTGCCGTAGGTCAGGTGCTTAAAGCGGTTACATCGGATCCCGGCGCCCTGGCCGATTTTCCTTCCTGGGCCAAAACCAGCGGTAATGAAATACTGAAGACGGATCAGGACGGCGACGAGATCGTTTTTTATATCAAGCGCCTTAAATAGAACATTCCTGTTTTTCAAAGGAGGACATATTTTGGAATCTGTTTATTATATCGTACTGGTGCCCATGGTCTATCTTGCCTTTTTTGTGTTAGTTGCAGGAAGCCTGCTTCAAATCGTAAAAGTGGCAAAAAGAAAACGGTTTGTACCTACACTGAAGATATTCCCGGAACAAAAACCCATTTTTTTAAGAGTGCTGAACGATGCCTTTCTTTTCCCCATGGTTCGCAGGTCGGCCCCGGTGCTCTGGTTTTTTCTGATGGTTTTTCATCTTTGTCTGTTTCTGCTTTTGCTGGGGCACATTGAACTGATCTATGATGTCTCCTTTTTTCAGGTCATTGCACATGATATTTTCATAGGAAAAGGGTTGGTCGGGCTGTCCATCCTGATCTGTCTGATCTTTTTTCTGTTCCGGCGGTTTTCCTCGCCTGTCCGCCAGTTTTCCGTGCCCGAGGATTATTTCATTCTGCTGCTGCTGTTTTTGACTGCGTTTTTTGGTTCACAGATGGACTGGGCAAGGACTTGGTATGGATATGGAGAACTAACGACTGACGGATACAGAAACTATCTTACAAGCCTGATTTTTTTGCGTCCGGATATCAGGGATATTGCCTATACCGGGCACTCCTTCATGTTTGTCCTCCATGTTTTTTTTGCAAACCTGTTATTTCTGTTCTTCCCGTTCAGCAAACTGGTTCATTCCATCTTTGCTCTACCCATGAACATGATCCGGAGAGGTGCATAATGGAACCTAAATTACATCAGGAAATGCTTAAGGCGATATCGGACAAATTGACGGGCGTAATGCAGATGTACCTGGATACCTGCTCCCGGTGCGGGATCTGCGCAAGCTCCTGCCATGTCTATGCATCAACCCCGGAATTTGAAAACACGCCAGTGTACCGGGCTGAATCCATCCGGAAAATTTATAAAAAATATTTCAAACTTCAGGGAAAACTCCTGCCCATGATGGGAGAAGCGGCTTCCATCAATGACAATACAGCAGATTTATTAAAGAAAACCGCTTATTCCTGCACAGGATGCAGGCGCTGCATGGTCTATTGCCCCTTTGGAATCGATACCCAGCAAATCATGTCCATTGCCAAACTTCTTCTGCTCAGGGCAGGGTCTGAGCCGGAAATCCTTTCCATGCTGGCCGATGTTTCCATTTCAAAGGGCGATTCCATTGACAGCATTAAAGAAAGTTTTCTGAAGGGGCTGAAAAAAATCGAGTCTGAGGTAATAAAAAAATGGCAGACCGAGGCTGGTAAAATCACCATTCCCACCGATGTCGAGAATGCCGACATTCTTTATGTCGCCCTTGCCGGAGCCCATTCCATCATTCCTGCGGCCGCCATCTTCAATGCTGCCAAAGAAAGCTGGACCTTGAGTTTTTTTGAAGCGGTCAATTTCGGTGCCTTTGTCGGTGATCCGGCCAAGACCCAGTTGATCCTTGACCGGATTATAAAAGAGGCCCTGCGGCTTAAGGTAAAAGAGGTGTGTATCTGCGAATGCGGGACTGCATACCGCATCATGAAACAGGCGTCGGGAAAACAGCCCTTTAAGGTGTCTTCCATAACCGAAGTCCATGCAAGATATATCAGGGAAGGCCGGATAAAAATAAAACCGATTTCCGATGATATCAGCGTCACCTACCATGATCCCTGCCAGATTGCCCGTAATGCCGGTGTCATTGATGAGCCCCGGTTTATCATCAGCAAGATTGCAAAGGATTACAGGGAAATGTCCCCGGACCCGAAAACCAATTGGTGCTGCGGCGGTGGCGGCGGGCTGGTTGCCCTGGGGGATGAAACCATTGATTTTCGGATGAAATCATCACGGGTCAAGGCAGACCAGGTCAAAAAGACCGGGGCAAAGATACTTGTAACCGCCTGTGAGAACTGCCATACCCAGCTTGAAAACCTGAATGAACATTATAAGCTGGGAGTTGAGGTCAAGTTTTTAAGTTCCATGCTTGCCGATGCCCTGATGCAATAGTCAGCCTCCAATAGTCTGATGAATAGGGAAACAGGCCTTGACATCAAAGGGGTTTTTCTTTACACAGAATCAGGCGGATCTTGGATTTTTTTATTTTGGAAAGGATTTATGACGCGCAGCAGCATATCACCCGTAACCCGTCGGTCACCGATCAGGATAAGGGAAATGGAAATTGATGATATAGCCCCGGTGTTCCATCTGGGCGAAATTTTGTTCAAGGCCGATGAAACACCCACCATGTACCGGACCTGGGACCCCTTTGAGGTGACCAGCCTTTTTAACAGCGATACGGAATTCTGCCTTGTGGCCGAGGACGAAGATACCCTTGTCGGGTTTGCTCTCGGCACCACCATTACCAAGAATCATTCTGCCTGGAAATACGGGTATCTCATCTGGCTCGGAGTCTGCCGGGAATATCAGCGGGGAAAGGTGGCGGAAAAGCTGTTCAACCGGTTCAAGGATATTATATTAAAAGCCGGGGGCCGGATGCTCATGGTGGATACATCGGCGGAAAATAAGCAAGCCATCCGGTTTTTCGATAAAATGGGGTTTGGCGTTCCCATTCCCCACGTGTATATGACCATGAATCTGGATGCCGACCTTCACCGCATGAAGAAAAAAGCCATTGGCAACGGCGGACGGGTCGGGGTATATGGCCCTGATACCATTGAGCCTGGGCCCTTCCGGAAGGTAACGAAAAAATAATGACCTTCATTGACCCCCTTCGTCTTAAAAAGCTGCTTCTCAGGATGATCGACATCTACAGCCCATCGGGAAAGGAGGAAGCCTTGCTTTCGTATCTGAAAGGATATCTGAAACGAAGGGGATTTGAGGTTCATGCCCAGCCCGTGGATGATAACCGGTATAATCTCGTTGTAGCCCCTGAGAACGGGGAAATCGAGCTGGCTCTGGTGGGACATCTCGACACGGTCACGGCCTATGATCTTGAACATTATGCGGCTGTCGAGAAGGGGGACGATATCCTGGGGCTTGGCGCGGCAGACATGAAGGGCGGATGCGCCGCCATGATAGAAGCCTATATGGCTTTAGCGGATCAGGGTTCCAATGTGCCCGCCGTTGCCTTGTGCCTTGTGGTGGGCGAGGAGGAAACCGGTGACGGCGCGGCCCGGCTCATGAAGGACTATCGGTTCCCCCGGGCAATTATCGGGGAACCCACCGGGCTTATGCCCTGTTTCAAGATCTACGGGTATATTGAAACCATGATCCGTGCCCATGGTAAAAGGCTCCACGCCGCCATGGCCGGACGCCGTGAAAATGCCGTGGAAACCCTTCTGGGACGACTGATCAAGGTAACTCATTTTTTTGAACACAATCATCCCGAACTCATTTATAATATCCGGGATCTGTATACACCCTCGGCAGGGTTTGCCGTTCCGGAATATTCCGAAGCCTGGATTGACATCCATTTGCCGCCCGGTTCCGTTCCCGGAGAAATCATCACTGAACTGGAAGAAATTGTGACCCTGCGGAGCAAGGCCCTGAACGGGATCGAAATTGTTTTCCGGACAGAGACCATTGATGCCGGGTATGAACTGCCGGAAAAGGGCCCGGCTTCGGACTGTCTCATGGCCGCTTTCTCCCATCACGGTCTGACCTGGAAAACCGATGTTTTCCGGAGCCATTCCGATGCCAACCAGATGTTTGCATCCGGTGCAAGACCAATTCTTCTGGGTCCCGGACATCTTGAAAAAGCCCATACCCAGGATGAATCAATATCCTTCCTGGAAGTTCAAACTGCGGCAGAGATCTATCTTGATTTCATGAAACGGTTTTTTATTTGCAAATAATTCACAGGAGGACAAGATGAAAAAACAGATTGCTAAGACCAATGCGCTTTACCCGTCTTTGACCACAATTCTGGGCACCTTCATAAACAATAGGCCCAATTTTATCACCATTGCCCATGTGGGCATCATGAACCACGGCGATCCCCAGTATCTATCCTTTGGGCTATCCAAATCCCATTATTCAAACCAGGGCATTATTGAAAATAAGGTGTTCAGCGTCAATATCCCTTCCAGAGATCTGGTGGTGGAAACCGATTATTTCGGCATCATGACCGGGAAAAATACCGATAAATCTGCGGTTCTGGAAACATTCTGCACAAAAGGATATGAGGCCGCCCCCATGCTGAAGCGCTGCCCTGTCAGCATGATCTGCAAACTCTCAAGGACCATTGATTTTGAGACCCATGATGTGTTTATCGGGGAAATTGTGGCTACCTATGCCGATGAAGAGGTCCTTGCCAATGACAAGATCGACATATCCAAAGTGAATCCCCTTTTATTTGATATGAGTTCAATTAAGTATTGGTCCCTGGGAGAACCCGTGGCTGGTGCCTGGAATGCCGGAAAGGCGTTGAAAAAGAAATAAAATGGGTTGCAGAATATATTCAAAAAAAATTAATGAAGTATTTTTAATGGTGCTTTTAAAGGTGCTTTTTCCTTGCATCCGTTCATGATGTGATTTATAGTTAAGTTGTTTAAAAGATACTTTAATTGGTCTTTTCATAAAATCAGGAGGTTATGTATATGTCTATTACTCACCCAATCCTGGCTGATGTCAGCGCAGGCATATCAGAACTTAAAAAAAATCCAATGGCTGTTGTACGACAGGGCGATGGCGCCCCCGTTGCTATTTTAAATCGCAATGAACCTGTCTTTTATGCAGTTCCTGCAAAAGCCTTCGAATTATTGATGGACAAACTTGAAGACATGGAATTTGCTTCAATTGTTGAGGCTCGAAAGGATCAGCCCGAAATTGAGGTAAATATTGATGACTATATATAGGCTGGTCTTCAAGGAAGAAGCAAAAAAAGAATGGGAGAACCTGGATTCAACCGTTCGGTCCGTTTTTGCCAAAAAGTTAAAAGAAAGAATTCAGCAGCCACGCATTGAAAGCTCACGACTTTGTGGAATGAAAGATTGTTATAAAATAAAACTCAGCAGGGTGGGATACCGTTTGATATATCAGGTTCGAGACAAAGAGCTGATTGTATCGGTTGTTGTAGTCGGCAAACGGGAAAAGAATCTGGTTTACAAAATAGCCGGAAAAAGAATTTAAACCTTTTCGTAAAAACAACGAAGAAAAAATATAATGGATGATCAAATAAATTCAAATGAATCTAATGGGGTGAGGATGGGCAAGAAAGCCGACCGGCCCTATTGGGTTCTGATTCTTTCCATATTGATACGGGCGGCTCACCAGATCGGGGCTGGCGTATTTCTCTCCTCCTTTCTTTTCAAGGGTTCCATAACCCTGCCCGGATTTTATCTGGTACTTGTTTTAGTAAGCGGCGGAATGCTGCTGATCACTGAAAGCATAAGGCACCGGCAGTTTTTCAGGGAGGTGATCGGCATTAGCACGATTATTAAGCTGATCCTTATCGGGATGGCAGTTCATGGCGGGATAGCGGTAAAATTCCTGGTCGTGACGTCCTTTGTCCTTGCCTCCGTCTGTTCCCATATGCCGAAAAAAGCCCGGCACCGGCTGATTTTTTAGAACATGCCAGGCATCCTTAGCGATCCGATACTGTGTAATCCCCATTATGCTCTTTTCTATGGCCAAAGAGTTAGGTCTCTCGCTCCATGTATCAAAGCCAATATAAAAACCTCACGAGCAGTAATTTGATATATCAGTCTGTGGCTTTTTATGAATAGTTCTCGAATATTCGTTCTATCGCTTTCCGGCACGATCCTTCCTCTTTCGGGAGAACGATTAAGAGAACGTGCAGCCTTACGAGTCTCTCTTACAAAAGCGGCGGCATAATAAGGGGAATCCCTTGCAATAAATTTTGCAGCCTCATTAAGGCTTCATTTGCTTTGTTATCGCCACAAATGCACCCTTGGTGATAGCCCGGTGGCTAACCTTTGACTATGTCGGACTTTAACCGACAAGAAATTACCAGCTCATGCCTGGCGCACTCATTTTTCTACTCCAATTTATTATTTTACGTCACTATTTTAAAATGGGGACGGTGTCTTCAGGTAACTATAGTCTATCTTTAGAGTGGATATCGCTTCTACACACACAACAAACAAGCATTAAACGTTCGATACTTACCCGAACCGGGGCAAAGCATTTTTAAAACAGAATCTCTCAAATTTTCCCCAAGTGCTCAAACAAAGAAAACCCCTTAGACATGGTATATCATGTTAACGCCGTCGTTGACGGGGGACACCCCCCTATCTGCATTTTCAGAGGTGCAAAACTGTTTAAAGGCTTTACTGTCAATGCGTTTCATCTGAAATTTCCTCACTTTGTTGTTTTGGGGGGTGTGCGTCGTTGACGACTGTGTGGGTGTGCGTCGTTAACGTCCGCAGTAATTTTACTTTTCTGATATCCCCGCAGGACATCACGAACTCGTTTTGCCATTGTTTGACCTGGCCGCCACAATAAATAATCATCAGAAAGCGCATATACAGCTTTATGCTTTTCAAAGGTGCCGCCTGGGCCCACTATCTTAATGAACCCCTTGGCTAAAAGCTCATCAAAGGCTCTAGTTGCGCTTTTTTGTGGAAAGCCTCGTGTAGCAAGTTCTTTATAGGTGAGAGTAAAGTTATTGTCATCCATCCGGATTATTTTCTTCCCACCTTTTTTATCTTTTACTTTACCATATTGGCGCTTGCCAAGGAGCATCATTAAAATTTTCACTGAACTTGACGAAACCGTGGAAGATGTTTTTTTAACCCCCAATGATATGAAAGCTTTTGACAGAAACATCTCAGTTTCTACAAATGTTCCCTTCCCATACCCATTCGTATTATTTTTGTTCATCTTTCCTTCGCTTCAGCTTTCAGGATTTCATATGACAGGTGCTGCATTATTTTTTCCAGTTCAGGAGAAGGCTGCTTGTTGCCCTGCAAAATATCCCCCAGGAATTCAGAGGAAATATTCAATTCATTTGCGATCTGTCTTCGATCATATTGATCAAAGATTGTTTTCAAAGGATGTACTTGGTTGTAGCGTAGTTTTTCTAAATCTATCATTTTTCGTTCCTTTTTTTGATTTATCCTGTTTGGCATGGGTTCCAATACTCAAAAACTCTAAACAGCAAAATTTTCTTCCAAAAGGACAATTCCTTTTTCATATTCACGGAAAAAATGGATTTGTCCGGCAGGAATTAAATTTGTCATGTCTGTTTTATGCTTTGGCAGTCTGAATGGATGAACAGGGCATATTGATGAAGGACAGTTTAAAATATATTCAGAATCGCCACTGCAAAATTCAAGACAATGCTTTCGGATATCTTTTTTCCGGTCTTTGGCTGTTTTGTCTTTTGGCAACTTTCCAAGTCGATATGGAAATAATGGGCATTCAGGCATGGTGCAGGCCTCAACTTCTGCATGAACAAAACCCACACATTCAAGGCAATAATATTTGATGGCCCGTTTTCGGGTGTAGGGAACTATCTGATATTTGCCAAATCCATTTTGCCTGATTTTTTTATAGTACCGATACCGCCCATACTGAGAGAGGTCTTTTTCTGGTTGATTTTGCAAGACCATCCTCCTATAAAGCGTTTATCATTTTTGACTTTAGATACTGAATTACGCCTGGAACTGGATAAATCATCTGGCGCCCGCATTTGAATCCTCCTGGGATACCTTCTCCGGCACAATCACGGTTGGCTTCAGTCCTGGGATGAAGCACATTACCCGTGGCATGTCCAAGGTCCTTTCTTGGAATTCCAATAGGGAACCTTTCTTTTAAAAGTTTTTCTAATTCCTTTAATGCTTGTTTATTCATTTTTCTTTCCTTTTTTTTCGAGTCTTTTTTGGATCATAATCACAATGATTATTTATCTGTCATGAATATAAACCATTTAAATAATTATTAAAATTCCCGTAAGGCCAAGGAAACAGTTTTATTGTTATGACGGAAGTTTCTTTGAGTTTGAAAGACACTAATTGCAGGGGTTTCGTGGATTCTTTAAAAAGAAACTCCCGTCTAAAAATCAGACAGGAGTTTAAATATATTCAGAGTTTGTTGATAAATTTTAAGGCGCTATCCCGATTGCTTTACAAATTATTAATTGCAGCTCTTCATTATCTTTTGATAGGGCTCCTTGTTTTCTGACCTCGTCAGGTGCCAACGTGTTTATCCAAGTGCGCACAGTTCTTGGCTTATATTGTGCGTATGTGGGTCCACAAATCTTTTTAATCTCCGGATGTTTAATCATATATTTGATGGCCAGTTCCGGATACTTTTCCCAAGTATCTTTTGCCACCTTTTGACATCCGATTTTATCTTCTTGACCAGGTCTTAACGATTTTACTTGGTCTGATTGTTTTGATGAATATAACAGAATTTCGGTATCGGCATCGACAACGCTTTTTAAATATACCCCGTCTGTTGTATTTGTGTACCATCTCCAATTTTCAGCGAACGGACAAAAATTTTTATCAACTTTTTTGAGATCTCCTTCTACATGAAGACATGAAGAAGGCCAAGAAATAAAATCAGAAGTAAAACCATAATGGTACTGATTTCCGAGCTAATTAAAATATTTAATAGCACTTTCATTTAATGGATCATTATCATTCAAATCTGACGATTGTGGTGAATTGACAATAATAATATAATCAATTGGGGGTCTATTGGTACACCAAGGCCAACCCCAACTACGATTATGACGGTCCTCTATCCAACCAAAGCCGACACGATACAGGTTTATCTCTGTTATATTGGGATATTTTCCTCCCCAATTTCGAGCATGATACTTCAATTCGCTAAAATTCAAATTGGGATAATATTCTTGATTTTCTACCATTTCAAAGCTCCTATAACTTTGCCTGATTTAGAAATCCCCAGGAAAAATGGTTCAGGATGACCATTCTTTCAAATCGGTTAATTATGCCGATTCTATCCCAGGGAAGATATGATCCTTTTTTTGAAAGGATTCTTATTCAAATTCTTTCCGGGTCAATCCTGCCTGCCGGATTATTGATTGCAGACTTCCTGCCCGGATAAGATTTTCAGCCTAACCAATGGCAACCTCCATCTGAGTTATGTAGATTTCGCCATGCAACCGGCCTTTAATTTCTTCCGGCGATGCACATTCAAAAAATAATTCGAGCGCTTCCTGAAGGTTTTTCTTTGCGTCACTGACTGTTTCCCCCTGGCTTGCAATATCCAGCTCCGGGCACAGGGCAACATATCCATTTCCTTCTTTTTCAATGATAGCTGTCATGTATCTTTTCATTATCTATTCGAAATTACAACCGAAAATTGACCCCCTGTGACAACCCAATTTTGACCCACCATGGTTAAAAAAAATTTCCCTGTTGAGAGAATAATATTAAACCAAACTTTCTTGTCGACCCTTTCGGGGTTTTCACCCAGGACCGGGG
>JANNUH010000040.1:0-38060 GCA_031395015.1 Desulfobacterales bacterium | reverse complement strand
AACAGTCCGCCGTTTTAACATTCCAGGCCTTTAGAACTTTTTCAAAAATCGCAGGCAATCCGGTCGTTGCAAGGCAATCAAACCTCCACTGGAAATTCCCCGATGCCCAAACAAAAAATAAATTCCACCAATTGATAGTGTTTGTTTATCACTCTGACATGGATTGGGTTTTCAGGTGATCTTGCGACATCTTCCAGTGCAAGGGTGAGTGCCTTACGGGAGCATTATGGATTTTTGCTTACAAATTCTTGATTACCGTAGCGGTTAAGCCGCCATGCTGTTTGAGCGAAGAATGAGCGAGTTCATGGCGGTCAGCAAAGGTAATCTTAGAATTTGTAGCAATATCCTTCCAGCGGACGTAAGGTGATTACCCTGGAACGGGTTATGCAAAATTTCTTATGGCAAATATCCAGACCTTTAATGATCAGACCTGCATTGGGAAAATCCATGGGGTCAGGGTCTGGCAATCTGATTTTCCTTGACTCTGAAAAAGCATGGGGGTAAGAAGATTAACAGTGTTTTTCTATTAATTTTATTCATTGGAGACCCATCATGAAAAATGTTCTCAAGTTTTGTGTTTTCCCTGTTCTTTTTTGTTTTTTGTCCATCGGTTCCCTTCTTGCAGCAGACAACACCTCCATCGTCGGAAAATGGAAAACCATTGATGATGAAACGGGTAAGCCCAAATCCATTGTAGAGATCTATGAAAAAAACGGAAAATATTTCGGCCAGATCCAGGAACTTTTTATTAAAGAGGGAGATAATCCTGATCCCACCTGCGATAAATGCCCGGATGATGATCCCCGGAAAAACCAGCCCACAAAGGGCATGGTCATTGTTCAGGATCTTGCCAAAAGTGAGAATGAATACAGCGGCGGCACCATCCTTGACCCCAAGAAAGGTAAAATATACACCTGTAAAATGTGGATTGAGGATGGAAAGCTGATGGTGAAAGGTTCTTTTCTCTTTATCAGTAGAACACAGACCTGGCACAAAGTTGAATAATTCAATCAACCGTTTCAATGACACAGAAACTGTCATAATAGGCAGCCTGTCCGCCCATATCTGAAATAAGAGATTCGGTCAGAAAATTTACAGCACCGCTTTTATGCCACCAGCCCTGGTGAATAAGGGCGGTGCTGTCACAGATATTCTCCGTCACACAAACCCGAGCCTTAAGTTTTGATTTTTCTCCTTTGACATATACTAAAGATTGATCCTTAATCCCGTATTTATCCGCAGTTATTCGATTCAGATAAACCACCGGCACATCATCACAAAAAGCGAACTCCTGAGAATGCATGGAATCCTCAGTGTGACAGGTTAAAAGGCGCAGAGGAAAGCCATTCTTATTTTTTAAGGGTTCAATAAATGCTGAAAAAGGAGAAAGGCCGTCTTTTAAAGCCTTTTCACTGTAAAGTTCTATTTTACCGGATGGGGTTTCAAAGTTCATGTCTTCCCAGGCAATTCTGTCTTTTTCAATACAAAAATACGAATCCTGAAGATCAGAAAACTGAATATTAAATTGATTCAGCAAGGGTGCAAGGCTTTTTTTAAGATAGCCTTCAGAGTTCTTGAACCCAAGGTTTTTGAGTCCCATCCGGGATGCAAGGCTGAGATAAAACTCAAATTCGGGCATCAGGCCCTGGGGCGGTTCCACTGCTTTTTGTGAGTAATTTAAAAAAGGAGAATACATGGATGTGGCAAAAACATCATCCTGTTCAAACACCGAGGCTGCCGGAATCACAATATCGGCAAACCTTGCCGTATCGGTCATAAAATGATCAAAAACAATTTTGAACTCAATTTTTGAAAAAGCATCCACTGTTTTTTTAAGATCCGGGCTCTGGTTCAGCGGGTTGGCCGATGAAACAAAAACGGCACGGATGGGTGGGGCTTTTTCCTCATCCAGAAAATCCCCGAGTTTCCCCATGGTAAACGCCCGCTCTGCCGTTATATATTCCCGGCTTTTTATTTCCAAAGCATTCAGGTAAGGGCTGATGGATTTAGCAGCATAATTTACCCCGCATCCCTTTTTCCCGATTTTTCCGGTGATGGCACCCAGGGCATCAATACACCGGACCGTATTTCCACTATTGCAATACCGTTGCAGGCCATACCCGATATAAATGGACGCTGTTTTTGCCCCTGCATAGGTTAACGCCAGCGTTTCTATGGTTTCGGAACTGATTCCGGTAATGGCTTCCGCACGTTCCGGGGAAAAAGAAGCAGCATAGGATCTGAAAGAGTCAAAACCAAGCACATGAGAATCAATAAACTCTTTATCATGAAGATTATTGCCAATGATTACATCGGCCATGGCAAGGGCAAGAGCGCCGTCTGTGGACGGGTGAATCCTTATATAATCATCAAAGGACCCGGCAGTCGGAGTTTTTACAGGATCGATAACAATAACCCTGCTCCCGTTTTTCTGGGCCTGTTTAAGATTGGTGAAAAGATGGATACCGGTTTCTCTGGGGTTTCTTCCCCACAAAAGAATCATATCGGAATTGAACAGGTCATCAGGGAAATGTCCCTTTGATCCGCCAAAATCATATTTCTGGGCTGCTATCCCGGCTCCCCAGCAAAGGCTTCCCTTTACCCTTGTGGCTCCACCAAAACAATTGAAAAAAAGGGTTTGAATTCTTCCTTTCAGTCCGCCATATCCGTCACCGGTATAATTGAGAATGGCTTTTGGTCCATGAATTTCTTTTATGGCAATGAGTTTTTCAGCCATAATATCCAGGACATCTTCATAGGATGCCCTGATAAAATCGTTTTTATGACGGATAAGAGGCCAAAGCAGCCTTTTGGGATGATAAAATCTTTGAACCAGGGATTGGCCTTTTTTACAGATCAATCCCTTTGTGAGCGGGTGGTGTTTATCCCCTTGAAGGCTTATAATCCTGTTGTTCTCCACGGTCACCACAAACCTGCAAAGATCGAAACAATCCATGGGACATGAGACACTGAATTCTTTTTTCATCATTCATTTTTAAGGACGGACAGAAATGCAGACTGGGGAATCTCAACGGAACCCACCATTTTCATCCGCTTCTTCCCTTTTTTCTGTTTGTCCAGAAGCTTTCTTTTTCTTGATATATCTCCGCCATAACATTTGGCAGTTACATCTTTTCTGAATGCGGAAATGGTTTCCCTGGAAATAATCTTGCCGCCGACAGCACCTTGAATGGGGATTTTGAACTGCTGCCTGGGGATTTCCTCCCTTAATTTTTTACAAGCGACCCTGGCCCTGTTTTCTGCTTTATCCCTATGGATGAGCTGGGACAAGGCATCCACACGTTCTCCGTTAATGAGAAAATCAAGCTTGACCAGATTGGTTTCCTGGTATCCGGCAATGACATAATCAAAGGACCCATAGCCCTGGGTAACGCTTTTCAAGCGGTCATAAAATTCATATACAACCTCTGCCAGGGGCAGCTCAAATTTCATCTCCATCCGGTTGCTGGTCAGATACTGGTAATTTTTGCTGACCCCCCGAAATTCATGGCAGAGCTGCATGACATTGCCCATATATTTATCCGGCACAATAATGGACGCATTGATAAAGGGTTCTCTGACCTTTAAAATTTCAGAAGGGTCCGGATATTGAACCGGGTTATCAATGATTTTCACGGTGCCGTCGGTATAGGTGATCTCATACTGGACAGAAGGAGATGTGAGGATCAAAGAAACATCATACTCCCTTTCAAGCCGCTCCTGAACCACTTCAAGATGTAAAAGCCCTAGGAACCCGCATCTGTAGCCGAACCCGAGGGCTGCGGAACTGTCCTTTTCATAAATCAACGAGGCATCATTGAGTTTAAGCTTTTCCAGTGCCTCGGTCAATTCCGGATAATCATCGGCAGCCACGGGATACATGGATGAAAAAACAACCGGCGTTGGCTCCCGGAATCCGTCCTTGGGGGCATCGCACCGCCGATCCGGCATGGTAACGGTATCCCCGATTCTGACATCACTGATATTTTTGATGCCGGCAATAAAATATCCCACCTGCCCGCCCACGAGTTCATCCTGGGGTTGCCGGACAATCTGAAACAAGCCCACCTCTTCAACCTTGTACTGGGCGTCATTGGACATGAACTGAATTCTGTCCCCTTTTCTGATACTGCCTTCAAAAATCCTGAAATGGACAATAATACCCCTGAAGGCATCATAATGGGAATCAAATATCAGGGCTTTGAAATTGATATCCTGTTCAACGACAGGGGCTGGAATTTTCTTTATAACAGCTTCAAATATCTTATCGACACCAATTCCGGTTTTTGCCGACACAAGAAGGATATCATCGGTATCCAGACCCAGATCTTCTTCGATTTGTGATTTCACCCTTTCGATCTCGGCCGAGGGAAGATCGATTTTATTGATCACGGGAATGATCTCAAGATTATGCTCCATGGCAAGATAGAGATTCGCCAGGGTCTGGGCTTCAACGCCCTGGCTGGCATCCACCAATATCAGAGCCCCTTCGCAGGACGCAAGGGCCCTTGACACTTCATAGGAAAAATCCACATGCCCTGGCGTGTCGATGAGGTTTAAGACATAGTGTTCCCCGTCTTCCCCTGTATACGGCAGGGTAACGGTCTGACTTTTAATGGTGATTCCCCGCTCCCTTTCAATATCCATGGAATCGAGGATCTGCTCTTTCATATCCCTGTCCGGAATAATACCGGCAAGCTGGATCAACCGGTCCGACAAGGTGGACTTTCCATGATCGATATGGGCAATAATACTGAAATTTCTGATATTCTTTTTATTTAACTTCAAACTCTCTCCAACTAATATATTGACAAAACCCCGGTATGCCGTTAAATTTTCTATTTACATATTTACCAATTGAGTTGGAAAGTGTCAAGGAAAGCTCGTGCAGACGCACATAACCCATGGAGAAAAAACTCATGGTGCACTCCATTCTGATTGTAGATGACGACACCGCCATTATGGAAGCGGTTGAAGAATATCTGAATATTCTGAACTATGATGTTAAAAGCGCTTCAAATGCGGACGAAGCCTTGAAAATACTTGATTCATTTAAACCTGATATCGTGCTGACGGACATCATGATGCAGGGGATGGACGGCCTTGAACTGACCCGGAAAATAAAAGAATCCTTTGACGCCGATGTGATTGTCATGACCGGTTACAGTGCTGCATACTCCTACGAAGAAGCCATTCAGGCCGGAGCCGGAGATTTTATTTTCAAGCCCTTCCGATTTGAAGAACTGGACCTTAGAATAAAAAGAGTGTTAAGAGAAGCGGAACTCAAAAAAGAACGCTCCCTGCTGTTAAAGGAACTTGAAAAACTCGCCATTACCGATGCATTGACCGGTCTTTATAATTCCCGGCATTTCTTTTCCCAGCTCAAAACGGAAATCAAGCGGTATGATCGTTATTCAAGATCTCTTTCCCTCCTTATCCTGGATATTGATTTTTTCAAGCAGTATAATGATACCTGGGGGCATCTGGAAGGAGATAAGGTCCTCATGGGCATCGGACAGGTCATCAATGCCTGCATGAGATCCATGGACTCGGCCTATCGCTATGGCGGGGAGGAATTTGCCGTCCTTCTGCCGGAAACAAAACTTCAGAAGGCCTGCGTCGTGGGAGCAAGAATAAAGGACAATATCAGCTCAACGGTTTTTGAACCGGAATCGGGAATAAAAAAATCAGTAACGGTGAGTATCGGTGCGACTGAACTGGTAGAGGGCGAAGATTTCAGATCCTTTATCAGCAGGACCGACAAGGCCTTATATAAATCCAAGGATTCGGGCCGGAATAAATTGACCTATATTCTTCCCGGCTAATCCGTATTGATCCGCATGCTCAGGTCCACGGATCTTGCCTGATGGGTGAGTGCGCCGCAGGATATCACATCCACTCCGGTGGCAGCAATTTTATTGAGTGTCTTAAGGCAAACATTACCCGAGGCTTCCACAACGGCCCTGCCGTTAATATAGCGAACCGCTTTTCTCATCATCTCATAATTCATATTATCCAGCATAATCACATCCACCCCGGCAGCAACCGCCTCCTTAACCTGATCAAGGTCCGAGGCTTCGACTTCGATTTTCATGAGATGGGAAGCTCTGTTTTTAACCGCGGCCACGGCTTTGGTGAGGGTTCCTGCAACGGCTATATGGTTATCCTTGATCAGAATGCCATCATATAATGACATGCGATGATTTGAGGCTCCGCCAGCCCTGACAGCCTCTTTTTCCAGATACCTGAGACCCGGCGTTGTTTTTCTTGTGTCCGTGAGCCGGACATTGGGAAATTTAAGTTCTTCCACATAGGTGCGGGTCAAGGTTGCAATCCCGGACAGGCGCTGCAGAAAATTCAGTGCCACCCGCTCTCCTTTTAAAAGCGCACCCAGATCCCCCCTGACCTTGAAGATAATATCCCCGGTGTTGATGTACTCTCCATCGGAAAAAGCACAAAATATTTCGCAGTTTTTGTCCAGGAGTCTGAAGACGCTTTTTGCAACTCCTGTCCCGGCCAGGATAAAAGATTCTTTGGCAACAATGATCCCGTTTCCTGAAAAAGGCTCCAGCAGGATCGATTCCGTTGTGATGTCCCCAAGTCCCGAGTCTTCAAAAAGGGCCAGTCGGATGATCTCTTCAATTGTATTCATATCCCGTTATCTCAGTTTTTGTATTCTTTCAAGATTTCCCTTAAGTTTGTTGTTTTTTTCCTCAAGGTCTGCATACTGGGCCGTTACTTTCTGTTTAACCCCTTCCGGAGCTTTTTCAAGGAAGCTTTCATTATGAAGTCTTTTTTGAACGGAAAGCAGCTCTTTTGTATTTTTATCCAGTTCTTTTTCAATCCGTTTGATTTCCTTATCAAAATCAACGACCCCTTCAAGGGCTACAAAACAGGTGGTATTTCCTATTACGGACGATGCACTGGATCTGGGTATCTTATCGCTGTCGCAGAAATAAAAACTGTCCAGCATTGAAAGATTGACGATAATGGATTTATTTTCCGCAATGATGAGTTTTTCCTTTTCATCCTCTGTACAGGCCAGCACTTTTATTTTTGTGGACGGCTGGATATTCATCTCACTTCTGACATTCCTGATCCCGGAAATCAGACCGGAGATAAACCCCATATCTTTTTCAGCCGTTTCATTGCAAAATATTTCATATTCTTTTTCACTGTAGGGAAATGAGGCTGCCATGATTGATCCGCTGGTTGCGGGCAGGATATGAAAGATCTCCTCCGTAACAAAGGGCATGAAGGGATGAAGCATAACCAGAATATCTTTCAGCACCTTGAACAGAACACTTCTTGCATTGTCCCGTTTCTGGACCCCTTCCTTTTCATAAAGTGCTGATTTGATGATTTCAAGATACCAGTCACAGAATTCATGCCATACAAACTGGTATATGGCGGAAGCGGCTTCGTTAAACCGATAGGTTTCAATGCCTTCCTTGACGCTGAGAGAAGTTTTTACGCATCGTGAAAGAATCCATTTTTCAGATGATCCGAGTTTTTGATAATTGATCTCTGTATCTTTTTCCGTCACATGCATGAGGGTAAACCGGGACGCATTCCAGAGTTTGTTGACAAAATGACGGTACCCTTCCACCCTTGATTCCGACATCCTTACATCCCGGCCCTGGGCTGCAAATGCGGCAAGGGTAAACCTGAAGGCATCGGCACCGTATTCATCAATGACCTTTAAGGGGTCAATGACATTGCCTTTGGATTTGCTCATCTTTTTGCCCTGTTCATCTCTGACCAGGGCATGGATATAAACATCATCAAAGGGGACTTCTCCCATGAAATGAATACCCATCATCATCATTCGGGCCACCCAGAAAAAAAGAATATCAAACCCGGTAACCAACACCCGTGTGGGATAAAATGTTTTTAACAGGTCCGTATTCTCAGGCCATCCCATGGTGGAAAAAGGCCAGAGCGCACTGGAGAACCAGGTATCCAGAACATCGGTCTCACGGACAATATCAGCAGACCCGCAGGAAGGACAGGTCGCTGGATCGGTTTCCTCAACAATCACGGCCTTGCAGCCCGGGCATTTCCAGACCGGTATCCTGTGTCCCCACCAGATCTGCCTTGAAATGCACCAGTCTCTGATGTTGTCCATCCACTCAAAATAGGTTTTTGCCCAGGTGTCCGGGATGATCCGGGTTCTGCCGTTGCGAACTGCATCCGAGGCTTTTTTAGCCAGCGGTCCCACCTTTACAAACCATTGTTTGGAAAGCAAAGGTTCAACAACGGTCCGGCACCGGTAGCAATTTCCCACACTGTGTTTCATGGGCTCCTGCCTTACCAGAAGACCCTGTTCCTTCAGGGATTTCACAGCCTGTTCCCGGCAATCAAACCGGTCCAGCCCTTGAAATTGCCCTGCCCCTTCCATCATAATACCATCATCGTCAATGACTTTGCGCCGTTCAAGCCCGTGTTTTTCCCCCAGCGTAAAATCATTGGGATCATGGGCCGGTGTTACTTTCAACACTCCGGTGCCGAATTTTGTATCCACATATTCATCCCGGATGATGGGAATCTGCCTGTCCGTCAGCGGCAGCATCACCATGGTCTCTTCAAGATCTTTAAACCTCTCGTCATTGGGGTTTACGGCAACGGCCACATCACCGAACATGGTTTCAGGACGGGTGGTTGCCACGGTCAGGCCCTGCTTTTTATTCACAAAAGGATATCGTATATAATAAAGGTAGGCGTCTTTTTCCTCATACTCGACTTCAAGGTCGGCAAGAGCTGTTTTACACCTCGGGCACCAGTTGATGATATACTGGCCCTCATATATCAACCCTTCCTTATACAGCCTTACAAAAACTTTCCGGACCGCATCGGAAAGGCCTTCATCCATGGTGAACCGTTCGCGGTCCCAGTCACAGGAGGCACCCAGTCGTTTAAGCTGATTAATGATAGCTCCTCCGGATTTTTCCCGCCATTTCCAGACTTCCTTGATAAATTCTTCCCGTCCAAGCTGATCCCTTGTCAGACCCTTTTGGGCCAGATTTCTTTCAACCACATTCTGGGTTGCGATGCCGGCATGATCCGTTCCCGGCATCCAGAGCACATTATGCCCCAAAAGCCGCTGATACCGGCACATGATATCCTGGATGACATTGTTTAATGCGTGTCCCATATGAAGCACACCAGTAACATTCGGCGGCGGGATGACAATGGAAAAAGCCTTTTGGTCGCTTTTATCCTTTGCTTTGAAAAATCCGTTATCAAGCCAGTATTGATACCATTTGCCTTCAATATCTACCGGATTATATCCTTTATCAAGAGAATCAGAACCCATAACACAACTCCTAAACCCATATTAATGAAAAAGGGGATTTTTCAATCAATCCCCATTGTCTTTTATTGACCTGAAATTTTTATAATGTCAGACATTTCCAATCTGGTCGAGATCTTGTTGCAAACTCTCCCGTATCCCTGCAATTTCTCTTTCAATCACTTTTTCCATGACCTGAAAAAGGAGGGTTTGGATTTTGTCGGCAAATTGTTTTTCAATTATTTTTTCCAGGGCCGCTTCAATTTGTTCCGAAGTCAGGGTGAGAGACAAAGGAGACTCCTGGCCCGCGCTTTGATCTGCAGGGAATGTGATCTCTTTTTCTTCAAGCTCAAGATCCATATCAAAATCTTCGGTTTCCGTATCGGTTTCCATCATAACAATATCCGTCAGCTCGATAATCTCTTCACCGGCTTCATCACCATTTGCCCTGTCGTAATCCCAATCTGTCATAACGTCCTCACTTTATTAAGATATTAATTATAATACCCTTCCCGGTTCAAACGGACATCAAAAAATATCAAAGCCGGGTCAAAGTGTCAACCATTTAAAAACAGGAAGGATCAAGGGGATATCGCAGGATCAGGGATCTGTACAAAAAAAGGATTTACAAGCATCGCCGTTTATTCTAAACAGTCAATATATGCAGAAATTTATCATCCCCCACATTATTTCGGCCCCGTCAAGAGGAACGATAGAAGGCCAGGATGCCAAACATGCCTTCAAGGTATTGCGGCTCAAAAAAGGGTCTGCCATAATAATCTCCAACGGCCAGGGAAAAGACTTCTCCGCAAGGATTCTTTCTGTTTCCCTTGACCGGGTAGAACTGGATATTCTGGAGGAATTGACCCCGGCAACAGAGTCTCCCATTGATATCACGCTTTGTTCCGGAATGCTCAAAGACAATAAAATGGATCTTGTCATCAAATATGTGACCCAGCTTGGGATCACAAAATGGGTCCCCTTTTTCTCGGAACGATCCATCCCGAGCCCTGATGCAAAAAGGATGGAAAAAAGAGTCCAGCGATGGGAAACCATTGCCAGAGAATCTTTAAAACAATGCCAAAGAAGCAGGCTTCCCGAAATCTGTATGCCCATAAGCTTTGAAACGCTGCTGGCCCTTCCTGAACCTTCTGATTTCAAACTGGCCTTCTGGGAAAAAGCATCCACAAAGCTTGCCACTTTAAAGGGAAAAGAGGCTGTCAGCCGGGTTTTCATCCTCATCGGACCCGAAGGCGGATTCTCGGAAAATGAAATAGATCAGGCAGAACAAAAAGGGTTCATCTCCTGCTCCCTGGGTCCCAGAATCCTGAGAGCTGAAACCGCATCCATCTCAAGCTGCACACTGATTCAACACATTTTCGGGGATATCTGAATTCATATCCCGGACAAAATATTTTTCCTTGACATCAACACCCAAAAAGCATATAAAGCCTTCTGTTGTTTGGGCCCAGGTAGCTCAGTCGGTAGAGCAGGGGACTGAAAATCCCCGTGTCGGCAGTTCAATTCTGTCCCTGGGCACCACAACAGCTACTCAATAATAAAGAGGCTTTCACTTAAAGCCTCTTTCTTTTATGTAAGCGCTATGTAAGCATCTTGCTTTAAAAATCCTGACAAAATAAAAAACAGACTCTTTTCAAATGGCGCTATTCTTTTTGTTTGCTGCAAATGGTATAACATCCCCTAAAACTACTCATTCAATAGAACCGGAGCAATGATGACAAACGACATGGTAACAACCGAATTGATTTCATCAAAAATTTATTTCATCCGTGGTGTCAAGGTTATGTTGGATAGAGACCTTGCAGAGTTATACGAAGTTGAAACCAGGGCCTTAAATCAAGCCGTCAAACGAAACCTGAAGCGCTTTCCCGATGATTTCATGTTCCAACTGACCAAGACAGGATTCAAAAATTTGATATCACAATTTGTGACATCAAGCTGGGGCGGTGTCCGAAAGATGCCCTATGCTTTCACTGAACAAGGTGTTGCAATGCTGTCAGGGATTTTGACCAGTGACAGGGCCATTCAGGTCAACATTCAGATCATGCGGACATTCACAAAACTCCGGCATATGATTGCAGGCCATGAAGAATTGAAAAAGGCTATCGAGGAATTGAAAAAACAGACAGATGAACGGTTTGAAGTTGTATTTACGGTCCTGGATAAACTCTTGGCCGATGATGAAAAAACAAATAAGAAAATAGGTTTTTAAGCCTGAGCCTGAACGAATGGCTATTCGCTTACACAAAAAAGGTTCATAATCGACATTCATTATGATTAAGCTCGAAAGAATTTATCTCGAAATCGGTAATATCTGCAATCTTTCATGCCCTTTTTGTCTCAGGTCTCTGCGCCCCCCTGGGACAATGACACTGGATCAGATTATCCGGATTCTTCCTCAAATTAAGAAAATTGCGTCTTCGGTATGCCTGCATGTGCTCGGTGAACCCTTATTTCACCCGGAATTCGATACGATTATTGATCTTTTTACGCAATGGGATCTTCCTGTCCAAATCACCACCAACGGCACCCTGCTTGATAAAAAGATAAAGGTGATTCTGAAGCAAAATTCAATCCGACAGATCAATATATCGGTTCATGCTTTGGATTCACTCTCTTCATCCCGTGAGGGTCATGAATTTCTGACTGATATCCATGATTTCTGTCATGAAGCCCAGACCACCCGGCCTGAATTGTATATTAATCTTCGATTCTGGAATTATAATGAAATTGGAGAATCTTCATCCTTTCGGTTTTTTCAGTCTCTATTTCATTATGATGGTTCCAAAATCGACATCCAAAGGGAAAAAAGCGTTGATCTTCAAAACAGACTCTATCTGCATTTTGATTCTCAATTTCAATGGCCTTCCCCAGCTCTACCCGTCCGCAGCGAAAAAGGGTATTGCTACGGGCTCGCCCATCATTGCGGGATATTGGCAAACGGAGATGTGGTCCCCTGCTGCCTGGACGGAAATGGCGCCATTGTGCTGGGCAATTGCTTTTTAACTCCCCTTGAAGAGATCCTTTCTTTACCCCGTGCACAAAACATGGTGGCTCATTTTAATAAAGGAGCGCTAATTGAACCCCTATGCCGTCGATGCGGGTTTATTTCGCGGTTTGACAAAAAAGCGCGTCGATTGGCCTCCCGAAATAAATCCGGGTTGGCATAATTGTCTTTTTTTTAAAAAAATATCCCCGGTCAGGTTGATACAGGCTTTTGCCGTTCATCCAGTATTTCCCGGATCGATACGGAGAGATCTTCGTTGGACAAAGGTTTTATGAGATATCTGCGTATTCCGATTTCAAGGGCCTGGGCTTCTGAAACCGCTTCGCTGTACCCGGTGCACAGGATAATTGGAAAATTTTTACGAATGCCTATTATTTTTTTTGCCAGCTCTCCCCCGGTCATCTGGGGCATGGTCATATCCGTTACAATGAGATCAAATTGATCCGGGTCTTTTTGAAAGGCTTTAAAGGCCCTGGCCCCGTTTTCAAATATACTGACCTTATAGCCGATGGTGGTTAAAAATTCCTGAAGGATCGTGCGGATATCTTCTTCATCATCCACCACCATGAGTCTTTCCGATCCGCCCTTATATGTTTTCTCATTTTTTATGTCCGCCTGAAGGTTTGCATCCTGGTTCGCGATAACCGGCAGATAGATATAAAAACCAGCGCCTTTTCCAACACGGCTGTGCACTTTAATATGACCGCCGTGCTCTTCAACAATGGCATGGACCAGGGCCAGTCCAAACCCTGTGCCCTTGCCGATGTCCTTTGTTGTAAAATAGGGATCAAAGGCCTTTTTCAAAATTTCATCATCCATCCCGTGACCCGTATCCGTCACTTCAAGTTCAAGATAGAGCCCTTCTTTTATCTCCTGGTCAAAGACATCCCTTCCACCGGAAATCGGTTTTTCATTTAACCGGACCGTCAGCATCCCGCCCATTTCACCCATGGCATGATAGGCATTTGTACAAAGGTTCATGATCACCTGATGCATCTGGGTCGGATCAGCAAGAATTTTTGATTTTGATACAATGGCTTCTGTGATGTCAATGGTGGAGGGAATGGACGATCGCAATAATTTCAAGGCTTCTTTCAGGACAAGATACAGACTTAAGGGTTGTTTTTCATATTCTGTCTGACGGCTGAAGATCAGAATCTGCTGGGTCAGGTCCGCAGCTCTATGAGCACCTTTGATGATCTGTGACAGGTATGACCTGATCTTTACAGGACTGCCGAGGTTCATCTCTGCCAACTGTGCATACCCGAGAATACCGGACAGGATATTATTGAAATCATGGGCGATTCCACCTGCTAAAGTTCCGATAGTTTCCATTTTCCGGGATTGGGTCAACTGGGCCTGAAGTTTCTCCTGCTCTGCTTCAGACTGCTTTCGCTCTGTGATATTCTGCATGAAACCTTCAAAACAAATTAAAACACCCGTATGGTCCCTTACTGCCCTGGAGTTCAGGGAAACCCAGATGGGGGTTCCATCCTTCCTGCGGAGTTGTGTCTCAAAATTCCTGATAAGCCCTTCCGTCTCAACGATTCTCCTGAAGGTAACCCCATCCTCGGGATTCAGATATTGTTCTTTGTCGATATCTTTGAAATGCTCAAAAAGCTCTTGCAGTGAATTGAACCCGAAAAGCCTTAAAAAGGAAGGGTTGGCAGCAATAAACCGGCCCTCCGGAGAAGCCTGATAAATGCCTTCGACAGAGTTCTCAAAAAGGAGCCGATACTTTTCTTCAGTTTCGTTACGGTTTCTAATCTCGTCTTGAAATCGTTTATTTATTTTTAATAATTCTGTAGTCCGTTCAACTACCCTCTGCTCCAGATCGTTGTTAACGGACACCAGTGTTTGCCGCAGGGTGATGGCAATGGGCACTGCAAAAAGCAGCAATAAAAAGGCAGCGACAACCACCCATGGAACCTGTTTCCACAGTATTCTATCGATTTCACTGATATTAATATCAATACCGATCACATAAGGATTTCCGGTTGGCGATCGTCGTGGAATCAGAACGGTTCGAAACGACCCCCAGCGGTCGGATGCGGTGACAAAAACCGGCTCAGTCGAGTTAATGGCGTCAAAATAAGCCTGATCACCTTCAGGATAAGCTGTCCAATACCGACTGACCTTGTTCTTTGCAACGTCCTCATCGGTATAGCTTGAAGCAGTGAAATAAATCTGTCCTTTATCCATTACATAGGTATAAAGGTAAGCAAAGCCCCCAATGCGTGCATGGGTCGACAAATTATCGAGATTTCGCTGATCTTCTTCCGGTCCGATACTGTCTTTGTCAAGGGTGCGGTCATGGAAATCCTTGGGCAGCAATCCGGGGAGAGCCTCTGCAGCAATCATAAGCCGCTTGTCAAACTCACTCAGACTTTCGTGCTGTGAAACGGTCAGCCAGCCACCCATCACAACAACAACACCCAGCAAATAAATAGTCACTGCAACAAATAGTGCTTTTCTACCCTTATATTTCATCTCCATCGTTCCCCTCGCCCTCAAAGACTAATCAATAGCATTTTATCATTAGTCCGGTATTGCAAGAAATAAATCAAGATGCCATTGCGAATATTGCCGGTTTTGTTAATCATTCATAAAACCAGTTAAAAACACGCAAAGTTTTTTCAAGGCCGCTTGTTGACAACACAGCTTATTTTGCTTAGGAAATGAAGGGGTATGATTCAAAAACATAAATTTTAAAATGATATAAAAACAGGAGACAGCATAGATGGCACAACTGATCGCTGACAGACGGGATGTGGACTTTGTTCTTTTTGAACAGATCAAAATGGTGGACCATGAATCCTTTGATGAATTCAATAAAAAAACAATCGATCTCATTGTTTCCGAAGCAAGGAATCTGGCCATAAAGGAGATTCTTCCCACATTCAAGGACGGGGATGAAAAAGGGTGCGTCCTTGAAAACGGCAAGGTCACGGTGCCGGAATCCTTTCAGCGGGCATGGAAACTTTTCCGTGAAGGGGAATGGCTGGCCATGTGTGATGACCCGGAGGTCGGAGGTCAGGGCATGCCGAGGCTTGTGGGGTGTGCGGCCCTTGAATATATGATCGGCGCCAATTCTGCCTTCATGCTCTATTACGGCATGACCCATGGGGCGGCCAAGCTGGTGGAAGCCTTTGGCAATGAAGACCAGAAAAAGCGGTATATGAAAAAAATGTTTGCCGGCGACTGGGGCGGGACCATGCTTCTGACCGAGCCTGAGGCCGGTTCCGATGTAGGAGCCCTGACGACTTCGGCCGTCAAAAACGCCGACGGCACCTATTCCATAAAAGGGTCTAAAATTTTTATCTCTGCCGGGGAACATGATCTCTGCGACAATATCATCCACCCGGTGCTGGCAAGGATCGAAGGCGCACCAGCCGGAACCAGAGGCATTTCCCTGTTCCTGGTTCCCAAATACCATGTCAATGATGACGGGTCCCTGGGGGGCTTCAACCATGTGGTCTGTACCGGACTTGAACATAAGATGGGCATTCACGGCAACAGCACGGCCTCTCTTTCCCTGGGCGAAAAAGGGGATTGCATCGGCACCCTTCTCGGCGAAGAAAACAAGGGCATGCCGGAAATGTTCCGGATGATGAATGAAGCAAGGGCCTTTGTGGGCATGCAGGGATTTGCCGTGGCATCGGCGTCTTATATGTATGCCCTTGAATATGCCAGAAACAGGGTCCAGGGCAGGCATCTTCTGGCCGGGAAAAACCCGGAGGCTGAGGATGTGACCATTATCCAGCACCCGGATGTCAAACGCCAGCTTCTGAACATGAAGGTTTATACCGAAGGCATGCGGTCTTTGATCTATTATTACGGCAAATGCTCCGACATTGTCCACACCACAAATGATGCAAAACTCAAAGCCGATACAGCGGCATTGATCGAGGTGCTGACCCCCATTGTCAAGGGATATGTGACGGACAGGTCCCTTGAAGTCTGTTCCCACGGCATACAGGTATATGGCGGGTACGGCTATGTCAGGGAATTCCCGGTGGAACAGCTCATGCGGGATTCCCGGATTTTCATGATCTATGAAGGGACCAACGGTGTCCAGGCCATGGATCTTCTGGGCAGGAAACTGTCCATGAACAAGGGGGAAAGCTTTAAGTATTTCCTTGACCAGATGAAAATCACCATAAATGCGGCAAAAAAAATCGATGAGATTCAGGGCCTGGTTGAAAAAGTGACCCATGCCGTGTCAAGGCTTGAGGCCCTCGCAAAGGACATCGGGCAGCGGGCAAGATCGGAAAAAGTGCTGAATGCCTATGCTTTTGCCCACCCTTTCCTTGAGGTGACAGGGGATGTCACCTTTGCCTGGATGCATCTGTGGCGGGCCTCCATTGCCGCACCCAAGCTTGCTGAAAAAGCAGGGAGCCTGGATAGGGATGCGGTCCAAAAGGTGGCACAAAAAAATAAAGACGCGGCTTTTTATGCCGGTCAGATGGAATCCGCTAAATTTTTTATTCATACCCTTTTGCCGTCGGCCTATGGTAAAATGGATGCCATCCTTGAAGGGGACACCTGTGTGGAGGATATCCTGGATGTCTCCTTCGGATCAAAATAAACGGAGGAGTCATGTTTGAATATCTGAAAAAAACCTTGTTGACCGGTGTGGGCCTTGCTTTGCGCTCAAAAAAAGAGATTGAGGAACTGGCCAAGGAATTTGCTGAGAAATCCAGGATGGACCAGGATGAAGCCAGGGAATTTTTAAAAGAATGCGAAGAAAAATATGAAGAAGCCAAAGAAAGCTTTGATAAAAAACTGGAAGCCACCATTGAAAAAATCCTGAAAAAGCTGGATCTACCGTCCCGGTCTGATATCAAAACCCTCAATGACCGGATTGACGCCCTGACCAAAAAGCTGACCGATGAATAACCGCCTGATGGCCGATTATGCTGAGCATTAAAACCATTGGCCGGGTGAGCAAGCGATACCGACATCTTCGGCGGTATCAGCAGATCATCGGCGTCATTCTGAAATATGGTTTTGAGAACATTCTTCATGCCATGAATATTGACCGGTATATTGAATCGGGCCTTCAGCTCATCCCCTTTGTCACCCGGCATGAAAAGGTTGAAAAGCTGTCCAACAACCAGAGGATCAGAATGGCCCTGGAAGAACTTGGGCCCACATTCATCAAGATGGGCCAGGTTCTGTCTTCCCGGCCGGATTTGATCCCGGTGGACCTTCTCAATGAGCTTTCAAAGCTCCAGGACCATGTTCCCCCCTTTGAATTTGAACACGTCAAAACCATTATTGAATCTGAATTCGGCCTGCCCTGTGACCAGGTCTTCACCTCCATTGAAGAAACGCCTTTTGCCAGTGCCTCCATTGGTCAGGTGCACCGGGCGAGGATCAATGACAATGATCCGGTTGCCGTCAAAATCCAGAGGCCCGGCATAAGAAAGACCATTGAAATCGATCTTGAAATCATTCATCACTTAGCTTCCATCATGGAAAATAATATTGAAGAGGCGGCACTTTTCAACCCGGTCAGGATCGTGGAGGAATTTGCAAGAACCCTTGAAAAAGAACTGGATTATTCCATTGAAGCGTCCAGCATGGAGCGAATGGCCCAGCAGTTTAAAGATGACCGGACCATTCATATCCCGGGAGTTTTTACGGCTGAATCCGGCGAGCGGGTTCTCACCATGGAATATATTAAAGGAATCAAGGCCGATGACATCAGCGCCATAGATGCAGCCGGGCTTGACAGAAACCTCATTACCCGGAGGGGAGCCGACTTCATCATGAAGCAGGTGTTTGAACATGGATTTTTCCATGCAGACCCCCATCCGGGAAATCTCTTTATCCTGGAGAAAAACCGCATCTGCCCGGTGGATTTCGGCATGACCGGATTTGTGGACAAGACCACCCGGGAAATTTTTGTGGATCTCATCCACAGTATTGCCGTCAAGAATGATAAGCTAACGGCCAGGCTCCTCTGCGAACTCACGGAATATGAAAACCAGCCGGATTTTGCAAGGCTTGAAAAAGATGTGTCCCTGTTTGTGTCCCTGCATCTGTCAAAAGCATTAAAAGATATCAAAACCGCCAAAATGCTGAACCGGTTTTTAGAGCTGTGCGCTGCTCACAAGCTTCGGATACCGCCGGATTTCTTTTTGATGATGAAAGCCTTTATCTCCATTGAAGGCATTGCCAGACGCCTTGACCCTGAATTTGACATGATTTCCCATGCCATTCCCTATGTGGCCGCGGCAAAATATAAAAAATTCAAACCCTCAAGAATTGCAGAAGAAGTCATGGGCGTTGCAAGAGAATCATACCGGCTGCTCCAAAATCTTCCGGGAGATGCCGTAGAAATCATGCGTCTTACAAAATCCGGGAAACTTTCCTTCAGTATTAAAATCGATAACCTGGATAACCTGTTGAAAAATCAGGATCAGACCAGCAACCGGATTTCCTTTTCAATTATTATTGCAGCCTTGATACTGGGCTCGGCCATTGTCATCAATTCAAATGTCCCGCCCATCCTTTTCGGGGTATCCGTCATCGGGATTGCAGGATTTCTTGCAGCAACAGTCCTCGGGATCTGGCTTCTGATCGCCATTATTCAGAAGGGGCGGCTGTGAAGCTGGCGGCAAGGTTCGCCGATCAACCTTAAATCCGTTTTATCTTGATTCCCATTTTGAATAGGGATGATTGACCAGATTGGAATTATAATATTTGGGGTCCTGGGTGACTTCTTTTCCGATCCAGTCCGGCAGTTGGATTTTCTGATCTTCCGACTCCAGCTCCACTTCGGCAAGAATCAATCCCTGGTTTTCCCCGAAAAATTCATCAATTTCCCAGGTTAATCCTTTGTATTCTATCCTGTAGCGGTCTTTTTCGATAAGGGGTTTTTCAGCAAGATCATGGAGCAGAGCATCGGCGTCTTCTTTCGGGATCACATATTCATACTCCATCCGCGTCATGCCCTTGCTGATCCCCTTGATGGTCAGATATCCTTTTTCACCGGCCCTACGGACCCGGACCGTCCTTTCCTTTGAACGGTTCAGATAGCCCTGGCGGTAATGGACAGGATGCCCAAGAGCCCGCCACGCCTCCCCTTTCAGAAGAAATTTTCTTTCTATTTCATTTCCCATGAAACCATTCTCTTCTTTTATCTATTCCATCATGATAGGATGCCTGACCAACGAAAAAAGCATGACAAAATTATCGGTCATTGGGATAGGGATACCAGTCGGATTCTCTCAGCCTTCCCACCTTCAGTATCCCGATCTCATACGTGGCCGTATTAAACACAATTTTCCGACCCAGCTCACCGCCCACATCCTCTGAGACAATTTTTATTTTTTTGCCGGATAAAATATGCCTGGCAGTTTTAAGATTATCCTTGCCAATATCTCTTTTTGAATATTGGTCATTGAATGCTCCCCCGAAAACCTGGGCCTCCAGGTTTGAAAGCTTAGATCCATAAGCCGTCATCATGCGGATCAAGGTTAAAACAGCTACATTGCCATATTGGGCTGTTGTTTTTTCCCTTGCGTTGACATAGGGGAAAAGAAAATGATTCATGCCCCCGGCTTTAAGAGACCTGTCATAGAGGCTCACCGCCACGGATGAGCCCAGAACAGTTGAAATCGTGGTGGGCCTTTGCGGTAGATAAATAAATCCCGGCCTTAAAAAATAATCCTGAACAACCAGTCGGGTATCTTCTGCCATTTTAATATTCCATTTTCCCTTTTTTAGTTTCATCTATTTTATCCTATTGTGCCGTCCATATCAAGTCGGATTCAGTCTGATTCAGGATAAACCATAAAATCGCCTGGAGCCTCAAGCTTCTTTCATCTTGCGAAGTCATGGAGCTTATGCTAAGAATTGATCATCACGACAATGGTAAATAATTAATACCGGAAAAATCATGACAATGAGGTATTCATGATAGAATATCCCTGTATTCGTATCGGGCATCTGAAAACGTTTGATCACCTGATTTTAGGGATTGCCGATCTTCATCTGAAAAAGCAATCCAGAACGCTTTCCCGATCAACCCTTGAACCCGTTGCCATGAATGCCTGGCACCCGGTTTGTGAAAGCCTCTTAAATGAGGAGATCGAAGGCGCTTTTATCCCGGCACCCCTTGCCATGGATCTTTTTGCCTCGGGTCTTGATATCCGGCTGCTCATGTTTACCCATCGGTCCGGCAGTGTCATTTTAAAAAGCAAACTATCCGGCATTAAAAGCATGGCTGGATTTAAAGGCAAAACCGTCCTTGTGCCGTCGGAACTTTCCATTCAGAATATGCTCCTCCACAGATTGCTGTCCTCGGCCGGGCTCAGCTTCGGGACCCACGATCATGTCACGGTTGATGTTGTCCGTGAGGTTGTTCCCTCCTGTCTCATGGCTGAAATGACAGCCCATGACGATGACCATGATATCGCAGGGTTTGCCCTTGAAGAACCATTCGGCAGTGAGGCGCAAAAAAAAGGGCTGGCCACAATGCTCTGCACCACCGGCAGTTTATGGAAAAACCACCCCGGATCTGTGTTTGTCCTCAGAACATCTTTTCTTGAAAAGCATCCTGAAGCCGTGAAAGAGCTCATTTCCCTGTTTGTTCAAACGGCCCGGTTTATTGAGGAAAATAAAAATGACGGGCTTTTATCCCTGGCTCAGCTTTTTCTGGGACAGGATAAAGATATTGTCCGGCACATTCTTTTTGAAACAGATCTGACCTATGATACAAATTTATTGATTCCCGACCCCGAAGTTCTGAACATAATTCAGGACTATATGGCTGGCCCCATGGGGGTCATGAATGCCGCCATTGATATAAACCGCCTGATCGACAGATCCTTCATCTTACAGGCCCTATCGGAAAAAATGCATTGAAAATACAAATTGAACAGGTCACCAAAATTTATAAAAAATCAAAATCATCTGATCACGCTGTATTAAAAGACATCTCTTTTTCCATTGATCAGGGTGATTTTGTCATTATCCTGGGAGAATCCGGCTGCGGAAAGACAACACTTTTGAATCTTCTGGCCGGGCTGGAGCTGCCCACATCGGGAAAGATTTTTGTGGACGGCATGGAAATCATCGGCCTGCACCCTTCCCGCTCCATGCTGTTCCAGCAGCCGACACTGATTCCCTGGCTCACGGTAAAAGAGAATGTGGCCTATGGATGCAAACTCCGGGGCGATACAGAGAACCTGGACTACAGGGTCAGCCAGTTTCTTGAAATCATGGGGATTGCGAGTTTTGCCGATGCCGGACCCGGTAAACTGTCTCTGGGCATGGCCCAGAGAGCCTGCCTTGCCCGTGCCCTGGTGGGGCGTGCTGATGTTCTCCTCCTGGATGAGCCCTTTGCCTCCCTGGATACCTTTACCCAGGCCCATATCCAGGAGGAACTGGTCAATTTATGGCTTTCCGAACAGTTTACCGCCGTCTTTGTCACCCATGATATTGACGAGGCCATACGGCTGGGAAACAAGATCATTCTCCTGGCCGGTGAACCTGCCAATATAGCGGATATTTTTGAAATCACGGAACCCTATCCAAGGGACCGGAACAACCCGAAATTCAAAGAAATCCGGACAAAAATACTGGAGCGTTTCAAAAATTCATATCTGGCCAAAAGGAGTCTTTTATGATGAAAGATGACAGTCAATCCGCTTCAAGGCGGCAATTTCTGAAAACTCTTGCCGGCACCTGCTCCGGACTTTTTCTGCCACGGGCCCTCACTGCCTTTGCCGCATCGGAAACCCTGAAGATCGGATATCTTCCCATTACCGATGCCACTCCTTTGCTGGTGGCCCATGCTTTGGGTTATTTTTCCGAAGAAGGTCTTGTGGTTGAAAAACCGGTCATGGTAAGATCCTGGGAAATACTGACCGAATCATTCCTGGCAGGTAAATTTAATCTAACCCATATGCTTTTTCCCATTCCCATGTGGATGAGGTATAAACAAAGGGTTCCTGTAAAGGTCCTGGCCTGGGACCATACCAATGGAAGCGCCGTTACCGTGAGAGGGGATTCCGACATTTACAGTTTCAAAGATCTTGGCGGCAGACAGATTGCCGTCCCCTACTGGTATTCCATGCATAATCTGCTCCTTCAGATGGGAATCCGGTCCCACGGATTAACCCCTGTCATCAGGCCCCAGTCTGCCAAACTTGAAAAAAACGAGGTCAACCTGTTTATCCTCCCTCCGCCGGACATGCCCACGGCCCTTCTGGGGAATAAAATCGACGGGTATATTGTTGCAGACCCGTTTAATGCCCTGGCCGAAATCAAATTCAATGCCAGGATCATGAGATTTTCCGGTGATATCTGGAAAAATCATCCCTGCTGCGTCATTGTCGCCCATGAGGAATTTATCAATAAAAATAAAATCCTGGTCCAAAAGGCCATGAATGCCATTGTCCGGGCCCAGGACTGGTGTATCCGAAACCCTGCTGAAACTGCCCATCTCCTAAGCCGGGACGGTGAAGGATATCTGCCCTTTCCCAAGGAGGTCCTGGCCCGTGTATTTGAAAATCCAAAACCCGATCAAATGATTCATCCAGACTGGAATGTCACGCGAATCGGGTTTCAGCCCTTTCCCTTTCCATCGGCCACACAATTTATCATTGACCGGATGAAACAGACCCTTGTGGAAGGAAATACCCTCTTTCTTAAGGATCTCAATACTGAAAAAGCCGCTGCCGACCTTGTGGATGATACCTATGTCGGCAAAGCCCTGGATGAAATGGGCGGCCTGAAAAGATTCTGTAACTGTGATATTTCAAAACCATATACAAGGGAAGAAATCGTTGAAATCAATTAATCGATTCATTTACAGAGACCCGAAACAAGTGGGCTTGAACGCAGTTTTCGGCAATCGGGAGTTTGGCTGGAAATATGAACTCATAGGGCTTGCTGTCTTTTTTCTGGTCTGGATAGCAGTTTCCGGTTTTTTTTTCACAAGACCTGAATTTTCCCAATTTAGCGGATTTTTACCCGGCCCGACAGCCAGGGCACTGATGACCGCTGCCCAGGAAAGCAGATTCTGGGTATCTGTATTTGCAAGCCTGAAAAGAATTCTCATCGGGATAGGCATTGCCGCTATCATGGGGGTTCCCATGGGCATTTTAGTCGGTTTTTATCCCCGGTTCCGGAGCCTTTCATACTCCCCGATCCAGTTTGTGAGAATGATCAGCCCCCTTTCCTGGATGCCCCTTGCCATCCTGTTATTTGCAAGTTTTGAATCTGCCATATATTTTTTGATTGTAATGGCGACAATTTGCCCTATAATACTCAATACCACCATCGGCGTTTTGAATATTAACCCCCAATGGATCAAGATGGCACTGAATCAGGGAGCAACTAATTTTCAACTGATAAAAACAATTATCATCCCGTTTTCCCTGCCCTATATGCTGACAAGCCTTCGCCTTGCCCTGGGGGTTGCATGGATCGTACTTGTCCCGGCTGAATTTTTAGGGGTTTCCAGCGGTCTTGGATATCTGATCAATGATGCCAGGGATACCATGGAATATGACAAACTCATGGCAATGATCATTGCCATCGGTGTTCTTGGTTTTTCTCTGGACAGGATCATCCAGAAACTCCAGCATACCTTCAGTTGGTCATGGAATGAATAGCATTTACTATTATATACCATATTTTATTATAAAACCTTTAGGAGTGTTTTTATGGCTGTAAACCCAAACATTAAAATTGTTGTGGCGGACGACTCCGGGACCATGCGCATCATGTTCAAACAGATTTTAAACAAAGCCGGGTATGAAAACCTTGTCATGGCTGTCAATGGAGCCGACGGGCTTGAAAAAGTAAAAACTGAAAAACCCGATCTTGTCATCAGTGACTGGAATATGCCGCAAATGGATGGACTTGAATTCCTGCAAGCCTTGAGGAAAATGGATGAATTCAAAAATCTGCCCTTTATCATGGCAACGGCCCAGTCTGATAAAGGCCAGCAGATTGCCATCATGGAAGCTGGCGGCAGCGGTCACGTCCCCAAACCCTTTGATGAGGCTCAAATCAGTAAGGCCATAGATATTGCCTTCTCCGGAGAATCCATCGATAAGGCACCGGTTAAAAAACAGCGGCAGGTGGTGGGGGGAAGGGTTGAACTCAATGTGGCCCATATCCAGATCACGGACCACCTGGCCCTGGGTGCGCTGAAACACAGAATTGAGCAGGGAGATGTTGAACCGGTGCATTTTGATCTGACCACAAATCTGAAAACCGGATGGAATCCCATTCAGGAAGGCCTTGAAAACGGCGAAATCGATTGTGCATTTGTACTGGCACCCATTGCCATGGACCTTTTTGCCTATGACTCCCCCATCAAACTCGTCCTGTTTGCCCATAAAAACGGAAGCACTTTTATCCGCTCCCGGAATTATGATCCAAGGTTTGATTCATTGCAGAGTTTCTACAGATATAAAGTCGTGGATATTCCCCATAAGATGTCGGTTCATCATATGCTGGCCCACCAGTTTTTAAAGGAGCTGGGTCTGAAACCCGGAGTTCCGGGGAAAAAAGCCATTAATGTTCGGTTTGAAGTCGTCCCGCCCATCAAAATGCCGGGAATCATGAAAGAAAACGAAGATGTCGCAGGCTTTATGGTGGCTGAACCCGTTGCCACAAAAGCCATTGTGAGTGAAATCGGAAACCTTGAATTTTATTCTGCCAGCCGCTGGGACAATCACCCCTGCTGTATTGTGGCCATGCAGGAGGATTTTATCCAGAAATACCCGGAGGCTGCCCAGGAATTTGTCTCCCTGCTCATTGATACCGGGGAATATATAGAAAATGATAAAATCCGGGCAGCAAGGATTGCCGTGAGCTTCCTTGATCCGGAAGGAAAACTCGGACTGAATCCCCAGGTCTTGCAAAATGTTTTTTCCCAGCCAAAATCCATTCGGTGGGACGGGCTTTATCCGGTTGCCGAAGACCTTGATAAAATTCAGCGGTATATGCATGATGTCATGGAAATAGGTCGGATCATCGATCTGGATCGATTTATCGAAAAACGCTTTGCAGATAAAGCATACAAATAATTTTTCAAAGGGGGTTGTCCATGAGAATAACTGATCCGGGCGTCATTAAAAACGGGGAAAAAGACCTGATTGAATCGCTTAAAGAGGACCTTGATCTTGATGCTGTCAGAGAAATCATCAAGAAAAAGATGACAACGGCGGCGCTTTCTCCAAAGGGGGGAGAAATTGTCGTCCATAACAATCAGATCGCTTTCCGGATGGATTTTGAACTTTGCTTAAGCGGCAGTCTCATGTTTGACCGGCAGGGGAACCATATTCCGGAATCTGATGAGCCCCATGAGCCGACCGAAGATGCTGAGCCTGAAATTGAACTTGAAGAAGAAGATGACATCCTTGACATTAATGACCCTCTTGACATCAATGACACCCTTATTGATGAAGAAGAGCCCCTTGGCGAAGATGACACCCTTATTATGGACGATCTTGCAGGTGACGACATTACGGATATTCTAAAGGAAAGCCGTGATTTCTGGGAAAAGAAAAAAGATTCATGATATCCGCCTGAACCAGAGAGGAGAGTTTGAACCATGACATTGGAAAACCTTGGAAGCGATGTTGTCAATATCCAAGAACTCAAAGAGATCATGGATGGGGATATGGAACTCATCCGGGATTGTTTTGCAGATTTTGCCCAGAACTTTCCTGGAGACTTCGATGAAATCAAAAGCGCCGTGATTGAAAAAAATGGTTCCAGGTTGGATGCCTCTGCCCATAAACTAAAAGGCACATTAAGGTATCTTGCCGCCGAAAGAGCCGCCGATGCGGCATATGCCCTTGAATCATCCGGAAAATCAAATGATATGAACGGCATTGAAAATAAACTTGAAACCCTGAATCATGAATGCAGAAAACTTTTAGAGTTTATCAGCCATTTCAAGGGTTAACCATCAATGCTTTTCCCTGAAGGACAGATGCTTAAAAGCGGACATTCCGGGCAGCGCGGTTTTTTTGCATCACAGATATCCCTTCCAAAATAGATCAATTGCAGGGAAAAATCATTCCAGTATTTTCCAGGTATTATTTCCATGAGCTCATATTCAACTTTAACAGGATCTTTTTGATCCGTGAGCCCAAGCCGGTTTGAAATTCTCAGCACATGGGTATCCACGACAATGGTTTGTTGACCAAATGCAGCAGACAGAACCACATTGGCGGTTTTCCGGCCGACTCCCGGCAGCTTTACAAGTTTATCCCTATGATCCGGCACAACCCCTTCATGTTCATTGATCAAGGCCCATGCACAGGCCTTGATATTTTTTGCCTTATTATTGTAAAAGCCTGTGGAATAAATGATCTTTTTGATTTGATTCAAAGGTGCCAGGGCCAACGCTTCCGGAGTGGGATAGGCATGAAAAAGGGTTTTGGATACTTTGTTGACCTGGTTATCCGTGCACTGGGCAGACAGAATGGTTGCAATCAGCAGTTGAAATGGCGTTGCATGGTCAAGCTGGGTCTTGACAACAGGATACCTGTTTCTTAATGTCTGAAGAATTGTTTTTATTTTTAATGAACTTACAACCATAACAGGGTTATACATGAAGACCGATAAAACCTCAAGCCCCATCAAAGGCCTCGGCCTTTGTTCCGGAGGGCTTGACAGCATGCTGGCAGCTCTTTTACTCCAACGCCAGGGAATCAACGTTTCCTTTATCACGTTTGAGACGCCTTTTTTCTCATCCGAATCTGCCCGGAAAGCATCGCTTCAAACCGGAATCCCCTTGATCATCCTTGATATCACGGACGCTTACATGGAAATGATGAAAAACCCCAGGGCAGGATTTGGGAAAAACATGAATCCCTGCATGGATTGTCATACCCTGATGTTTTCAAAAGCAGGGCAAATCCTAAGAAATGAAGGCTTTCATTTTCTGTTCAGCGGGGAAGTCGTGGGCCAGAGGCCCAAATCCCAGAATAAGAATTCATTGCGGTATGTAGAAAAAAATTCAGGGTTTGAAGGGCTTATCCTGAGACCCCTCAGCGCAAAATTATTACCCATGACGGAGATGGAGAAAAGTGGCCTTGTAAACCGGGAAAAACTCATGGATATTTCCGGCCGGTCCAGAAAAACCCAGTTTCATTTGGCAGAGGATTTCAAGATAAAAGAATACCCGGCCCCGGCCGGGGGATGTCTTCTGACGGACAAGATTTTTTCTGCAAGGCTGAAAGACCTCATGGAAGTACAGATCATTTTTGATACGCACGAACTTCATTTATTAAAATACGGAAGGCATTTCAGGCTGGATGCCAAAACAAAAGTGATTGTAGGACGGTCCCAGCAGGATAATGAGCTGCTCATGAAACATTATCAGGGACACCGGGATGTTTTATTCAAACACAGCACGCTGCCGGGGCCTGATGTGGTTCTTACCGGGAATGCATCCCCTGAAAATATAGAGGCGGCCGCTTTCATCTGTGCCGGATATACCAAATCACCCGAAGGGACAGACACACCGGTGCATATCATGAAAAATGGGGCCAGCAGTACGATCATGGTTAAAAAGGTCCGACCGGAAGAGTTTAAGCCCCTCATGATATAAAAATCCCCCGGTCAAAAAAATTCAACAGGGGGATTTCGTAATTCTTCGAAAATGGGGTGATATTTAATAATAAATCATCTTTTCCCAGAATTTTTTGTCATCTTTGTCCCATTCAGGACCGAATTTTTCCTCAAAATAGGTATCAAGTCTCTTATACCAGCTTGTCCATGGATTTTTCCCTTCTTGTCTGGCCGTCAATACATCAATGAGAAAAGCTTCTATATTGATCATTTCTTCTTTGGGAATATACGAGCAGGCACCGCCAAGATAGGATTTTTTAATATTATCCGGACTCAGGGCATGGGCGGTGAGCATCACAGTGACCACCTTTTTTTTGGTAGCGGTTTCCAGAAGCTGATACCCGTCAACCCCCATGATGTCCAGAATTGCAATATCAAACTTCTCTGTCTTCAGGAGATGATCGGCTTCTTCAAAGCTCTGGGCCCTGACGGTTGTACACATATTCAGCAATTCTTCCAGGGAATCCAGGACATCGGGTTCATCATCGACAATCAGCACTCTTTTTTTATCTAAATTAATATTTGACATATTTTCTTCCGATCAATTAAGGGTTATTGGTAAAGGGTAATTATCATATCCTATAACAATTTTAAATCATTTCATTGCATTATTATTATAAATCAAATCCGCAAAGATTCAATGCCCTGTTGTAAAAACGGCAAGATAGAGGGGAATCTCTTTCATTGCCCTTAAAGAATCAATTTTGCTTTCAATTGTCCGCACGCAGCCAGAATATCATCCCCCTTGCTTTTCCGTATAATGGCCGTAAAATTCCGGTCCAGTAAAATCTGAAGAAAATCACTGATTTCTTTCTGGGATGGGCGCTTGAACTCGCTTTCTTCATATTCATTGAACGGGATCAGGTTGATTTTTGATTTAATAGGTGAAAGCAGTTTAACAAGCCTTAAGGCATCTTCCCTTGAATCGTTCACCCCCTTCATTAAAATATATTCAAAGGTGATCTTGTTTCTCGGTTTCATGGTAAATGTCCGACAGGCTTCCAGCAATTGTTTCAAAGGGTATTTTTTATTGATGGGCATGAGCTCGGAACGCATTTCATCGGTTGTGGCATTCAGGGACACGGCAAGGTTCACCCAGGTGTCAAGTCCCAGTTGCGTGATTTTCGGTACCAGGCCCGAGGTTGATACCGTGACATGCCGGGGGGAGAATTTAAATCCATAATCACTGTCCAATATCGTTTCCAGGGCCTTGAGAAGATTCTGATAATTGGCAAGGGGCTCCCCCATTCCCATGAAAACGATATTGGAAAGCTTTAAAGGATCAATGGCCTTCTGCATGAGATAAAACCGGATATCCCTGATCTGGGCAAGCATTTCCGAGACGGTCAGGTTTCTGATGAATCCGCCCCTGGCCGTCAGGCAGAACCGGCAGTCCTGGGCACACCCCACCTGGGAAGACACGCAAAGGGTGAAATGGTCTTTTCCGGGAATCAATACGGATTCAATATGAAGCCCGTCATTGAGCCTGAACAGAAATTTTTCCGTTGTATCCGTGGACACCATCTTTTCTTCCACCACCAGGCGCTGGAGATAGAAATCCGCCTCAAGCTTTTTCCGAAGCTCCTTTGAAAGATCCGTCATCTGTTCAATGCTTTCCGCCTGCCGGATGTAAATCCATTTGGATATCTGGCCTGCCCTGAAGGGCCGGATGCCATTGTCCTCAAGCCAGGCTGCAAGATCCTGTCGCGTAAAATCTAGTAAATTCTTCATATATCCATATTGGTTCAAATTTTATTATTTTCTTGACATAACACAGTATCTATACTAATTTCAACGATTTGATTTGATATTTGAAGGTTGGTTTCTTTATGTTTGAGAGTTTGAGCGACAGGCTTGAGTCGGTCTTTAAAAAACTGAAAGGTCACGGCACCCTGAATGAAAAGAACATTGAAGATGGTCTTAAACAGGTCCGTATGGCATTGCTCGAAGCGGATGTCAATTATAAAGTCACAAAACAGGTCATTGCAGACATAAAAGAACGGGCTTTGGGTCAGGAAGTGATGCAGAGCCTAACCCCGGGCCAGCAGGTCATAAAGATTGTAAACGATGAATTTACAAGGATGATGGGATCTGAACATCAAGGCCTGAATCTTGATGGGAAGACGCTTAATTCCGTTATGCTTGTAGGGCTTCAGGGATCAGGAAAAACCACGACAGCCGGGAAATTGGGTTTCTATCTGCGTAAAATGAATAGAAAGCCATTTCTGGTGCCTGTGGATGTTTATCGTCCTGCCGCCATCGACCAGCTCAAAAAGATCGGAAAACAACTAGATATCCCTGTTTTTCAGTCAACGCCCGATATGATCCCCTTGAAGATCTGTCAGGATGCAATCCTGGCCGCCAGGGCTGAAGGGTGTGACATCCTGATTCTGGATACGGCGGGAAGACTGCATCTGGATGAAGCATTAATGGCTGAACTTAAAACCATTAAAAAGGGGATCAATCCAACGGAAATTCTTCTGGTGGCAGATGCCATGACAGGCCAGGATGCTGTGAATATTGCGGGGTCCTTTGACACGGCCCTGGATCTGAGTGGTGTGGTCCTGACCAAAATGGATGGGGATGCCAGAGGTGGCGCCGCTCTATCCATCAAGGCAGTGACGGGAAAACCCTTGAAATTCATCGGTGTGGGTGAAAAATTAACGGCTCTTGAGCCTTTTCATCCGGCTCGAATGGCATCCCGGATCCTTGGTATGGGGGATACGCTTTCTTTTATTGAAAAAGCCCAGGAAGCCATTGATCAGAAAGAAGCCGGGGAAATCCAAAAAAAAATAAGGAAAAATTCCTTTACCCTGGAAGATTTCAGGAATCAGATGAAAATGGTCCGGAAAATGGGATCAATTAAAGATCTTCTGGGGATGCTGCCGGGAGTAAATAAAAAAGGGCTGAAAGACCTGAATATAAATGATAAGGAATTTGTTAAAATTGAAGCAATGATCAATTCAATGACCCCCGGAGAAAGACGTGAATACACGATCATCAAGGGGTCGAGAAAAATCAGGATTGCAAATGGAAGCGGAACCACGGTTCAGGATATCAACAAACTCCTGAAGAGTTATGCCCAATCCATGAAAATGATAAAGCAATTTAATAAAGGCGGCATGCGTTCATTAAAGAACATGCTGCCGTTTTAAGGAGAAAAAAAAGAATATGGCTGTTAGAATCAGATTGACCCGAAAAGGAACAAAAAAAAGACCTTTTTACAGAATCGTGGCTGCGGATATCGACTTTCCGAGGGACGGAAGGTTCCTGGAACTTCTAGGCACGTATAATCCCATGGTGAACCCGGCTGCCGTAACACTGAAAGAGGACAGAGTAAAATACTGGCTGGGGGAAGGTGCTATCCCGTCCACAACTGTCCAGAGCATATTAAAACGGCAGGGTATCAGTCAAGCCGAAGCATAAAAAGCCTTTTAATATGCCGACCTTTGTATTCCGACTACCCCATTAAAAGGAGATTTTGATATGAAAGAGCTGATCGAATACATCGCAAAAGCATTGGTAGACAGTCCTGATCAGGTTCAAGTATCGGAGGTCGTGGGTGAGCAGACTTCGGTTCTGGAGCTTAAGGTGGCAAAAGAGGATCTCGGAAAGGTAATCGGGAAGCAGGGAAGATCGGCGCGGGCAATGAGAACAATTTTAAGTGCAGCGTCCACAAAACTTAAAAAACGCACAGTTCTTGAAATTATTGAATAGATGATGAATAAAAACGCTTCGTTTACCATAGGCAGGGTAACCGGAGTTCATGGTCTCAACGGCACACTCAAGGCTGCCTCTTTTGCAGAGTCTGTTGATACCTTCCAAAAGGGCAGACGCGTGGTCATAAAAAACGACGAAGAAGAGGGAAAATCCTTTTGTATTCTTCATGCCTCCCCCCATAAACAGGGGGTATTGCTCACCCTTGAGGGAATTGAGAACCGGGACCAGGCCGAAGATCTTGTGGGAAAAGAAATCCTTGTGGACAGGAATCAACTGCCGGAACCGGAAGGGGAAGTCTGGTACTGGCAGGACTTGATGGGCCTGGATGTAGTTGATCATATAAAAGGATATCTGGGCAAGATTACCCATATATTCCCGACCGGTGCAAATGATGTCCTGGTCATAACAGACAATGACAGGGAAACCCTTGTACCAATGCACAAATATTTTGTTGAATCTGTGGACATGGATACCCATACCGTAAGAACCACCCTGCCCGAGGAATATTGATGGAGTTTACGGTATTGACCCTGTTCCCTGAACTGATCAAGGCTTTTTTTCTGCACGGCATGATTGCCAGGGGAATTGAAAACAAGCTGATCACAGGAAATTGTATCAATATCAGGGATTTTTCAACAGACCGCCACAAGACAGTAGATGACAGGCCCTATGGCGGCGGCAGTGGTATGGTGATGAAACCGGAACCGTTACAGTCAGCGGTTTTGTGTGCAAAAAGCCGGATGCCTGAATCAAGGGTTGTATTGTTAACCCCCCAGGGAAACTGCTTCAACCAGGAAAAGGCCCTTGACTTTGCCGCAAAAAAACAGGGACTTATTTTGATCTGCGGCAGGTATGAAGGAATTGATGAACGGGTATACACCCTTCTGGTGGATGAAGAGATCTCCATTGGAGATTATGTTATGACCGGCGGAGAGCTGGGGGCCATGGTGATGATGGATGCCATATCCCGGTTGATCCCCGGAGTCCTTGGCAGTGCGGAGTCTTTCCTGTCTGATTCATTTATGGATGACCGGCTGGAACATGCACACTATACAAGGCCTGAAGAATTTGAAGGGCAAAAGATTCCCGATGTGCTGTTATCCGGGAATCATGAAAAGATAAGATTGTGGAGAAAAAAATCATCTCTGCAGCGAACCTTTTTGAAACGACCGGATCTGTTTGAAAAGGCAGAACTGAGCGCTGAAGAAAAAAAGATTGTCAGGCAATGGTGCCGGGAGCTTGAGACCCTTGCCCGAGAATAATCTTTATGTGGTGCTGATCCATTTTCCAGTGAAAAACAAGAAAGGATTGCCCATTGGATCAGCTCTGACAACCATTGATCTGCATGACATTGCAAGGGCATCCATCACATTTGGCGTAAAAGGGTTTTATGTGGTCACCCCCTTTGAAGACCAGGTAACACTGACCGGCCAGGTGATTGACCACTGGACAAAGGGGGTTGGCGGTAAGCTTAACCCCTTCAGAAAGAGCGCCCTGGAACTGGTCCGTGTGTCCCGCACCTTGGAAGATGCGGTCACGGCAATAAAACAGGAAAGGATGGAACCGGTTGTGACCATTGCCACAAGTGCAGTACCCATTGCCGGTTCAATAACAACCGGAATGCTGCGGCAAAAGCTTGAGAATAAAGTTTCCCATGCCCTTATTTTTGGAACGGCATGGGGATTGGCAGATGAACTTATAGATTTATGTGATTATACCCTGGAACCGATCTTCGGAAAAACAGAATATAATCACCTTTCTGTCAGATCTGCTGTATCAATATATTTAGACAGGATTGCGAACGGCAGATAAACAGTTTATCTATCTGCCCAAAGGAACGATCATAGGAGAAAAAAATGAGCAATGTAATCGAAAGATTGGAAAGAGAACAAATGCGTCTGGATATCCCGGAATTCAGTTCAGGGGATACCATCACTGTCCATGTAAAAATCAGTGAGGGTGAAAAAGAACGTATCCAGTTATTTCAGGGTGTTGTGATCAAAAAAACCGGAGGGTTTTCAAGTGCCCGGTTTACCGTCAGAAAAATATCAGGCGGTATTGGTGTTGAAAGGATATTCCCGCTTTATTCTCCATCCATTGATAAGATAGAAGTCATCACAAAGGGTAAAGTCAGAAGATCCAAACTTTACTATCTTCGGAATCTTCGCGGAAAAGCCGCCAGAATCAAAGAAAAACGTCCGGTCTAAAATCTCTATGGTTGCGTTGATGTGGCAATTTGAACACAATGCAAAAACCTTGGGATATGACATGGTTGCAGGTCTTGACGAGGCCGGCAGGGGACCCCTTGCCGGCCCTGTTGTATCTTCCGCCGTTATTCTGCCCCATGATTTTTCCTGCCAAGGGATCAATGATTCCAAAAAACTGTCGGAAAAAAAACGCTCTGCACTTTTCCCGAGAATCATGGAAAAGGCCATCGCAGTTTCCATCGGCATTGCCTCGCACCATGAAATCGATGGGATCAATATTCTCAGAGCCTCCCTTCTTTCCATGAAGCGTGCGGTTGAAAATCTCTCTCACCTCCCGGGCTCCCCTGTTCCGGATTTTCTGCTCATTGACGGAAAATTCACCCTGGATTTGGATATCCATCAGTCGGCCATTGTCAAAGGAGATTCGAAAAGCATTTCCATTGCGGCGGCCTCAATTATCGCAAAAGTGACAAGGGATGCCATCATGAAAGACCTCCATGAACTTTACCCGGCCTATGATTTTATCCGCCACAAAGGGTATCCGACAAAGGCCCACAAAGAAGCCATTTTAAGACACGGCCCCTGCCCTGTTCACCGGCTGACCTTCAGAGGGGTCAAAGAGGTCCTTCATGCCTGATAAGCAAAAAACCCTTGGGAATAAAGGGGAATCAGCATCCATTGATTTTCTTCAATCCCACGGGTTTAAAATCATGGAAACCAATTTCCGGACAAAGGTAGCGGAAATCGATATTATTGCAAAGGACAATGAATATATCTGCTTTATTGAAGTCAAAACCCGCCGAAGCAATAGAAAAGGATTGCCGAGGGAATCGGTTACCCCGACAAAACAGAATAAAATTATCCTGGGTGCCTCCTTTTACCTGAAAAAAAATAGACTCCTGGAATCAAAAATCCGTTTTGATGTCATGGAAGTCTTTGAAAAAGAAGGCAGCTTTGAGTTCAACCTCATTAAAAATGCCTTCCAGACCGGATAAAATGGATATACCGATTTCATATGGGACGTTATATGTGGTGGCAACCCCCATAGGGAACCTGGAGGACATCACCTTTCGGGCCGTAAAAATCTTAAAAACGGTGGATCTGATTGCAGCGGAGGATACCAGGCATTCGAAAAAGCTTCTCACCCACTACGGCATTGAAACCCGGCTTATCTCCTGCCACGAGCATAATGAAGCCGATAAGACGCCGCTGTTCATCTCCCATTTAAAAAACGGCCTTAATATTGCCCTGATCTCCGATGCCGGCACCCCAACCATCTCCGACCCCGGGTATCATCTTATTAAAGCTGCTGCAAAAGAAAATATCCCTGTCATTCCCATTCCAGGCTGCAGTGCAGCCATGGCAGGCTTAAGTGTCTCCGGGCTTCCAACGGATGCCTTTCATTTTTCAGGCTTTCTGCCCAAAAAAAATCAGAAGCTGCAACAGGCTTTAGAATCCCTCAGAAATCAGAAAGCAACCCTCATCTTTTATGAATCCCCCAGACGGATAAAATCTCTTACTGAAAACCTGATTAAAATTTTTGGAAACCGCCAGGCCTGCCTTACAAGGGAAATCACCAAAATCCATGAAGAATACATAAGGGGAAGCCTGTCTGATATTCTCCAAAGATTAGATGAAAAAGAAAACATTAAGGGAGAATGTTCCCTCTTTGTGCAGGGATGTGGATCAGAAGAGGTCGTTATGGATGAAGAAACGCTTGAAAAAATTATCCTCGACAGCCTTGCATCCAGTGATCTCGGCACATCTGACCTTGCAAGGCAGATTGCTGAAGACACAGGTTTCCCCAAAAAACAGATCTATGAAATGATTATTAGATTAAATGAAAAATTGAGACAATAAATTCCTATTTTAATGTTTTTTTACCTTAATTTATAACTTTTTTTTCACATCTGATTGTATATTTCGTTCACAACATTCTTTGTAATAATTGTTGAAATATTTTAAGACCTGTGGCGGATAAGGCACAACTAAGTATTTCTTATTCTAACAATAAGGGGGCATCAATATTGCATCCCTTTAATATATGACTAAAGTAGTCAACCTATCAGGAAAGGGCTTATGCTATGGAAAAAACATGTTTTACTCTGATATCATTTTTATTCATCCTGTTTGGATTTTTAAATCCTGCACAGTCTGGATATACTGGTGAATATATGTTCACATTGGGCGGAAATGACTCTAACTACGAAGAGTCACTCCTTGAAACAGCTATTGAGGATTGGTTTAAAAAAATAAAAAATACTGTACGGGATATTGAACTTGACCCCTATTCAAAATTAAATACGCCAGGCACATCCAATGGTGATGGCATAACGGTAACCTATTTCGATGGTAACAAATCCGGGACATGGTCTACAGTGAAACCTGTTGAATTTTACAGCGTTAAGGGAGCTAACGAGTTTGCGCTTTACTGGTTGGGAGTGTCAGGACTAAACTTCGGATACTGGAGTACACAACATCTCCTAACTCCCAACGGAAAAAATATACCCGATATTTCTCACCTATCCACATGGAATCCTTTACAATCTTCCCAAAATACTGTTCCAGAACCTGCCACACTCATGCTTCTGGGCTTCGGCCTCATCGGGCTTGCAGGAGTTGGAAGACAGGCAAGGAAAAAATAAATAAAGTTTAATAAAGCATATTAAGGCAGGATGATTTTTTCATCCTGCCTTTTTTATTTTTCAGGAAAAATAACATTTTTTTACTTCTGTAGAATTAAGCATGACCAAAGCTTGAAAAATAGGCCCCTATATTACAAATTGGGCAAAATACATACAAAAATTGTCAGAGTTTTGTCAAATAGGTTTTAACAGAACTGGATATTTGCCATAAGAATCATATTTTCCAATCAATTTACGCCAATACCCGTTCCGGTCTGATCACCTTGCACTCCCTAGTGCCTGAACGATTTTTTAAAGTCCGGAAAGGCCTTCCATTAAACGGCGGAAACTCGGTCGGTCCCTCAAACAGTCCGCCGTTTCCAGGCCTTTAGGAACTTGCGACATCTTCCAGTGCAAGGGTGATTGCCTTACGGGAGCATTATGGATTTTTGCTTACAAATTCTTGATTACCGTAGCGGTTAAGCCGCCATGCTGTTTGAGCGAAGAATGAGCGAGTTCATGGCGGTCAGCAAAGGAAATCTTAGAATTTGTAGCAATATCCATCCAGCGGACGTAAGGTGATCACCCTGGAACGGGTTATGCAAAATTTCCTATGGCAAATATCCAGGCTGTTAAAAGAATGCTTGCAACAAATTTATTTTTTTGTTATGTTGCGCACTTGTTGAATTTTGGTGTTTCATTTGGTTTTTGTGGAGCGGGTTGTTTTTGAGAAATAGCGTAGAAACAATGATTTGCCGGAATTCATAGTAAAAGCAAGAAAAACTAAGCAGAGCAGCAAAGAACTTCTTGAACAAATTAAAAGGATGGTTCAAGGTAATTCTTTTAACGAAGAGAAATTTAAGAGTTGATTATCTTGCGCTGTTTTGATATTATTTTTCGGTCTTTTTACCGCGAGAAAAATTTTGTGGTTTTAAGATAAGCCGATATAGCTCAGTAGGTAGAGCATCTCACTTGTAATGAGAATGTCCTCCGTTCGATTCGGGGTATCGGCTCCAGAGTGTACCGGTGGGGTTCCCGAGTGGCCAAAGGGATCAGACTGTAAATCTGACGGCTCAGCCTTCGGAGGTTCAAATCCTCCCCCCACCACCAGTGTGTTGTGTAGGAGATCTTAAAGAAGAGTAGTTTTAGTGGATCGTTACTACATAGCTAATGGTTTTTTTAGCTATTATAGTTTCTTTGCCTGCGGGAGTAGCTCAGTTGGTAGAGCTTCAGCCTTCCAAGCTGAATGTCGCGAGTTCGAGCCTCGTCTCCCGCTCCACTTTCTTGTTTAGATTTCCGCCGGAATAATGGTTTGAGTTAAATATTAATTTGAATCGCCTTTTTTGTGCCCATGTAGCTCAGTCGGTAGAGCGCTTCCTTGGTTAGGAAGAGGTTCAACGGTTCGATTCCGTTCATGGGCTCCAAAAAAACGGCAGGAGGAATTAAGAAGATGGCTAAGGAGAAATTTGCGCGGACAAAGCCGCATGTGAACATAGGTACTATTGGTCACATAGATCATGGAAAGACGACGCTTACGGCAGCAATCACAAAGCATTCAGCGATGAAGGGGTTTG
>JANNUH010000065.1:0-2872 GCA_031395015.1 Desulfobacterales bacterium | reverse complement strand
AGCATGAGTTGAGCCGTTCGCTGTTTGAGAATAACCAACAATTTGCCCTGAATAATTAATTCCTGTAGCATGGCTGTCGCGGCCGAAGTGAAAATGCATCAGGGTTTCCGGTATAAAGCTGCATGATTTTTCTTTGGATTTTCTTCCCAAAAGACATTTCTTAATCCATTTTCTTCGATCTTCTTCCCTTAAGAAAAATATTTTCTTCCAATATTTTTTTCATTCATCAATAGTTGCCTCCATTTGGAGGGATATTGTGGATGAAAAAGAAAAGATGCCGTCATTGCAAGGCCTTATTTCTACCGGATGCCAGAAATCAGAACAGACAAAAATACTGTGGCAGGTCGGAATGCCGGGCGGCAAGCATTACCGCCAGCCGAAAAAAATGGTTAGATAAGCCAGAGAACCGGGAGTATTTTAAAGGACCGGCACATGTTGAGCGGGTCAGGGAATGGAGAAAGAAAAATCCAGGCTATTGGAAGCGCTCAAAAAGGCTGATTGCGTTACAAGATTCCTTAACGGTTCAACCTGCTGAAAATATTGAGGATAAGCCTCAAATTCCACAGAATGCGTTACAAGATGTCTTAATGCTTCAACATCCTGTTATGATTGGATTAATATCTAATTTTATTGGGTCTGTGTTACAAGATGACATCGCTTTGACCCTTCTTCGTATGCAACAATCCGGTCAGGACATCTTATGTCCACAACAAAAAATACGAGGAGGAAAAAGTGATTTTAAAAACCCCGATTTTAAACACGCGTATCCGCAAGGTTCCCCAGAGCTTCAGCTGGGTCGATCACCGGCTGGTCCAAGACCGGCATATTGATTTATGCAGCCATGCTGAAGCAGCTCTGTATTTGTTCCTGGTGTGCGTATCAGATGACAAGGGCTTAAGTTTTTATGGTGATAAATCCATAATGAAGACGCTTTCCATGGATCAAGAGATTCTGGCAGATGCAAGATCCGGTCTGATCAAAAACAGCCTGATTGCTTGGCAAAAGCCGGTTTACCAGGTTCTGTGTATTGAGCCGGTAAAACAGGGCAACCGTATGGGATCATTCATGAGCCTTAGAGATATCCTGACCATGGGAGAAAAAAAATGATTGATTACGAAACCTATGTGAGAATCAGAAATTTTGTGACAAGGGACGGGTTGAACATCAGCCAGATTTCGGAAGAACTTAGCCTGGATCAACGGACGGTAGCAAGGTGGGCCAACGAAACACGATACCTTCAAAGAAAACCGGCACTACGGACAAGCAAGCTGGACCCTTTTAAAAAAGACATTCTCCAGATGCTTGAAAAACACCGGTACACCGGGAGACAGGTTTTTCAACGAATAAAGGAAAACGGGTATGAAGGCGGCTTTACGATTGTAACCGACTATGTTCATAAGATCAGGCCGACCCAGACCATTCCTTTTTTAAAGCTTGTGTTTGCACCCGGTGAATGCGCCCAGGTGGACTGGGGGTCATACGGAACCGTCAAGGTAGGATCAACCACCCGCAGGTTAAGCTTTTTTGTCATGGTCTTATGCCACAGCCGCATGATGTATATTGAGTTCACAGTCTCCCAGACCATGGAACATTTTTTAGGATGCCATCAAAATGCCTTTCGTTTTTTTGGATCGGTTCCTCAAAAAATCATGGTGGATAATCTTAAATCCGCTGTATTGAAAAGGATTGTGGGCAAAGCCCCTGTTTTTAACCCCCGATATCTTGATTTTGCTGCGCATTACGGATTTACGATTGTGCCCTGCAACGTGGGCAAAGGCAATGAAAAAGGGATTGTTGAGAATGGTGTCGGGTATGTCAAAAAAAACCTGCTGAATGGTCTTTGCATATCGGATTTTGGTATCATGGCGCCTGTGGCTCAAAGCTGGCTGGATACGGTTGCCAATATCAGGAGCCATAGAGAAACCGGCAGGCAGCCTGTGGATATGTTCCATGAAGAAAAGCCGAGTCTGCAACCCCTTCCGGTTGAACCCTATGATATCGGTATGGTCAAACAGGCCCGTGCCTCAAGACAGTTCAGAGTCACCATTGATACCAACCGCTACAGCGTTCCGGCACAACTGGCCGGTGTGGGATTAACGGTTAAGCTGTATCCGGACCGGCTGTGTTTTTATCATGAGAATAAATTGATGGCCCGGCATGTCAGAAGTTATGACCGCCTGAAAGATTTTGAACATCCGGATCATCCGAAAGCCGTCCTGGCGCAAAGGAAAAAAGCACGGGAACAAAAGATCTTTATGACATTCTTAACCCTGTCGGACAAGGCTCAAGAATATTATCGCCAGCTTGAACAGCGAAGAATGAATCCGTTCCATCATATCCGGCAAATTGTTGCCCTGGCAGAAATCTATCCGAAAGAAAAGGTTGCCCTGGCCATTGAAGATGCATTTTCATTTTCTGCATTCTCCTGTGACTATATTGCTAATCTTCTGGAACAGCGCTCCCGCATTGTTCAAGAACCCGGGGCGCTTCACCTGATCCGCAGTAGCGATCTTTTGGATCTGACCATTGAAAAACCGGACATGTCAATTTACACCATAGGAGGTGAAAAATGAATGATCTGCCCACACACCTGTCATATCTGAAGCTGCCTTATATCCGTGAAAATTATGAAACCATAGCAAAAACAGCGGCCCATAAACAATGGGACCATATTCAATATTTATCCGAGCTGATCCGGCAGGAATCGAACTTGCGCAGAGACAAGGCCGTTCTACGCCGGGTCAAAATGGCCCGATTCCCGGTATTAAAAACAATGGATCAGTTTAACTGGACCTGGCCTCAGAAGATAAACCAGGCCCAGATTAAAAACCTGTTCCGCCTGAAGTTTATTGAAGAAAAAAGCAATGTTGTT
>JANNUH010000063.1:0-1562 GCA_031395015.1 Desulfobacterales bacterium | reverse complement strand
CCTGGAAATATCCAGGATGTGTCTCACCAGATCAACAGCGAAAGCAGAATCGAACATGCAAATTACAAACTCCTGTCCCTTCCTTTGTACCTGGCTGAAAAACTACCGGACATTCTGAACGAAATCCGGGCAGGGCTCCCGATATTGCATAGTGAAAACATGACGATTTGAGTTATTTGGAACGGTTTGGACTTTAATCGTAAGCGCTAAATAAATCGCATCTTTTACGGGATTGAAAATTCAGGTAAGAATCAGGATACTGGGATAATTATTGCATTTTTTTGAAGGTTATACGGGAGCAAAGCTCTTAATTCCTCTTTGGTCATGGCCTCGGGAAGATATTCAAAAAGATACTTCAGATAGTGGTAGGGTTCAAGACCATTGGCTTTGGCCGTTTCGATCAGGCTGTAAATTGCGGCACTGGCACGTGCGCCCTGGGGGGTATCTGAGAATAGCCAGTTCTTTCGGCCTACGACAAAAGGCCGGATAGCATTTTCAACCGTATTGTTATCCGGTGTGGTCAGTCTGCTTGTGGTGTAACGGATCAGTTTGGGCCATTCGTTAAGTGTGTAGTATCTCGATTATAAAACATCCGGGAATTGCCCCGGCATATTATTACCATCCGCCCTTAGCTCCTTGTCTGTGGCCCTTTTCTAACTTTAGTTCGGTAACGATTAAGAGTTGGGGATTACCGGGTGATTTTTACGGTTGATCTGATAATCGTCAGTATCGAGGAGGTAAAAAAAAGAGATATAACAGCATCAAGGCTTGGCGCATATACCTTGGCTTGACTTAAAAAGAGATTGCACAAAGAGCCGGGATTACTCAGGCTGCATTATCTCAAATGGAAAAATCAGACAATGAATTAAAAACAGCAACTCTTGAAAAATTAGCAAAAGCAATGGGGTTATCCATTGAGCAAATTCAAGATTGATTGGAATGTTAGTGGATGACCGGGACATCTATTTTTGCCTCCCTCAACGGATTCTCCATAACTGGACACATTAAGTGACGGGCAGAGGGCAACATAAAGATCATCTTCTCTGAATACTTCGACTTTAATATTGAGATTTTGTATTGGCATATCCTCCTGCTGCTGAAATCCTCAAGACTCTGATATCAACTCCTGTATGGATTTCCTGAAGCCATCAATGTCCTTGCTTTGAATGGCGGACCTGAGAAGTCTTTTCAGCAAGATTTTATTGTTCAAGGCCTGTATTTGTGCGTGGACATCTGCCGGGACATTGCTGCTGAACTTTGTATCAAGGGCTTCCAGAACCATTTCTCTGGCTTCAAAGAGCATGCCTTCATTTCTGCCTTCATTTCTCCCTTCTTCCACATATTCTTTTGCCCATCCTTTAACCATATCAACACCTCTACCTTGAAAAATTGTTTCAACTGCCTCAATAGCATCTATTCTCGTGATGCTGTTGTCTGTATTTGCCAGATATTTAAAAAAAATGTCGACATATTCGATCGCTTCATCCTGATCTATAAAGTCATGGAGCAGCTTTACAATCTCGAATAATTTCTCCCGCATTGCCGGATCTTTGATATATTTT
>JANNUH010000041.1:0-14003 GCA_031395015.1 Desulfobacterales bacterium | reverse complement strand
TGATACAATTCATTAAATCGATTTACTTCAGCTATGGTCATGGTATATTCCTTCTCATTAAATGCCCGGAATTGGACAATTATGGGGAGTTATACACCAATTGAACCTATTTTTCTGCCGCGTAGCGGCTTCGTCCAACAATGGGGATGCCTTTACGGCCGATGATGTTATCTTTACTTTCAAACAATGGCTGAACAAGGATGTGGGATCATCCATGCAGGGGATGATCGGCGGATATCTGGATCAAAACAGTATTGAAAAGGTATCGACTCACCAGGTCAAACTCCATCTGAAAGCCGCGGAAATCGGAGTGCCGGAGCACCTCTTCCATTATCCGGCCATGGTGCTGAACCACAAGACCTTTGAAGGCGATCTGATCAAAGCTCCCCACGGCACAGGGCCCTATACCCTGGAAGCCTATGTGGAAGGGGAACGCTGCGTATTGAAAAAAAGGGCCGGATACTGGAAAAAGGATGCTTCCGGAAACGCCCTGCCCTACCTGGATAAAATAGAATTTCTGGACATGGGCACTGAAATGTCGGCCATGGTGGCTGCCATCAAGTCCGGAGATGTCGACATGATTGATTTTTCAGATATAGGGGGAGCAGAAGCCTTTCTTGCATTGAAAGGAGACAAGAGCGTCAATATCTATCCTGCCACCACCAACCAGACCCGTGTTGTTAGAATGAGATCCGACATGAAACCCTGGTCCGACAACCGGGTCCGACAGGCTTTGAAGCTCTGCCAGAACAGAGAAAAAATCATGGGCCTGGCCTATTTTGGGGAAGGAGTCCTGGGTCAGGATACGCATGTCAGCCCGAAACACCCGGAGTACTGCCCCGTTGATACACCGAAATATGACCCCAACCGAGCGAAACAACTGCTGACCGAAGCGGGTTACCCCAACGGCCTTGATGTGAATCTGGCTGTCGGCAGCGGATGGCAGGACATTGTCCGTTATGCAGAGATTTTAAAAGAAGATGCAATGCCTGCCGGATTCAGAATCAATATCCAGGCCATGCCCAACAGCCAATACTGGGAAAAATGGACCGAGGTTGATCTGGGCATCACCACCTGGGCACATCGTCCCCTGGGAACCATGGTCATGAATCTGGCCTATACGGCCGATGCAGAGGGAAAACCCGTTGCCTGGAATGAAAGCCGATGGACTGATCCGGAATTCTCCAAACTCCTGACCGAGGCCAACGGCACCCTGGATGTGGAAAAACGGCGCAAGATTTTCTGCCAACTGGAAAAAATTCAGCAGGAACGGGGGTCCATCGGCAATGCATTCTGGATTAATGTCTGGACCATTGCCAGAAAACGGGTCCAGAATATCAAATCTCACCCGAGCCTTTATCTGAAACTGGAAGATGTCTGGGTGGATGCGTAACACACCTGTGTCAATCTCCTGGCCTGCAGGGCAACCTGTGCAGGCCAGGAGATGGCCGTCCATACGTTATGAAAGAAAATAATCTGAAAATGCTTCAGAAAATCATCAGGGCGCCTGACTTCATCCTGCCTTGGCTGGATCGATTCTATGAACCCTTTGAGATCCGGCTATTGGAAACATTCCTGCCGCATCCCATGGATGCGGTCAGGCTTCAAAACGACAGGGTGCTTGACCCGGATAAAATCCATCGTCTTTTTTTACGGGGAGTCCTCTTAAAAAATGACCAGGGAGACCTTGAACCTGCCGGATTTCATGCCCGATATGATATCTGGGCGCTTTTTGAAGGGTTCAAAGACATTCCAAAAGAAATCCGGGACGCACTGAACCGATGGGAACTGGATCATTATATCCGCTCCCGTGAAAAAGAGGTGGATCAGATCAGGCAAACCGGCAAACCCGATCCTTTGAGGGTCACCCCCCGCTATCTGCTTTTAGATGAGGCCTTTAAGGTTCTGGATGAGGCGGAACAGGTCTATTTGTGGCCCTGTAACTGCCGTTCCATGATCAAGGCCTGCAAAAAACCGGTTTATACCTGTCTGCGCTTTGATAACAGCCAGGGTCAGGGATTTGAAATCAGCAAAGAAAAAGCAAAAGAAATCGTTCTTTCTTCGAATAAAAAAGGCCTGATGCAGTCGGGGGAGCTGGGCCGGGATAACCGGGGTAAACTAAAGGGTGCCATCTGCAATTGCTGCCCGGACTGTTGTTTTCCCCATCTTCTGGCCCGTGAAATAAAGGCTGAAAAATTCTGGCCCATCAGTTGCCATATTGCCGACTGGATTGAAAAGGAATGCAGCTTTTGCGGATTATGTGCAAAAAGATGCCCTTTTCAAGCCTTTCTTTATGACAGATCAAAAAAAACTAAAAAGGATCGGATCACTTTTATCGATACGCTTTGCAGGGGCTGTGGATTGTGTTCGGTCACCTGTCCCGCAGAAGCCGTTCGTATGAAGAAAATAAAAGAAATTTGATCTGATAAAAACAGGACCATTTTATGCCGGCCTTTATACTGAGACGATTTATCCTATTGTTTTTAACCATGACGGCTGTATCCATTGCCGTCTTTATCATTGCGGAATCTTCTCCCGGGAATATTGCAAAGAATGTGCTGGGCGCCTTTATCACGCCGGAACAGGAAGCCTCCTTCATCAGCCAGAACGGTCTGGACAAGCCCGTGGCCATCCGATATCTGCACTGGGTCCTGGGCAATGACTGGATTGCGGAAAAAAAAATCGGGATGCCCCTTAAAAAGATTGTTACCCGTGAGGAATTTGAAGAGTGGTGGGCCGTCAAGGAGGATAACAGCCTTTTGCGATGGAAAGTGGAAGGAAAGGATCTGGTGGCCATCAATCTTTTGCCGGATGGGACAAATAGGGAATATATCGACAATGAGCGCTGGCAGGACATTGGGGACGGAAAACAGGCATTCTGGGGAATAGACCGGCAGAACCATGCCGTCCAATGGGTTAAGGGAGATGCTGAAAAAGTCTGGATTTTTATTACCGGCAAGGGGCTCATGGAATCCATTGGCGGCGCCAAGGAATATATTCCCCTGAAAAAAGGATTTGTCCGGGGAGACCCGGGCATATCATTTCGTACCGGACGGCCCGTCAGCAAAAGCCTCTTTGTCCGGCTGAGAAATTCTGCCGTACTGGCCGCCTCCGCCTTTGTCATTGTCATGCCCCTGGCGGTTCTGCTGGGAATGATTGCCGGGTTGAAAGAAGGCTCTTTTAAGGATCGGTTCCTGTCCATCGGCGGGATGATGTTTTCCGTGGTCCCGGAATTTGCCACAGGCATTTTTCTGATCCTGATATTTTCAGTCTGGCTGGGCTGGCTTCCGGGTGCAGCAGTACTGGGAGATGCCGCACCCTGGGAAAAACCCGTCATGCTCATTCTGCCGGTCCTGACGCTCACCCTTATCGAACTGGGATATGTATTGAGAATTACCCGCTCCTCCATGGTTGAGGTGATGAAATCGCCTTATATCCGGACCGCATTCTTAAAGGGTCTGCCCCTTCGGCAGGTTGTGATGAAACATGCCGTAAAAAATGCATTGATTGCTCCCATTACCGTGATCATGCTTCATGTCAACTGGCTTTTAGGCGGTATCGTCATTGTTGAAGTGGTATTCGGATATCCGGGGCCTATCTGTTGGAATCCGCTCTGTACAAAGACTTCAATGCCCTGGAGGCCGGGGCCATGATCATGGTAATCGCGGCTGTGGGAACCCAACTCATCGCAGACATCATTTACACATTTTTAAATCCAAGGATACGGTATGCCTGATAAAACAGAACCCCATAAGACAAAACCAGGGTCAAATTACAGAAAGGAAACGCTGTCCATTCTGTTCAGTTCCAAAACCGCCATGGTTGGCTTTGTCATCGTCATGTTCTGGGTGACGGTTGCTGTTTTTGCACCTTCTCTGACGCCGTACACGCCCTATGAACAGGATTGGAAAGCACCCACCCAGGGACCGTCGGCAGAGCATATCCTGGGTACCGATGAACTGGGCAGGGATTTATGGGCAAGGCTGATTTACGGGGCCAGAATTGTGCTGGTGGTATTGCCGGTGACGGAAAAAATCATCCTTCCGGGCGGCACTGCTATCTGGGGGGTTCTGGTGGCCTTGGTGGCCGGATCGACATTAGGTCTTATCAGCGGATACAAGGGTGGGTGGATGGATGAATTGGTCATGCGGTCTCTGGATGCCATGATGGCCATCCCGGTGATTTTGCTGTACCTCATCATTGTTGCGGCCATTGGAGCGTCTGCGATAAATGTGGTTATTGCCATTGCCATTGTGGGCGTCCCCGGCATTGCAAGACTGGTCCGAAGTCTGACACTGGACATCAAAACCCGGGAATATATCCGGGCAGCCGAGACCCGGGGGGAAAGTGACTGGTTTATCATGTTTGTGGAAATTCTGCCCAATACACGGGGGCCCATCATTATTGATGCCATGCTCAGGGTTGGATATGCCATCTTTGCCATGGGAACCCTGGGGTTTTTAGGCCTGGGCATGCCGCCACCGTCTCCGGACTGGGGAAGCATGGTTGCCAAGGGAAGGACTTTTATTTTAATGGGCAGTCCCTGGGCAGCATTGTGGCCTTCCATTGCCATTGCATCTCTGGTTGTGGGCTTAAACCTTCTGGCCGACGGCATCAGAGAAGAATCCATGCGATACCAGTAGCCCCTGTGATGGAATTTTTTTAACCCCAGGTGAAAAAAAAGAAACGCTATGAAAGATCTTGAAAAAACTGAATCCGTACCTGTTCTGGAAGTCAGGGACCTGGCCATTTCCTATCAGACCCGGAAAAAAACGGTTCCCGCGGTCAGGGGGGTAAACTTTAAGGTCCACCAGGGTGAAACCATTGGTGTTGTCGGAGAATCCGGGTGTGGGAAAAGTACCATTGCCTTTGGTATCCTTGATTTTCTGGGGGCAAACGGCAGAGTTGTCGGCGGCAGCATTAAATTCATGGGTAAAGAAATGGTGGGAAGGCCCAAGTCTGAGCTGCGCAGGATTCGCGGGAACAGGATTTCCATGGTGTATCAGGACCCCATGCAGGCATTGAATCCATCCCTGACCATCGGGAGTCAGTTGGCGGAAGTGCTGACAGCCCATCAGAAGATGAGAAAAGATGAGGCCTGGGACAGGTGTATTGCCATGCTGGAAAGGGTTTATATGCCTGATCCCGGTTATGTGATGACGCGATATCCCCATATGATATCCGGCGGCCAGCAGCAGCGGGTCATCATTGCCATGGCACTGTTAAATCATCCGGCGCTCCTGATCATGGACGAGCCCACGACGGCCCTGGATGTAACAGTTGAAGCAGCCGTACTGGAATTAATAGAAGATCTGAAAAAAGATTTCAACACAGGCATTATTTTTATTACCCATAACCTGGGGGTGGTGGCCAGGGTCAGCAACCGGCTCTGTGTTATGTATGCAGGAGAGATGGTGGAGGAAGGCCCTGTTGAAGAAATATTTGAGAACCCGGCCCATCCTTATACCCGTGGGCTGCTTTGCTGCGTGCCGCGCATGGATGACGATCTCGGCGGCAACCGGCTCTGGTCCATCAGGGGAAGTGTTCCGAATCCTGCAGAACGGTCGGCGGGGGCTTGTATTTTTGCCCCCCGGTGTGACTGGAGAATTGAGGGAAAAGGCCTGGCAGACAAAGACCTGGTAAAGAATTGTACAAGGGTTCACCCGGAACTGGTTGAGATTTCAACGGATCACAGATCCCGGTGTTTTCTGGGCAGAGAAACCCTGAAACTTCCATGGAATGAATATGCCAGGGGAAAACGGGTCCTTCCGGTTCACGCCCCGGAAGGCGATTCCTTATCCACGGATATCCTGTTGCAGGCCGAAGACCTTAAAGTGTATTATAAACACCAGGGCCGGTCCTTGAAAGAGGCTCTGGGGTTGGGTGAAAAAAAATGGGTTAAGGCAGTGGACAAGGTTTCCCTGAAAGTGATCCGGGGAAGCACAGTCGGGATTGTCGGAGAATCGGGTTGCGGAAAAAGCACCTTTGTCAAAGGCCTCATTGGCCTTGAACCGCTGACGGGCGGCAATGCACAGCTCATGGGGCTGGATATCGGCATGCCGGTCAAAAAAAGGGACCTTTCCCTGATCCGGGAACTTCAGATGGTGTTCCAGAATCCTGACTCCACCCTGAATCCTTCCTACTGCATTGGAAAACAGATTGCCCGGCCCATTAAAAAATTTAAAACGGTCCCGGCAGACAAGGTCAGAGAGGAAGTCGAACGGCTGCTGCATTCGGTTAAATTGGCAGCTTATTATTATGACCGCTATCCCCGGCAGTTGTCCGGAGGTGAAAAACAGAGGGTCGGCATTGCCAGGGCCCTTGCCAGCCGCCCTTCCATGGTGATCTGTGATGAACCGGTGTCTGCCCTGGATGTATCGGTTCAGGCAGCGGTCCTGAACCTGCTCAATGAAATCAAGGAAGAACTGGGCTCAACCATGATTTTTATAGCCCATGACCTGAGTGTGGTCCGGTTTATTTCTGATTTTGTGGCCATCATGTACCTTGGTCAGATCGTGGAATTCGGTCCGGTGGCATCCATTTATCCTCCGCCTTACCATCCCTATACGGAAGCTTTGCTGTCAGCCGTTCCCATACCTGACCCCAAGGCAAAAAAAGTCCCTATCAGCCTTTCAGGAGATGTTCCCAGTGCAGTGACCCCGCCGTCCGGCTGTTATTTCCATACCCGGTGCCCCAGGCGCAGCCTGTTACCGGGAGATGGAAGGATCTGTGAAGAAAAAATCCCTGAATTTCAGCAGCTTGAAAACGGGCATCGGATCATGTGCCACATTCCGGCAGATCGCCTGCTTGAACTGGCCCTTGAAAAAAAAGAGCAGACCGCAGTATGATGGTGACGGAACAATTGAACACTAATTTTTAGGAGAACATCATGGACAGGATGCAGGTATTTTCACACCATGAATTAACGCTGATTCATGATGCATCAATGGATATTCTGGGAAAAACCGGCGTAGATTTCAATAATGATACGGCAGCCGAGATATTCAGGCAAAAGGGATTTAAAACAGAGGGCACAAAAGTCTATTTTAAGGAAAAAGATATTCGCCAGGCTCTTGAGACTACGGTTTCACGGTTCAGGGTTCATGCCCGGAACCCGAAATTCAGTGTTGATATCGGTGAAGGGGATTTTGTTTTCACACCCACCGGGGGAGCCCCCAATATTGCCGGAATAGATGGCCGTCAGAGACCGGCAACCCTTTCGGATTTCAGAAACTGCTGCAAACTTGTCCAGACTTCAGACCAGCTTGATATGGGTGGATACATTATGGTTCAACCCAATGATATCCCACCGGCCACCGCTCATCTGGATATGATGGCCTCCTATATCACCCTTTGTGAAAAGCCCATACTGGGGGCAACCAGCTCGGGTCCGGCAGCTCTGGATACCATTGAGATGGCCGGTATCCTTTTCGGCGGCAAGGACAAACTGGAAAACCTGCCGGTGATGACCTCTGTGGTCAATGTCATGTCCCCCCTGCAATACTCTTCGGAACAGAGCGATGTCATCATGACCCTGGCCCGCTTTCGTCAGCCCTTTGTCATTGCCGACATGATCCTGGCCGGTGCCAGCGGACCGGTCTCCCTTCCTTCCCTTCTGGCCCTTGGAAATGCTGAGATTCTTGCCGGAATTGCTCTTTGCCAACTGGTATCACCGGGGGCTCCGGTCATCTACGGGTCTACATCCGCTCCCATGGATATGAAAACCATGGTATCGGCCGTGGGTGCAGTGGAAACCGTAAAAATTGCCAGTGCCACCATTCAACTGGCCCGATTTTATCATTTGCCTTCCCGTGCCGGCGGCAGTCTGACCGATGCTCATATTGCAGATGCCCAATCCCTTGCCGAAGGCGTCCTGATGCTGAGTACGGTGGTCAGAAACGGGGTGAGCTGCGTTTATCATGCCTGTGGTCAAATGGGGTCCTATATCTCCATGAGTTTTGAAAAATGGCTCATGGACGAAGAAATCTGCCGCATGGTCAGGCAGATGGTGTCACCCATGCAGATTACAAAGGATACCCTTGATGTGGATATGGTCAATGAAATCGGTATCGGCGGTCAATACCTGACACATCCCAAAACCTTCCAGCAGTTCAGGACCCTGTCCCAGCCCCAGCTCTTTAACCGCAAAGATTTTTCCAGATGGCAGGCAGAGGGTTCAAAAAGGGTGGATCAGGCGGCTTCGGAAAAATTGGCAGCTCGCCTGGCCGGTTATCAAAAGCCCATCATGGACCAGGGGATGGAACAAGCCTTGAATGACTATGTCCAACGTCGTAAGGAATCAAGAACATACAACCCTTCTGTAAGGTAAGGAGAATAACCCATGGGCATGCACACGGACGAACTTTATTTCAAACCCCGGCTCCAGGTGATCAACCAGGACCAGATCCATCAGATCCACATGGCCACCCTGGAAGTCCTGGAACGAACCGGAATCAAACTCACCCACCCCAGAGGACTGGCGCTTCTGGCCGATGCCGGTGCCAAAATTGACGGGGACCGGGTCAGAATTCCTTCCTGGATGGTGGAACAGGCAATTCAAAAAGCTTCCAAAAGAATTGTGCTTGGCAAACGGACCGGGGAGAGGACGGTTATTCTGGAGCGGGATAAATCCTATTTCGGACCCAGCCTTGACTGCATTGACTATATGGACCCGGCCACGGGTGAGAGGACCCGGTTTGAAAGCCGGCATGTAGAAGTCACGGCAGCCTTGTGCGATGCCTTGCCCGGATTTGACTGGTGCATGACCATCGGCATGGCCAGCGATGTTCCGGCCGATATTGCGGACCGGGTTGTTGCCCGAAAAACTATGCAGTTCTGCGAAAAGCCTCTGGTGTTCTGCTGCAAGGACAGCAACAGCATTAAAGATATTTATGAAATGGCCCTGCTGCTCTGCGGCGGCAAAACGAATTTCGAAAAAACCCCCTGCATTGTCCATTATTCCGAACCCATCTCCCCGCTGGTCTATTATGACCCGGCCGTGGACAAGCTTCTTTTCTGTGCCGATAAAGGGATCCCACTCATCAATTTTCCCGCGCCCCAGGCCTGCGGTTCTTCACCGGCAACCTTTGCCGGTACCATTGTCCAGGCTGGTGCCGAATCTCTGAGCGGCCTGGTTATGCACCAGTTGGCAAATCCCGGCGCCCCCTTTATTTACGGTGCTTTTGCCACCATTATGGATATGAAGACCTCTGTCTTTTCCTATGGTGCCATCGAACTCAGTCTCATGACAGGGGCCCTGGCCCAGATGGCTCAGCACTATCAACTCCCCTTTTTTGGTACTGCCGGTGCCACGGATGCAAAATTCTGCGATGCCCAGGCCGGTGCCGAAGCTGCTTTCCAATGCCTTTGTGCGGCCACGGTGGGTTCCGGCCTGGTCCATGACTGCAGTTCCTGGATGGACCATGGAAACCTGGTTTCTCCGGAGTTCATGGTGCTGGTGAATGATATTGTGATGTCTGTCAAACATTTTATGGAAGGTATTCCTGTTACAAAGGAAACCCTGGCCCTGGATATTATTGACAAGGTTGGTCCCGGAGGCCATTATCTCCAGGAAAAACATACCATGGACCATTTCAGAAAGATCAGATATTCCGACCTGTTCGAACGCCAGATCTATGACAATTGGAAAAAGAACGGGGCTGAAAAACTGGAACAGCGGCTCCGGGAACTGACCCTGAAAAAAATGGAACACCGGCCGGAACCCTTGCCGGAAAAGGTCATTAAAGAACTGGACCGCATGCAGGCGGCCTGGAAATAAAAAAATTCTTCCCTTTGACTGCAATTTCATGAGTTCCCATAAAGGCTTTATAATTGGTGATTTCGATCCGGTCTATTTTCATTCAATTATTTTCCAGTAACCTTGCTTTCTGGATCCAATCCGTTTCAGTTTTCCGGCATCTTTTAATTTTGCAATCTGCTTTTCAACAGCCCGGGTTGAAAGATTTAAAATTTCCGACATGTTTTTTATGGTCATTTGAGGATTTTGACCTAAATTTTCAATAATCAGGTGGTCGGTTTTTTCCGAACCTTTTTCCGAACTCTTATCCGAACTCAAAGGCTTTTGTACTTTCTTCCTATATATCGTTGAAATGAACAGGCAGGCATCCCGATCATCAAACAGGAACAAGCGGATGGGCGCACTGACCAGATAATCTCTGTGTACCAGGGCATTGACAAGCAGCTCTTCAAAGACCGCTTCCGGAATCTCAACAATTTGATTTATTTTTCAGGCAAAATGACAACCGTTGAAACCGGCAAACTGACATAAGCTCCACCCTCAAATCTGCATATCATCCAAAAATTCCGATGCCGGGTCAACACTTGTCACAAGAAGTTGATCTCTGGCCCGGGTGCAGGCGACATAGAGAAGATGGCGTTCCGTGTTGTAGACCTCTTCCAAGTCAGAATCATCGGCCACGGATTCAATTCGTTTCTGAAGAGGAATGACTTCATCATCACAGGCCATGGCAACAACGGCGCGGAACTCAAGGCCTTTGGCCAGGTGCATGGTACTGACGGCGACTTTTCCGAATAACGTGTCAACGTTCTCGTCAAGAATATGGATTTCAAGTCCGGCGTTTTTCACAGCGTTCCGGGCCCGTCCCAGCTCGGCTTCAGACCGGACAAACACACCTATCTCATGGGGTTTTATCCCTTCAGCCGCCTTGTCGGCAATCCATTTCCCAACAACTTGAATTTCATCGCTTTGAGAACCCAGAACCATGATCACCGGCTTGGGGCCATTGAAAACGGAAATGGTTCCTTTCCGTTGTTCCCTATTGCCGTCAACATCGGATAATTCAGGTCCGAGCAACCGGTCCGCCTGCATGCGGATCTGGTGGGATGTCCGATAATTGACCCTCAAGGTTCTGGATCGGCCTCTGATATCAACCCCCAGGGCTTTCCAAGAAAACGGCTGTTGAAAAATTCTCTGGCCCAGGTCACCGGCAAAGAAAAGGCTGTTGGAATTTTCCAAAGATATAAACGCAGACAAAAACCGTAACTGTTGAACGCTTATATCCTGGGCTTCATCCACCACGATGAAATCAAAGGGCTTTTGTTTGCTTTCAGCCAGATGCAATGCAATTTTACTGAATATCCCGGGTTCCGTAGTCTGGTTTTTCTCCTGAAGATGGGTGCGGACCTGATCGAAAATGGCCCAGAGAACCGCCCGCTTTTTCTCGGGAAGGCGGGTTTTTCTGCCAAGCCGCTTTGCATCCCGGTAGTCTTCCCAAGATTGGATCTGCCATGCATCCACCACATCCTCCCATTCGGTGAGAAGAAAATGAGATGAGAACCTGAGACCTTCTGTTTTTTTTGCCACATCATCCAGCAATTTTCTGATATCGTCACGGCGTATGATCCGGACCCGCCCAAAACTCAGTTCATAGATCCGTTTACCGATGTCGTTCATGGCGTAAATTTCAAGACGCTCACCAAGCAGGGGTTCATTGTTTATGAGCCGCCTCAGCTTTGTTCTGAGGGCATTTGCCATGGTCCCTGAAAAAGTGGTCAGAAGAATTCTGACATCCGGGTTTGTCCGGGCAAGAAACACAGCCCTGTGAAGCGCCACAATGGTCTTTCCCGTGCCTGCCGATCCGGAGACCCGTACCGGGCCGCCATAATTTTTTTCAACAATCTGCCTCTGGCCGGGGTGAAGAAAAACCGTCCATTTTTCCCAGGGGAAATCCAGGGCGCAGGCCAGTTCTTCCACATTGCCCATGATGCGGAAACGGCGCCTGGCATCCGGATGGCTGAACGGATCTGATCCGGCAACAGGTTTTGGCACAGGTTTCGGCTTGGATCCGACGGCAATTTCCAGCAAGGCTTCAGCCGCTTCTTCAGGAAGATGATCCAGCAGAAAAAACAGGGCTTCCTCATCTACCTTTTGAACATCACTCAGCCACTCTGCGGGCACGCCATAGGCCAGAAGTTCGTCATCAGAAATATGTTCAAACGGCAGGGGCTTTTTCGAAGTTTTATTTTCAGGTTCAAGGTATTGAGGAATTGTTATTTCCCTGACCGTTTCCCGTATTTCCACAATCTGGGCAGCCCCTGTTTTGGGATGGGTTTCCAGCTTTCGTTTCTGAGCCCAGCGGTAGGCATCCTCATGGTGGCCCACATAGCATATCAAAAGACTTTCCGGGGTCCGGTGAACGATGAGGCGAATATCCAGATTTACCCGCACCGACCAGAAATTCGGATCTTTGGCATTCTCAAGCCTGTGAAACTGAAATCCCGGATTGGCCGGATTCATCTGAAGATCAAAGGCCGTGGTCTTGACCAGTTTCTGTTCCTGATCGGTCAGCCGGGCCAGGCTGTCCATAAATGTACCGGATATCCGGAATTCCATGATAACTCCCTTTTAGAAGGATTATACCCTGAAAACCTTCATCACCTCGTCACCCAGATGATTGATGACCTTGACGGCGATCCGTCCGGATGCAGGTTTGCTGAAAGGCCGGGATATATCGCTGTTCAGGGTATCCCAGGCTTCTTTGTTGATTTCGGATTTTAATGTGGTTTTCAGGGATTTGTAAGGGTCGTTTGCGCCGAGAAAATAGGCATGGCGGACAAAAAAACTTTCCTCATTGTAATCTGTGTCGATGAACCAGCAGGCAATGCCGTCGGCACCATCGCTGCGGACTTCCCCGGTGTTTGGGTGAAAGACATCCACGCCGTTGATCTTCACCTGGATCAGGTCGTTATCCGGCTTGATGATATCGATATCCGGTTCCCCGAATATGACGAACAAATTGCCTTTGCCGGTGTTTTTGAGGTCGTCGGCCATGTGAAGGTCGGCGTTCATCCTGGCTTTGAGAACCGGAATACTGCCGAGGTTTTTAAAATCCGAGGAATGGGCATCATAATTGAAGGCACAGGTGATCAAGGCTTCAAAACCGGCGTCTCCGGCTTCCCGGGCAGCAGCCACCAGATCCGGGCGGGAAACGGTTCCAAATTCCGGGCCGATAAAAATCCCGGACCGTTTTTCTTTGCCCTCCTCTTCACCGCCTTCCCAATACCGCCCCTCTGCACAGATATAATGGCCCGGCCAGGGGGTGATGGAAGAAAAAGTGATTTTGTCCTCCTTATGGGCCTGCTGAACCCCGGATGTTTTCAAGTTCTCCAGGATCACCCGGGCAAAATCATATTCCCCGCCATAGCCGCTTTGGGATTCGGTCACGGTGTCCAGGAGTTCGTCATCCGCTCCCACGGCCAGAACCCGGTGGGGTGAAAGGCTTTCCACGGTAAACGGCCCGGCCACCCGGACCTTTTTTTTGTCTTCATAGGGTTTGTCATACAGGTATTCGGAATCAGCCTTGGCGGTAATGGATGCGTCAATCTCCTTCTGACGGGAAATGCGGTGTTTCCACCAGTCTGCATGTGCTTGTTTTGCCTCCTCCGGCCATGTTTTATCGGCATCGCGGGGGATCTTCCATTCTTCCCAGGTTTTGCCGAGACTTGAGTTCAGGGATTTATCCCAGATCACGTCGATTTCCGTGTTATTGGCAATGGATTTCAGGGTGATATGGGGAACCCGTTCATACACAAAGCCCTGGCGGATATTGCCGAAAACCGGTTTGCTTGAAGGGGCTGTGCGGGTAATCTCCGCTTCCTTGACCTGGCCTTCCCGGCTGTCGGCCAGGAAATAATAGGAATAGCGAGCGCCCATGATCCGGGCGCGGGCCAGCGCCAGTGCCACGCGGGAGGTATCAATGGTGATCCAGCGGCGGCCCCATTGTTCGGCCACATAGGCGGTGGTGCCGGAACCGCAGGTGGGGTCTAAGACCAGGTCACCGGGGTCGGTGGACATTAGGATGCAACGTTGGATGATACGCTCATTTATATGAAACACCACAGCCCAAAAGGACATAGAGCACCATTGACATCACCTTCTCTGTAATGCCATTTTTTAAAAACCATTTTTTGTAACTTTTTGAAAAAGGCTCCTTTGTCTGCGCGTGTATTTCCAATAAATCGTT
>JANNUH010000021.1:0-9740 GCA_031395015.1 Desulfobacterales bacterium | reverse complement strand
GAGCGAGTTCATGGCGGTCAGCAAAGGTAATCTTAGAATTTGTAGCAATATCCATCCAGCGGACGTAAGGTGATCACCCTGGAACGGGTTATGCAAAATTTCTTATGGCAAATATCCAGGTATCCTTTATGTGGTTGACGAAAGCTGTTTGAGCCTTATAATCGTTAAAACAGGGCATGAACAAGCCTTGGGTCATAAGTCAACAATATAAGTTAAGGAGAAAAAATGGCGCCACAAAAAATCACCCTGAATGTAGACGGAATGAGTTGTGGGCATTGCTCCGGAATGGTTCAACGAACCCTTGAAGGCATTGAAGGCATTTCCAAGGTTTCAGTGGATCTGAATGGGAAAAAGGCAAATTTTGAAGTCAAAGATGAGGCTCTCATTGAAAAGGCGGTAAAAGAAATCAATGAGGCCGGATATAAGGCATCTCAACAATAAATTATTTTTTCCAGGCCTGAAAAACTTCTTCGGCAAAACATGATCTTTTTCAGGCCTTTTCTTATAACAGCGCCGTAAGCTCAAAGCTTTCAGACCGGTTGATTGTATGGATAAAGCGTTTTAAAAAATCCATGTCAAAACAATGGGACATGCCTTGGTCTCTGAGCTTTATCCGGGCTTCGACACGTTTTATTGCCTCCTCTTCTATCATCTCTCTTTCTCTCAGCCGCCGAAGCTTTATGTCGTAGTCATCCCTGACTATAGCCGTTACAGGTGTTTTGATGTTTTCCTTTACTTCCTGTTCAAATTTTTTAAGAGTGTCGAGGGAGGGGTTGTTTCCTGTCATTATTTTCAGAGCTTCAAAGGGAGTTTTTGATTCCTTGTAATGACGTCTGGACGTCAGTGCATCAAACACATCGGCAATATGGCAGATTTTTGCGATGATCGGGATCTGCTCCCTTGCCAAGCCTGTGGGATATCCGCTGCCATCCTCATTTTCATGATGATATAAAATGGCTTGCATGGTTTGTTTTGAAAGCCCTGTATCAAACAGGAGACTTGTCGAATAAGCGGTATGGGATTGAATGATAAGATATTCCAGGTTATCGAGTTTTCCGTTTTTATTGAGTATGTTCGGGGGGATTTTGATTTTCCCGATATCGTGAAGCAAACCTGCGACTGCCGCCTGAACCAGCAACTGCTTCAGTTCTTGAAGCCCGTCAAATCTGAACAGATCCTGATTCGCATTGATAAAGGCGGCCATAAGCCAGCCAACCTTTATGGAATGGGTATGGGTGTCATAGTCATGCCCGATCAGGTTTGCAATTCCTCTCAAGGAATTCATATCTGATATGAATTCGATTGCCTGTGAAATAAGGTTCTGAGCATTATCCAGAAGTTTTTTAAAATCTCTGGCATTGCCGAAATTGGCTTCAAAGGATTCTTTCATCACATCCCTTGATAAGTGGATAAGCATATCTGTCTTTTTTCCAATATCGATTTCATCATGCTTTAAAATATAGGCAAGGTTGTCCTTCAGGTATTGATGATAATTTTCCGCCTGATCTTTATGGATATAGACCTTTCTTCTGAACCTCAACAGCTCCATCAGTCGATCTTTTGGCAGGGATGAAGAATCCACCAGAAGACAACGAAATTTATACTGATTATCCTTGTACTGCTGTTTTTCATAAATGGAAAAATCCGTCAGATAATCCGGATTAATGGATAAAGCGTCTATTTCATGAAAAGCAGTACCATCATTGAAATACTCAAACTGAAGATCCAAATTCAACCTGCTTTCAGCGATTAACACCAAAATAATGACATCCAAAAACTTAATTTTGATCATATCAGGGCAGTAAAAGATAGTAAAGCAGGTTTCCAAAAAAATATGTTGACAACAGCGTCTGAATTATTTATCGTTAATTGACGATGAACGATATTGAGGGATGGATTCGGATAAATAAACCTCCTATGCAAATGACCACTGAACAGCTCGCAAAAATATTCAAGGCCCTGGGACATCCGACACGGATCAAAATTGTTGAACATCTTATCCATATCAACACCTGTGTCTGTGGGGAAATAGTCAATATCTTTCCCTTTTCCCAGTCCACCATCAGCCAGCATCTGAAAATATTAAAAGAATCCGGGATTGTCTGCGGTGAGGTCGACGGCCCCAAGACCTATTTCTGCGTCGATAAATCCGTTTTGGAACAATTCAGGCAATATATAAAAACCCTTTGAGGATGAAAACAATGAGCAAAATAGAAGGCTGCGGCTGTAACGAAGCCGCTTCTCAAAACAAAATTAAAATGTCAACCTCCGGCGTTTCCATCATGAGTTCCATGGACAAGATGCCGCCCTGCGGGACTGAAACCGCCGGCCCGACTTCAGCTTATGAAAAACCCGGATACAGGCTTTGCTCCTATGTGGATAGATTTATCGATACCGATGCGGGTCCTGTTCCCATCATCAAACCAAAGCTTCAAACAGAAGATCTGTTTGCCACGTTTTTTGTCAGATGCGGCATCGGACGACATTCCTATACCATAGCGCCCGGACTTTACGGCATTGGGAACCCGGACAAGAATTCAGAGGTTCTTGTGACAGCCAATTTCAAATTAAGTTTTGATCATTTGAGAAAGGAACTTTCCAACATCAATGCCTGGATACTGGTACTGGATACAAAGGGAATCAATGTCTGGTGCGCAGCAGGCAAAGGCACCTTTTCAACCAATGAACTGGTAAAGAGGATAAAAACATCCTCCCTTGAAAAAATTGTGGATCATAAACGGGTTATTGTCCCCCAGCTCGGCGCAACAGGCGTATCAGCCAGGGATGTAAAAAAACAGTCCGGGTTCAGGGTAGTTTACGGACCTGTCCGGGCCAAGGATATCCCGGCTTTTTTAAAAAACAATAATACTGCGGATAAAACCATGAGGCAGGTCACTTTCTCCCTGTATGAGCGCTTTATCCTAACCCCTGTGGAAATTCAGATGGTGCTGAAACCCGCCCTGATCTTTGCCCTTGCGCTGTTCATTATTTCCGGTTTCGGACCGGGAATTTTTTCTTTTTCAGGTGCTCTGGAAAGAGGGTTGTCGGCTTTTTTTGCCCTTCTTACGGGCATCATTTCCGGTGCCTTTGTCACCCCTGTTCTTCTTCCTTATATCCCATCCCGGCACTTTGCCCTTAAAGGAATCATATCCGGAAGTGTGTTTGCCCTTCTTTTTCTTTTACTGTCTGCATCTACCATCCAGGGGATTTCAGGATTTATTGCCCTTTTTCTCTTCAGTGTGACCATCAGCTCTTATCTTGCCATGAATTTTACCGGAACTACCCCCTTCACATCCCCTTCAGGGGTTGAAAAGGAAATGAAGCGATTTATTCCCGTCCAACTGGCAAGCCTTGTCATTTCTTTCGGGCTCTGGATCTATTCCGCTTTTTAACTTAAAACCAAAAAGGATGAACCATGGAAACCTTACGATATCTGGATGATGTATCCACCCTGGCGCTCGACCAGGAAAAATGTTTAGGCTGCGGCCTTTGCACCGAAGTCTGCCCCCAGGCTGTATTTGAAATGCGTGGGAATAAAGCCCATATTGTTGATTTCAATGCCTGTATGGAGTGCGGTGCCTGTGTAAACAACTGCCCTTCCGGGGCCATATCCGTCAGCCCCGGGGTGGGGTGAGCCGCCTATATTATCCAGGTCTGGATAAAGGGAAAAGAAAAAGCGTCCTGCGGCGGAAGCTGCTGCTGAAAAGGTTTAAACCGGATTTCAAATGCCGTCCTGCAAGTAAAAAAACCCCAGAATAAAAAAATGGAAAAAAATGATTGACAATAGTGTATATTGACTATACTGTTTTATCATGAAAAAAGAATTACTCGCCATACACGGGAAATTTCAATCCATCATGCGATTGACCCGGGAACTTGACAAGGTGCCTAGAAATTTCGGTACCGGTGAACTGCTTTCCCATTCTGAAATTCATTTAATTGAAATCATCGGAGACAATGAAGACCTGAGCGTCACAGATATCGGCAGCCTTCTTGGAATCACCAAAGGCGCCGTGTCTCAAAATTTAAAAAAACTTGAGGCCAAAGGCTTTTCCGAGAAAAAAACCGACCCCCGGAATCTGTCTCGAACCATTGTCACGCTCACATCCAAAGGATATACAGCCTATTATTCCCATAAGCACTGGCATGAAACAATGGATGGCGGCTTTGCAAAATACCTGGAGGATATGGATGAAAAGGATATTGCAGTGATTGTCCGGTTTATGGAAAGAGTAGAGGATTTTCTGGGGCGAAGAATCCGTTCCGATATCTGATTTTTTTTAATTTAAGCGTATAGCTATTAAACACATAAGGAGGATACCATCATGTACAACAAGGAATATAAAGGCGATATATGCAGTCACACCTATTCATTTTTCCTGGATAATTTTTTCAGAAGAATCATCCAGAACCCGAAAAAAATTATCGGTGAATATATCTCTGAAGGTGATACAGTGATCGATCTTGGCTGCGGACCTGGATATTTTACCACAGAAATGGCCCGAATGGCTGGACCATCAGGCAAAGTAATTGCCGTGGATCTTCAAAAAGAGATGCTTGAGAAAACACAAAAAAAAGCAAAAAGACTTTCTCTTGAGGGCCGGATCATATTTCACAATTGCCCCCAGGATAAAATCGGTCTGAATGAAGATGTCAAAGCCGATTTTATTCTGGCCTATTATATGGTCCATGAAACCTTGGATCATTTAAAATTTTTGACCGAAATCAAAACCCTTCTGAAAGAACAAGGAAAATTTCTTCTTGTAGAACCCAGGTTCCATGTGAGTAAAAAACAATTTCAACAGATTGCCCGAGATGTTGAAAATGCCGGGTTTATCAACCTTGGAAACCCTCCGAAAAAAGGGGGCCACAGCTTATTGCTGACGGTTTAGGGTTAAGCCCGGGATCAATCTCTGGCAGAGGATTTATCTTGAACGGGTTTGTCTTTAATGTCGGGTTTCGGAGCCTTTTCAATGATGAGTTCAATTCTTGAGGGGCTGATATTCACTATATCAATCCGGTCATTGGGAAGGGTTAAATTAGCCGGTGTGATATTTTGAAAAACCTTCCCTTTCTTTGCAGAAACAAGATCCAGGGATGAAACCATATTTTCCTTACTCAACAGGCTGATATTTTTTCTGAGCCCCCTGCAGGTGACGGATATGCTGGCTATGGCCGGTGAAGAAACCACAAGGCCCTCCGGGAGATTTCGATAGTCCAGCGGTAGTTCGATTTTCTTTTCAAAATTCTGCTGTCCTGCAAAGGAAAGCCATACAACAAACACCAGACTGAAAACAGCAGCTTTTATCCTATATCGTTTGGTAAACCAGGACAGGATAATCTGTCGCATATTCATCTCAGGTTCCTTTTCATCAAACACCTGGGTTTCAAGAAGAAAGGATAATTCTTTTTCATCTTTTATTTTTCTGATCTGGTTGTCAAAGGCAAAGGACACCTCTCCCCTTTCTTCCGAGATGACCAATACCCATGCATTGCACTGTTCTGAGAGGCCCAATGCTGCCCGGTGCCGGGTTCCCCACTCCTGGGGAAGATCCTCCCTTGTGGATAAGGGAAGATAACAGGAAACTTTTGTGATTTTCCCAGCGGAAATCAGGATTGCTCCATCATGCAGAGGCGACTGCTTATAGAAAATGGAATTCAATATTTCAGGCTGGGGCTCACATTCCATGGGAATCCCTCTTGTGACAAGATCAGACACAAGGTCCGTTCTTTCAAAAATAACAACAGCACCGATTCTTTTTGCCGCTGAATCAAAGGCCCAGTCGGAAAATTCGGGTATCCAGCCGTTTGATATTTTATCATGCTTCAAACCCATGGTTTTAAAAGGGCTGAAACGCTCCAGCATCTGCCGGATTTCCTTTTGAAAAAGGATGATGAGAAGAATGACGAACACCTGCCACAGGATCTGGAACACCCAGGTGGTCAAAAAAAGCCCCCAGGATTTAGCCAGAATAAAAACCCCGCTTAACAGGACAATACCGATGAGCGCCTTGAATGCTTTGGTCCCCCAGAACCAGATAAATAACTGATAGGAAACAATGGAAATTAAAAGGATATCCAGAATATCCGGAAACCCGATATTGGATAATATGGCAAAAAGATTCATGGGGTGTGGTTCTCCAGTTTGATTTAGGCCAGACTATGACATAAATTTTAAAAATTGAAAAGATTTTGAAACTGATTCTGAACCTGATTCTGATATTACATGGCTTCCCTTCCCATGTTGATACCAATGGATTCTGCGCAGCGGATCAGTTGAGAGTCAAGGGAAACGGTCCTGACCTTCCCGGCAAGGTCTTTCAAATCCACAAGAACAATGTCCGGGGTTTTAAGAGCCACCATGGTGCCGAATTTCCCCTGTGCCGCCGCATCAACGGCAAAACTGCCGAGGCGGGTCCCGAGAACCCGGTCAAAGGAATTGGGTGATCCGCCCCGCTGGATATGGCCGAGAACCGTTGTCCGGACTTCAAGGTCAATCTTTTTTTCGATCTGCTTTGCAAGAAAAAACCCAACCCCGCCAAGCTTTTCAACCCCCTGGAGCCTACCTTTGGCTTCCTCTGCCTTGACTGTGGTTCCGCCTTTTTCCCTGGCCCCTTCTGCAATCATGATGATACTGTAAGGACTGCCGCCTTTTTTGCGAAACGCAATTTTTCTGATCACATTTTCAATATCATATTCTATCTCAGGGATCAGGATGATGTGGGCGCCACCGGCAATTCCAGCCTCAAGGGCAATCCAGCCGGCATTTCTGCCCATGACTTCCAGGATCATGACCCGGTGATGGCTGCGGCCCGTGGTCTGGAGCCTGTCCAGGGCGTCACAGGCCACCTGGACAGCGGTCTGGAATCCAAAGGTATAATCCGTCTTTTCAAGGTCATTATCAATGGTCTTGGGAATACCTATGACGGGAATCCCTTTTTTAAAAAACAGGTACCCGATTTCAAGGGTTCCCTCCCCTCCGACCACAAAAAGACAATCCAGGTTCAGTTTTTTAAAAGTTTCAACCGCCTTGTCGGAATAGTCCGTGGTTTTAATGCTGCCGTCATCCAGGCGCTCCCGATATTCAAAGGGGTTGCCCTTATTGGTGGTTCCAAGAATAGTGCCGCCAAGGGTCAGGATATCTTTGGTGGATTTTACGGTGAGCTCCTGGGTCTGCCCGGAAATAAGCCCTTCAAATCCGCCTTCAATCCCGATAACCTTGGCGCCATACTGGATGGCCGCCGCCCGTGTCACAGCCCGAATCACGGCATTCAGGCCTGAACAATCGCCGCCTCCGGTTAATATGCCGACTTTTTTGATGGTCATCACTGCTCCTCTGTAAAAATCCGCTTGGATTTGTCTTGAAATGATCTGTATATCATGCCGTTTCCATTCTGTTTAAAATAAAAATCCGGTTTTGTATAGCGGAAAACTTCACTTCAAAAAATTACATGCGATTGCCCTGCATAAAACTGTAAATATTGTTGACATATAATTCTTCAGCATGTATTTTCGACCACTATGATTAAACGGATATTGATATTTATAACACTGGGAGCTTTTCTGTCCCCAGTGTTTGGTTCGTTATGGGGCCATGATTTCCTGCATGCCATGCATTCTGTTCATGAAGCACACCACCTCAGGAAAAATCATGAGCATCCTCCCCAAGGCCATTCCATACCCAACGGTACCGCAGAGCAACACCCTGCAGATGTAAACTTGATTTCTTACATCAAGGATCACTCCCACGATGAGTTGCAGACATCTTCAAAGAAAGGAACACGGTTAATAAGAGTTCCTTTATTCAAACAAGCTGGCAATGATATTCCTTTCAATGAAAATAACCATAAAATCATATCTTTTTTATTCTACGAACAACCCGCGGCCCTCCATAGAAATGATCTATATTTAAAAACACAACGACTGCGTATCGGTGTATATCTACCTCCATTACACCACCTGAATTGCTAAATATAACTTAATCAGAATAACGTATGGCGTAATGGTTGCTATCAAGTATTCATTACAGACGCTATAGAAGGATGTTGTAAAGAACAGGCATCATTTTGTCTTTCTCAATGAGATTTTACCACAAGCTTTCTTCACGTTGTTCCTGATCATCTAACGCATAAAATACTAACATAATGAGGTGTTATCAATGATTCAAAATTCAACCGGTTATAGACGTGTATTTATATTTACACTGATAACCGCGGCGATCATGCTTGGTGGTTTCGTAACCGAGGTGATCGCACACGGTGTTACAACCGGAGATAAGGGATATATTCAAGAAGTGTCCGGTGTGTTGCCCATTCCATTTATCTACCTTGGCGCAAAACATATGATGACAGGCTATGATCATTTGCTGTTCCTTTTTGGTGTTATTTTCTTTCTGTATCGCCTTAAAGACATCGGAATATATGTCACACTGTTTGCCGCCGGACATGTAATCACTTTGCTGTCAGGCGTGTTGATGCAAATCAGTATCAGTGCGTATATTATCGATACGATCATCGGGTTTTCAGTTGTTTACAAGGCATTGGATAATATGGGGGCTTTCCAGCGATGGTTCGGATTTCAGCCGAATACAAAGGCTGCCACCTTGATTTTCGGTTTGTTTCATGGATTTGGGCTTGCAACAAAGGTTCTGGATTACAAACTTTCACCAGATGGGCTTTTGTCAAACCTTGTCTTCTTCAATATTGGTGTGGAAGTCGGACAGTTATTGGCTCTATCTGTGATTCTTATCGCAATTTCATACTGGCGTAAATCAAACTCATTCTTACGGCATGCCTATACGGCCAATGCGTTTATTATGATGCTTGGTTTTATGCTTATGGGATATCAAATGACAGGATACTTCACATCTTAAAATACACTTAAATTAGATACAAAGGATAAAAATGTATAATTCAAACATACCAACTGATAGAGAGCTTCCTTCAAACCGAAAATTGATTAAATCAACAATTTCAGCTGCTGTTGTCGCAGCGGTTCTTCTTATAACAACAGTATTGCCTGCTGAGTATGGAATCGATCCAATCGGCATCGGCCAGGCCATTGGTTTAAAAAAAATGGGAGAGATCAAAGTTTCTTTGGGACAAGAAGCCTCTGCTGTTGTTAATGAAGAGATTCCAAAATCGACTACGGAGAAGAAAAAACTTGAACAGCCGGTTGAAGTAACGGTTGCAGGGGTAACGCCGATCCGGCAGGAACCTGAAAAACAGATTGCAAAAGAAACCTTAAGCGTAACTCTCAAACCTGATCAGGCAGCTGAAGTAAAGACAAAAATGAGAAAAAATCAGCTTTTAAGCTATAAATGGTCAACCGATGGTGGCCAAGCAAATTTTGATGTACACGGGGATTCCAAAAAGTTGAATATCAGTTACCATAATTATGAGAAAGGATCTAAAGAGGCAAAAGAAGGCACCATTACTGCTGCGTTCGACGGAAGCCATGGCTGGTTCTGGCGTAATCGCACATCCAAAACATTAAACATCGTCATAGAGGTTTCTGGTGAATTTGATGGACTTCAACGAGTGGAATAGAGAAGGGTTTTTTACAAATGTAAAAAATACGTTTTCAATCGATATATAAAATTTATCTAACCCCCATGCCCAGGTGGGCACAACAAAGCATGAAACACTTGCAAAAATAAAGAGATGGTCATAACTATCAGATTTTTTATTTACGACAATAAAATGAAGGAGATAGCTATGACCAAGAGATTAGATACCACA
>JANNUH010000144.1:0-14512 GCA_031395015.1 Desulfobacterales bacterium | reverse complement strand
AATTGTCTGAGAGGGTTATAAACTCCATGCTCGACCTGATAATGGGCGAGGCGCTTACATATTTCGGTCTTAACAACAGTCAAACGTCCCAATTAGAAGGGGGGAGGCGATGAATCTACTCCCCAGAAAGTTGAGTTATTATCTGCCCAAGTTCAAATTACAAGTGCGCGCACATTGAACCCTACAGATGTTGACGCCCAGGCTTATTTATATGATTTTTGGGGTTTCCCGACAGCGGTGGCAAAAGTCGAAAATTCACAAGTTTCAAGCTATGTTTCATCGGGATCAGCGGCAGCAGGTGTAACTATAGAGAATCAGACCTTATACGCTGCTTCAACCGGTGCCAGCACTGGGCAAGCAAGATTAACCTATGAATTTAAAATTGAAGGCCCGACGAACCAGTATGTACCAGTAAACATTACTACTCAAGTGAAGGCAAATTCATTCGGTAATGAGGTTGAGACTTTGGCAAATGCATGGGTCTGGATTGTGGGAAGTGGTCCATCAGGGGGGCGAATGGATTATTCAGCAGAGAATGATAAGTTTTACAACTACGTACAGGATATGGGTGATGTAGGCTACGCTAATCGAATATATGAAGGGCAGCACGAATCTTGGGGGGACAGACTTATTATGCAAGCAACTGTCATGGGTTCAATGTCAGTTCACGACTCTTTCAATTCGGAAATCAAATTTATGACAAATGCAATATATTCGGTTGATATGGGGGTGTTTGCTCAAACCTCTATTGCAGGATGGGATGCATTTGCATGGGTTGATCCATTTTTCATGATTGATGAAGAATGGGTCAGAAATAACCCTGGATATGCATTATCATTCAGCCCTGGGGTTGGAAATGTCCCCGGTGGGAGCCCAGTGCCAGAACCCACTACTTGTGTTCTTTTTGGACTTGGACTATTAGGTTTCGCAGGTCTTTCCAGAAAGAAAGCTTAGAACGTCTGGGCACAGCTTCATTGATGGTTGTGCCCTTACCATCCTATCATTACCATCAACAAAGTCCGCATCAACCTGTCTAGTTTATCTGGCAACATACTTTCCAGTGTGAAATGATTCCGCACCTGGCTCATAAATCCGACCCACACCTTTCATAAGCTTTATAAAAAGTGGATTGCAAATAAGTAAAATTTTCATTCAACTTTATAGAAATATAGGTATACTGGGAATCATAAGGGAATTTTCAACCATAATTGGAGATAAAACGGCGAAAGCCCCTTTGAACATTTACATATAATAGTGGATTCTCAATTTCACCGGGTATGACGGATCCTGCCGGAGGCATGTCTTCTATTTTTTATTTATCCTTGACAGGAAATGGTTTTTAATGGATGTATGATTTTTTGACCAAGAGAACCAAGAGTATAAATTTTCAAGCTTAAATTTTCAGGAAACGTAAAATGGATATTCACAGTATTGCTTTGCAGTGCAAAGAAGCCGCAATCCTCATGTCGGCACTTTCCGGGTCCATCAAGGATGCGGCCTTGAAAAATGTCATTCAGGTTCTTTCAGACAATTCCGGCCTTATTTTTGAGGCCAATGCAAAAGACCTTGAACAGGCTGAAAAAGACAAATTGGAGGCCCCGTTGATGAAACGGTTGAAATTTGACCGGATTAAATTAATGGAGGTCTGTGACGGTATCGAAAGTCTGATAAAATTAGAAGACCCGGTCGGCAGAACCTTAAGCGCAAAGGAACTGGACAAGGGCCTGCGGCTTTTCAAGGTGAGCCGCCCCATCGGGGTCATCGGAGTTATTTTTGAATCCCGGCCCGATGCCCTGGTTCAGATCGCAGCGCTTTGCCTTAAAAGCGGGAATGCCGCACTGCTGAAAGGGGGAAAAGAGGCTTTTTTCACCAATCAGATGCTTTTTTCCCTGATTTTGAAAGCCGGAGTGGAGTCAGGACTGCCGGATGGGTGGCTGGGCCTGCTGGAAACACGGAGTCATGTGGACCAGATGCTGAAACTTGAAAAAACAGTGGATCTCATCATCCCCAGGGGCAGCAATGAATTTGTCCGCCATATCATGGACAATACCCATATCCCGGTACTGGGACATGCCGACGGGATCTGTCACCTTTATATTGACCGGTTTGCTGATTTGAGCATGGCCGTCAATCTTTCCGTTGACAGCAAATGCCAGTATGTTGCGGTCTGCAATGCCGTTGAAACCCTTCTGGTTCATGAGGCGATTGCAAAAGAAATCCTTCCGGTCCTGAAAAAAGCCTTGGAAGAAAAAGGAGTGGAAATTTTCGGGTGTGAAAAAACCTGCGGGATTATTGATGTTGAAAAAGCAACGGAAGCAGACTGGAAAACCGAATATCTGGATTTGAAGGTTTCCATCCGGGTCCTGCCTTCCATGAGCGATGCCATCGCCCATATCAACCGCTACGGATCAGGTCACACCGACGGGATTGTGACCCGTGATAAAAAAAGGGCTTTCTTTTTCATGGATCATACGGATACGGCCGATGCCTTCTGGAATTGCAGCACAAGGTTCAGTGACGGATTCAGGTTCGGCCTGGGTGCCGAAGTCGGAATCAGCACCAATAAAATTCATGCCAGAGGTCCTGTGGGCCTTGAGGGTCTTATGATATACCAGTGGCGTCTTCTGGGGGACGGTCACAGGGTTCAGGACTATACCGGTGAAAATGCCAGGCCCTTTACCCATAAACCCCTGAAAATGGATTTTGCCCAGGAATAGGATATGCCGGAACAATTTTTGAATCATGCCAAAAGAGTTGTCGTCAAGATAGGCAGCAATGTGATTACGGCAAAAAACGGCCTGGATCTGGATGTGATTGACGCTATCTGCGATCAGATCAGCACCCTCATGGAAAGGGGGATCGAAGTCATCGTGGTATCCTCCGGTGCCCAGGCAGCAGGACTCCGGAAAATGGGAATGACGGCCCGTCCCAGTGAAATGCCTAAACGTCAGGCCATCGCGGCCATTGGTCAAGGCGGATTGATGATGGCCTATGAAAACAGTTTTGCCAAAAGGGATAAAAAGGTTGCCCAGATCCTTCTGACTGCGGAAGACCTGAATAACCGGAAACGCTATCTGAATGCAAGAAATACCCTGAATACCCTGATTGAATGGAAAGTGCTTCCCATTATCAATGAAAATGATACCGTCATGGTGGAAGAAATAAAACTCGGGGACAATGATAATCTATCTGCCATGATTGCGCTTTTAATGGATGCGGATTTTCTTTTCATCCTCACCGATATCGAAGGCCTGTATGATAAAGACCCAAGACAGGCTGCCGATGCAAAGCTCATTTCCAAAGTCAGTTCATTTAATAAAGAGATTGAAGCATATGCCGGCCATATTCCAGGGACCCTTGGTACCGGCGGGATGCTGAGCAAAATAAAGGCTGCAAAAAAGGTGACTTCGGCCGGTATTCCCATGATCGTGGCCAAGGGAAATACAAAAAATGTTCTGTTAAGGCTTTTTCAAGGGGAATGCCAGGGCACCTATTTTGTGCCGAAAAATAAAAAACTGGCCAGTCGGAAATGCTGGATTGCTCATACTCTTGCCCCCAAAGGGAGCCTTGTGATTGATGACGGCGCCGTCCGCGCCGTCCGGGAAAACGGGAAAAGCCTTTTGCCCATAGGTGTTGTAAAGGTCGAAGGAGAGTTTGAACAAGGGGCGCCGGTTGCCTTTAAAACGGTCAAAAATGAAATCATCGGGATCGGCCTTGCCAATTACCGGTCTTCAGATGTTGAACTGATCAAAGGGCTGAAAACTTCCCAGATCGAAGCATGTCTCGGCAGCAAATATTATGATGAAATCATTCATCGAAATAATATGGTTTTAAAAGACCTTTCCTGATAAAAAATTCATTTTGGATTTTGTAATATTGACAAAAAAAACTTCTGACTTTATTCTCAAGAAAATTTTTTTATTAATCAGGGACTAAGGAACTATCTGATGGCAAAGAGACTAACAATACAGGCTGCGGTTGATGAATTTGAACTTTATGATCTTTATAACGATATTATTGAATCCTATGGTGGTGAGCTGGAGGACCCAAGCCTTGTCTCCGATTTTTATGATCTGATTGATGAATATGAAGAGATCTTTGAGTTTGTCCCGGATTCAGATGGGGATTATACCGATAGCTTTGAGAGAAATTTAAGGGATGCCATCACTACGATTGTGGAAGAAAATGAAACATTGTCCTTTGTGGATGATGATTTTGTCGATGAGGATGTCCCTGAAATATTTGATGAAGACTTTGATGATTCAAAGGATTTTGATCTTGACATGGATGAAGAAGAGGATGAAGAGGAACCTGAAGACTTCTGAAAATACCGGATTCAGATTTTGACAAATCCGGGCAGCCCTTTAATGAAATTCTGACCAAGACTGTAGGCATAGGCTCCCTGGCAGGGAATCATCAGGCAGTCTCCCACCTTGATATCCTCACCAAAATATGCATATCCAAAGACATCATGGGGTGTGCATAAAGATCCGAGAATATGGCAGGGCTTTTCCGAAGGCCCGCTTCTGCTTAAATTCAATACGGGAAAATAATCGGTTTCAAAGCGTTCCCAGCCAATGGCATTGGTCCCGGCATCGGTGATCACAAGGTCATGGCTTTTCTTATCGATGACCGAGAGAAGAAGATGCATGGCGCTGTGGCAGATCCATCGTCCGGGTTCAAAACATATCCGACAGTTTACAAAGGGGAAAAGATGGGTGTCAATGGCATTAAAAAGAATTTTAGCAAACATTTCTATGGGTGTGCCGGGTATATGGTAATGGGGTCTCACCGTGTCACCGGGTCTGCCTGACCTGTCTGGCCCTGAAAGCCCTTCAGGGGTTTCCGGAAAATGAAGCCATTCTCCTTCTTCCGGCCAGTATCCGCCGCCGATGTCGATGAATTTAATGCTGCTGTTGAAATCCTGGGGCATTTGAGCAAGGGTTCGGCCAAGCAGGGCAATAAATTCCACCTGCCGGTCCGGCGTAAGATTCCAGCTTGAATGGAATTGAAGGCCCATAAAGCGGATATGGGGCAGGGCGCTCACCTTTTTCCAGAATTCAGGCAATTTTTCCGGGACAATGCCGAATTTTCTCCATAGCCCGTTTGGATTTGTTGTCAGGCGGATACCCACCCTGACGGGGGAACTGATATCAGACGCTGACAACAGGGCATTCAGACGGTCCAGTTCGCCAAAGCTGTCCAGGAGAAGGGTGACCCTGCCCCTGTTCTGAATGAAAAGATTCAGTTCCTCATCTGTTTTCCCCGGTCCGCTGAAGATGATATCTGCTGCATTCAGGTTTAAAGCGGTTTTTAATTCAATGCCGCTGGAAACATCCAGACCGATTCCGGATTCAAGAAGGGTTGCGGCCACCTCAGGATGATTATTGCTTTTCATGGCATAATAATAAAAAGTTTGATCAAAATAGGGGCTGAAGGCCTGTGAAAACCTTTGGGCCTTATCTTTCAAAACCGAGGTGTCAAGAACCCATAAGGGAGATCCGTGTTTTTGAGCCAGGGCCAGAAATTTCTCTTTCTGTTTGAAATAGGGGCGGATAAATTTTTCAAGCATATCCCTTTCAAGAAGGGGGGTAAAGGAAGGCTGTCCTTCAGACATCAGAGAGACCCTCCTTGTTTGTCTATTGAAATCTCAATCTTTTTCAATATTGAAACGGCCTGCGATTCAGGGGATTCATCGGCTGACGGGGTGATGATCACATGTCCGAGGAGCCATGAATCATAATCTTCCGGAGGCAGTTTGATTTTGTGGCCTGGTTTTTTAGTCAGGTGGATGGCTTTGACCTGGGCGTCTTCCATAAGATGTCGGCAGTCAATTTTTCTCAGAATTCCTTTTTCTTCTGCATGAATCCGTATGGCCACACAAGGAGGAAAAGTCCGGAGGTCAGGCAGGGTCAGGGGAATTTTTCCGGCAAAATCAAGACTGATTTTCAACATGTCGAGATCGGCGCATTCCTTCATCATATGCGGCAGGCAATCGCCTCCGGGTCTCGGGGTCATTTCAATGAGCATCACTTTTTCATTGGAAATGATAAAATCCACCATGCAGAGGCCTCTTTTTATTCCAAGGGCCGTTGCGCCTTTGAGCAGGGTTTCGTTAAGATGGTTTTCAGTCATGGAATGGGGCAGATCACAGGGGAGAATGTATCCTTGAATCGTTCCAAAAGGCTTTAAGGGGGATTTTATCTTTCTGGCCAGCCGGATGACATGGATGGAATCATTTTCAACTATAAAATCAGCGCTGAACTCAGGACCCTCGATATATTCTTCGGCCAGCATGAGATGTTCATGGGAAGATGTCCGCTTAAACAGAGGATTTTCATTTCTCTGTTCAAGGCCTTTTTTTATGGTGTCAAATGCTGAAAGGCAGTCGGGTTTGCTTTTGCATCGGAATACCAGTTCACTGCCGCTGCCGGTAAAGGGTTTTAATACGCATCCAAAGGCGGTGGTATTGAAAAATTCAACAGCCTCAAAAGCCGAGTTTACCGGAGATATCCGCGGGCAGTCGACCCGATGATTTTGCCAGAGCAGCTTGGATATATGCTTGTCCCTGGCGTTTTGTATGGCTTCAAGGGATGGATAATCAAGGTTTAATTGCCCGGCGATGAAGGAGGCAAGCTCCATGGCCTCGCAGTCAAAGCAGAAAATGCCGTCAAGGGTCAGGTCCCATTTTTTGAGGTGTTTGAGCAGGGTATTGAGAACCAGATCCTTTTCGGATAGCGGAACAAGGATTTCTTCACTGTCCTCTGGAGGTTCTTCAGCGGCATTTTGCCGGATGTCCGGGTGTGTTATAAAGAGGGCCCTGTCCGGACAGGAAAGTCTTATCCACTGGATATAATCAGGAGTTGTACCGGTTACTAATATTTTATGGTGTGATTTATCTGGGGATACCATTTTGGGAGGATTTCATAGAAGATCCGCGATATTGTGGCTGATGATACCCGGAGGGGGTGAGTCTCAGGCTGTTATTCCGGCCATTCATTATCGGAATCCTTTTTTCTTTTGGGCTGCTTTCCTAATTTGTTTCGTCTTTTATAAAGTTCCTTTTCATCTTCTTCATCAAATTCTTCATCGTAATAGTCACGAAATTTTGGAGATTTGTGCCGTTTCTTTGTGTCCTTTTCCGAGTAATCGGGGTCATAATTGCTCATGAAATATCCTTGTGAATATCGGTTGTCCTTTCCTGAATCAAAGGTGCTGCTGAGCCTCATTGATCGCAGTGTTGGTTTTTCTATACCATACAAATAAAAGGGAAGGCAAACACAATGGATAAAAAAATAGAGGCTGTTTATTTCTTATGTATTGAATATTTTATTGAATTTCAATATGATAAAAAAAATCAATCCCGATTTAAGAATAAGTCTTTTAAAATTATGAAAAATCCTGTAAAAGAATGAGTTTGATTATTGGTAGTACCCATAAAGAATGGGTAGATAATAACCCAAAAATGATGGTTTTATGCATTTAAGATTGAGATTTTCATGTTTATTCGGCAAGTTAAATACTCAAAAGATAATCTGGGGTATCTTGTTTATTCCGCAAGCGAGGGAATTGCAATTGATGCTGGGGGGGTAGAGGACATCCTTTTTTTTGCAGAAAAGAATCACATCCGCATTAAATATGTCTCCAACACCCACTCCCATCATGATCATACTTCCGGTAATACAGCACTGCTCAAAAGAACAGAGGCTCGGTTTATTGACTGCAGACAGATACACTCGGATCAGACCTTGAAACTTGATCAGGAAGATCTGGAAATCATTCATACACCCGGACACACAGAGGACTCCGTGACCTTCAGAACCGATGAATTTATGGTCACGGGCGATACCCTGTTTAACGGGACCATTGGGAATTGTTTTACCGGGGATCTGAATGCTTTTTTTTCTTCCCTGAAACGGTTGATCTCTTTTCCCGGCCATACAAAAATATATGGCGGTCACGATTATGTGGTTGAATCCATGGAAATCGCAAAAACCATTGAAAAAGATAACCCGGATATTCGGGAATATATGAGAAAATACGATCCCTTGTTGATTGTATCCACTTTGGATGATGAGTTACGGGCAAATCCCTATATACGGTTTAATGCCCCGAGTATGATAAACATTTTAGAGAAAAGGAATCTGCCAGCAAATACTGAGTTTGAAAGATTTAAGTCAATCATGGAAAACTATTGATTTAAAGGTTTTGAACGGTTTATTGCCCTTTTGCATGCCCATACCGGCATGCTCATGAGGGGCGGTTTTGGTTTTGGGCATCCCGCATAGGTTCGGGATAATAATAACAGATATTTTTATTCATTATTGGAGACAGCGTTAATGCTTGATAAAAATATTAAATTTGTGGGTGACACTCAGGGTGATGAATGCTTTGCCCTGGGAAGACAGATGACCATTGAGTATTATGAATGTGGAGCCACGGCCTTTTTAGATGAGGTCCGTGTCGAGAACGCCTTGTTAAAGGCAGCAAAGGACAGCGGGGCCACGATCATCAGCTCTTCTTTTCATAAATTTGAGCCCCAGGGAGTCAGTGGCGTGGTGGTGATCGCAGAATCCCATTTCACCATTCATGCATGGCCGGAACATGATTATGCGGCCGTGGACATATTTACCTGCGGAGATAGTATCGACCTGGAAATTGCAGTGAATTCAATGAAAGAATCCTTTAAATCCGAGAATGTGGTTATTTCTTCGGATCAGAACAGGGGGATAATTTCCAAACCCTTTGAACAACAGAAAATCGGGGAGGTCATCAGAAAATCAAAGATTTATCCGATCTCCTGGAAAAAAGAATATGAACGGAAAAATCCCTGGGGGGTTATGGCCTCTTTTGATATTTATGAAGCTGACCCTGGGATCATCCGGGATGCAAAACAGATTGAAGGTTTTGTCCATGAACTCAGCGACCTGATTGATATGAAACGATACGGAGACTGTAAGGTCGTTCATTTCGGGGAGGATGAAAAGGTTGAGGGGTTCAGCATGACCCAGCTTATTGAGACCTCTTTGATATCCGGTCATTTTGCAAACGCCTCCAATACTGTATATCTGGATGTGTTCAGTTGTAAATTTTACGATCCCCGTCAGGTTGCAGAGTTTGCCATGTCCTTTTTCAAGGGGGGCCATTACAAAATGCAGATTGCTTTAAGACAATAATATCAACAGTACATCAAAGCCCGGCAATTGAAGGTAATTTCAATGGCCGGGCTTTTGGATTATGGCGGAGGATGCGATGGAAAACCATCATCAGATAAAAGACGGCTGGTTTTTTGAAACCTGTCCCCTGTGGCCGGGGATGGGATTTTGCCTTCAGATTGAAAAAATTCTCTACAGCAAAAAAAGCCGGTATCAAAGGATCGACGTCTATCAGACCCGTCATCATGGGAAAATGCTTGCATTGGACGGGATCATCCAATTGACCGAATTTGATGAATTCGCCTACCAGGAAATGCTGGCCCATGTCCCCTTATTTGCCCACCCCCATCCGGAACATGTTCTGGTCATCGGAGGCGGGGATGGAGGCATTTTAAGAGAGGTGGGTCGTCATGACTGTATAAAAGATATTGATTTTTGTGAGATTGATGAAGAAGTGATCCGGGTTTCAAGGCAATTTCTGCCAAGTCTCGCCTGCGGGTTTGATGATCCGAGAATTAATATCCATATTGGTGACGGCCATGCCTTTGTCCTTGAAAAAAAGAATAAATACGATGTTATTATTGTTGATTCTTCAGACCCCATGGGCCCTGGGGATATCCTCTTCAAAAAACCGTTTTACGAGGGGCTGAAAGCAGCATTAAAACCAGGTGGAATTGTTGCAACCCAGGGTGAATCCATCTTTCTTCACAGGGAATGTGTCGTTCATCTTGCAAAGATCACAAAAGAACTCTTTCTTAAGCAGGGGTATTCCTGTATCATGATTCCCACATATCCGGGCGGCAATATCGGTATATGCCTTGGGTCACTTGGACCCGATCTGAAACAGCCGGCAAGGAAAATTCCGGATCAGATTCAGGAGCAGTTGAAATATTACAGCCCTGATATTCATGAAGCGTCTTTTATTTTACCCCATTTTGCAAAAAAGATGCTTGAGAACTTATAGATAAAAAAGAGTGATCCCCTATGCCGGATGAATTTTTATGCCAGTTGACCATCAAGCCCATTAAATCAGCTTTTGTGGAAGATTTGAAAGCTCTTTACAAAGATGCTGGATGGTGGGAGCCTTCCTATGACCTGAACCCTGAATTTTTAAACTATATTGTTAAAACTTCAGCCATTTTTATAGGAGCGTTTTATAAAAAAAAAATGATCGGGATGGGCCGGGCCCTTTCCGATCTTGTAAGTGATGCTTACATTCAGGACGTTACAGTTTTAAAAACATACAGAGGGAAAGGAACAGGTAAAAAAATCATCCAGGCCCTGATCAAAGAGCTTAAAAAAAAAGGAGTCGATTGGATCGGGCTTGTTGCAGAACCCGGAACATCATCTTTTTATAAGGAACTCGGGTTTGATGAGCTGAAAGACCATATTCCCCTCAGATACAAGGAATCATAGAATGTATATGCCTGAAACGGTTTCACACACCCATCAAAAAACACAATTCCCCAAATTCAACCGGTTTGAATTAAAAGACAAAGAACTTATTCATGCCTATGTTAAAAGGTTCAACCCCGAGTCCTGCGAATATAATTTTTCAAACCTCTTTGCCTGGCAAAAGGTTTATGATCTTTGTTTTACCCTCTACCAGGGAAGACTTCTGATCTATGACGGAATCAGCCGATGTTCATTCATGCCGCTGGGCAATGATTTTTTTCCTGAAGATCTGGTCGTATTGTCTCTTCAACTCCAAAACATTGGGATTGAGCCGTGTTTTGGCCTGATCACTTCAGACTATCTTAAAAAATATCCCGACATTGATAACTATTTCGTGGTTAAGGAAGAAAGGGATTATGCAGAATATCTCTATGAAGTGAAAAGCCTTTGCGATCTTACAGGAGAAAAGCTGCATAAAAAAAAGAACCTGATATCCCAGTTCATACGATCCTATCCTGATTACCAGGTTCATGCAATCAAAGGCGAATTAAAAAACACTGCCCTTTTATTTTCAAAAGAACATCTGAACAGCCATAAACAAACATCCAATGATCTGGTTCAGGAATTTTCGGCCATTGAAACATCCTTTAGATATTTTGAAGAGCTGGGCCTTGAAGGGCTTGCCGTTACTGTGGGGGGAAGACTTGTCGCATTTTCCGTTTTCAGCCGTCTGAATGCATCCACCTATGATATCCAGTTTGAAAAATTCGATGCCGATTTCAAGGGTGCAGCCCAGGTCATCAACCATGAAACGGCAAAATACCTTCAGAACGTCTGTCAATATGTCAACCGGGAGCAGGATTTAGGTATCCAGGGTCTTCGGCAGGCCAAAATGTCCTATGAGCCTGTAAAGATGATCACCTCTTACAGTCTTGTTTTAATACCGCCCAATAGATAAAGTCTGTTTTGTAATAAAAAAAGGATGGTATGCAATTTGAAAAATTAAAATTTCGAAACAGACTTTTAATCACTTTTCTTTTTGTCTTTATTCCTTTAATTCTTTTGGGAAGCTCTTTTTTTTATTATCAGGTCAAAAATAAGCTTCAGGGCAGTATTGAAAAAGAACTACAGGACACAACAGATGCACTGACTAACCTGATTCAAACCTCGGCCTCAGTGTCCATTAAGGCCCGTCTGCATGCCATTGCCGAAAAGAACAGGGATATTGCAACATACTATTATGACCGTTATACGTCCGGAAGCCTGAGCAGATCCGAAGCCATCGAGAGGATTGAAGAGATATTCCTGAGCCAGCCCATTGGTATCAGCGGTTATATCTACTGTCTGAACAGCAAGGGCACGATTGAAGTGCATCCCAATGACAAGGTGAAAAATACAAACGTTTCCGGTTTTGAATTTGTCCGGCAGCAACTGGAAATCCGGAACGGATACCTGGAATATGAATGGAAAAACCCGGGGGAGGAAAAAGAAAGACCAAAGGCACTCTATATGGTTTATTTTGAGCCCCTTGACTGGATCATTTCGGTATCCTCCTACCGTGAAGAATTTTATCATCTTGTGGATATGAATGACTTCAGACAGAATATTCTTTCCCATAAAAAAGGGAATACCGGATATGTCTATGTCCTTGCCGAAGACGGAACCATGCTGGTTCATCCGGGTATTCAGGGGGCCACCTTTTTTGAGCAATCCAGGGACCCGGAGGAAGTTATCCAGCAGATACTTCAGGAGAAAAATGGAAAAATAACCTATTTTCCGACAAAGCAGGGTGAGCCAAGGGCCCGTGAAAAAATTGTCATATTCAAACATCTTCCGGAATATAAATGGATTGTTGCTTCTTCCAGTGATTCGGAAGACGTTTTTGCTCCTTTAAATACCTTTAGAAACATATTGATCTTTGTTTTGATCGCTATTGTTTTATCCTCGGTCGGGATCACCTATTTCATCAGCACATCTGTAACAAAACCTCTGGTTGCCTTAATCAAAAAACTTGAATCCGGGGCTAAGGGAGATTTGTCCATTCGCATGGATGAGGGTAAATCCGATGAGTTTGGCCAGCTTGCCCGGCATTTTAATTCTTTTATGGAACAACTGGAACAAAACCAGGAGCGGATCAAGGTTGAGATCAAAAAAAATATCCAGGTCCAGGCGGCCCTTGTTGAGAATGATTTAAAGCTTCGAAGCCTTTTCAATCAATCCTTTCAATACACAGGAATTTTATCTCCCTCAGGCATCCTTGAGGAAATCAATCAGAGCGTTCTTGAATTTTCCGGATGCACTGCCGAAGAAGTCAGATATAAGCCTTTCTGGCAGGCTCCCTGGTGGCGGCATGATCCCATGGTTCAAGAACAGTTGAAAGAAGCCATTAAAATAGCCTTGAAAAAGGATTTTGTGCGATATGAAACCACCAGCATTTCAAAACACAATGAGATCAGAAATATTGACATCTCCATAAAATCCATTCTTAACGATTCCGGTGAAGTGGCCTTTATCATGACGGAGAGCCGGGATATTACAGAATACAAACTGGCTGCCCATGAACGTAAAAATATGGCTGTTCAACTGGAAAAAGCCCAGAAAATGGAAGCCATCGGAACCCTTGCCGGCGGCATCGCCCATGATTTCAATAATATCCTGTCCGGTATCCTCGGGTATGCACAGTTGGCAGAGATGAACCTCGGCAGTCCTGTAAAGATCAGGTCACACCTGTCACAGATTATCAAAGGTGCCCAGAGAGCGGCTGAACTGATCCAGCAGATTCTGACCTTCAGCCGTCGGGCAGAGTTTGAAAAAAAGCCGCTGAGTCTATATCTTGTCCTCAAAGAAGCCTTGAAATTATTAAGATCGTCCTTTCCCTCCACCATTGACATCACTGAAACCATTGCATCAAAATCAAAAATTCTTGCTGATCCGACCCAGATGCATCAGGTGATCATGAACCTCTGTACAAATGCCTATCATGCCATGGGTGAAATGGGCGGGATGCTGACGGTCCGGTTAAATGAGAAACCGATTTCCGGGGGAAGGGATGTGTTTGATCAGGAGATAAAAGAAGGTATCTATCTTGAACTTGAAGTGACGGATACAGGCCACGGGATGGATGATGAAATTTTGAAAAAGGCCTTTGATCCCTATTTTACAACAAAGGACATCGGCAAGGGCACAGGGTTTGGACTGGCTCTGGTCCATGCCATTGTTGAAGAGCATGGCGGTCATATCAAGGTGCACAGCAGTGTTGGAAAAGGCACTGGTTTTTATATCTATCTGCCGGTTTTGGTGGACCGGAATACAAACCTTCAGGCGGACATAAAAAATGAGAAAACATATAAGGGCGGATCGGAAAGGCTCATGGTGGTGGATGATGAAGAAGATATCCGCACCATCCTTCAGGAGTTTTTAACCATCATCGGCTATAAGGTCAGTATATTTGAAAACGGGGCCGGAGCGTTTAACGCCTTTCAAAATGATCCGGATCAATTTGATCTCATTGTAACGGATATGACCATGCCCCAGATGACCGGGGGAGAGCTGGCAAAAAAAATAATAAGCATCCGTAAAAATTTTCCAATTATCCTGTGCACTGGGTACAGCGAAGCGGTTTCAGAAGCCCAGGCCCTTGAAATCGGAATACGCAGATATCTCATAAAACCTTTGTCCAACGCAGATCTCGCCGTATCGATCCGGGAAATACTGGATGCTTCCGAATCAAAGACTTGCTAAAACCTTTTTGGCGCTGGTTTTTCCAGGTTAGGAGTTTTTGTTCACACTATTAAGATATTTTTTTTCACAAAAGAAACAAATGTGAAAATTATTTCCTAAGGGAAAACCCTGAGTGTGCGCCCAAAAATCCATCAGACATCAGACTTGAAAATAAATTCTTCCAGCCAATCTTTAATATAATAGCTTGATTTTAAAAGAAAAACTTGTTATATTTGCCCACC
>JANNUH010000066.1:0-79205 GCA_031395015.1 Desulfobacterales bacterium | reverse complement strand
TAGAAAAAAACTTTAATCGGAGGCAGGCGATGTTACCTTTACAGCGACAGAGCGAGTTTCTTTATTCAATTCCAAAGTTCGACCTGAAAAAATCTGACATTAAAGATTTTACCAGCGAGCTTAAAGGGTTTCATGAACAATTCAGCGATTGCTTTCAGCGTAGCGAATCCAGAGATCATTTTTATAAATACATGGCTGGTCAATTCAGCGACCTGGAGCGAAAATCCATCGAACCTATAGCCTTGGCAGTTCAAGATGGTAATGTCAGAGCAATGCAACGCTTTGTCAGCGATACACCATGGGATGATGCCAACATAGGTGTCAAATATCGTAGTTTAGTAAACAATGATCTTGGCAGCTCAAACGGCACTCTTATATTTGATGAGAGTGGCTTTGTTAAAAAAGGGGATGAATCTATCGGCGTAGGTCGTCAATATTGCGGCACCATAGGCAAGGTTGAGAATTGCCAGGTAGGGGTTTTTGCTGCCTATGCCTCTGAGACCGGGTATTCTCTTGTGGATAAAAGGCTTTTTATTCCAAAGCTATGGTTTTCTGAAGATTATGAAGTTCGTCGTAAAAAATGTAACCTGCCGGAGAATATCATTTTTAAAACCAAACCCCAATTAGCTGTTGAAATGCTTCACGCCCTTGTCGATGAAAAGATCCTGCCTTTCAAATACGTTCTGGCGGATTCCATTTATGGCGAAAGCCCGGAATTTATCAAAGCTGTTGAGTTGCTACCTGATATGACCTATATGGTTTCAATTTCACAAGATACTTTGTGCTGGCCAAAACGCCCCATGACTACCTTGAAAGAATATCAATGGGGTGGAGAGATGAAAACCAGAACTGCCCTCTCAGATATTCAGCAAAAACCGATAACGGTTGAAACGCTGGCAAAAAGTACAAATAAGTTTTTCTGGTACCGCCGGGAGGTATCAGAGGGAACCAAAGGACCCATTGTTTATGAATTTTCTAAACGCAGGATTACGCTGTCTAAATCAGGGCTGCCTCAACGGGAAGTGACATTGTTGATCCGTCGTACCATAAATGATGGCAAGGGTTCCTACAGTTATTTTATCAGCAATGCATCTCCCAGCACAAAATTGAAGGATTTGGTTTGGCTGAGCGGGATGCGCTGGGCCATTGAACAGTGCTTCGAAGAAACCAAAACAGAGCTGGGAATGGATCATTATGAGGTAAGAAAATTTATGGGTTGGCACCACCATATACTAACGTGCATGATGGCACATTTTTTCCTCTGGCACCTGAAAATCAGGCTGGGAAAAAAAAGCACCATCCATTACGGTATCGCAGCTTAGGGTGCTAATCAGATTGATCCTTCCGATGAAAAAGGAGACTTTGAATACATTGCTTGGTCAAATTATGTGGGTGCAAAACAGAAACCACCAAGCCTACCTTTCTCATCGGAGGAAAAGGCTTTATTTATTGTCAATGGAGTTTAAATAACGTTGTAGGGCTAATTGCTTTTTGCAAGATCACCTGAAAACCCAATCCATGTCAGAATGATAAACAAACACTATCAATTGGTGGAATTTATTCTTTGTTTGGGCTTCGGAGAATTTCCAGTGGAGGTTTGATTGCCTTTCTGAACTTTAAAAAATCGTTCAGGCACTAGGGAGTGCAAGGTGATCAGACCGGAACGGGTATTGGCGTAAATTGGTTGGAAAATATGATTCTTATAGCAAATATCCAGTGAAAAAACTTGCAGACTCAGGCTATATCATTCAGAAGGGTGTCGGAAGGGGCACCTGGTATGAAAGAAAATACTTTTCTTGACAAAACCCGACTCCTTATTTAATGTTCGGCGAGTTTCTTTGGGTAGGAACCCATATAACCATTAACAGATAGGAGAAAAGAATGGACGGAATGGACAAGATACTGGTACTGGTCATTGCGATAGTGTGCTATGCCCTGGCCCTGAGCCGCAAAATCAATATTGCCTACGCTTCTCTGGGAGCTTCAGCACTCTTAATGCTTTTAGGACTCCTTAAACCGGCAGATGCCTTTTTCAATGCCATCAACTGGGATGTACTGGGGATTTACTGGGGATTCATGATGGTTTCCTATGCCTTTATGAAAAGCCGCATGCCTGAACTGATCGCCAACCGTATTTTATGTCATGTAAAAGTGGAACGCTGGGCCATATTCTCCTTGTGCGCCGTAACAGCTTTTCTTTCCGCCCTCATGGAAAACGTGGGTGTGGTTCTCATGATGGCTCCCGTGGCCATAGCCGTCAGCAAACGCATGGAATCTTCTCTGTTTCATTATCTTGTCGCCATTGCCGTCAGCTCCAATGTCGTTACCACTCTCACAATGGTTGCTGATCCGCCATCTATTATTCTGGCCATGGAAACCGGCATGAAACCCATGGATTTTTACTGGTTCCTGGGTAGAATCGGTCTTGGCACCATCACCCTGGCCGGGGTTCTGGTCGCCATGACAACCCTTCTTTTTCAATTCCGATGGATGAACAAAGTCGTAGATGTGACTCACGAAGATATTCCGGCCACCAAAGGCGCCTCCGTCCTTTTTTTTCTGGGTGTGGCCACCTTGATCATCGGCCCTGAATTCGGTCTTCGTCCGGGTTTTGCAGGATTCGGTTCAGGTCTGGTCGCCTGTTATATGGGGCGTTCCTATTTAAAAGAAATGATCACCGAGTTTGACTGGAATTCCCTTTTCTTCATTATCGGTATTTTCATGGTCATTCATACCCTGAGCAATTCCGGTCTTCTGGACGATTTAGGAAAATTTATGGTGGGTAAGGGGGTCGACAACCCCACCGGTCTTCTGGCCTTTTTAACCTGGATATCCGTGGCCTTCTCCGCCGTCATGGACAATGTGCCCTATACCATCCTGATGATCCCGGTCTGCAAGAGCCTTGCCGCATCCATCGGAATCGCTGCATGGCCTTTCCTCTACGGCATGATCATCGGCACGGGCATCGGCGGCAATATCACTCCGGTTGGTGCGACAGCCAACGTCTTTGCCTGTGGCGTTCTGGAAAAGCACGGATACAAAGTTAATTTGATTGAATACATGAAAATCAGTGTGCCTTTTTCTGTGGCCGCTGTGCTCACATGCCACATCCTGCTCCAGATTATCTGGATCTAACCGGCTTAGAACCCCGGTTTTTTTAAATCAGGCCTGCGGTGAACTCAGTTCGCCGCAGGCTCTGGCCGGAATACTTTCCATCAGCCTTTTATAACCTTTTTCGTTTCCCGGGCAATTTTCAGTTCTTCATTGGTAGGAACAACCAGAATCTTGACTTTCGATTCCGGAGGACTGATTTCCCTTATCTGATCACCTGGCGAGTTGTTTTTGCCTGTATCAATTTCAATATTCAGGCATGTTAAGTCCTTGCAGCAACGCTCCCGGATGACGGGTGCATTCTCCCCGATACCACCGGTGAAGATGAGGGCGTCAAGTCGTCCGAGGACCGCAGCATAGGCCCCGATATATTTTTTGATGCGATAGGTATACACATCCAGGGCCAGTTGTGCCCGGTCATCCCCTTTTTCCGCACTTTCCAGGACAACCCGCATATCATTGGCCCCGCAAAGGCCTTTCAGCCCGCTTTCCTGATTCAGAACATGATCAATCTCATCCAGGGACATGTTCAGATGGTTTGAGAGAAAAAACGGGATGGCCGGGTCCATATCCCCGGTTCGGGTTCCCATGACCAGCCCTTCAAGGGGGGTCAGTCCCATGGAGGTATCCACACATTGGCCGTTTTTAATGGCGGCCATGCTGGCACCGTTGCCCAGATGCAGGGTGATCAGGTTCAGCTCGGCCAAAGGCCGGCCAAGGAATTCTGCCGACCTTTCAGCCACATAGGCATGGGAAGTCCCGTGGAACCCGTATCGCCGGACCCGGTGGCTTTCATATAAATCATAGGGCAGGGCATAGATATAGGCGTGTCTTGGAAGGGTCTGGTGAAAAGCCGTGTCAAAGACGGCCACCTGGGGGGAATCCGGGAAAATGGATTGGGCAACGGTGATGCCTGTCAGATTGGCGGGATTATGCAAAGGGGCCAGAGGTGTATTTTTCCTGATTTCCAGGATCACTGCTTCATCAATGATTGTCGGGACCTGAAAGGTTTCTCCGCCATGAACCACCCGATGACCCACAGCAGAAATTTCCGACTTATCCCGGATAACGCCATATTCCGGATCTATCAGCAATTCCACGATTTTTTTCAGCCCTTCCCGGTGATTCATAGCGACCCCTTCCAGGACCTTTTTTTGATGACTTCCGTCGTTCAATATACTCTTATGGGTCAGTTTTCCCGAATTTTCGCCGATTCTTTCGGCCATGCCCATTGCCAGGACTTTTTCGGAAACCATGTTGAATAACTGGTATTTGATGGAGGAGCTGCCGGTATTGATGACCAGTATCTTCACATTGAATCCTTTTCCGCCTGGGCCTGGATGGCGGTGATGGCAATGGTATTGACCACATCTGAAACCAGGCAGCCGCGGCTTAAGTCATTGACCGGCCTTTTCAGCCCCTGAAGGACCGGGCCGATGGCAACCGCTCCGGCAGAGCGCTGGACTGCCTTATAGGTATTGTTGCCGGTATTAAGGTCGGGAAATATAAAAACCGTGGCTTTTCCCGCCACTTCATTGTCCGGCATTTTTATCCCGGCAACAGTGGGGTCAATGGCTGCATCATATTGTATGGGGCCTTCCAGCTTCAGATCAAGGCCCCTCTGACGAGACATTTCCCTGGCCAGTTGAGTGGCCTTTCGGACTTTTTCCACATCTTCGCCCTTTCCCGACTCTCCTGTGGAATAGGATAACATGGCAACCCTTGGCTCAATATCGAAAATTTTTGCGGTCCGGGCCGAGGCAACGGCAATTTCAGCAAGCTGGTTGGCATCGGGGTCTGGGTTGATGGCGCAATCTCCATACACCAGGACCCTGTCTTTCAAACACATGAAAAATACACTGGAAACAACTGAAAAACCGGGCTTGGTCTTAATGATTTCAAAGGCGGGCCGGATGGTGGCCTGGGTTGTATGAACCGCTCCGGAAACCATGCCGTCGGCATGACCTTTTTTGACCATCATGGTGCCGAAAAAATTGGCATCACTCATGAAATCCTTTGCCGCTTCCATGGTCATGCCTTTCTCTTTTCTCAAGTCATAATAGGTTTGAACGTAATCATCAAAATAATTTGATTTCTGTATGTCAATTATGTCTGCCGAATCCATCCGCAGCCCCAGCCTGGCAATCTGTTTACGGATTTGTTCTTCATTTCCCAGCAGGGTAAGGTCTACCACATCTCTTCGTAAAAGGATTTCAGCAGCGTATAAAATTCTTTCATCCTCACCTTCGGGCAGAACAATGCGCTGCTTATTCGCTTTTGCTTTCTGGAGCAGTCCATATTCAAACATCTTGGGGGTTACCACCGTTGTCCGGGTTTCGATGATTTTTCCGGCCAGTTCTTCAGAATTGATATGCTTGTCAAAGATTTCCAGAGCCCGTGTAATTTTGCGTTCATTGTCCGGGGAAAATCCGGCATGTACATTGCTCACAAGAATAGCGGAGGGGAAGGTGTCTCCTGCCACCGAAAGGATGGGCACCATGCTGGAGAACCCCTCGATCAAGCGGCACACGGATTCTTCCGGCTTCAGACCCCCGGTCAGAAGGATTCCGGCAATATTGGGCATGGACATGGAGGATACGGCTGAAAGGCAGGCAACAATGACATCGGACCGGTCTCCCGGGGTGATGACCAGCATGCCGTGTTCGATTCTTTTTAAAAAATTTCGCAATTGCATGGCTGCCACGGTAAAGCTGTACACATGCCGGTTGAGCTGATCTTTTCCATAAAGAATGTCAGCGCCCAGAATTCGTGCAATTTCTCCCATGGTGGGATTCCCAAGGCTTTTATCATCCGGCATGGCATAGATGAGCTGCCCCGAGGCCGGGCTTTCCTTTTCAAGGCGGGAGATGATTTCTTGTCTGTCATGGGGCATGGTTCTGTTGACCACGGTGGCAATGACCTGACAGCCTTCATTGATAAAGGATTTATGGTAAACATTGATGGATCGGATAACGTCATCGACGGGTTTCTGATGCGCATTTGCCACCAGGAGAACCGGACATCCCAGGTTTTTTGTGATTTGTGCATTGAGATCGAATTCAAAGGAAGCGGTCGGGCCTTCAAGCTCGATGCCTTCACACAATATGAAATCATGGTTTTTTTCAATTTCCCGATAGGCATTGAAAATGCCTTCCAGCAATTCATCCTGCCTGCCGTGGCCGATGAGATTACCGGCTTCCTTTAACGTATAGGCAAACATTTTTTCTTCGGGGATGTCGAGTTTGAAATAGGTAGAAAATAAATGGATATCGTTGTCGATTTTTTTTCCATCCGGGGCCCCATGGATTAAAGGTCGGAAAAACCCGACCCTTCCCACATTCCGGATCAAAAGTTCCATTATTCCAAGAGCAATGGCGGATTTTCCGCTTCTTGGTTCTGTTGCCGTAATAAAAAGATTTTTTGCCATCATTTCCTCATAAAGATAATTTTAAACCCTGAATTTAAACCCCGAATTTAAAATCTGGATTAACCGGATGGTTTCAAGACACTATAGTTTATCAACAGATGCCTTATTTTTGTCAATCAAAATAAAATCAAAATAAAAAAAATCCGGAAAGCCGACAAAAACCCATTAAAAATCCGATCAAAAATATTGACAAATTTTTTCGCCTAGCCTATTCTACTATTCAACAACATCATTGAATAGTAGATCAGGAGAGCCTCATGAACCCAAACAGGCAGTTTAAAAATGAAATATACGAGCAGTTTTCACGCATCGGCAAAGCAGTTTCCAACCCCCGGCGGCTGGAGCTTTTAGATATTCTCTGCCAGGGAGAAAGGACTGTCGAAGGCCTGGCCAAAGAGACCGCCATGCCGGTTGCCAGTACCTCCCAGCATCTCCAGGTATTAAAAAATTCCCGGCTGGTGGAACAGGAGAAAAAAGGACTCTATGTGGTTTACCGGCCAGCCCCCATGGTTTGTGAATTTTTTCTTTCCATGCGAAGGATTGCCGAAACACGGATCGCTGAAATCGAGCAGATCAAAAACCGTTTTCTGGCAGGAAAAGAGGGCATGGAGCCCATGGACCGGGATACGCTTCTCAGGCGCATCCGGGAAGACGCCGTCACGATCCTGGATGTCCGTCCCCCTGAAGAGTTCAGGGCCGGTCATATTGAGGGTGCCGTGTCCGTTCCCCTGGAGGAACTTGGGCTGATGCTGGCAAAACTGCCCAGGGACCAGGAAATAGTGGCCTATTGCCGGGGGCCCTATTGTGTCCTGTCCATCCAGGCCGTTGAATTCTTAAACCAGAACGGATTTCACGCCCTGCGTCTGGAGGAAGGGGTTCAGGACTGGCGCGCCATGGGCTTGCCCGTGGCATCGGGAGACTAATTTTTTTTAAAGGTTTTTTTAAAAGTTTTTTAAAGGAATGATATGAAAATCATAGCAAAAAATATCATGGCAGTGACTGTGGTCTGTCTGACCATCGGGGCCTTGTGGTTTACCAATAGGGCCGTTACCCCGAAAACGGCAACCTGGGAGGATGTGGTTTCAGAGTCCAAAGCCGGCGGGTATCAGTTGATCACTACAAAGGAACTCCATGAAAAATACACCCGTGATCCTGCACCGCCTCTGCTTGTGGACACCCGGCAGGATTGGGAATTTCGGACCGGTCACATCAAAGATGCAGTCAATTTCCCCATGGAACCCACCTGGTTTTCCCGAAGGCAGAAAAAGTCGGCCCTTAAAGAATTCCTGGGGCCGGACAAAAATCGCTCCATTGTGTTTTACTGAGCGGGCCTGACCTGAGTCCGCAGCGACTCCGCAGCCCGTGTGGCTGTAAAGCTTGGTTATAGAAATGTGTATCGTGACCCTCTGGGTTTTCCGGAATGGGAAGCAAAGGGCTTTCCAGTCAATCGCACCCCTGCTGGCGAATCCGGCCCGGGCCGGATAGGTCAGGTATCGGAACCATCGGGTGATAAAGCTTTTGGCCCTCTTCATGGATGGGCCATGATCTGGACCCTTCTCGGGATTTTTGTCGGGGGCATGGCCCTGAATCTTACCCCCTGTGTTTATCCCCTTATCCCCATTACCATCTCCTATTTCGGGGGCAGGAGCGCAAAGGGTTGGGCCATGGGGCACGGTCTCTGTTATGTGGGCGGCATAGCAGTCACCAATTCAATGATAGGGGTATTTGCCGCTTTGACGGGTGGATTAATGGGAGCTTTACTCCAGCACCCTGTTGTCCTTATGATTATTGCTTCCCTCCTGGTTGCCCTTGCTTTCAGCCTCTTCGGATTCTGGGAATTAAGGGTGCCCTACGGCCTGATGCAGGCGGTCACCAAATCCCGTGCCGGATACCTGGGCTCTTTTTTCATGGGGCTTGCCATGGGAATTGTGGCGGCGCCCTGTATCGGTCCCTTTGTCCTGGGGCTTTTGACCTGGGTGGCCAGCATGGGGAGCCCCTGGCTCGGCTTTATCATATTTTTCACCCTGAGTCTGGGGCTGGGTCTGCCGATCTTTTTTCTGGCTGTTTTTTCAGGCAGCATCAGTAAACTCCCTCGGTCCGGAGAATGGATGCTCTGGGTGAGAAAGCTTCTGGGATGGATATTGATGGGTATGGCAGCCTATTTTTTACAGCCGCTTTTTTCAAAAACCGGGGGAATAATGACCATGGCAGGTGTGGCCCTCGCTGCCAGCCTTCATCTGGGCTGGATCGACAGGACAAAGGCAAAATTTAAGGCCTTTGACCGGATCAAAATGATAATTGCCATGGCAGCCCTTGTCCTTGCAACCATACTCGTTGGAAATCTTTTTACCCGTGGACCGGGGGCAGGGTTTAATCCCTATCAGGATGACCTTTTGGAGCAGGCAATAAATATGAACAGGCCCGTCATCATGGATTTTTCTGCAGACTGGTGCAGCCCTTGCCGTGAGCTGGAGGATATCACCTTTCATGATGCAAAGGTGGTTGAAACGGCAAAAAAGGAATTTATGCTGATCAAGGTGGACCTGACCCGTAAGGGAGATAAGACCCATGAAAGACTTGTCAAAGAATATGATATCAAGGGTGTCCCGACCCTTGTTTTTCTGGATAGAAAAGGCCGGGAAATAAAATCGTTGCGACTGGTTGAATTTGAACCGCCGGGACCTTTCCTGGAACGGATGATCAAGGCGCAGCAATATCAGGAATAATTGAAAAATAAGAAAGGAGGCAGTCATGCTGAATGTTAGATTTTTTTTAAATGAACCCAATGGAAAGCCGTGAACCCATTTTCAAAAGATCATGCCCAGGCTGGGCAAAACATATAATATCGAAATAGAGGTCACATCCAAACCCAAGGCAGAATACGGCACAGACGAGTATTATGAGCTGGACCTGCCCGTTGCCCCGGCGGTCATGGTGGGTGACACCATCGTGACCGAAGGAAAAGATGTGGAGGATATAGAAATTGAAAAAGAGATTTGCAGGCAACTGGGCCTTCCAGCCCCGGAATCCGGGAAAAAGGGGATCATCAACCGGTTGTTCCATCGATAAATAGTTTTCAGAAGAAAAATGCCGAGCAGTCTTTCATAGATAACTACCCGCATATTTATTTTGGTTCAATCAATTTTTCTTATTTGACTTTAAAAAATTGAATAGATAAGTTATTTTCAATATTTAAAGATGGTTAGGATGGAAGTCCCGGACAAGAATGCAGATAAAACATGAGGAACCCACATATGCCGAAAAACGACCCCTTAAAAAAATTGTATCAATCCTTAAGCGGCAAAGGCGCTTTGCCGCTGGCTCCGGATGATCCGTACTATGTGCCCATTCATGAGGCAACGCCGGAAAAGGATCCCATACTTTCCCTTTGGAACCGGATCGACCTGGCCGAATCGGAAAGCGTGAACCTGTTGACTGGTTTCAGGGGGAACGGCAAGAGCACGGCATTAAAACGGCTGAAAAAAAAGCTGGAAGAAAGCGGCTGCCGGGTCTTTCTGGTCGATATGCTGGAATTCGTGCTGATGACCAAGCCTTTGGCTTTGTCCGATTTTATCTTGTCTCTTATGGCAGCCTTGGCTGGGTGTGCTGAAAAAGAGATCGACGATCTGGCCCCGTTGACTCGTTCGTATTGGGAACGGCTTCATTCGTTTTTAACCACAGAAGTTGCCCTGGATAAGATCGAACTGGGTGTTAAAGGAGGCCCGGCTTCTGCCAAACTGGGGTTTCAACTGAAGACAGACCCGGATTTCAAACTTCGGGTTCAGAGCCATCTTGAGGGACATTTGACAAAATTGGTGGAGGATGCCCGGGGGTTTGTCAATGAATTGGTTGAAAAAATAAGGGAGTTTAGCCATGATCAGGACAAAAAAGTGGTCCTGCTGGTGGATTCCATGGAGCAGATCCGGGGTGTGGGTGAGGAGGCCGAAAAAGTTTATGGCAGTGTAGTGGAATTATTCTCCGGCCAGGCAGCCAATCTGTTTTTTCCCAAGCTTCATATCGTCTATACGGTTCCGCCCTACTTGAGCGCCCTGGCTCATAATCTGGGCCGAACCCTGGGAGGTCATCCCATTACCCAGTGGCCCAATATTCACGTGAGGACTTCAGATAATAAACCCGACCCCAAAGGGACTCAATTGATGGTAAAGGTGATTGAAAAGCGGTTCCCGGCTTGGGAATCACTCATCCCCAAAGAGACCCTGATCCGGTTTGCCAAGGCGTCAGGGGGAGATTTGAGGGATTTTTTCCGCCTGGTCCGGGAGTCAGCCATCAGCCTCCGTACAGCAAGAATGTCGAGCCCGGATGCTGTTTTGGATGAGGTTTTAATCCGCCGGGTAATTCAGCAGCTTACCAATGAACTGCTTCCCATTTCAGATGAAGATGCAAAATGGCTGGCAAGAATTCATGAGACTAAAAAAGCATCCATTGCCAGTGAAAAAAACCTTCCTTCTCTTGCCCGTTTCCTGGATTCAAACCTGATCATGAATTATCTGAACGGAGAACCCTGGTATGATATTCACCCGCTTTTAATAGATGAAATAAAGGGCAACAGCGGACCAGGGGAAAACCAGTGCCAATAGAGAAAAAACCAGGCCTCAGCCAAAGCGGGGAACAGGCCTGGCTCAGATTTAAACAGCATCTTGAATGGTGCGATCATTTTGCCTTAGGCGTTTTTTTTTCTGAGCATTCCGCCGTGGTCTCTATTTTCCGGGACCGGCTGGCGGATATTCACCGGGCCCGGGTCACGCGGCTGATAATGCCGGTGCCTGATTCTCCGGAACAACTCATTAACGATATATTGCCGGAACTGCTTAACCCGGCCGGGTATAAGACCGTTTTATCTCAGCCGTTCTGGATTGATTTGAGTACACAGACAGGTGAAAACTGGACAAAGGCCAGGCTTTCATTCCTGGTCAGACTCAATGAACAGCGGGAATCTTTGCGCAAATCCATGAAAAGCCCGTTAATATTGGTTCTGCCCTTAAGCGAGAAAGCCAATATCAAGGCATTGGTCCCGGATCTTTGGGCCATCCGGGACTTCAGCCTGGAAACGGGGCCGTGGCTGATGCCGGAAACCGGTTTGAAAGAGCAGGCAGTTCCCAAAGATCAAGGCTTTTTTCCACAATCGGATTATGATCGTTCCATGATCAAAGAATGGGAGCGCATCAAAGGCAAGAAACGCCTGGATCGAGGAATGCTTCTGGCCGGGGAGCGAGCTTGCCAGGCATGGATGAAAACCGGCCGTTATAAAGATGCCATGCAGGTTGCTTTAAATATAGAAAAGATTGCCCGAAAGCTGCTGAAAAAAAACAAAGAGACGCCGGAATCGTTGAGGGACCTGTCAGTATCGTTAAACAATGTTGGCAAGACCGCGGTGTCGCAGGGAGACTATGGAGAGGGGCGTGTGTGTTTTAAGGAGAGCCTTGAGATCAGCCGAAAGATCCTCACGCGTGTGGGAGAGACGCCGGAATCGTTGAGGGACCTGTCAGTATCGCTGGATAATGTTGGCAATACCGCTGTGTCGCAGGGAGACTATGGAGAGGGTCAAGCCTGTTTCACGGAAGGGTTGGGTATTGTAAAAGAATTGGCACGGGTTTTTCCTGGTATGGAAGATTATCAACAACTGGAATCCCATTTTAAAGACCGGATCACAGACCTGGAAAATAAAAGTTTCTGAATACCCCCCCCCCTTCTAAATTTTTATTTTTGCTTTTCTGATGACGAGATCGACTAAAATTCCAATTCCAAAGGCCCAGCCCATATTGGGAACAGCCAAGGAGATGCCGCTGATCAGAAGGGCTACAAAATATTCTTCATTGGTTTTCAGGCTCCGGATCAGGGGGCAGAGTTCGAGCCCGGCAAAAATCAGCAAAACTCCTAAAACAGCATTGGGGATCATGGCAAGGATTGAAAAACCGAGTTCCCCGAAGAGCAAGGCCATCGAGAAAAACAGGGCACCGATCATGAGCGGTGCGCCGCCGGTCCTGGCCCCAAAGCGATAATGCGCTGCCAGCCCGCCAGTGCCGTGGCACATGGGAACAGCACCTAAAAATCCCACCGGTAAATTGACAAGACCCATGGTTAAAGCAAAATTACCGGCTTTTGTGTTTTTGAGCAGGGGATTGCCCGGGAAAAGAGTAGAGCATGTGTCCGCCGTTCCCACACAGGAGTTTCCGATGGTTAAGGGGATCTGGGGCAGGATCAGCATGCTGAAGGCAATCCAGAAATCTTTGACGGATGGGAGAATCAGATGAATATCGGTGGGGCCCAATGAAAAACTTTGTCCTTTAAACCCCCCGAAAAACACCCCCACCAGGATGCCAGCTCCTACTGCGGCGATGGCCGCCGGCAGTTTTTTATTGTCCAGCAGCATCAGCACCATGACAAAGACAATGATTCCGATGGTTAAATTAAGGTTTGAACCTGCGAATTTTGCCGACGTATCCGACATAAACAGATTTTTATTGACGATCAATTCAATGCCTTTTCGTAAAAATACCAGGCCCAGAGCCAATTGAATACCGCGAACCACCGGCTGAGTAAAAAGCTTTGCCAGTTTATCCACAAGACCTGTAAAATAAAACAACAACATCAGGCTTCCGAAAATAATGCCCGAGGCGCTGATCACGGATTCTGTAATCAGCACCGGATATGCAATGGCAATGGCGCCGACCGCTTTAAGGGGTTGAACCGGAACAGGGAGTTTGAAATAAAACCCTGTAAAGATATACAGCAATCCAAATGAAAGGAACACGGCGGAAGGGCTCAATTTGTTAATCATGATCATTCCCAGAACAATGGGAAGAAGCGTCCCTAAATCACCAAAAGAACCGGCCAGCTCGATACGGTTAAATTTAAAATTTTCAAGAAAGGCTTTTTTGGATTTTTCCATCGATAGTCTCCTGAATAATATTTGAATCCCCTTGACACAAAGTCACGAATCCATTATTAATCGTGAGAATGAAATATTTTCAATCGAATGTCAAGAATATTGTTATAAACTATAAAGAGGTTTAAAAACTATGAACAATCCGGATCGAGACACATGCCTTGATTCAGTTCAGCTTCACGAACTGGAGCACTCCTTTCGAACCTGGGCCGGGGCAACAGTCCGTTCGGATGTGCGCATGGCCCGCCATCGTATTTTGATCATATTTTTATTCATCCGGTACACCGGAGCCAAATTGAATGAGGTTTTAAGCCTTGACCCATTCCAGGACATTGATTTTAAAACATATTCCATTGGTTTTGGACGACGATCGGGAGAGCCGGGCCGCTTTCTGCGCAAAGTTCATCTGCCCGAGGTTATCTGCCGGGAAATTCAGGGGATGATTATCGACCCGTCTTTTAAAAAAGCCTCACCTGGCATGCTCCGGGTGGACCCGGGGTTTGTCCGGCGTAAATTTTATGAACGTGCCGAGGCCTGCGGGTTTGATAAGGCGTTGGGCGCACCGGAACTGTTGCGCAGGTCCCGTGCCGTTGAATTGATAGGAAACAATATGCCCCTGCCCGCAGTCCAGATGATGCTGGGGCATTCAACCCCCAATCCCATTTCATCCTATGTTTCTTTTTCAGAGGATGAAATCCGGGAGGTGACTCGGTTTTTCGTGGAAAAGGAATCGGGGCGTAAAACCAGTGCCCGGAATTCTTTTTTCGGAAAGATCGAGATTATCCGGGAGGGAGATATCCAAACCCATGTTGAACTGATAACCCTGGGCGGCCACAGGGTTACAACGGTCATTACCAATGATAGTGTAAAAAGGCTTGGCTTGAAAACAGGCAAATGGATCACCGCCGAAGTCAAAGCTCCCTGGGTGATGCTGGATAAAATCGCCAATGATCCTGAATGCAGTGCGGATAATGTGTTCAACGGCGTTATTGAAAAGATCATCCAGGGTGAAATCAACACGGAATACAGGGTGAGGATTTCCGACGGCACGGAAATCTGCTCCATTGTGACCAGCGAAAGCTGCCGTCGCCTTGCCCTTGGGGAAGGCGACAGGGTCTGGGTGTTATTCAACAGCGCTTCCGTGGTACTCATGACCGGATGAAAAACAGTCTCCCAACCGGAGAAGCGGTCCTGGAGCAACTGTCTTCCAGGAGAGCCGATGAAGTCATGACGGCTCCGGTGGTCATGATCACCGAAGACCGGCTGTTAACCGAGGCCGTGGATCTGATGCTCAACCAAAAACTCAAACGGCTGCCCGTGGTTGATGGGAATAAACAATTGACCGGCATGCTGTCACGGCTGGATATTTTCCAGACAGTCATGCGTGAGGCGCCTGATTGGAAATCCTTCACAGCACAAAAAGTAGACGAAAAAGATTTGAAAAATGTGGGGGATATCCTGCGTCGGGACGTCCACTCTGTTTTGCCGGAAACCCCTATCAGTGAAGTGATCCGGCTCATTGATGACAATGATATTCAGCGTGTGGCGGTTGTTGATGCCAAGGGAAAACTGTTGGGATTGATCTCGGATCGTGATTTGCTGCGCTATTTCAAGTCGGATCAGGAAGGCAATCGTCCCGGCGGCCATGAGCAGGGCGGCATAAACCCGGCCCGCCGCTGTCGGATGGAGGGACAACAGCCTCACGAATGCAATCATTTTAATTGACATCCATAATATTAGTCATATAATTAACCAAAATTTATAGGATGTTAATGATAATATATTGATAAAATTATATTTTTAATATTTATAGGTTGAAGTTTATTTATTCATTTTATTAGTCTTATTTACCAGGAGTTATCCCATGCCGCTTTCAATAAGGGAATATCTGGGGCGGGGCCCCTCAACATCCAGGGAAATTCAGGCGGCAACCGGCCTGAGCCAGAGTTCCGTGGCGCGCCGGCTCAGAGAAATGGAAGATGCCGTGGTCCAGTTGCCCATGGGCCGGTCCATCAGATATGCCGCAGCCTGCAATGCTTTCGGCGGCAACGACAAACTGCCGCTGAGCAGGGTGGATGAAGACGGAAACACGGCTTTAATTGCCTATATCCGGCCGCTCTGCCACGGCGGTTTCTTTGTGGAGCCGGTCATTGATATTTCCCCCTTATTCATGGGCGAAAATAAAGACGGCCTGTACGCTGGCCTGCCGTATTTTCTCTATGATCTGAGGCCCCAGGGGTTTCTGGGCCGACTGACGGCGCAGGCCATGGCGTCCCAATCCAACGATTTTCCAACAGACCCAAGACATTGGAACACCGATCAGATCGGCCGCTATCTGATCTCCAACGGGGATGACCTGCCGGGTAATTTCAAATTCGGGGACCAGGCGCGGCTGCGCGTCAGATCCAAACCCGTCTCTATTTCGGATGACGGCTATCCTGCCCTTGCCGATAGTGTCATGGGCGGCGCTGTACCGGGCTCATCCGCAGGCGGAGAACAGCCGAAATTTACCGCCTTTAACGGCAACCAGGCTTCCCATGTCATTGTGAAATTCTCTCCTAAGGGGGACCAGGGGTCTGCTGTACGGTGGCGTGATATTTTAATTACAGAATACCATGCTGCAAAAACAATTCACAACCGGCTATTCCCGGCCGCGGAAACCCGGCTGATAGACATGGGCAAAAGACTCTTTCTGGAGACCCGGCGGTTTGACAGATCCGGGGAATATGGAAGAAGGCCCATGGTGTCACTCCAGGCGGCTGATGCCGAGTTTACAGGAACAGGAACGAATTGGCCAAAGGCTGCAAATGAGCTGTTCAAAAAAAAATTGATAAGCGAACAGGATGCACTCACTGTGGAGGCTTTATGGCAGTTCGGCCGACTCATCAACAATACGGACATGCATTTGGGGAATCTGAGCCTGTCCTTGGAGGGGGAAGCTTTCAGGTTGCTGCCGTTGTATGATATGTGTTCCATGGGATTTGCGCCCAGGAGCGGTGCCGAGGCCCAGCCTTTTGCCTTTGTGCCGCCTGAAGCCACAGCGTTTGGCCTCGGTGACGACCTGATGAACACCGTCAAAAAAGCAGCGCGTGACTTTTGGGAGGACGTGGCCAATGATGAGAGAATCTCGGATGAATTCAGGGAATATCTGCAAAAGGGAAATCCTGTCGGCCTCCTGAATTGATCCAAAAGGCTGCCTGTGTTATTTGGCATATCCTTCCTCTTTGTTCTCGTGCCCGTCTTTGTAATGCCGGATAACCTCGTTCACACTTTGGCCGTTTAAAAATAATACCTCACCCAGATTTCAGGGCGGAAGGCATCGGGTTTTTCGCCGAATTCCGTGTTGTCGGAACCCATGGGGATGCCGATCCGCAGATTCAATTCAAAATTGGTGACAGGGGTAAAGGTCAGGCCGGGCTGAAGGTTAAAGCTTGAATCCTGGAGGTTGACAATGGTGGCGATATACGGAGTGAAATAGAGGATATCAAAGGGTTCTTTCTGGGAAATTTTCAGATAGAGATAGTCTTTGCCGAAATTTCCCCGGCTGTAATAGGACCGGGTGCTTTGTGCGGCTCGCTGCATCACGGACGCATTCCGGAAGGATAACCACTGGTTAAAGGCATCCTCCTGATAGATGAAAAAATCTTTTGTCTCATCTTTGTCATACCCGGCCCCATGGTGATAATATTCGGCAATGAATGTCGTGTCCAGGATATTGAGCCAGCGCGTCCCGATAAGAAAATCAAGGGGGGTTTCTTTTGTCTGCCGGGTTTGCCCTGTTTTATCCAGGACAAGGCGATTCACATCCGTTCTCAGGGCCAGCTCGCCATGAATTTCAATGTTTTCAGCCAGGTTTTTGGCAAAATCAAATCCAAAACTTTGGGGCTGATCCGGGCCGTCAAAAAAGATGAAATCCAGGTCCGTGTCCTGCCAGAGCAGATAAAGCTTTAAGGCAAGGTTCACGTCTCCATCAGTACCCAGGTCGGTATTGGCCCAGTCTTCCATGACCGGCAGGAGCAGAGCCGTCACCCCGACATTGGCCAGGGAGCCTGCCTCAAAGCTTTTGATCAGGTCCATCCCGATCTGGCCGCGTCCTTCAAGGCTCAGGCCCGGATCATCCGGGTCCTTTGCCGGGTTGATGAAAGCTGCCGGGTTCCAGGCATATCCTTTTCCCCATGAAACCTGTTTTTTCCCGGCATCCAGCGTCAGGGACGGGGAGGGCCTTAAGGATATATAGCCCTCGTAGACATCATGGGTCCAGTCGCTTTCTTCCCGGGTATGGCTATACTCGTGGCGGGTGAGCAGCCCGGCCTTGAATATGCCTTTTTGCCAGGTCGCGGAAAGCTCTGCCGATTCCTTCCATTCATGGGTAGCCGCTCCGGGGTCATCCTGAAAATAATTCAGCTTGTAGCGGGCGGAGTCCTCATCCAGTTGATGATAAATATACCGGGATTCCAGACGGCCGCCCAGCTCATAGGATTTTTTCTGTGCTTCCGGGATGGTAAAATCATATTCCCCGGCAACAGCCTGTACGGCAAATAACACCATCCCGGAAATAAAGATCAGAAACCGCATGGTTTATCGCAGATCCTTTACCCTGGACAGATAGTTCAGGGTAAAGACTTCGTCGCTGAGACTGTTTTTTTTCAGGTCTGCTGAAATCATGATGGATTTGTACCCCTTATACAGCGGGCTGTCCGTTTCCATTACCGCAGGTCTGACCACGCCGTCCCCGATGTCTTTGGTATCCTTGAAATAAAGGGTCTTGATCAGCATGCCCGTGGCGGCATAGCATTCGATCCGGGAAGGCACGAGTTCTTTTTTGAGAACCCACATCTTGAGCCGGTCATAGGCCACGGCCCCGGTTTTGGCCTTGAGATCCAGGAGATATTGTCCCTGTTCTTCTTCAAGGGTGGTCACATCATATTCCACGCCATAATCCAGGCGCATGATATCGGCATTGTTGAAAACGCCGCCCACCACCGACTGCATGCTGGTAATCCGGATGGGTTTGCCCACATTGGGGATGTAAAGCCACATATTGTCTCCCAGGCGAAGAGTGGCACGGCCCTCTTCACTGGCCGGTGAGACGAACAGGGTGACGATTTTGTCCTTGTCTTTTCTTAAATACCAGAGAACAAATTCCTTTTTCTTGCCGTCCGGTTCAATATTGATGATCTTGCGGTACATGGCAAGATCGCACGGCTCCATGTTTTTGTCCACCTGGGACAGGATCTGTGCACCGGTTAAGGGTTCGGCAAAAACGCCGGAGGGAAGCAAAACGAGTATCAACAGGCAGAACATATAAATCAATTTTTTAGGGTTCATGACAGTCTCCGTTTTAAATCGTTTAAACATGGCGCAGGGCTTCCACAGGTTCCAACCCCGCAGCTTTGGCAGCCGGTTGAAGGCTGGCCAGAATGGACACGCCCAGCACGATGATGCAGGTCAGGGCCACTTCAGCCGGGGCAATGGTCGGGGCCAGGGTAAAAATTTGATTCTGGCCGCCAAAGGCAACATCGACACCGGTGAGGTTCATAATCCAGAGGACTCCGGTGCCGATGAGGGAACCGGTGATGGCACCGGCCAGTCCGAGACAGATCCCTTCCGCCACAAACAAGGCCATGATTCTGCCCGGCCGGGTGCCCATGGCGGCCAGGGTGCCGATTTCCCGGACCCGTTCATAGACGCTCATCATCATGACATTGAGAACGCTGATGAGGACCACGGCAATGAGGATGATCCGGATGCCAAGGGTCATGATGTCAATCATCCGTATGACATTGTAAAAAGGAGTGAGTTGATCCCAGGTGTGCAGCTCGAACATGGGACCGCCCTGTTTATTGGTCAGGGGGGCCATGAGGTCATTTAACTGCCTGGCCACCGTCTTCAGGCTGCCGAAGTCCTTGACTCGGATCGCCACTTCGCTGATTTCCGGGGTTTCCATGCGCAGGAGGGCAACGCTATCGTCGATATGCAGATAGCCGTCCCGGCCGCCTGGCCCCATGAGGCTTTCCACGATCCCGGCCACCTTGAAGGTCATGCCGTTGACGGACCCTTCCTTGTTATTGGCCACCAGTACCACGGTGTCCCCTGTTTTGAGGTCCATGCCCTTGGCCAGGATTTCAGGCAACAGCACTTCCCCCGGTTTCAGGAGAACACCGCTCTGGGCCGCATCCTTAACCCTTGAGGCCAGCAAAGGGACTGTCTTCTGTTCTTTGGCCGGGTCAATGCCGTTGAGACGGACATTGGTGGTCTGGGTATAATTGCTCAGCATGGCTCCGAATTTGATCCGCGGGGAATAGGCAGTAATCCCTTCCACCCCGGAAAGAAGGCTTTCCAGTTTTTCAAAGGCCTTGGGCGGCATCATGCGGTCCAGGGGCAGATTGTCGATGCTGGCCAGATAACCCTTGCGATGCACCTGCAGATGACTGAGGACGGAATCGGTGATCTGCCCCACAATGGCCTGTTTAAAGGAATTGCTCAACCCTGAAAACACGATGACCGCCACCACACCGACGACAATGAGAAGGCCTGTCAGCAGGGTACGGCGCTTGTAGCGCAGCAGATTTTTGATGGCCAGACGCAGGACTTTAAACATGGTCCACCTCCTTTGCTCCGGCCGGTCCGTCCATGAGGCGGCCGTCCAGGATGTGAAAGGTCACCTCAGCCTGGTCCATGATCCTGGGGTCATGGGTGGAAAACACAAAGGTGGTCCCGAATTCATCCCGCATGCGTTTCATGAGTTCCACCACGGTTTTTGCCGTGGCCCCGTCCAGGTTGGCCGTGGGCTCATCGGCCAGGACCAGGAGCGGATTTCCCACAAGGGCTCGGGCAATGGCCACCCGCTGTTTCTGCCCGCCTGAAAGCTGGGCCGGGTATTTGTCGGCCTGATTTTCCATGGATACGGCGGCCAGAACCTTTTCCACCAAGGGCCGCCTGAGATTCTTCGGCATATTGCGGATCATGAGCAGCGGGTATTCAATATTTTCAAAAACCGTGAGCACGGGTAAAAGGTTGAAATCCTGGAACACAAATCCCAGTTTTTCTCCCCTGAAATCAGCGCTCTGCCTCCGGTTCATCCCGCTGATGGCCTGACCGGCCACCAGGACCTCGCCCTGGCTGGGCTTGTCCAGGCAGCCGATGAGGTTCAGCGCCGTGGTTTTCCCGCTGCCGGAAGGCCCCACCAGGGCTGTGAAGGCGCCCTGGGGGATACTCAACGAGACATCCCGGAGGGCTGTCACAGTGACATCTCCCATTTGATAGGACCTGGAAACGTCTTTAAACTCTACCATATTCATTTTTTATACCCATCCTTTGATCAATTTATTTTATTGTTGTTCATGATCGAATATTCCTTTTTTAATGCTTGAAGTTTTAAATCATCATATTAAATAATTAAATAAATAGCCGACAAAAATAATGCCTGAGCCCACAACCCCGATAAAGACGGCGATCAGTCTGGGTTTTAGGACTTTTCTTAAAATGATCATCTCGGGCAAAGATAGGGCAATCACGCTCATCATAAAGGCCAGAACGGTGCCAAGGGCCGCGCCTTTGCCCAAAAGGGCTTCGACTATGGGGATAATCCCGGCGGCATTGGAATACATGGGAATCCCAATGGCTACGGAAAGCGGAACAGACCACCATGCGCCTTTACCCATGATGGACGCCATGGCACCTTCTGGAACAAATCCGTGGATACCGGCACCCACTGCAATTCCGGCTATCACATAGGGCCACACTTTGCCGACAATTTCCTTGACAGCATCCCATCCGTATCTGAACCGGTCATTCCAGTTTAATTTTTCTTCTTCCAGGGATATAGAAGGCGCATTGATATTGGTCACCCAGTCTTCTATGTAGGCTTCAAGCTTTAAACGGCCGATGATCCAGCCGGACAAAATTGCAATCAAAAGACCGGTTCCCAGATAAATGGCAGCGATTTTCCATCCCAGAAGGCCATAGAGGAGGCCGAGAGCAATTTCATTGACCATGGGGGCGGAAATCAGGAATGAAAAGGTAACCCCCAGGGGGACACCGGCTGTCACAAACCCGATGAACAAAGGGACGGCTGAGCAGGAGCAGAAAGGGGTCACGATTCCTAAAAGCGCTGCCAGGATATTACCCGCAAATTCACTTTTCCCGTTAAGATAGGCCCGGGTTTTTTCAGGGGTGAAAAAGCTTCGGATAATTCCCACCCCAAAGACCACAAGAGTCAGAAGCATCATGACCTTGGGGGTGTCATAGAGGAAAAATTCCACCGACGCCCCCAGATGGGACTCGGCCTCTAGGGGCAGCAGGGTGTAGGTGAGCCAGGACGACAGGCCGGGCAGCATCCTGTAAATCGTCCACCAGAGATATATACCCATGGCTCCCATGGTCAGGTTTAAAGCCATTATTTTTTTTGTTTTTTCTTATCCTGAATGAGTTCAGTTATTTTAGAGTCCATAAGTGCTCCTTTTTAAATTATATATGGCCATTTAACGATATATTGAGGTAAATTTTTTTGCTTATCCGGATTTGGCTACAATGTCATGGCGGTCAATGTCCGAAAGGGTCCGGACAAGATCCCGGATTTCGGGTTCATCATCCAGCCAATTCTTCAGGGTTCCGTTTATATGGGCTGAATAGGGAGAGCTGTTCCCGTCATCAAGGGAATAGTTGACCCATAGCCCATCCTTTACACTTTTTACCAATCCGGCATTTTCAAGGATTTTTAAATGTTTGCTGGCCGTTGACTGGGCAATGTTGAGAGCCTCTTTGATTTCACAGACGCAAAAGGGTCTGAATTGGAGCATTTTCACCATTTTAACCCGGTTGGGGTCTGACAAGGCTTTCATTGCTCGGATAAATGCTTTCATGGTTTCCATATCCTTTCTACCGTTGTTTTCTACTGATGGTTGATTTCCGCATCCGCCTCCAGGATCAACTCCCTGACAGAGGGATGACCGATGAGGGGATATAGTTTTTCCTGGATAATTTTTCAACCATCACGGCCTCGATCTTTTCATCTGAAAAGCCCTGACTCTCTTCTGCCGTTTCCTTTAATGCTTCATCAAGGCCGACAATGCCAGTCTGATGTTTGCCGATTTTGATTTGACGGACCTGAGCCATATGACCTTCTCATTATATCTTTAAAAAGGAATATAACGATATATAAAACCCTTGTCAATACATAAAATAAGAAACATACATAAAATAAAAAAAGCACCGTATCAAATCCCAAAATTTTAATTTTCGGGATCAATCGGCGCTTTATGATGAATGACGATTAACCTTTCAGTGAGGGAAGTGGAATTATTGGGTAATATTTCCAAAGACACGGATGGAAATTGTTTGTGATGTATCCGTCAAGAGGACAATCAGATCCGAATAACGTCCAGGGTCTTTTTTTATATTTTCAACTATGAGTTCGTAATGGGCCGGTATTGCCTGGTCGTTTCTTTTAATCTCAAAGCGGATATTGCTATTATCCTTTGCAGTTGATCGGACAATCTTAAAATCAATTTCTTTGTTTGCTGGAGTGATAGTCATTTTGGACATGATTTTCTGCTGCGACTTTCCCTCCAGCTTAATAAAATCGGGACTGAGATCAACAAAATTTTTCACATAACCTTTAAGCTCAACCCTGACCAATGGTTGCACAGGGTCATTGGTATAGATGTTGGTTATTTTGTTTAGGGTCTCACCGCCATAACCCTCGGTTAATAATTTAAGGGATATTTTCCCTGCTCTTAGCGGAAGGATGAGTTGCTCACCTGAAGCTGCAGTACAACCACAATCGGGTTCAATCTTGATAATTTCCAATGGAGAAGAGCCCTTATTGATTATTATAAAATCATGAGAAATTATATCGCCTTCCCACGCTGAACCAAATGAGAACACTTGCTCCGGCATAAATGCCTCAGGTTTTTGGCCTGCTTGAACAATACCTGGAAAAATGTGTAAAAATGAAATTAGCAGAAACAATGAAAGAGTGGCAGATCCTTTTTTCATATGGATATCTCCTGCAAGTTAAATATTATAGGATTGAACAGAAAACAAGATTAAGGTTCAGTGATGGAACTATTGGGTAATATTCCCAAACACCCGGATAGGAATTTTTCTAGAGGTATCGGTCCAGATGGTTATCACGTCGGCATAGATTCCCGGTTCTTTTTTTATGTTTTCAACGATCAATTCATAATATGGAGAGGCACCCTGGTCGTTTCTTTTGATTTCAAACCGGATGTTTTGCTTGTCTCTTGCGGTTGTTTGGGAAATCTTAAAATCCATATCTTTGTCTGCCGGTGTGAGGGTCATTGTGGATTTTATTGCCTGCCCTGCCTTTCCATTCAATTCGATATGGTCTGGGGAGAGGAGAACAAAGGCTTTGACCTGACCGCTGAGCTCAAGTTCGATCAAAGGTTGTGAGGGATCATTGGTCTGGACTTTTATGATTTTTTTGATGGTACTTCCGCCATAATCATTAGTGGATAATGAAACAGATACTTTTCCTTCGCTTCCAGGAAGGATGAGCTTCTCACTTGAAGCTGCCGTGCACCCTCAGTCGGTGCTAACTTTAAGGATTTCCAAGGGGGCGGAGCCCTTATTTTTCAGAATAAAATCATGGGTCACTGTATCGCCCTCCCATGCGGATTCAAAATTGAACACCTTTTCCGATAAAACAGCTTCGGGTTTCTGATCGGCCGGGACAGGGCCTGAAAAAACGGTTAGAAATGAAATCAGCAGAAATAACGCAAAGATGGCAGATTCTTTTTTCATGTGAATATCTCCTGGAAATTAAACAGTATATAATTTGTTTTTATGATAGACGGTTTTTTTATAATATGTCAAGCCAGCCAGGCACAAGGCCAGGACTAAAAAAAGGATATCCCTGAGCAAGGTCAATTTATCCATGGGGCCTTCTCCCGGCTTTGTGGAAAAACAGCCGCAACTGATATCCAGGCCCCTGGCAAGATTGAACAGGATGAGCCCGATAAAAACGGTCATCAAAACAGCAGCAAGGCTGGCAGCACCCGTCATCCAGCGATTGGACAGAAGGCAGGCGCCCAGAATCAGCTCCACCCACGGCAGGATCAGGGCGGTCAGGTTGACTAGTTCTCCGGGCAATACCTGGTAGTTGAACACGGCCTGGGCAAAGGCTCCGGGATTGAGAATTTTATCAAGGCTTGCATAAATAAAGACTGCCCCCAGAACCAGCCGGGTTAAATGATAGAAAAATCGATAAAATGAATTCAAATTATTGCCTCCTTATTTATCATCCGATTCAATGGGCAGGTTATTTTCTACCCAAGCTGTCCATCCATTCACGAGAACTTTTACCTGGGTAAAGCCCATATTTTTAAGAAAGAGCGCCAGGTCATGGCTCAAGTTACAGGATTCTCCATCACAATAAGTGATGACAGGGGTTTCGCGATCCATGTCTTTTATAATCTCTGGAAAATAATCATCCACCGCATGCCAGGGCAGGTTTCTGGCTCCTTTAATATGCCCTTCATTAAAAAGCTCCTGACCTCTTGCATCCAGGAATATTGCCTTGTTTCCCTTAAAGAGGGTTTTTGCTTCAGACAGGGGGATGGAAAGGGAGTCGCCGTTGTCCTGGGACAGTCTTGCTTCTATAGACCAGTCTTGAATAAAAGGAATGAAATCGGTCCGGGCCAGATTCACAGCCAGAGCCGCAATGATGGATAAAGCCATAATAAAACAGGCCTCGCGGACAGTATCTATTAGGCTCTGTCTTAAAACGTCAGACTGCTGCATAGGGTCTCCTTATTTAACAAAATGGGGTATTATAAATGAATTAATAGTAAAATAAAAGCTTATTAATTCTGAACATTCGATGTCTGTTTTGTTTGTTTTTCATTTTCCCATAGTCTAAAAAATTCCTCAGGGGATAGTTTCAAGTATTCCTTTGCCTTTTCTATCTCTGATTTCAATCTATTATCGGGTGTGCCAATTTCTCTTATTTCAGAATTAAAAGCCGTTTCGATCATATTATATTCAGGTGTAATTTTAACCTTCACATCGATCAATTCCAACTCAGTTTTTATATTATCGATCCGGCCGGATTTATCGATCCATATTTTGACTACTCCAACAGTACCACCATAGTTAGAATTTTTTAAAATCCATTTATTTTCAAAGAGTTCCGGTTCAAAATCAGGATAAGAGTCATGGCCTACAATCGCGATATCAATCTCGGGTATGTTCTTTAGTAAAGCCCTTGTCTTTATAATTCCGCTATGCGACATGAGGATAATAAAATCAGATTTTTTTCGTATTTCAGGGAGATATTTTTTTATTGATTCTACAGGGTCCTTGATCGTGATCGAATCAGGAGACTGTCCTTTAAAAAAATGATCTGACAGGATTCCTATTATGCCAAACTTAAATTTACCTATTTGTTTAATAATATATGGTTTAACCGATTCATTGCTGTTTTTCGTCAATCGCATATTGGTACTTATCAAAGGGAAAACCGGATCAGATAAAAATGAATCAAAGAATGTATTTCCGGCTATGATTTCCTCATCGGCAATGTTTAAGGCGTCATATTGGATTGTTCTAAAGGCTTTTGCTATATGGGCTCCTTCAATCTGAGCCAACCAATCTTCTTTTTTCCCTTTATAAATATAATCACCCGTATCTATCACAATGGTATTGTGATATTTTTTTTTAAGTTCTTGTATCTTTGAGCCCAGTCCGGCAATTCCTCCAATTTTTGAACAGCATCCCATGGGATTGATATTGCTGCGAATATCCCCTGTATAAAGGATTACTGCATTTGGTGGAGTGCTATTTTCAGCTCCGGAAGATTCTGAAAAATCAAGTTGATACAATAATACCCATACTACCATAATGATTAATATTTTAGATTTCATAGATATCCTTTTCATAAGTTTTGTTTGGTCATTAAATGAATAAGGGACAGGTTTTTTATAGCTCCAGGTTAAACTGCTTCATATAGTCAGACAATTTTCTGTCTTTTTCAGGGCCAATTTCAGGACAGTCTCCGGGACCTTTGGCACCTTCGGCCACCTTTGTGGCAAAAACCATGCAGGTGGGCTGGCCGCATTCCCGGCAATTGGTTTTCGGCAGAAGTTTCAAGATCTCAAAGATTCCAGGCCTTGGCAGGCCGGTATAAGAGGGCGTAATCGACTCTTTTTTCTCCCAGGCGGCATTGATTTCCGTTTTCATCCATTCCACGATTTTTCTGGCTTCTGCTTCATCGTTCAGGGCATTGACCGCGATCTTTTTGCCGTGAACCGTGATCAGCTTTCCCTGGGCCCGGAAGGTGACGGCAGGCGGGTCCTGCAGGTATTCAAAACCGCCGAGAACTGCATTCAGGTATGGCAGGGCTTCACTGACGTCCTGTTCCAGGTGGGCAAAGCAGTGGACCCCTTTGGCGTCGGCCTGGCATTTGGATTTAAAGATTTCAAGGGTATAGTCTTTCAGCAGCATATTCATGCTCCCTTTTTTAAAACCGTCTCACGGCTCATTTCATAAAGCCGTAACAAACGGGTTGATAATAAAATAAAGGCCCAGAAGCCCGACAAGGGTTCCGGCCCCTTTGCGGAACCAGGCGCCTGCGCTATACCAGGACGTACTTTCCATGAGTCTGCGGACGGCGGCTGCGCTGCTTCCGGCAACGGCAATGGGAAGGCAATGGCCGACGCCGAAAAGAACGATCAAAAGGATACCGGTCATGACCTTTTCCTGGACCGTGATGACGGCCAGGATCGGTGCAATAAATCCGAAGGTGCAGGAGCCGGACAGGATGCCGTAGGCAAGTCCCAGGACAAAGGCACCGGTCATCCCTTTGAGTTTCAGTTTGTATAAAAGGCTGCCGGACATGGAGCATTTTTCAACACCCAGCATACCCAGGGCCACCCAGATCAGGATGGCGCCGATGAGAATCTGCCAGTAATTGCCTACATCCCCCAGCATTCTTCCCAAAAGGGCGCAGATAATGCCGATGACGGCGATGGTGATAAACAGGCCCAGGGTGAAAAGGATTGAATATACCCCTGCCTGCCGGGGTTGGACCATCTTGTCCTGGCCCCCGACATAGCCGACAATCAAGGGGATGGAAGCCATGTGACAGGGGCTGAGCAGCACGCTGATCATTCCCCAGATGAAACACCCGGCAGCGGCCAGGATGGTTCCGCCGGTCATCCACTGGTTGACGGTGATAAAAATTTGATCCAGCATTTGTTTTCTAATCCTTTTTCCCTGATGGGGGGGTGACCCCCATTTTTGTAAGTTGAGCGACAATATCTTTTTCGCTCATGAACCCTTCATGACGAAATACTTCCGTTCCTGAGACATCATAAAAGACTTGGGTCGGGATGGCCCGGATTTTGTATTTGGGGGCCTGTTCCCGGTGCTTCCAGACATCGATAAAGGCAATGACCGCTTTTCCCTGGTAATCGGCCTCAAGCTTGGTCATGATGGGGGCCATCATTTTACAGGGAATGCATTCCGTGGCCCCGAGATCAATCAGGGTTACCATTCCTTTTACCGGCAGGTTGTTAAAATCAATCTGATTTCCCTGGGCCAGATCGGATTTACCGAACTGCGTCTTTACAAGGCTGATTAAAGCAAAGGCAAGGACACAGAATATTAGAAACCGAAGATGCCTCATTATTGAACCCCCATTTTTTTTAACTGGTTTAATACTTCTTTTTCAGCAAAAAAGCCGGTATGCCGGAACACCTCTTTCCCGGTTTTGTCAAAAAATACCTGAACCGGGATGGATTGAATACCAAAGCGACCAGCAAGGACCTGTTTCTCACGGACATGAACAAATTCCACATTCAAGAGAGCTGGAAATTTCTTTTTAAGGTTTTCCAGGATGGGCTGCATCATGTCACAGGGAATGCAGCCGGTGGCTCCAAATTCAACCATGGTGGGTTTTCCTGAAGTTCTGGCCTTATCCACCGGGTTGTTTTTCATGATATCATATTGTGATTTCACCCATTTCCGGTTGACCTGCAGATCATGAGATTTTCCAAGGCTTTCAATATGGGCCTGGATAGACTCCTGCTTTTTTCTTTCCACAAGAAATGCTTTGATATTTTCCTGAACCTGGTCAAAGGGTGCACCTCCCATCATTTCTTTGTTTTCTTCATAAAAGGTTTTGGCGTCTTTGTCGGAAACTGTTATTTCTTTAACCGTGGTCGCCAGGTAGGAACTGATCTGGTCTGCGGCGTCCGCTTTCTCATCAAAGGTGCTGCTTTTTTTGGCTTCATTCAGAAGTATCTGTGTAATAACTTCCTGATCCAGAAGAAAAATAAGGTTTTCCTTTAACTGGTCCTGCAATTTCGGGTCGTATTGATTGAAGGATGTTTCTAATTCTTTTAGCGAAATTAAGATCCCGGTTCCGGTTTTCAGGACCATGTCATCACCGGTTTCAACCAGTTGAGCTGATTTCAGGAACCGGTCCGAAAGCAATGGGTAGACATCCGAAACCATTTTGGCATAGGTTGCCGGGGCGGCAAAAAAGAAAGCCGGAACCACTATCAGGAGATGGATTGCGAGGCTGATATATCGTTTTTTCATCATCAGGATTTTCTTTCTTTTAATGGGTTTATCCACAGCAGGTTCCTGTTTTCAGGGGCAGGGGTGAAAGGCCTGCGGGTTTGACGCCGCAGGTATTGAAAACGGCTGTTTTCACCTTGGCAATATCTTCTGCCTTGAGGCTGAAATTTTTATTCTTTTCAATGCCCAGTTCAGTGATGACCAGATAGTTCTTCATGGGCACCTTTGCCTGTTCAAGGATAGCCTTGGCACACCCGACAGGGCAGCCATCAAGAACCACCATGTTCTCTGTATCCCATGCAGATTGGACAAACCCGCTGATCATGCCGCCGATTCCGGCCAGGCAGAACATTTTACCGAATCCCTCCCGGGTCAGCTCAACGGCTGTCTGGTTTGAAAGCTGACCCACGTTGGATCCGCCTGAACAGGCCAGGATCATGATATTGCCGCCTGATGCACAACAACTTTCCGTCATTTTATCTCTCCTCATTATGAAAAATCCTTTATGGAAAAATGATTATAAAAATTAATGATTAGGTTTTTGTTAAACCGCCTGCTTTATTTTTTCAGCCAGGCTTTGACATCATCCTTTTTGGGAATTTTTCCCACACATTTGACTTCTCCGTCCACTACCACGGCAGGGGTTCCGAAAACGCCGTAACCGGCTATTTCCATAACGCCGGTGACTTTCTCGATTTTTGCATCCACGCCGGTTTCAGCAACGGCTTCATTTACAATTTTTGCCGTCTGTTCACATTTGGAGCATCCGGGCCCCAGTATTTTGATATCCATTATATACTCCTCTTTAAAATCTCTTTTCGATCGATTCCTGGTAAACGGGCGGTAATTTTTTTAATTTCAAGATCATCATTCAGCCAGTGCCGCAGGTTTCCGATGAGGCTGGCGGCATAAGGGCTCTGGCCGCCGTCTGAAATCTGATAATTCACCCAGAGCCCGTCCTTCTGATAGGAAATGAGGCCTGCGTCCTCCAGTATTTTCAGATGTTTGCTGGTGGTGGACTGGGCTTTGTCCAGAGCAGTCTGGATTTCACAGACGCACATGGTTTTATACTGGAGCATTTTCAATATCCTGACCCGTGCCGGGTCGGAGAGGGCTTTCATCACTTTTATAAATTCTTTCATGCTGAATTCCTTTTGTTTATTATATCCTGAATATGGAATATATCCCTCAGTCCAGAGTCTGTCAACCCTTTTTTCAGCAACATGGTAGCCATGGGAAAGGCAATATAGCCGACCATCAGAATAACGACCAGAAATTCCGGCAGGATATTTTCAAAGGCTTTTCACGCCTTTTTAAGGGCTTTTTTGTCCTTGACCGGATAAAGAAATTCATATAGATATTTAGTCGTTTGGCTAATTATAAAACCAAGGTGTTGATATGGATGATACGGTTTCACGACTGAAGGCTTTGGCAGATAAAAATCGGTTCAGGGTTTTTTGTGCCCTTATCCAATATGATGAATTGTGCGCCTGCCAGATCACGGAACTACTCCAGGTTACCGGGGCTACAGCATCCAGGCATCTGAGTATCCTTGTTACTGCCGGGCTGCTGAAAAGCCGGAAAGACGGCCGATGGGTCCTTTACGGGTTGAATCGTTCCTGTAACGGCCTTGACGGTATCCTGCAATGGCTTAACCCCGAACTTCAATCTTCTTTGTCCATTCAAAACGACCATGATGCCTTAAGACAGATCACGGACGTTTCCCGGGAAGATCTCTGTAGAAAACAGCGGGGAGAATCCTGCTGCCCCATAAAACATAATGAGGTGCAAGATGACAGATAAACTGAAAATATTATTTCTGTGCACTGGAAATTCCTGCCGGAGCCAGATGGCTGAAGGCTGGAGCCGCAAACTCAAAGGCGACCGCATTGAAGCTTTTTCGGCCGGTGTCGAAATCCACGGGCTCAACCCGCGTGCTGTAGCTGTTATGGCCGAGGCCGGTGTGGATATTTCCGGTCAGCGGTCCAAGCATGTCAATGAATTCAAAGGAAAAGACCTGGATGTGATCATTACGGTCTGTGACCATGCCCGAGAATCCTGCCCATATTTTCCAGCTTCCTGTAAACGGGTTCATGCAGGCTTCAGCGACCCGCCGGCCATGGCCCGGGAAGTGGTGGAAAGAGGGGGGGATGAAGCGGCCCAATTGGATTGTTACCGAAAGGTGAGAGATGAAATCAGGGCTTTTGTGGAAGCCTTGCCCGATAATATTTTAAATCCGTAAAAGGGGGCCTATGTGAATATAAACAAAATGAATCCAAACCAAGAGTTTTGTCCCACCAATCTGTCCCAGGGAGGCGTAGGTAAAGGGCTTTCCTTTCTTGACCGTTATCTGACCTTGTGGATTTTTGCTGCCATGGCCGTTGGGGTTCTTGCAGGCTGGCTGGTCCCAGAGGTCAAGAATTTTGTCAATCTGTTCACAAAGGGAACCACCAATATTCCCATTGCCATCGGTCTGATCCTGATGATGTATCCCCCCTTTGCCAAGGTCAGATATGAAGACATGGGGGATGTGTTTCGCAATAAGCGGGTTCTTGGTCTTTCTCTGATTCAGAATTGGGTGGTTGGACCTTTTCTGATGTTTTTTATTGCCATATTCTTTCTCCGGGATTTGCCAGAATATATGGTGGGACTGATCATGATCGGCTTGGCCCGCTGCATCGCCATGGTCATTGTCTGGAATGAGCTGGCCAAGGGAGATACCGAGTATGCAGCCGGACTGGTAGCCTTCAACAGCGTTTTCCAGGTGATTTTTTTCAGCGTTTATGCCTGGTTTTTCCTCACCATCCTGCCGCCTCTCTTCGGGATTCAGGCGACCGCCGTTGACATCACCATCGGCCAGATTGCCGAAAGCGTGTTTATCTACCTTGGCATTCCCTTCATTGCCGGGGCCCTGACACGGTTTATCGGCGTCAAGGCCATGGGCCGGGAACGCTATCATGCGGTGGTGGTGCCTAAGATCAGTCCCATTACCCTGATTGCTCTCTTGTTTACCATTGTGCTAATGTTCAGCCTCAAAGGGGATTTAATCGTCCGGATTCCCATGGATGTGGTGAGAATTGCTATCCCCTTGCTGGTTTATTTTGTGATCATGTTCCTGGTATCCTTTTATATGGGCAAAAAGGTGGGTGCTGATTACAGCAAGACGGTAACTCTTGCCTTTACCGCGGCCAGTAATAATTTCGAGCTGGCCATTGCCGTGGCCATTGCCGTCTTTGGCCTCAATTCCGGTGCAGCCTTTGCCGCTGTTATCGGGCCTCTGGTGGAGGTGCCGGTCATGATCGGTCTAGTGAATGTGGCCTTCTTTTTCCAGCGCCGATATTTTCGGTCTGTGCCGGGGTCGTCGTAAAAAATGGGTTGAATCACATCCCTTTGCCAAAGGGGCAATGGGGGTAATCGCATTCAGGGCAGTCCATGCACAGACCACCGTGTCCCAGGAAGGCCAGCTCCTTTTTGCCTATATGTTCACCGATCAGGATTCTCGGCAGGATCAGATCCAGGACGGTCACCCGGTGATGGAGCCCGCAGGCCGGAACTCCCAGAAGAGGGACATCTTTGATATAGGCGACCATGAACATGGCACCCGGCAGGGCAGCGGCTCCATAATACATTTCAGTGGCCCCTGCCAGTGCGATGCCTTTGCGTGTAACATCATCCGGATCGACACTCATTCCGCCGGTCAGAAGAATCAGGTCACATCCTTTGGCCAGATGCTTTTCCACGGCCTGTTGAATCAGGGTCTCATCATCCGGAGCAAATTCAATTCCGGACACAGTGGAGCCAAGTTCTGAGATTTTTTTGTTCAGAACCGGTGCAAACCCATCTTTGATCAACCCGTTGAATACTTCATTGCCTGTGATAACAATTCCGGCTTTTGCCGGTTTCAATGGATGAACAGCCAGGGTGCCGCCGTTCTGTCCGGCAACGGCTGCGGCACGTTCAACCGGGCCCCGTTTCATTACCAGCGGGATGGCCCGTGTGGCTGCCACCCTTTGGCCTTTTTTCACCCGTGTATAACTGTGAAGAGAAGCGCACATGACTTCATCAATCATGTTAAAAGCGGCCAGACCGGCTTTGTCTACCACCAGAAGACCATCTGTTTCAGCCATGAAGCAGATCTTTCCTTCTTTTGGCGTATCCTCCCAGGTGATGCCCCTGCCTGCCAAACCCCTGGCCAGGATTTCGGCAGCCTGGTTTTCATGGATCTCATCCTCCTCCAGGTTGATAAGGTAAAGATGATTTTTCCCCAGTTTCTGAAGATGACAGATATCTTCATTGCAGACGGTATGTCCTTTTGTGAAAGCCGCTCCTTTAAACTCACCGGGTCTGATTTCGGTGATGTCGTGAGCCAGCCGGGTTCCTATGGCATTCTGCAACAAGATTTTTTTCAGCATGCTTTCTCCCTTTTTTCAGTTTGATGGATATTCTCTGGTTTCCAGTTCATATCCGGCCATGAGATTTCCTGAGGGTGAGAAAAATATGCCCCTTTAGCACATGGCTGACACAAAATTCGTCCATCGATGACCACCTCCCGGCAGTCCCGAACCGTTTGCCTGCATCGGGAGCAGACCACTTTGCGGCGCGTCGGTCCGGGCATATCAAATTCACTCAGGTTGACACAGACCTTCTGAACCCGGAACAGGACACTATCCGGCATCCGCTGGTACGCCAGGAGTTGTTGAGGGTATTTTTCCGATATTTCCGAAGCATATTCATGGGCAAGATCCCTGGCATCTTCCGTTGAAATGATCCTGAAGGCCGTGTCGGTTTCAAGGTTTAAAAAGGTGGCGGCCATGATGCCGTAATCCATGAATTTTAAAGACCGTCTTCCCAGTTTTACGCCGGTGACATGGGCCACGGCATCGGCGGTGCAGCGATCCATTTCCACATATACAATCAACTTTTTGATCTGATCATGGTTCGCTGCCGGGTCGCTCAAGCCGATCAGGCGGCACCCGAGTATCGCCATCCTTACCCCGACTACCTGTCCGGGACAGAGATGCCCGTGCGCCTTGACTGATCCTTCCAGCAGTTCGGAAAATTCCTTCACGCTTTACACCTTTAACAGTTTTACCTGAGTGTTATAAAATACTGCGCTGCCGCCGACGGTATCGCTCAGGGTGGTGTTTTTAAGGACCGGGTCTACGCGCATGGCTGCATTGGCATGGATTCCCTTTCCGCGCCGGGAATCTCCGGGGATGGTCACGCCGTCAATGACAACGGCGGACGTTCCGTATGCCCAGTGTCCATGCCCCAGTGAAAAAGCGATAACACCGGGACGAATCCCTTCCATGACTTTGACCTTGCCGATCATGGGGATCTGTTTTCCGAAACCCAGATTCCAGACACCCTCCTGGTTGGATTCGGAAACCACCTTGACCTCGTCGCCGGAATGGAGGGCCAACCGGCCGGCGTCTGCTGAAGAAATTTCAATAAAATTCTCCGGATAGACGGCTGACAGCCAGTAATTTCCACTGGTACGGCTCTTGGTTTGAGTGATGGCTTTATAGGTGATCAGAGTCAGGTCATACCCCTTGCTCTTATCATCAATTATATTTCCGGTGCAGTCTGTGGGGCCGGATACATAATCCGCATGGGCCAGGTAGGTTTTTCCGGTCATGGAATGTTTGGTGGTTGCCAGTTTTTCAAAGTAAAGCCCCACCATTTTATTGTATTTGTTAACCAGTTGATCGTTTTTATAAGCATCATTATATCCCTGGAATCTTCCCCCGCGGTTCAGGATATAGACAACATGGGGCCATAATTCAGGTCCCACCACTTTCTGCCATCGCTCCATATCGTAAACGGTTCGGGGCAGGTGCTTTCTTGACGCTTCAAAGATTTTCATCTCCTCATCATCGGCAGCCGGAACCTTATCCGATCCGTCTTCCTTGTCGCCGAAAGCCACATTGGCCACCATCCTCAGATACAGATCCTCCTCCCGGATCATATGATTTCCCTCTCCGAATACATTCTTGCCAAAGCCTGGAGCGTTCAGTTTTTCCGCAAGACTCAGGATAACCGCTTCAGCGTTCAGGGGCATTTCTTCCCCGAACACTTTTACGGTTTCAGTCAGCGGTCCGACAACAGGCTGCCGAATAGGGAACACTTTGGGGGTGACTGAAGGATGTGCCCCTGGGAATTCCCATCGTTCCAGATAGGTGGTATCCGGAAAAATATAATCAGCATACATGCTGGTTTCGCCTATTACAATATCCGAAACAATCAGGAGCGGTATTTTCTTTGGGTCCGACATGATGTCAATCAGGGTGTGGCCCGAAGGCAGTGAATAAATAGGAGTACCCATATACAGAAAAACCGCCTTGATCGGATACGGATACATATCCCCCATACTGGGAATGATTTCCTGATAAATATCGCTGCAGAACGGATACCAGGTTCTTTTTGCCGGATATTTGTCAAAAATGGTTGTTTTGTCATATGCGACATCATGCCTGATGATGCTGATGCCCCATCCTTTGATGGTTTTTTTCCACATTTTCCCCAGATCAAAGGGTTTTCCTGGTTGTGAGCCGGTTCGGTCATAGGTGGTCAGTTTTGAAAGCCCGCCCTGCCATCCGGTATTTCCGATAAGGGCGTTCACGGTGTACCATGCCACCACACTATAAAAACCTGCTGTCTGCTGGGAAACGCCGCGGTGAATGTCTGCCACGGCTTTTTTCCCATGGCTGGTAAACTCTTTTGCAATGTCGACAATATCGGTCTTGGCTATACCGGCCAGTTCCGCCCATTGTTCCGGGGTCCTTGCATTGGCGGCATCCCGGATGATCTGAAGCACGCTTTTGACTTTGATTCCGTTAACTTCGGTATTGACAAACAGCTCGCCCTCAACGGGTTTTCCTTCATCGTTCGGATCAAAGGGAATCGGCTGCTTTTCATAAAAGGCAATAAACGGATCAAAGTCCCATTCGCCTTCTTCAGCCTTCTTTTTTGGGCGTTTTTCCACCGGCAGTCCCAGATCGGAACCCCGCAGATATTTTCCTGGTTTCCCGTCCTCACCGATTTTTACCAGCCATGCGGCCTGGCACCAGGTGGGTTCATTGTCTGCTTTGGCAGCACCTTTGTTGGTATTTTTCAGGTAATTGGCATCAAAACGATTATTTTCAAGCATCCATTGGATCATCCCCATGGCAACGGCGCCCACTCCGTTAATCGGTTCCACCGGCAACCATTTCCAGGCGCGGGAAGCAGTTTTGGAGCATCTTGGATCGATCACGACGATTTTCATCCGGCCATCTACAATGCCTTCGGTCATTTTCTGAATTCTTAGGGGAGGGCCGTAATTGGCTTCATAGGGACTTGCGCCGACAAAAATCACAAATTCCGCATTGCCGGTATCTCCCTGCCAGTAGAATTTTGCTCCTTCTGTGAATTTGCCTTCCACAAACTGATCGCTCATGGCCTTGCCGGAAAAATACAGCGACCCCTGGCACACGGTGGTATGTCCATGACCGTTAATGGTTCCCATGGCTTTGTTGAAGAAATCTTTGAGAAGATCGCCCCGGCCGTCCTTGACCCGTCCCCACATAAAGCAGAGCTGGTTGTTTTTCGGCCCCATATCCGGATGATCCGGGTCGATGAGATAGTGCAGATTGTCCGCATGCCTGGTTTTAAATTCATCCAGGGTCATTTTTTTGGATGCGACTGCTGCAGAATCTTCCCGCAGGGCTTTGGCAATGTCCACGTCTTTGAGGGTGCAGATATCTTTGATGCCTTCCACATTGCCTTCGCCGAACAGGTTGCCACCGTCGGTGATTTCAGTAATGGCCTTATCAAAGGGGATGGTCTGCCATTTGTTTTCCCCTCTTTTTCCTGCCCGTTTCAATACTTTGACAATTCTGTAGGGGTCATACATCGCCTGAACACCGGCCTGGCCTTTGGGGCATAGAGACCCGTCAATAATTGCTGCATTCTTTATCGGTGTATTATAGGCAATCTGGGGGGTCAGGGTCCAGGGACTGTAGGGGTTGCCGTCGATTTTTTTCACAAGCCCGTCCACAATCTTGACTTTGATCCCGCAGTTGGTATTGCATTGCTGACAGGCAGAAAAGATCTGGTTTTCAGGGAGATGAAGCAGATAGGATTTTCCCATCAGGTCATCTGCATATGCCTGTGGACCGCCAAGTTCGCCTAAGAACGACGGGAAAAAAGATGAAGCGGCAATAGAGCCTCCCAGAAGGGCGGAACATTTGATAAATCCGCGCCGGTCGATTTGTTTTTCAAATAGGTCTTTGATTTTGCATCCTTTATCTTTTTCAGACATGATCAGTTTCTCCTTTCCCGGAAGATAATACCGGCAGCCACCGGGTTCCGAATATGAATGCAAGAAGTCCGAATGAAATGATCCAGATACTCACGAGCCATTCATTCAGGGTTGGGGTATAACTTGTCCTGAGCCGATGATGGAAAAAGGTGTTTTCAAGGCCTTCCAGTTTATAGACCGAAAGGTCTGGAATAAGAAAATTATACCGGACAGCGGCAAATGTCATAAAAATCAGGAAACAGGCCCAGGTTATAGCTTTTGTGCTGTTCGGTGAACTGATGAACAGAATCACCGGTATCAGACTTCCGATCAGGAGATGGGCAATCCAGAACGTCCATGCTTGTGGTCCGGACACAATGCTGTTGAGACTGGTGACGATAGAGGTGGTACCGGTCTGGTATCCGATAAAAAACTGGATTATTTCAAGCAGGAGAAAAATGACAAGAATTGAAAATACAGTGCGTCCCAGAAATTTAACGATTGCTTCATCATGCTGGAACACGGAAATCAGAAATGTAATCAGGGCGCCGCCCGACAACAGGGCGGACAGAATGAACAACAGGGGAGTTAACGCACTGTTCCAGATGGGGCGATTCTGCAGAATTGCAAAAAAGGCGCCGTTGGTTCCATAAAAGAGAAGCCCGGCAGGAAGACTGAGAATAGACAGGGTATGAACAATGCGCCGATCCCTATCCCGGTCTTCAGGAGTATAAGTGTTTTTGAACAGGGCCAGGGCATGATAAACGGCTTTTCCTTTCCGGTTTTCCTGTGACCACAACACCAGTTTTTCCCGCAAAAGAAAAAAACATTCCAGAAGGTAGATGATCAGCATGATGTTTGTAAAAAGGGCAAACCATGTCATCAAGGATGAGAAATTTGGTGATATGATAAACCGATAAATCCGGAAGAAATGCCCCAGATCCAGAGAAATAAAAATCAGTTCGCAGGTCAGGGCGATCAGAACGGTGAAGGCGGACAGAGGACCGAGGTTTTCAAGGCGTTTGACTCCGAAAAGATAGGTCAGAATGGTAATCAGGAAGGCCCCTGCGGTGAGGCCCACGAAAAATAGATAGAAGACGACCCACAGCCCCCAGGGGACATAGGACCCGTATCCGGCATGAAGGTGGCCATATGAAAACCGGTCCACCATTCCAAACATCCCGACCAGCAATCCAAGACACCCCATGACGGCAAGAAGTTTAAATATTTTTTCATTCATGTTGTCTGCCTCCTTTAATGCAGATAATAGACAGCCGGTTGAGTCCCCAATTCTTCTTTCAGTCTGAAGCGACGGGGTGATCCGAGTAGTTGATAAATAAGGCTTTCCGGATCATTACGGTTCCCGAAGAAAGTGGCTCTTCCCACACAGGTCGTGACACATGCCGGCAGCATCCCGACGGCAATCCGGTGAAGGCAGAAATGGCATTTACGGGCATTGCCGACCGGAGAACCATGACCTCGTTTGGGCCAGTCTTTTCCGTATTCGGCAGCCGGTACGGTTTCGTAACCTTCGGCCGCTTTTGTCTTGCCGACGATTTTCCCGGGAAATTCAGGGGTACCCTGGGTATACCATTCTCCAAAATCCGATGTGCGTGCCGAATACGGGCATGCAACCAGACAATACCGGCATCCAATGCAGTGTTTGTAATTGATCACTACCACACCCTGTTCGTTTTTATAAGTCGCCTTGACCGGACAGGCCTTTGTACAGGGAGGATTCTGGCAGTGCATACAGGGACGCGGCAAAAACCGCTGTCTGACATGGGGGTATTTGCCGACTTCTTCTTCAATGACAGGGCGGTAAACCACACCCGGCGGCAATTTGTTTTCCGCCACACAGGCAATCGTGCAGGCATGGCACCCAGCACACTTTGCCACATCGATCACCATTGACCATCTGACTTCGGACATGTCTCCGGCGAGAGATCGTTTCAGATCTTTCTGCATCCGGATAAGCATATCCTCGGTAGGTAATATTCTTGCCACATTTACCTCCTTTTGACGATTTGCGAAGTTTAAAGCGGACGGCTGTCCATTATTAATTTAATATCACATCGTGGTAGAATGTTGTCAAACTATTTTTTTTAAAATTTAAAAAAAATCGCCTCAGGCCAGGGTCATCAGAAAATCAGCCAGGGGTTCTACATTCTACTAGACTAAAGAACCTTTCCCCGGTGTTGATAAATTCAATTCTTCTATTGACAAAAAGTATAGCTATATTGTAAACATTCTGTGTATTTTTAGCAGGTTTTAAAAATTGGAAGGACCCACTGATGAACAATGCGGAATTACTTAGGCAACTTGAGGAAAAGAACAGTCAAGCGCTTGAGGGCGGTGGTGCCGAACGCATCAAAAAGCATCATGAAAGCGGAAGGCTTAACGCAAGGGAGCGCCTCGACTGTCTTTTAGATCCGGCCACGTTCGTGGAGGTGGATCGTTTTAAACTCCACCGCTGTACCGATTTTGATATGGCTGAAAAGAAAATTCCCGGAGACGGTGTCGTGACCGGCTGGGGATGTATTCACGGTCGGCAGGTATTTGTTTTTGCCCAGGATTTCACCGCCTATGGCGGATCTCTGTCCCTGACCCAGTCTGAAAAAATCTGTAAGATCATGAAACTTGCCATGAAGGCCGGGGCTCCGGTCATCGGGCTGTGTGATTCAGGTGGGGCAAGGATCCAGGAAGGGGTCATGAGTCTTGCCGGATATGGTGATATCTTTTTACTAAACGTCATGGCGTCGGGGGTTATTCCCCAGATAACGGCCATCATGGGACCTTCAGCCGGCGGAGCGGTTTACTCACCGGCCCTGACCGACTGGATTTTCATGGTGGAAAAGACAAGCCATATGTTTATCACGGGGCCCGATGTCATCAAGGCCGTTACCCGTGAAATTGTGAGCAAGGAAGATCTGGGCGGTGCCATGGCCCACAACGCCAAAAGCGGGGTGGCACACTTTGCCGCACCCGATGACCGCACCTGTCTTGCTTCCATCCGTGAACTCATGGGATTTCTGCCCCGGAACAATACTGAAAAGCCGCCAACAGCGGTCCCCGTTGATGATCCTGCCCGTCGGGACGAGACATTGCGTGATATAGTGCCGCCTGATCCCAGAAAGCCCTATGATATGCGTACCATTATCTGCTCAAACCTGGATGATCATTATTTCTTTGAAGTCCAGGAACATTGGGCGAAAAATATTGTGATTGGTTTTGGTCGCCTTGACGGCATGCCGGTGGGAGTGATTGCCAACCAGCCGTCGGTGATGGCCGGGTGCCTGGATATCAATGCCAGTATCAAAGGTGCTCGTTTTGTCCGGTTTTGTGATGCATTTAATATCCCCCTCATTATCTATGAGGATGTGCCTGGTTTTCTCCCGGGAATCCATCAAGAGAACGGCGGCATCATAAAACACGGTGCAAAGCTGATCTATGCCTTTTGTGAGGCCACGGTTCCTCGTATTACCGTAATAACTCGAAAAGCCTACGGCGGTGCCTATATCGTCATGAGTTCAAAACACCTGCGCGGTGATGTCAACATTGCGTATCCCACTGCTGAAATCGCTGTTATGGGAGCTGAAGGTGCGGTTAATATCATCAGCCGTGAGAAAATTGAAAAAGCAGAGGACCCTCAAGCAGAACGGATGAAATTGATTGAAGAGTACAGGGAAAAATTTTCCAACCCCTACCGGGCCGCCGAGCTGGGCTATATCGATGAAGTCATTGATCCCGCCGATACCCGACCAAGACTGATACAGGCCCTGCACATGCTGAAAACCAAGAAGGACACCAATCCTGTGAAAAAACACGGCAATATTCCACTTTAATAATAGGGAGACAATTTATGTCCTGGCAATATGTAACTGAATTGATTGAAAACATCCTCGTTTCCCAGACCGGTATTCCCCACCTGACCGTGGGACATTTAGCCATGCTTTTCATCGGTATGATGATTTCCGCTATAATCTTTAGATATGGTAATGCTCAAAAGGAAGATGCAGGACCGGTGAAATCAGAGTCGATTTCTGCTGCCGTTTTGACAATGGATGGACCGGAAGTTGAAATGCCTGCTCCTGCAGAAGCTCTTGCCCCTGATGTGGCATCGGCCATCGGCCTTGCGCTTCATCTATTTACCAATGGCGGTAAAAACCTTCGCCTGTCTGATCCCGGCATGAAAGCGGCAGCCATCGGCCTTGCGCTGCATTTGTCCAGCGGCTGCAAAACCCTTTGTCAGTCTGATAAGGGCATGAAGGCCGCAGCCATCGGCCTGGCAATGCATTTACAAAAAACGTCCGGTGCTGAAATATAACCGGTTGAAACCAACTCGTGGATCAGGGCAGACAGGTCTTTGACCATGAAAAACAATATAAGTGAGGACCCAATATGACAGTTTATACATTTAGCATCGATGAACAGCCTTATACCGTTGAAATCGGTTTGATCCAGGGCAATGTGGCCAATGTAACCGTAAATCAGATTCCCTATCGTGTCAGAATCGACGGTTCAAGCCTTGTTTCATCTCCGGCTTCAGCTTCCGCGCCAGCGCCTGCACCGAGACCGGCACCCAGGGCAGAGGCCCCCAAACCCGCCGCCCCTAAACCGGCTGCAGTATCTAAACCAGCCGTTTCCGTGTCCGGCCCCGGTGAAAGAATAACCGCACCCATCCCCGGCAAGGTCATGTCCGTCATGGCAAAGGCAGGCGATAGCGTTTCCGCCGGACAGGTGCTTCTGGTCATTGAAGCCATGAAAATGGAGAACAATATTATCAGTCCCATTGACGGCACTGTAAAAGAAGTTGCCGTCTCAAAGGACTCCGACGTGGCAACCGGCGACCTGCTTATGGTGGTTGGATAAATCTGATAAAACCGGGGTGATGCTCATCATCGCCCCGGATCTTTTCCCTCAAGAAAAATGATTTTATCAAGGAACCGTGATGACACATGAAGATCCGGATATTCAGCAGCAGGGTCAGCGATGGGAAATTCGAAACATTGCCTCGGAATTTGCAAGCATTGAATTTAAACCTTTAACGGCTGCCCTGAGTTATCATTTTAAATTAAGGGATTTTTCTTCTTCGGGTTTGGGCGTGCTGGTCAAAAAAGACTCTGATCTTTTGAGATACATTAAAGTTGGGGACATTCTGCCTGTGAAATATCACAAAGGCAGTGTCACATCAGAACCCCAACACTTTGAGGCCCAGGTCCGGCATATTTCGCTGCCCGGCAATGGAAAACCGGAAAATCATATAATTGTCGGCCTGTCTTTTATTAAAGAGATAGGGAAATAGGGCTTTTAAATTTTTTGCAAAGGCCAAATTCGTTTATTCGATACTTAGATTTTGTTAATTATTTCCAGATCCAGGCCTGTAGCCAAAGCTATTTCTTCTTTTGTCAGCTTGCCGAGGGTTAAAAGGTTTTTCGCAATTTCTTCCAGACCCTGACTTTTTTGTACCGTGGTTTTCGATTCGGCCGGAATCGTTATTTGACTGGATTGAGTCTTGCCAGAGGCAAGTTCATCTCTTAATTGCTGAAAATGCGTTCCAACGACTTTTAGAACATAGGACATGAGAATATGTCCGATGCTTACATTTTTTTCAAAAAGCGAAACCAGATCTTCCTTTTTAATTTTCAAAATACGACATGTTTCAGAATCACAATATCCGGTAAGATAATATTGATAAGGCGGGACAAAACAGCTCCATCCGAATAGATTGACTTCTGAAATAAAATGAATTTCTTCAGGCTCAAAGGCCTTTGCCTTTTCATCAGATTCAAATCTAAGATCCACTTTTCCTTCGGTCAGCACCCAGACATGATGGGAAGGTTCGCCTTCGGCAAACAATCGGTCTCCTTTTTTAAAAAAGACTTCCTCACAATAGGGTAGAAATTCGTTTAGCTGTGCATCTGTTAAATTTTGAAAAGCTTCGAGTTTTTTAAATAAATCAAGATGTTTCATGCTTCTTCTCCCTGTAGCTTTTTAATCAAGCAAGCAAATAGCCTTTTTGGACTTGTCCTTCCAACACATGCAGTTTAAGAACGGTTCTCATCTTCTCAGGGGTCATTTTTTGATAAACAACTCTTTCTTTATCTGCAATTTCTACTGTAACATTCGGTTCGGTTGCACATTTGTCGAGGCAACCCCCTTGAACGACTTGAATGTCATAGCGGGAAATATTTTGCAGTTCTTCCATAAGTGTTGTCATTATTTCACCGGCTCCCGCTGCTATTCCGCATGAAGACATATGTACCGTAATTTTGCTCATCTCTTGCTGAATATAATCTTTAGCTCTGCTCATGGATTGTTTCAGATTATGAAGCCGAATACCCACTATTGCAACCAGATTGGTCTTGAACCGGTAACCGATGGCCGGCTCTTTTTCAAAAAGCGTTTCCAAATCGTTTTTATTCCAGGTTATCAATCTTAAATCCGGCGATACGCAGTAACATGAAAGACGGTAAATATAGGGCGGCACAAAACTTCCCCATCCAAATGTCCGTCCCCTGATAATCACAGATATCGTAGCATCTTCAGAATTTTGACGTCCGGGAAGATCAACTCTTAAGGCTACTCTTCCGTGTTCAACCAGATGAATATAACCTGCATATTCATCTGTGCGGTATACACTATCTCCGTACTTAAATTCCTCAATGCGACCCATCTTTTGAAAAACAGACAATTGCTCATCATCCATCCCGGCAAACAGGTCTGTGCTTTTTAAAAACTCTGTGTCAATCATTGATGTTCTCCCTTTTGTTTTTATTAGTTACAGCAAATTATGTAATTTTTGTAACCGAAACAAAATGCTCCTGAAGTGCTAACCCGCCACCTGCAACATCCCAGATTTCCAAACCGCCCGGCATTAAAGTATTATCTGCAACCCCGATTTCCTTTGTCCGGGACTCAGCAGGAATTCCGGAACCGAATCCGTGAACCATAAATACGGCATCCGGATGAATAAAATCCGTTAAAAAAATCTTAATTTTCCCAGCCTGGTTTTTATTTTGAACTAAAACGATTTCATTATCCAGTATTTTTAATTTTTCAGCAACGGTTGTATTCATCCAAAGTCGATTTTCAGGCATCTGTTCATGGAGCAGGTCATTGTTGCGGGTATAAGCAGGCGTATGAACGGCACATCTTCCAATGGTCAGTCTGAATTGGCCTTCCGGTTGTTTTTCTTTTGGGAGATAATTTAACAATGAGGGTATATTCTGGTTTTCCAATTTTTCGTTTATTATTTCAATCCGGCCCGAAGGAGTATTGAACTTCATTCCTTCTTTCTTCAGGTATACTGGTTTTTTTGATAATTCGACAAATCCGGTGGTATCAAAATCCTCAATTTTTACTCCTGTGTTCTGCAATTGGTATGCCCAAATTTTTTCCATTGAATCAAACATCAACGGAATGATATTCAGACGCTTTGCCAGTTCTGATATAATCTTCCAGTCCGGAAGCGTGTCAAATTTTGATTTTGAACATTTTCGCGCTATAAAAAAACTGGGTTGTAAACCATTGACCTGGAGTATCATATCGTCGCTTTCTAAATATGGAGAAATAGGAAGAATCAGATCTGAATGCCAGGCAATATCAGACCAGGAATAGGGCATGCTGACTAAAAAATCCAGATTTTCAAATATTTTTTTCATGGCTTCAGGATCAGGATAAGATGAAAGCGGATCACCTCCACAGGCGATATAGGCTTTGACAGGATAAGGATTCTGGGTTTGAATGGCTTTAAAAGCCAAATGTAAAAGCCCGCCGGTATCTTCAAGATGCGGGTATTTCCAGCCCAAACCGTCTGCACGGTTTTCTCTAATTTTTGAAACAAGGTCTGAAATCTTTTTCAGGCCCTGCCGTTCTATGTCTTCAGGAGTTGCGGCAATAATAACACCGCCCCTTGCTCCGATGGAACCGAGCAAGGCATTGATGATATAAGCTGTTCGGCATACATAAAAGGAATCCTTATATTTTGCTGTGAGCTGTCCCGGATACCATATGACAGCGGGTGCTGCCTTTGCGAGTTCATTTGCCAGAGCAATAATTTCATCGGCTTTAATTCCGGTTTCAGATTCTGCAAATGCGGGCGTATAAGGTCGGACAAAATCTTCTAATGTTTCAAAATCCTTTATTAAAGCAGCAGATGAAGGATTATAGAGCTTTTTTTCAAGAATAATATGGATCACGGACAAATTTAAGACATAATCCGTACCCGGTTTTATCATTAAAAATCTTTCAGCTTTTCCGGCTGAAATATTGGCTCGGATATCAATCACCGTTAATTTGCCGCCTGCATCCTGTCCGTCCAGAAGATCGTTAACATCCTTAATTTCAACTGCGCCAAGCATGTTTCGAGCTTGAAGAACAACGTGTTTTGAATTTTTAAAATCATAAACAAAATGATTGCTGTCGAATCCGAAAAGAGAGAATGATGCATTGCTTAAATTTGATAAACCGGCAGAATTTTCATTGCAATAATTGGGGGAACCAAGTCCGTGCATAAATGCCTGGTGCAGATCATTTTCTGTTCTATCTCCGTCAGACCAAAGAATGCTTTTTGCTCCATATTTTGATCGAACGGATTCAATTTTTTCCACAAAATAATCCAATGCTTCTTTCCAGCTTGCTTTTACCCATTTTCCTTCACCCCTGGCGCCTTTTCGGATCATGGGAAACTGAGGCCTTTCATTGTCTCTGATCATGGATATGCCGGCAGAACCACGCGGACATAGTGCACCATTAATACCGGAAGCAAAAGAATTGCCCATGATAAAACTACATTCTTCGTTTTCCATTTCCACCTGGACGGGACATTGCGCCGGACATATTCTGCAAATATTATATACAATTTTTCTGTTCATTGCTTTCTCCCGATTATTTCAGACTTTGAATCTTGAGGTGTGACTTCCCAATCTTTATTATTTCTCAAAGATTTTCCAAAGGATGCACGTACTCTTATCGTATCTTCATTTGCTTTTCCAAAACTTAAGGCATGGGTGGCACAGGCTGACACACAGGCAGGCTTTAATCCGGCTTCGATTCTATCCAGACAATAATCACATTTTAAAATTTTACCGCTGGTTTCATCCCACTGGGGGACATTCCAGGGACACACGACAATACAGGATTTGCATCCGACACAAAGCTCTTTTTTGATCGTAACGATGCCGTCTTTTTCTCGGCGTATCATTGCACCGGTGGGACAGACCGCCACACACCAGGGTTTTTCACAATGGAAACAATGTGAAAAAGCAGAAAGTATTTTGTGGCTCTTAATCATCTGCGTCATTTGCGTGGGTCTGACAGTAACCAGCAGCCCCAATTTTATGCCTTGGGGAACGGATTTAGAGGATTTACAATGGACTACACATGCCTTACAGTGAATACATCTTTGTAAATCAAGTCTTATTAAATAGTCACTCATAATTTCTTTTGTTATCTGCAGTTAAAAGTTCAGGGCAACAAAAATTTTCCTGCTGCTTCCGCCAATTGAAAAACAAACCCCGGTACAGCTCCTAAAATCAGCAGAATGGCTGCAAGCACCCCGCCCCATAAAGCGCTTTCGGGTTTTGGAAGCTCGTAGTCCGCTTCGATTTCAGATGTATAAGCGTGCCTTACAAGATTTAAATAATAGTAAATGGAAACTGCGGTATTAAGTGCCGCTACAATTACAAGCCAATTATAACCTCTGTTCCATGCGGCAGTCAGAAGAAAAAGTTTGCCCATAAAGCCGGCAGTCGGCGGAAGCCCTACAAGGGCAAATGCAGAGACAGCCAGAATAAAAGCCAGATAGGGTGCACGTTTACTTAACCCATTTAAATCATCCAGCAGAAGGTTTCGTCCATCGGTGGACAGCCTGCAAATGACCCAGAAACAGGTTAAATTCATTAAAACATAGATAAAACTGTAAAATGCGGCAGCGGACAGGCCTTCAGATGACACGGCAGATAATCCCACCATGATGTATCCGGCATGGGCAACACTTGAATATCCGAGCATTCGTTTGATGTCTTTTTGTCTTAAAGCCGCAAGGTTTCCAAAAGTCATGGACAATGCACCCAAAACCGCCATGACGGTTGTGATTTCAAGTCCCGGCTTTAACAAAGCCGTCAAGCGAATCAAAATGACAACGGCTCCCAGTTTCGGTAAAGTTGCCGCGTAGGCTGCTGTCTCATTGCTCGTGCCGTCATATACATCCGGACACCAGAAATGAAACGGAAACAATGCCAGTTTATAAAAGAAACCCACCATAAATAGGGTTAAGCCCATCACACCTAATGCAGATTCGCTCATTACCCACGATTTTGTTGCCAATATATTTAAATATGTCGAATGCTGATATGCCAGTATATAGGATAATCCGTAAAGAGAAACAGCCGTTGCCGCAGCTCCGAAAAGTATGTATTTAATTCCTGCTTCGGCGGCTTTACCTTCTTTTCCTCTGATGGGGATAAGCGCATAAAGACTGTAAGATGAAATTTCCAAGGCAACGTATATGGTAATAAGTTCGACGGCGCTTGAAAGAAACATGAGTCCGCATGCGCTTAAGGCAAGAAATAAAAAATAATCAAAGCGCTTTTCCGCTTCCAGCAGAGGTTGATTTAATGCATTTAGAACCGTAATAAAAAATCCGATTGCGATGGCAAGCTTAAAAAATTGAGAAAGCGGGTCAATCTGATAAGCATCGAAAAACATACTGCCTCTGGCATTAAGGCTGAATATGGCCACAATAATCCCAACTCCGCTTGCCATGGGAAGCCAGTTCAGTTTAGTGGTAATTTTTTCAATGGTCTTTTCGGGATTGCCCAGTGTTTCAATAAATAAAATCAATACAATAGCAATTTGTAACAATTCCGGAAGAAACAAAGCTGCTTTGAAATTCACCGCGTTTCTCCTATATTTTTATTTGCAAAAGACATAGAATCATTTCCCTTTTCAGCCTGTTGACAGACAATAGAGGTTTTATTTGAAAATTCATTTAAAAGATTCTGCAAAGTCGGGTCAATGGCTTTAAGCGTCAAGCCCGGCGACAATCCAATATAAAAAACAAGTATGGCCAGGGGTATGAAATATATCCATTCTCTTAAATTCAAATCTTTCCAATTCTGGGCTTTTGAAGGTTCTCCCCAGGCTAATTTTTGGGTCAATCTGAGCATGTAGGCAGCGCCGAGCATTACACCCGGAATGATCAATGCTCCGATCAATGGTTTTGCTGTAAAAACCCCAATTAACACCAATGCTTCTCCAATAAAACTGTTTGTTCCGGGAAAGCCTAAGGATGAAAGGGAAAACAGACCGAAAAAAAACATATATGCGGGAAGATATTTCCCTAACCCCATATTTTCCGAAATCTGTCTGCTGTGGCTGCGTTCATAAATACAGCCGACCAGCATAAACAAACCTCCGGTTGTGATTCCGTGATTAAGCATCACCATCAAGGCCCCTTCAAAGCCCCTGAGAGTAAATATGAAAATTCCCAGGGTCACAAAACCCATGTGGGCAACTGACGAATAGGCAATCAATTTTTTCATGTCTTTCTGGCCCAGGGCTACAAAACCGCCGTAAAGAATTGAAATAACGGAAAGACCTATCATCATGGGCGCAAAATGAACACTTGCAAGGGGCGTTAAGGGTAGACAAAACCTTAAAAAACCATAGGCCCCCATTTTCAGGAGTACCGATGCCAGCATCACACTTCCTGCGGTTGGTGCTTCAACATGGGCAGCCGGTAACCAGGTGTGGAATGGAAACATGGGAACTTTAATAGCAAAAGCCAGAGCCATGGCAAGAAAAGTCCAATACTGGAATCGAAACGAATAGGTATTTTTTGCCAGGTCTGGAATTGAAAAGGTTCCTCCCTGTTTATAAAAAGCAATAATAGCGACCAGAAGAAGCGTACTGCCAGCAAGGGTGTATAAAAAGAATTTTAAAGATGCGTATTTTCGTTCCGGCCCACCCCATACCGCGATTAATAAAAACATGGGAACCAGCATGGCTTCCCAGAAAATGTAAAAAAGTACGAAATCAAGTGCTGCAAATATGCCTACACATGCGGCAGTCATTAAAAGTAAACAGAAATGGAATTCTTTAATGCGTTGGCTGATATAGGTCCATGAGCAGAGAACGCACAAGGGCAGCAGCAGAAGGGTCAAAAGAATCATTAAAAGACTGATACCATCAATCCCCAGATAATAAAAAAGCCCCCATGCCGATACCCAGGGAGTTTTTTCAACAAACTGATAACCACCGAAACTCAAATCAAAACCCATCAAGGGGAATGCTAAAAACAGTTCAATAATACCTATGACCAATGTGAAAATCCGGACTGTCTTTTCCTCTTTAAGAAAAGGCAGTACAAAGCATGCTGCAATCGGGAAAAAGATTAATACCGTCAATACAGGAAAAGGAGGTTGAATCATTATATCTCCGTTAAATTATTTACCTTTAACCAAACCAAACCGCAGCAAAAATCACGACACCTATAATCATAGCCAAAGCCAGATAATTTTGCAGATTTCCGGTTTGAACGTTTGAAGCCGAATTTCCGATTCGCTTTACTCCCAATGCTGTTCCGTCAACAACACCGTCAATGGCCGCTTTGTCAAACCAGGCCATGATCCCGGCCATTTTAAGCATTCCTTTCAATCCGACCTTTGCGTAAAATTCGCTCCAAAGATTATCAATCAATTCAATGGGCTTTCTTGCAATGGCAACCACTGATTTTCCAATGACTCTGTAAAGATAGTCAAAGTCGGCATTCCGTTTGGCTTCCGGCGTCAGCTTTTTACGCATGATATAGAATCCGAGCCCGGTAAAGCATAATATCATCATGGACTGAAGCACATGCCATTTTGTATAGGGCTCATATTCCAGTTCATGGGGAAGAAGGCCGTATAACAGATCCGGTTTAATACCGATGAGGAAACAAAGGAATCCGGCGATACCCATGGCCGCATACATATTCCAGGGAATTTTTTTAAGTGGAATACCTGAATCCGGTTTTGCAAAAAATGCAAAATACGGAAGCTTGATACCAACGGATAAGAAGGTACCGACCGCAGCAATCTCCAGGCCTAAGGCCAGCCATGTATGATGCGCTTCCGCAACACCGGCAATGGTAATGGTTTTACTGATGAATCCGGAGAAAAGCGGGAAACCTGAGATGCTGACGGCACCGATCATATACAGGAAAAAAACCCAGGGAAGTCTTCGGAAAAGTCCGCCGAGTTCTGACAGATGTGCTGTCCCGGCAGCATATAAAAGCGCACCGGCACCCATGAAAAGCTGACCCTTATAAAGGATATGGGCGTAGGCATGGGCGCATGAACCATTGATGGTCATGGCCGTTCCAATACCGATACCGGCCACCATATATCCGACCTGGGAAACAATATGATAGGCCAGAATCCTTCGGGCATTGTTTTCAATGGTGGCATAGAAAACTCCGTAAATGGTCATCAGCGTTCCCATAATTCCAAGGATTTCAACTCCGGAGAACCCTCTGGCCAGGACATAGACGGCAGTTTTAGTGGTAAATGCGCTCATAAATACGGCACCGGTAATGGTGGCTTCCGGATACGCATCGGGAAGCCAGGCATGAAGCGGAAGAACAGCCGCATTCACACAGAATCCGATCAGGATCAGATAGTCAAAGAACTGGAGCGAAGAAGGTGCTATGGCCTCAAAGGTAAAATTTCCCACGGCCTTATAGCGAAGAAGAAGCCCGGCCAGCAGAAAAAGTCCGCCAATGGTATGGAACAAAAAATACCGGTAACCGGCTCTGGAGGATACGGGGTTGCGTCTCAGCCACACAAGGAAAGTAGAGGAAATGCTCATGAGCTCCCAGAAAATGAACAGGGTGGCATAATCACCGGCAAATACGCATCCAAAGGCGCCTGAAATATACATCAAAGCCGCCATATGCTGCCACCGGTCTTCCACGTGGAGGGCATAGATAAACCCAATCAATGCTTGAATGGCAAATACGTTGGCAAATACCATGGATAAGGAATCCACTCTTCCCATGTGGAGTATGAAGGTCAGATATTTAACTTCGGCATATGTGCCTTCCTTCATGGAAAAAACACTGATAATTCCAAGAATTGCGGCCAGAGGCGGTATAAACCGGGCGATTTTTCCGGGCAGGAACCAGACAATAACAGCACATATGATAAAAAACACTGAGGGATGAATAAACTCGTTCACAATTAAATCCTTAAATCAATGATGTTCTTGATGATGTGAATCATCGACAATGGGCATTGTTTTGTTGTTTTCCATATATACATCTTCGTCCTTGCCTAAAAATGTATGGGCTGACCCTTTGGCCACTTTCGCCAGAATGATGGCCACACCGCATCCGAATATTGCCCAGAATCCCGGATATTTATCCAGAACGAAATGTGGGCTGTGGGGCGTTTCAAAGAAATTTAATACAACCAAAATTACAAGGATAAGAAAAAAAGCTTTTTTTAAATGTGATTCAGTGATGTTTAACATTTATTAATATCCTTTAAACGCATCGATAAACTGAAAAAATGTTTGTGGATATAGTCCTAAGAAAACCGAGGCCGCGGCAGTAAAACACAAAGGGATAACCATTGTAAGGGGCGCTTCCGAGTATTGCTCAAGGTCAATTCCCGGAGCAGGGGCTTCAAAAAAGGCCTTATACAAAATCGGCATAAAATAGGCAGCATTCAAAATCGTGCTTGCCAGAAATGTACATACAAAAAGAATCTGTCCTGTGCTGACGGCACCGTTGATCATATACCATTTGCTGACAAACCCGCATACAGGAGGAACGCCTATCATGGAAAGCGAAGCAACGCCGAAGGCACCGAATGTCCAAGGCATGCGCCTCCCCATACCGGAAAGTAAACTGATTTTTTTCTGATGCGTTGCCACATAGATGGCCCCGGCAGCAAAAAAGAGAGTGATTTTACTGAAGGCATGATGGGCAATATGAACCAGTCCGCCACTGATTGAAAGGGGAGTTAATAAGGATACCCCCAAGACCACATATGAAAGCTGGCTTACGGTGGAATAGGCAAGCCTGGCCTTTAAATCGTCTTTTGTTAAGGCAATGGCTGAAGCACATACAATTGTAAAAGCTGCAAAGCAAGCTGTGGGATAACCCAGTCCCAGAGCAGACATGGTATCAACACCGAATACGGAAAGTAGAATTCTGCTGATGGAAAAGACGCCGGCTTTTACAACTGCCACCGCATGAAGTAAAGCCGAGACCGGCGTTGGCGCGACCATGGCAGAAGGCAGCCAGTTGTGAAACGGCATAATGGCTGCTTTTGCAAGACCGGCCACAAACAAGGCATAGGTAATGGTAACGGCAATCGGGTTGGCTGTGGCCGGAAACATGCCTTTGGCTATATCCCCTAAATGCATATCCAGGGTCCCGCAGAGAATATAGGTCATGATCATGGCAGGAAGCAGAAATAATTTGGATGTACCCATGAGATAAACAATGTATTTACGTGCACCGCTGTACCCCATTTCATCTTGATGATGGGCAACAAGGGGATAGGTAAAAATGGTGATAATCTCATAGAACAAATATAATGTAAAAATATTAGCGCTCATTGCCACGCCGATGGCTCCGAAAATTGCAACGGCAAAACAAAAATAATAGCGTGTTTGAGCATGTTCCTTAAGTGAACGCATATAGCCGATATTATAAGAGGTTGCAATAATCCATAAAAAGGATGCGATAATTGCAAAAATCAAGGTTAATCCGTCAACACAAAACTTGATTTCCATTCCCGGCAGAAGCGTAAACAATGGAAGCATCAAAATTTTTCCGTCTAAGACAGGCGGCACAAAGGATAAAACGCTTAAAAAGGTTAAAATTCCGGCAATAAAGGATGCCCCCTCACGGGCGTTTATGTTTTTTCTGAAAATCCAGATAAAAAGCGGGCAAACTCCTGTAAAAAGAAGCGGCAAGATAAGAGAATATTTTTGGATAATCATTGCGTTTAGCCCTTTAGGTTTGAGATTTCAATGGTTTCAACGGAACCGTATCGTTTGGAAACAACAAGAACAATTGCCAAGACCAGTGTTGCTTCAGCCGCTGCAAGGCCCATAACCAAAAGCGTTCCTATCTGTCCCACCGCATCTATGGCAGGCGTGAGTCTTGCGCTTGCAACCAGGGCCAAACCTGCTCCGTTCAGCATTAATTCTACTGAAATCAACATTCCGATGAGTGTTTTTCTGGCGGTCAGGCCGAACAAACCAAATCCTAACAATAATAAAGCGGTCAGGTGATATAAAACAAGATAGTTCATTTTTTATCTTTCCTCTCAAAACCCAAAAGAACCGCACCTGCCATTGCCGTAAAAAGCACAACGGAAATAAGTTCAAAAGCCAGCGAGTACTGACCGACAAGGAATCCGCCGAGAATTTCAATAGAAGTTTCAGGTTTCAAAGGTAAGCCGTCCGGCATTTTTTGATAAATGGCGATTCCTAAAATAATTGCCGGAACCAGTCCGGAAAGCAATGCCATTAAAAATTGTTTGTTTAATTTTTTGCCGCCCTTTTCCATCCCGGCTTCACCGTCCGGAACTCTTGTCAGCATAATTGCAAAGAATATTAAAACAGTTACGGCTCCGACATAAATGAGAATCTGCATCAAAGCGATAAACGGCGCAGACATTAAAAAATATAATCCGGCAACTCCAAAAAGCGTCATAATCAATCCGATCAAGGCCCGGATAAGATTATTGGACAAAACCGCCGAGAGTCCTCCGGCAATGATGAGCATTAGATAAATACCGAATACTGGATATTTAAGATATTCTGTAACCTGTTCCATAAATTATACCTGCTTTTTCAATCTTTCCAGCAAATCATATTCAAAATCTTTTCTTGATCTTCCTGCCAAATAAACATCTTTTGAAAATCGAATTGAGTCCGCAGGACAATTTTGAACGCAAAGCCCGCAAAGACTGCAAAGATTATAGTTTAAATTGAATACATCCAATTCTCTTTCGATCTTGTTGGTAGGCACAAATTTTGTGCCTGAGAACGGAATTTCAACGCCCACTCCGATGAGAATTTTTGACGATTGGTCAATTTCTTTCTCACCGGCAATGTGAAATTCAATATGAATGCAGCCGGAAGGACAGATTTCCGCACATTTCCCACACATAATACATCTGGGTGTCTGAGAATTGCTCTCTTGTCCTGTCAGTTCAATGTGCCCTCGGTAAGTATTCAGATTTTTCACTTCCTGGCGCGGATAATGAACCGTGAGCCAGGGTCTGAAAAATTCTTTCCCCGTTATTTTCAACCCTACAATCAGACTCCAGAGGCTGATTAATGTTTTGCCGATATCTTTTAACATTTTAATTTACCAGTTTTATAAAAAATGCGGTCAAGATCAGATTAAGGACAGAAAGTGGAATCAGCCATTTCCAGCAGATATTTAAAAGCTGGTCAAAACGCACCCTCGGATATGTCCAGCGAAACCACATTAAAATCAGCAGCAGAGCATAAACTTTAAATAAAAACCACCAGACACCATCAAAAAAAGGACCGTCCCAACCGCCGAAAAATAATGCCGATGCAACAGAGCAGACCACGATCATATATGCATATTCGGCTAAGAAAAAAAGTCCGAAGGTCATGCCTGAATATTCCGTATGAAACCCTGCGGTCAATTCGCTTTCAGCTTCAGGCAAATCAAAGGGTGCCCGATTCGTTTCCGCTGTCGCTGAAATAAAATAAATGATAAACGCAAGCGGTTGAAAAAAAATATTCCAGTGAATCATGCCCTGTTGAGATCGAACGATTTCAGAAAGATTCAGCGAACCGGTTTGGAAAGCAATGCTTAACACAGCCAGCAGCAAAGGAATCTCATAGGCGATGGACTGTGAAACCGCTCTGGCGGCACCTAATAGAGAATATTTGTTATTTGATCCCCAACCCGTCATACACAAGGCAAATACATTAATTCCTGAAAATGCGAGAACCAGTAATAAGCCCAGGTTTAATTCCATGCCGGTCAAAACCGGGCCAAAGGGAATGGGTAAAAAACAAACAACAACCGGTGCAAAAGAAATTATCGGGGCAGACCAGAAGAGGAGCTTATCTGCTCCCATGGGCGAGGTAAGCTGTTTTCCGACCAGCTTCAAGGCATCGGCAACGGGCTGAAGAATTCCATGGGGTCCGACTTCATAGGGACCAGGGCGCCTCTGAATAAAACCCGCTACCTTTCTTTCCATATAGACCAGCACAACTCCATTTAATCCGATAAACGCAAAAATCACAACCAGCGCAACAATGATATGTACTAAGGGAATAGATAAAAAATTTATCATCGGTCAATCTCCGGAATTACCAGATCCAGACTTCCAAGTATCGAAACCGCATCAGATAGAAGAGTTCCCTGGGATAGCTCTGCAAACAGATGCAGATTTGAGAAACCCGGTGCCCGCAGCTTTACTCGGTAAGGTTTTGCAGTTCCGTCGCTGATTATATAAACCCCTATTTTCCCGCGCGCACCTTCCACTGCATAATACACTTCGCCTTTGGGAGGAATAATGCGATCAGGCAGGTCAGGGTTGATATGATTTCCATGGGGCATAGATTCCAAGGCCTGTTCGATGATTCGAACACTCTGATTCATTTCTTCAATCCGTACATTATAACGGTCCATTGCATCGCCATTTTCCCCAACGGGTATTTCAAAATCGAATTTATCATAAACCGAATAGGGCTCTGCTTTCCGAACATCATAGGCAACGCCTGAGCCCCGAAGAACCGGTCCTGTTGCGCCGTATTGCTTTGCTGTTTCCACGGATAAAACACCGATGTCTTCGCACCTGCCGCGCAAAATCATATTGGCGGTGACAAGGTTGTGATACATGGAGATTCTGTCTTTAAAATAAATAAGAAACTCTTTTGTCAGCTTGATAAATTCATCGGAAATATCAGCCGAAACCCCACCAAATCGATAATAACAATAGGTGAGTCTTGATCCTGTAACAATTTGAAGGATGTCCATGATTTTTTCACGGTCTACAAATGCGTAAAGAATCGGCGTAAAGGCACCCAGATCAAGGAGATATGCACCCCACCATAAAAGATGCGAACAAATGCGGTTTAATTCACAGGTAATAACTCTGATATATTCGGCCCTCGGAGGGACTGTAATGCCGGTGAGCTTTTCAACGGCCCCGACATAGGCCCAATTCCATGCCAAAGCGTGAAGATAATCAACCCGCCCCATGTTCGGCAGATACTGCATATAGGTTTTGACTTCACCCATTTTTTCATGCATTCGATGAATATATCCTAAAACAGGCTCTGCTTTTTTAATATATTCACCATCCAGTTCTATAATAATACGCAAGACTCCGTGTGTAGAAGGATGCTGAGGTCCCATATTGAGAATCAGGGTATCGCCTGTTTCAGAACCGGAAGGCGCGAATCGGGTGCTGTAATAATCCCCGTTTAATTCAAATTTGGTTTCGTTTGGTTTCATTAATTATTCATCATTTATCAGTATACATCATAATACCGGTCGGCAATCCGTTTTCCCAATTTCTGCCGGGCACATCCAGGGCATAAATTTAAATTTGGGGGTGGAATTGTTTTTTCTCCCAGCCGCTCCATCACTTTTGTCAGATCAATGACAGGCCCATAATATTTATCGCATACGTCACAGTGATTGAGTTTGATCCTTGCTGCTTCCCGTCCGTGAATGGTGATAACCCTTTCGCTTTCAATGTCTTCAATCTTTATCGCATTTACCGGACATATCTGAACACAGGCCCCGCAGCCGATACAATAAGGAGAAGCCTCACCAAATGCGGTATTGACTTTGATATGAACGCCGCGGCCACTTAATGTGAGGGTTTTCCCTCCTACTTTTTCACATACACGGGCACATAATCCGCATACCACACAATCATCATTTAATGGTGCGAAACGGGTTATATTTGCGCTGTATTCTCCGGCCAATTTTTTCAGCTCTTCAGAATCAGGACACCGGGCCATCAATAATTCAATAATCATCTTGCGTCCGTGCCGGATTACTTCCGTATCAGTCTTTATCTCGGCATCCTGACGCAATGGATAATTGCATGATGTAACGAATTTAGAGCGTCTTCCTTCAGTCAATTCCACCATGCACAATCTGCACATTGCCGCCGGTTCCAATGCAGTACTGTGGCAAAGTGTAGGAATAAACACACCATTTTCAGTGGCCACTTCCAAAATTGTCTGATCCGGTTTTGCCGTTGTTTCTTTGCCGTTTAAAATTATTTTTAGTGTTTTCATTGAGTGGAAACCTGCATTATAAGTTTAAATAATCATAATTGCCCTGAAATCGCAATTTTTATAGCATTCCTGACATTTGATACATAGGTCACGGTCCATGGTATGAGGTTTTTTCTTTTCACCTGTAATCGCATTAACCGGGCATCTGAGCCTGCATTTACCACATCCGGTACATTCATTGGCATCAATTGAATAATTGAAAAGGGGTTTACAAACGCCAGCAGGACATTTTTTATTTTGAATATGAACTTCATATTCCTCCCGGAAATATTTAATGGTTGAAAGTACGGGATTCCCTGCCGATGTTCCAAGTCCGCATAGAGAGAAATCAGTCATGAAATGGCCGAGCTCTTCTAAAGTATCAATATCTCCATCCTGGCCCTCACCTTTAGTGATACGATTTAAAATTTCAAGCATTCGTATCAGGCCTTCCCGGCATGGAGTGCATTGTCCGCAGGATTCTTCAACCAGAAAATGTGTAAAATATCTTGCTATTTCAACCATGCAGGAATCTTCGTCCAGAACGATCATACCGCCTGAACCCATGATGGAACCGACCTTTGCAAGGCTGCCGAAAGCAACCGGAATATCTAAAAATTGCTTGGGAATACAGCCCCCGGATGGCCCGCCTGTTTGAACTGCTTTGAATTCACGTTTCTTTGGAATGCCCCCGCCGATTTCATAGACCATTTCCCGGAGGCTGACACCCATCGGCACTTCTACAAGTCCGATGTTATAGATATTGCCGGTAAGTGAGAAAACTTTTGTGCCTGCTGATTCTTCAGTGCCAAAATCTTTATACCATTTCCCGCCGTTTAAAATAATATCCGCTATGTTAGCATAGGTTTCAACATTGTTTAAATTTGAAGGGCTGTCCTGGAACCCTTTTTCAACGGACCGTATATATTTGGGTCTTGGACGTCCGACCTTTCCTTCCAGAGAAGACATCAGCGCTGAAGATTCTCCACATACAAAGGCTCCTGCACCCCGTGAAATAGAAAGTTCAAAATTAAACCCGGTGCCCATTATGTTTTTGCCGAGCAGTCCCAGTTCTTCGGCTTGTCTGATACCTTGAGTCAATGTTTTTACGGCTAAGGGATATTCTAATCTGACATAAAGATACCCTCTTTCCGAACCGATGGCGAGAGCGGCAAGGGCCATGCCTTCCAATACACTGTGAGGATCACCTTCCAAAAGAGCCCGATCCATGAATGCGCCTGGGTCGCCTTCATCCGCATTGCAGATGATATAACGAGTTCCGGGATAGCTTGCGCATGATTCCCATTTGACTCCCGTGGAAAATCCAGCGCCTCCTCTTCCACGGAGACCGGAAGCTTTTATTTCATTGATGATCTGCCCCGGCATCATTTCTGAAAGTGCTTTGGCAAGACCGCTGTAGGCGCCTCGCATAATTGCATCGTTAATATCAAAGGGATCGATATGCCCGATATTTTTTAAAACCAGCCGGGTCTGTCTGCCATAGAAGGGAATATCTTTTGTATGAGAATGGGTTTGTTTTGTTGCCGGATTTTTATATTCCAGGCGTTTGATAAGTTCGCCATTCAAAAGCGTCTTTTCTACTATTTCCGGAACATCTTTGGGTTTGACTTTCTGATAGAAAATTCCTTCCGGCTCTATGGTGACAAGGGGACCTTTCGAACATAGGCCGTGGCATCCGGTCATTTTTACCTGGGGAATAACTTTTCCGTTCCATCCAGCTTCAATCACGGCTTTTTTTATCTCTTCAGCAACTTCTATACTGCCGCTCGGCTGGCATCCCGGACCGCAACAGATGAGAATCTTGGGACTATCCGGGTCATTTTTGGATAAAAGATTTTTCCGATAGCCTTCTAATTCTTTCGGCTTGAACATCCGGCTAAAAGGAATGGTATTTATGGATTCTGTCATAATATTTCTCCGCTATTCAGCTTTTAACCGGTCTATAAAATCATTAAGCAGGGATAGATCCGCTTCCGGATTGTATTTTTCGTCAATAACCACAACCGGAGCAACTGCGCACGCTCCCAGACAGTTAACGGTCTCTATGGTTAATTTCATATCCGGTGTGGTTTTTCCCGGTTGAATTCCCATTCTCTGACAGAGGTGCTCCACCATCTGCCCGCCGCCTTTTAAATGGCATGCCGTGCCGGTACAAATCGCAACAATGTGTTTGCCTTTCGGCTCAAGGCAAAACGATGCATAAAATGTTGCAATTTCATAAATTTTTGTGAATGGAATACCAATAAAATCTGAAAGATATTTTAGAGCAGAATATGGTAAATAGCGGTATTGTTTTTGAATCGCCTGCATCATCATTATTAAATTTTCTTTATTGCCGCCGTATTCATCCCGGATGATTTTATCTATCAATGTGAAATCAATTTCCGGTTCCTGATATTTGACTTCGATTGCAGCCATGCTTCCCCCTATTTATTGCTGTTCAGATTCATCATTATCATTGTCAACAGCATCTGAATCGGTAAAGTGTAAACAGCCACTTGTACAAACCGTAACACATACCGGCTTTAATCCCTGATCAATTCTATCCATGCACAAATCGCATTTCTGAGTTTTGCCCATTTGTGGATTCCATTGAACTGATCCCCATGGGCATGCAATCATACACGCTTTGCATCCTACGCATTTTGAATAATCCACATATACAATTCCATCTTCCGGTCTTTTTACCATTGCACCGGTGGGACAGGAAGCCACACAGGAAGGCTGGTCGCAATGAAAACACGACATGTAGATAAATGCCTCGCGCGGAATGTTGCTTCCTTTGCGTTTGTCAAGAATCACTATCTGGCAAGGCCTTGATCTGTTTCCTTCAGGAATATCCTTGTTTTTCTTGCAATAAATTTCACAGGTCAAACAGGCGATACATCGACTCTTATCTTGGGTTATGTTATATTTGCTCACAAAATCCTCCAATCTGTAGGAGTAAAAAAACGTAAAAATTGTATTAAATTTTATTATCCGTTAACATTTCAAAATCTATCAATGTGTAAAGTGATTTCCTGTCTTTTTCTTTCAGCAAAGGATGAACGCCCAGATCATCAGGCAGCAGAAGCGGTTTTAAATTCGGATGGTTTTCAAACTCTACTCCGAAAAAATCATAGCATTCACGTTCATGCCAGTCGGCACCCTTATATACTGAAACAATTGAAGGAACTGTTTTCGACTCGTGACCGACAAGGGTTCTCAACGTAATCCGCTCGGAGCGCTCAAACTTGTCAAAATGATACACAAGCATGATCCCCTCTTGAACATCCACACCTGCTATATCTTCTAAAAAAAAGCCGTCTTCTTTCAGACAATCTGCAGAAGATATCAGATTATCCTTATCCACAAAATAATTTGAATAGAACCCGTGTTTAGAATAATCTGTCTGGTTTTTGGCCCAGGCATCAATTTTAAGCATTTCGTTTTTATTTAAATTATCCTGCATCATGGGATTTTATCTTCCTTGGGCTCGGGCCACCAGCGTTTGCCTGTAATTTTTTTCTGAAGTTCAAATAGACCCTCCAAAAGACCTTCAGGTCTTGGCGGACATCCCGGAACATAAATATCTACGGGAATGATCTTATCTACACCTTCAATTATTCCATACTGGCCTTCAAAATAAAAAGGGCCACCTGAAATGGCACAGTTCCCCAGTGCCAGAACCCATTTCGGAGCTGGCATCTGCTCATAAAGCCGGATAACTGCCGGCGCCATTTTTTTGGAAACCGTGCCTGCAACAATCATGAGATCAGACTGGCGGGGCGATGGCCTGAAAACCTCGGCACCGAATCTGGAAATATCAAAGCGAGCCATACCCACAGCCATCATTTCAATGGCGCAGCAGGCAAGGCCGAATGTCATGGGCCACAATGACATGGATCGACATAAATCCAGAATCTGCTCTACGGGCTTTAATGATATGATGGGCGGTTCAATGTCTGAAACCGCTCTTTTTAAAAGCTGATTTTCCGCGGCCATGTAAATACCCCTTTTCGCCAGAAATAGATCACTGCAAGCATGAGAACTCCTAAAAATATGGAAAGCTCTCCAAAAACCGTCCAGCCTGAATTTTGTTTATAGACAGATGCAACGGGAAACAGATAAAGGACATCAACGTCAAAGGCCAAAAAAAGAAGGGCATAAAAATAATAATTGATACCGAATCTTACCCGGGAAATACCGTGGGGGTTAATGCCGCATTCATAGGGAAGCTGAATATCTCCGCCTCTGCTTTTGGGAGCAATAAGAAACGAAACAATGAGAGGCGCGCAGGCAAAAATTATTCCGGCACCAAAAAACAACAGAATCGCAAAATTCAACAGATCTAAGTGCATATCCGCCCCGTTTAATTATCGACTAAAACCATATTTCAAAAACACAAACGTGAGACAGTTCAATTTTTTTTTTTGCGGTAAACAACTAACGCGATTTAGAAGGCAAGTCAAGCTTTTTATTCATACTCTGGACAAATATTTTTTATGCCTGACTCATACGACAATGTTGCCCAAATATCCGCTAATAGTATGGTGGTTCAAGTTTTTTCTAATCTGTGGTACCGAAGGCGAGACTTGAACTCGCAAGGGCATAAAGCCCGGAGGATTTTGAGTCCTCTGCGTCTACCAATTCCACCACTCCGGCATGAGCACCTTTTTTAAGGGAAAATACGGGGTTTGTCAATGAAATTATCACCTCCCCGGATATCACTGGGCCAGGGCCTTTTGGATCTGCTCCTGGGAGACTTCACCTTCCCGGATAATTCGGACCGGAAAAACCGTGACATCCACAAGGGTTGATCCGATGCCGCCCTTTAAAATACCGGCATCAAGGATAAGATTTGTCTTTTCAATGATGGATGGGTCAAGAAGGCTGACCCTGTCACAGCCTGGCCGGCCTGAGAGGTTGGCACTGGTGCCGGTGATGGGAAAAGTTAAATGATCCACCATAGCCTTTGCCGCCGGGTGGGATGGGATTCGGATGCCGAGTTTGCCGGTACCGGCAGTCAGAAGTTTCGGGATCTCATCTCTGGCTTCAAAGACTATGGTCAGGCCACCGGGCCAGAAAGCTTTCATGAGCTTTTGAGCAGATTCCGGAACGGATTTGACAAGGTATATCAGAAAACTTTCATCCGGTATCAGGACCAATACAGGGTTGTTCAGGGGGCGCTGTTTGATCCGGAAGACTTTTTCCACTGCCTTTTCATCCAGAGCACGGGCTCCAATCCCGTAAAGACACCGGGTTGGAAAGATTACGGTGCCATTATTCCGTATGATGTTTCCGGCCCTGGTAATGCTTTCCGAATCCGGCTTGCCGGGATCAAGCCGGATGATTTTATCCGGATCATGCAAAGGCCAGGGCCTTTTTATCGACCTTGTCTGCCATATCCTTTTTAAAGGCGGATAGCTTTTCGGCAATCAGGGGATCTGAAATCCCTAAAATCTGGGCCGCAAAAATACCTGCATTATAGGCCCCGGATATACCGATGGCCATGGTGGCAACGGGAATACCGGGCGGCATCTGAACGGTGGCCAGAAGGGCATCAAGACCCTGGAGAGCCGATGAATCAATGGGAACACCCAGGACCGGAAGGGTGGTATGGGCGGCTATGACACCGGCCAGATGGGCTGCATGACCGGCACCGCAGATAATAACCTTGACTCCTTTTCCCCTTGCTTCGCTTGCAAGTTTTGCTGCCCGTTCAGGGGTTCGGTGGGCAGAGGCCACGGTGACATAATAGGGAATATCAAATTTTTTCAGGATGGATAGGGCCTGTTCCATGACGGAAAAATCCGAGTCGCTTCCCATGATGACCCCGACCTGGGCGGGAATGGAGAGCCTTGTCAGGGCCTTTGCACCGATGTCTTTTCTATAGAAATGATCTTTGAATGAAATTTTTGAACAGGCTTCATAGGCCCTGTCAATGGCATCTTTTACCGTGTTTCCGAGGGAAGTGACACCCAGGACCCTGCCGCCGGAGGTGACCACCCGGCCATCCTTCAGGGCGGTTCCGCCATGAAAGACAACGGTATCTGCAACCTTGCCTGCCTCTTCCAGACCGAAAATTTCTTTGCCTTTATCATGGGAACCCGGATAGCCACCCGAGGAGATGACCACACAGATGGCGGCTCTCGGGTCTATTTTAGTGGAATGATGGTGCAGGGTTCCGTCACAGCAGGCTTCCATCAGGGGCACCAGATCGTTTTCAAGCCTCATGAGAATGGGCTGGGTTTCCGGGTCTCCAAGCCTTGTATTGAATTCAAGAACCTTTATTTCATCTTTATTCACCATGAGCCCGGCATAGAGAACCCCTTTAAACGGGGTGCCTTCTTTGGCCATGCCCTGAACCGCCGGGATCATAACCGTTTTCATGGCTTTTTCCCGGAGCATGTGATCCAACACCGGAGCCGGGGAGTAAGCGCCCATACCGCCTGTATTGGGGCCTTCATCGTTATCGAAAATCCTTTTGTGATCCTGGGATTCAGGCAGCATCAGAACGGTTTTGCCGTCGGTCAAGGCAATAAAAGAGGCTTCTTCTCCTTTGAGACATTCTTCCACGACCACAATATCCCCGGCATCTCCAAACACTTTTTTATTCAGCATGGAATCAATGGCTTCATCGGCTTCCTCCAGGGTGGAGCAGATAATGACCCCTTTTCCTGCGGCAAGGCCGTCGGCTTTGACCACACAGGGCGCTCCCATGGCTCTGGCATAGGTTTTGGCTTTATCTGCATCTGTAAATGCTTTTCCTTTGGCGCAGGGAATATTGTATTTCTGCATATGCTGTTTTGAAAAAAGCTTGCTGCCTTCCAGTTGTGCCGCAGCCTTATTGGGCCCGAATATTTTCAGACCCATTTTTTCGAATGTATCGACAATGCCTTTTACAAGGGGACCTTCCGGGCCCACCACGGTAAGGTCAATTTCCTTTTCCTTTGCAAAGGCTGCAAGGGTTTCAATATCATCAACATCAATGGGAACCGATTCCGCCATGAGCCTTGTGCCGGCATTCCCCGGCGCACAATAGATTTTTTCCACCAACGGGCTTTTTGATATTTTCCATACCAGAGTATGTTCACGGCCACCGCTGCCGACAACCAGGATTTTCATTTTGATCTCCTTAATTTTGTTTTTTCATGTTCGGCCATGGCAAGGTCAATGAGCCGGTCCAGAAGTTTTGTAAAAGAAAGGCCGGCCACCTGTGCAGACTGGGGATAAAGACTGGTTGCCGTCATCCCCGGGATAGTATTGGTTTCAAGGACAAAGATGTCTTTATCCGACAGGATCATGTCTGTCCTGGAATATCCTTTCAGATAAAGAGCCTCATGGGCTCTGACGGCCAGGTCCTGCACTTTTTTTGTTATTGATTCATCAATGCGGGCCGGGCAGATTTCACGGGTTGCACCCACTGTGTATTTGGCAGTGTAGTCGAAAAATTCAAACCCTTCACCCGGAATAATTTCAATCACCGGAAGCGCTTCAAGGGTATCATTTCCCAATACCCCGCAGGTCAATTCAATCCCTTTGATATAGGTTTCAATGAGGAGGGTGTCATCATGGGTGAAACCGAGGGCAACGGCAGCTTCAAGATCTTTTTCCTCCCTGACAATGGTCATTCCCACACTTGATCCGGCACAGGCGGGTTTGACCACCAGGGGAAGGCCAAGTGAACCTGTTACCATGGAAGTGTCAATGGTTTCACCCATGGAAAATGAAAGATAAGCAGGTATGGGAATTTTTGCCGCTTCAAAGAGTTTTTTGGAAACCTTTTTGTTCATGGCAATGGCACTGCCAAGAACGCCTGCACCCTGGTAGGGAATGTCCAGAAGGTCTAAAAGTCCCTGGACGGTTCCATCTTCCCCAAAGGGGCCGTGAAGGATGATCAGAGCGGCGTCAATGCCTTCAGCATCCATGACAAGCTTTTTCAGATCGGTTTTGGGATCATAGAGGGCAATGTCATATCTGTTCTTGTCCAGGGCATCGAATACCTGTCTGCCGCTGTTAAGGGAGACCTCCCTTTCGGAAGATATGCCGCCGGACAAGAGCGCCAGCCTTATTTTTTTCATATTGGACTCCTAACCTTGAAGGATTTTTTGTTTTGCCTTTTCAAACTCTTCTTTTGTGATCAGGTCTTTTTCAAAAAGTGAGATCAGTTTCAGTATTTTTTGTTCCGTAATATCGGGGGTAGTATCCATGAGAAGGTTACCGGGGGATATGGCGGGCTTTTGATCCAGGCGCACCTGTCCCGCTTCTTTTGGTGATATCCTGAACGAAGCAAGCCCTCCCATGAGTTTGATTTCAATGGTCCGGTCCTCAAGTCCGGGCATTGAAAAAAAATGGCCGATATCTGAAGAATCCCGGCTTAGCCGCCGGTAGAAAAGAAAGGCTGCAACAAGGGCCATGAGGCCAAGGCATCCCATGATCCAGGGAAGATAATGATATACCCCCCTGAACAGAACCACGGCAACCCCGGTACCGATAATGAGCAATAAATGCACCAGCAGAATGGAATAGGCAGTGAAGATGTTTTTAAACAGCCCTTCTTTATCGTTTTTTAAAATATTCATGACATTTTTTTAATAATATTTTCCCTGTACTCTTCGGAGAACAGGGATGAGCAGCAACGGTCTCCCCGCAGGGTATTGAGTTTGGTGATCAGATAGCCCAGTTTTTTCTGAATTTTAAGCCGTTCAGGAGAGTCTATCTGGGCCGCCTGAAGCAGGTCTTCGGTTTGCGAGATATTTTTTCTGAGTTCAACTTCCGGCGGAAGAAACCCTGAATTTTTCAATATCTTATGGGCCAGCCGGAATTCTTCCGGAACCTGTTGATCCTCTAAGTTCAAGGGTTTATGGGTTCCTTCAAGGTTATCAAACTCGCCTTCCCGCTGGGCTTTTTTTATTCTTTCTTCAACAATTTTTTCAAATCCCGGTATCATGAATTTAAACTTGCTCCTGATGAAAATAATTGAACCAAAATAGGGCATTCATTTTTTAAAGTCCCAATTTTATTAAACCCTTGGGTGATTTGCAAGGGATATTTGCCCGGACATTTTTTTTCTTGACAAAAAAAAAGGACTGATATACCCTCACTTGGTCTTTCAAAAAGGCAATGCTCCCCAGTAGCTCAGTTGGCAGAGCAATTGGCTGTTAACCAATGGGTCCGCGGTTCAAGTCCGTGCTGGGGAGCCAACCCAATAAAGCTTATCCCGGTGAGTCATCTTGCCGGGATTTTTTATTGATTGCTAATTTAATACACATTTAATACATTTTTTCATTTTGGCTTTAAGCTTTATCCCAAAAATTAATTTGTAACCCCATCTTTTCTTTTGAATAAATATACATCTGCCAGGTTGTAACCTTATCTGCATAATCCGCAAAACACCAGTTCAAAGATAAAGCCCGGGTAAAATTTGCTCCCGTGGTTACATAGAATTGTTTTAACCGGGTAAATCGTCATGCTTTTTCATTGTGAAGGCCCTGTCCTGAAATAAAAAGCCGAGATATATTACTGGTCCTATCCTCCCGTTTTGAATATGAGGATGAATACCGGGCTCATTTTGGACTGTGCGTCGTGAATCACCCTGGATAGGCCGAACCTCGCATAAATGGCATCAGAATCGCTTTGGTTGAAGGTTATTGGAGAATCCGGGGATTGTGATTTATATAAACCGCTATGGGGAAAGTGTCTTTGAGTGAGATTGATAGGATATAATTTAACGGCGGGCGGCTTTTTGCGCGTCCGAGTGTAGGCGCTGGTTAGACCCCCTTTATTTTATACTACTATTTAGCTTGAGAAAGTTTCCTCTTTGCATGTTCTGTGCATTTACAGCCCCACTCAATGGCTTCATTTAACATTTTACGCTCCATTTGAAGCAACTCTCTATCAATTTTATTTATTTCGCGATCAAGCTCAGGGTCAGAGTACTGTTCTATCCCCATAGCCTTCATTTCTTCATCGTCTAATCTCTCATTTATCTTGTCTCTTTTCCTTTCGATTGTAGATAGCCGGTAGGCTGTTTTTTGTGCCTCCACATATTCTTTTATCTCCTTTATCTGTATAGTCCAAAAAGCCTTTGGATTCCAGGCCTCTTTTCCTTTCGCTATAAGGCCCTTCGGTTCACAGTCGGGGCCAAGGCCTTCAGCACAAGCATGCCCTGAAAAAAAGAGTGCGAAACAAATTACGACAAATAGTCTTTGCGCAAATATCATTCTGATTTCCCCTTATATCCTTCCAATTCTCATAGGTCTAACCAATAGCGTTTTATCAATAGTCCCGGATTGCAAGAACTGGATCAGGATAAATCTATATCGTTTGATTTTGAGGGATGCAAGGAGATTTTTGAATTATCTTTATGGAAAAAATATTTGAATCAGGAAGGAGCTGCCAAAATGGTTTTTATTGGAGATTGAGCTGAGGGGTCCCGATAATTTTTTCATCCTTCTGTACCGGGCCCGGAAAAAAAATCAGGACTGGGATGTATATTATAAAAAACAATGCGGGAAATGGATTGTATTAATGCTGCTGGCTTATATAGCTTAATCCGAATTGAGAGCAACGGGGAAGGTTTAAATAAAAAAGGCAGGACCAACTCAATGACCCTGCCTTTAAATCTTGATTCAGATTTCTATTTTAATTCTTTTTTCTGGACACTCCAGCAATGCCAAGAAGACCGAAGCCAAGGAGAAGGAGGGTGGCTGGTTCTGGGACAGGTGCCGTATATGTTACTTGTCCGCTGCGAACGGCCAAACCGTAGAGTTGGCCACTATCATTGAGGGTGAGCTGTTCGCCAGCGCCCATGGTGAAGTTCCAAAAGTAGGTCGGAAGCGAAGCACACTCCGTTCCGGACCAGTACTGGCCATAACGATATAAATTGTCAAAATCTCCGGTATTTACCAGGCCATATCCAGGTTGATAAGTGTGATCCGTATTTAAAGGCGCAAGATTGCCAAGCTCTGTATAGTATAGATGCCCCATCTCGGAACTGGTAATATTGTATCCGGCTGTGGTGGTGCCGTTCCAACCATAATCATAAAACCAAGGAGAACCATCCACCGTTGATGGTAACCGCCAGGAATTTGCTCCCCAGTTGACCGTATAGCCGGGATCAATATTGTAGGTCAGAGCCCCTGCCGTGTTCAGCCCTACGACACAAGCGTTCTGATCTGTCCAGTTGGTAGCTGCATGGGTATAATCCAGCCAAGTTATTGGACCGAACGGGCTATCGGCATCATAAATTAGTTTGGCGCTTCCCGCTGTGCCATCAAAATTTGAATAATAATTTGAAGAGAAACTCGCTGTGCCGATTGTAATCAGAGTGGCATTCGCACCACCAGTCAATAATAACAATACAAATAGCCCATAAAAGAACACTGAGATTTTTTTCAATTTAGACTCCTTTAATCTGAAAAATATTCATAGCAACCTGGCTATCCTCTAACAAGACCAATGGCTTTCCGTCCCTGCTTCGCAACAGGTTTGGCTTTATCTTTTGCTTTGAGAAATATATGCAATAATTACTCCTTCAACAGAAATATCTCGATAACATTGATAAATGGACTTTTCCAAAAAAATGAGAGTCAGATATCTATAACAATGTTTTCACAATACGAGAATTTTTTTACATACAATGTGGTAAGCATTTATCATCAACCCCACAATGATTTTTTAAGAGTTCTGATCCTAAAATTGAACTATATGGAAAACGGCATCATAAAAATTTACAATCTCCCATTAAAGCATATTGGAGATAGAGTCTCAGGCTCTCGATTGATTTTTTCATCCTTCTGTTCAGACCCCGGAAAAAATTTTCAAAATGGGATGAAAATATATATAAAACACTGCTGGGAAGGGCCTAAAATTAAGCTTGTCAGAAAATAAAGTTGAATTTTAAACAGTCGTTTCAGCCGAGATATTTTAGCAAGCCCTCAGCAGAAGGTTAGAAAACATTTATTCTTAACAATCTTTAAATGAATAAGAAACGGTACCGACGAGATTGCGACCAATCGTATCAATTAACGGCAGTGAATATCCTTTTTTTCGATTTGCATTATGATCTAATTTGTCTAAACTATTAACAAATTTTTCTAATTTATCTTGTCTGATAATAGAATCTTTTTCATTAAAATCTTTAGATAGAATATCTTTTAATTCTTTTTCTATATTCATTTTATACCCCACAATTTCTAATTAAAAATAATTTCTTGAATGTAGGAAATTGCCAAAATTCATTTTTGCCACATAGTCGCATATCGTATCATTATACTCCCTTATCAAGAGACTTAATTCTTTATCGTCTGAATAATCTTCTATTCTTAACTTTAACACATTCCGCAAAGTAAGCAACCCTATAGACCTTCCATGTGAATGCCAAATTTTATTATCACCAAGAATTTTTGCGACATCCTCTGCTCTCTGTTTTTTTTGTTCTGTTGTGACACTTGTTCCCTTTAAAGCGGGAGTTGTCTCATGGTTATCCCAATTTTTAAACTTATATTTTACAAGCCATTCTTTCAACAGTGAAATAGTTAAATCTCGTGCTTGCTCATAACTTTTAAGCATAGCCAAATCCTGTTCTTTCAGCATTAGAAACTCGGCTTGAGTTAGTTCATTTATTTTAGACTTTTCAATAAATTCTTCTACTTTATCTAAATAGCCAAGAGCAGGAACCCAATGGGAACCATTAAAAACTTGTGGATCAATTGGCCCTAAAGATGAAGAATAATCCATGTAAATACGATCACCTGACATACAAAAAATTGTTCCAGCTGACATTGCATAGTCTGGAACAATAAAATCAACTTCTTCGTAAAAATGACGAGTCATAACAACCATTTTCTCGACCGTCTCGACAGATCCACCAGGTGTATTTAAAATAATTGATAATTTTTCTCTATTTAAGTCATCTTTTTTCAAGCTTTCAAGAAAATCCCTAAATATTTTTTCAATAGATGGCTGAATTGGCCCATAAAAAAATACTACGTCAGAACCAAGTTTTTCTTCCAGATTCTTTAATCTAAAAGTTGAAACTTCTTTGATTGTTAAATCTAAGACTCTTCCCACTTAATTTCCTTATCATTTATTATAAAAACCAAGTATAAGCGATTGCCCGCCTATTTTATAAATTTGAATAAACCGACCAAATGAATTTAAAAATTTGCAATTAGAACCCAATATCAAAATTTCAAATGTCTGTAAATATATTTCAACAAATCAGCTTGTGTGAAAATATAGCTTATTCTGAAAGGATTCGCCAAAATGCTCTTTATTGGAGACAAAGAAAAATCTGTTCAAGCCCTGGAAATATATTTTTCAGAATCTGCCGGGATGGTCTTGTTTATATTATACATTTTAATCTGGAAGAATGGTTTGTAATGATGTTTTCAGATCTTCCAGAAATATAGTTTGACGCCCGGCCTGAGGTTCGAGAGATTACGAACGTAAACAGCAGGCCGTTGTTGGATACATCCTTTTTCAGTAGCAGACACCGCAGTCATACTTGACTGCATCAAGCACATCTCGACCGACAATCCAGTGGGGCGGACTCCTCCGGAAGGTTTCCTTTAACCGATGGTAGCCGTCCCATTTGGTGAAAACGCAAAAAGAAACTTCTGCATTGTTTTCTGTCATGGTTACAAAAGGTTCTGGCGGTATGGCCATAATCGAAGATGATTGATCTTCAGTGAGTTTGGCTCCAAAATTTTCCCCGTTCAGTGTCTTGACCAAAGTTGCTGAATCATCAGTAGAGGTAATAATCTCCTTGTCATCATAATTCGCATGCCAACTTAGGTAGAACTGCCTGGCCAGATGGTCAAAAACCGAAAGTTGAAAAAATCCATCGGGTGTTCCATCAGCTACTAAAAAGGACTGTAGGTTTTTCGTCTCCGCCCAGTCTCGATACTCAAAAAAGGTGTCAAAAGGTTCAAGGCCCGTTGGGCGGGCGTAAAGACACGGATTTCCGCCGAATCCTTCAATATAATGGTAAACGTAGTCCAAGGTGAAACCTTCCTCCATCTTCAGGTGGGTCAGCACGGTGAAATAGAGGTTCGGATCGAAATCGGCCGCCGTCCTGATGGGCCTCTTCCTCATCAGAGTTTCCGGAATCGTCTTCGGGTCCGGTTGCAGTGCCCGTAGTTGTGCCACCACAGACCCGTCAACGAGAAATTTTTTCATAGTTCTTGTCTCCGCACCCAACAAATTATCAAAGATTATTTCTTTTGCTGGGACCTCAGATCCTTCAGGTACGAAACCCATTGCAATAACCGTAATTCTGATATCATCCCCCAGTTCTTCATCAAAGATGTGGCCCCAGATGATTTCAGTATCGTCCCCGACTTGGTTATAAATCCGATCCGAGGCTTTTGTTATTTCATCCAGGGTAAGATCAGAACTAGATGTGATATTCATCAATACGGTCTTTGCGCCTGAGATGGAAATATCTTCAAGGAGCGGATGGGAAATGGCCCTTTCGGCCGCCTCTACCGCTCGGTTTTCACCCGAGGCATTTCCGATGCCCATCAAGGCTTTACCTCCCTTTTGCATGGTGGTGCGGACATCTGCAAAATCAAGGGTTACATGTCCCGGCATCATGATCAGGTCTGTAATTGCTTTGACGGAATGGTGCAGAATTTCATCGGCCTTGATGAACATATCTATCATTCTGGCACCTTTGGGTGCTATCCTCCTGAGCCGGTCATTGGGGATGGTAATCACGGTGTCGGTGATGCCATGGAGTTTTTTAAGACCTTCCAGGGCCTGTTTCTCTCGTTTTTTGCCTTCAAATGAGAAGGGTTTTGAAGCCACGGCCACCGTCAATATGCCAAGATCCTTGCATATTTCTGCAATGACCGGTGCTGCCCCGGTTCCGGTACCGCCGCCAAACCCAGCCACAATAAACACCATGTGGCTGTCCTTCAGGGCTTCCCTGAGTTCATCTGCACTTTCAAGGGCGGCATCTCTGCCCTTGGCCGGGTCTGCACCGGCGCCGAGTCCTTCGGTCAATTGCCGGCCGATCTGAATTTTGATCTCGGTCTGGGAAGCCTCTAATGCTTCCCAGTCTGTATTAGCGACAATGAATTTAACCCCTTTGAGTTTGGCATTGATCATATTGTTGACTGCACTTCCCCCTGCTCCGCCAACACCGATGATCTTGATTTCTGCCAAATTTTCGTATCCTGTATAAAGAAATGCCATAATTCTCCTATTTAATTATTATCAGCATTTCCTTTTTCCCTTAAGGAATTAGTGATAAGTAGCTGATGAGCAGCCCACATCTTTACTTTCCGCATGATATCTGAATCAAAAAAATAAAACATAATATCAAGAATTCCGTTTTAAAAAAACAAAAAGCTAACCTGAAATCGCATATCAACACCGCTGAATCATGTAAAGTCATTTCAATGAATCCACTTTGGTAAATATAGTTTATCCGACAAGGATTTGTCAAAATGGTTTTTATTGGAGATATCGAACATATTTTTGTTCAGGCAGCGGAATAAATTTCCAGAATAGGATGCCCGAATCTCGAACTTCCAATCAGACTAAAATTTCACTGACCTGGCTTGACTGTTTTACAAGATCTGTGAAATGTTTAACCTGTTCTTTATTCCCCATTGATTTCAAGTTTTCTATTTCTTCAGTAGACATCAACTTTATTCTTTCTTCTTTCATATAAAAATCTTTGATATTGTAAAACCACTCATTGTCAAAATCTCCGGACATGATACTGCCAATTTTTGTTTTGCAAAACTCAACCACTTTTTGACATGGATAATATTGCTCAATCGTTTTAGCTTGATATTCGGTGAAAAGGGGCGAAAGATTTTTTTTGAGGTCTTTATTTGAAGATGTTATCTGGATAAGATGACAGAAGAATAGGTCTCTAAACACCTCTAATTTTTCTGTCTGAGTTTTTAAACTTTCCATGCCTATTTCTTCATTAGGATTGTTTAATGGGATAGCCAGAGTATCTGATAAAATATCTAAAACCATTCTATAGAATTGGAAAAGGCTGAGACAATCTGTAATCGATTTTAATTTTATAGAAAAAAAAGAATAAGCGTACTCTCTTGAAAAACATTTTTTATAACTTCCACCATTAAGAAAATCATCTACTGGGGGGACAGGCTTATAATCCCCATTTTTATCAAGAAACAGGAGGTTTGGTTCCTGTACTATGGCATATCCTCCCCCGGTCTCAGGATAAAAAGTATCAATGTATTTAGCCCATTCTTTAAAGTTTTTATAAAGTTGTTCACCTGATACAGTGCTTGATTCAAGAATTTTTACAGGGGCTTCAACGTCAGTATAAATACCAGCCAACAGGATTTCTGCAATCTGGTCAGGGGTTTTCTTGAGAACTGCCTTTAATGCAGGCAAGAGCTGTGATTTATTTGTGGGGTTTATTTTCCCCTGGTCAATAAAGGAAAGAAGTTCTGTGACAGCCTTATTAAAATGACCTGCTATTAATTTTCTGTCTTTTGCCTTACGCTCTTTGTCCTGGTAAATGTAATCTTCAAGGGTAGCTCCTTTTTTCGGTCCGGGAAGCTTATCTTCGATAATCTCTATCAAACACCAAACAATAGAATATTTCTCTTTGAGTTTATTCTCCCGGTCTTTTCTTTTGATATCCTGATATTGTTTTTCGGTTACAGGCACAGGATACATATTTTTAAAATATACCCTGATTTCTTCCCGGTTTAAATCCTTCTCAATAAACCAAAGAAGCTGGAACAATTTAGCTTCAGATTCCAAATAGTTTTCTTTTGCTGCTTTATAAATAGCATGAATGTCTTCAAACCAATCTTTCCATTTTTTATATCGGTAGTATTCATCACCCGCTAATTTATTTATAAGAGACTGTTTTTCAGGGTCTGATAAAATGGGCTCCTGTAAATGATTATTTTTCCAGAAGTCATTAAATACAAGTTTAGCAACCATGAAAGGGGATAGGTTTCCTTTTTCCAACATCGCCTTAATCTGTGTTTTTTTCATTTGTTACCTTTCAGAAGTATTTTAAGTTCCTCCACCTTTTCTTGGATGTCCCCTTGCTCTTCGGCCTTTAACATTCCCTGGAGAATAGAATTTTCCCGGCTCGCTTCTGTAGAATCGATAACCCCTGCTCGGAACCTCAGTAAAAGTAAGTACAGCTCAAAGGCGATACCCTGGCTGTCCAGTTTTGTCACAGTCCTATTATCCTTCAATAAGAATTTAGGCTCGATATATTCCCGTTCAGCTCTTTCCAGATATCGCAGATTCAAGTCCAGGAGTCTATCTACTGAAATATCTGTAAGCTTTCTGGAGGATAACTCTTTCTGTATTGCCTGAAGTTGGTCTGATATTTCTTTGAGTCTATGCTTTTTGGTCAGGTGATATTGTTCGTATAAGGATTCAAGTTCTACTGCCTTCAGGCTGGCAATTTCTTCATTCAACTCACCTTCCCAATTCAGAACCGTTTGTGGTGAAAGCTTTAATTCGTTGGCAATGGCTCTAATAGAATGCCCCTTGGCTCTGAGATTGATAAAGTCCTGTTTGATTTCTGCTTTACCTTTCGGTTTGATTTCTGCTATTTCATCCACGTTTACCTCCAGGTTTGCAATTATTACAAAATTATATTACTTTATATGCTTTCATTGTAATAGTAATGATAAATATGTCAACTTAATGTATACGGTAAAGATACGAAGATTGTTTTTTTTTGTATTGCTCTGATTTTTCCTCACCAAGTAACCGGGTTTATTTTTGGGCCAAAGCCAAAATCCCACAATTGCAACTTACTTATCTTTCATAACCCATATCCCAACCACCCCATTATATGACTAATACTTTTTCAGGCTTATTCTAATAATAACAGTAGGTTATAACGCAGATTTTGGCATATATTTTTTATTTTCTATTCTCTTAACTAAGTAAAATTCAAAAAATATAAAATAAACTCAATCAGTTATATTACTTTATCGGACAGGTGTAATTATTTGCGTGTTTCTTATACATTTTATCCATGACCTCTCTTAATTCCTGTTCGTACTTTGCCTGGACAATGAAGCTATCGTGTATTGGTAAAATGGGTATATTCTGTTTGGCAAAATGCTTGCAAACATCCAATGCAATCTTGGCATCCTTGTTCATCAGTTTCATTCCTGTTTTATTCCCTGTGCAAAGATATTTCCGAATTGGTTCATGTGCTTGCAAAAATTTCTCCATCAAGCCTGGAATTGTAATTCCTGTTTTTTTAACAGCTATAGCCTTTCTGTATTGCTTTTTAAATTTTTCCATTCCTTTTTCAGTCATCATTTTTTTTTGATATTTTTTTATGGCACTCATCCCTTTTTTATCTTTTATATGGTCAAAATTTAACCAGGCATTACAGGCTGATTGTGCGCTATTAATATTTTCGTTATTAATCATGGCCAGAAGCATAATTTTTAAAAAAGGTCTGATTTCGGGATTATCATTAACAACTGTATATGGGTCTTTATTAAATTGGATACTCTCCTGGGCATATAATAACCGGGGGTGTAATCCAGAATAATCCAGTTCAACCACTGGTTCACCATCGATAAGAATTCTACTGCGCTCTTCTTTTGAGAATTGCTGAAACTGATTTGTGCCATTGGCATACAGCCTACCATGATAATTAAAAGACTCAGAATAAACAGCTTTCACCAAGACATTAAGGGACACGCCATCAAGCGTTATCTCAGTATTTTCATTAACCCTGTTAATTTCTTTCAGGGTTCTTCGCAGTTTCATTGTTTCCCTCGTCTCTTTAAATGGGATTTTACGAGATTTTTTTAACAGGAGGTCGTTACCGGTCTTGTCTTTTTTTATTTTTCCATTTTTATATCTTTGTTTTCTGGTTTTTAACTCCACCAGGTCAAAAATATCACAGGACCGGGCAGATATATTTTTAAACGCCTCCTTTAATTTCTGTGAAGACCAGATTCGAGTAATGAAAGATGGGGTTACGCCATCACGACCATAGCAACCATTGCTTCTTTCGATATATCCATTTTTTTCAAGCGACTCTTTAAATTCCTTGATAGCTGCGTAGCCAATTTCTTTCCCGGACCACCAGTTTTTATTGAGATTTAATCCAACAGGTGTTTCAGTATCGTAAATAAGGTTTGCCAAAAATGTTTCAAAACCGTTTTCTTTTTGTTGAATTTTATACTTGAACTGATCTGATAATAAATCCGAGAATAAAACCAATGCTTTCTTTTTACCGGACTTATCAAGGCTTGCATTAAACTTAAATTCCCTGGCCTTTTCTAAGAATTTTTTATCTGCTGTTTTCACCTGAGAACCTACCGTGCCCACAATGGTGTCCCAACAAAATTTCTCAGAGTATCCCATTAATTAGATTTTTCTTGGCTGCCAAGGCCTAAGATGGTTAAAGGGACAACCACCGGCAGGACATAACCTCACCTCTGGTTTTTGTTCACAACAGCAATCATAGCAGTAGGCATTGATAGCCATTCTCAAGCTTTTGGGGTTTTGATTGGCTTTCTCGAAGGGGTCTAAAGATTTGGTTTTTTCAATCAAACCCAGCTTTAATTTTTGCCGGTACTCTTGCAATCCTTGCCTCAATTTCAAATTTACGGTCACTTTCCCTTTGCTCCTGTGATGAAATATTTCAATTCAGGCTTTTTTGATAGTACCCCCCTCACGCATCCAATAAGATCGTCCAGGGATTTTCTTTCAATGGCGATCCGGTCTTCAAATCCAAGAAGGGAATAATCCCCGGTTGGGATACCTGATATCTGGACTGATACCTGCCATCGGTCAAAGTTGTATGGGAGCTGTTCCCGGGTGTCGGATAGAATTGTCATCATATTATCAACAATGAAAATATTCCGGATAAGCTCCGTACAGATATGTTTGTACGTCGTTTCTAATAATCTTGAGGGTGTTCCGTTCTTTCAATTCCTTATTTTTTTGGGTTTCATACTGATCCATGTCATAAACAGAAGAAAGCGCCTCTCTTATGATTTTTTGAATGATATCCGGGTGAAGGGCATCCAGTTCAACGGGTGACTGATATCGCCCGTATTTCTCAAGCCAAGCACCATAGTTTGGATCTTTCGGTTTAATGGCATCCACTGACAACGGCAGGTTATATTTTTCAACCTGATCAATCGTGAGTGCAATTGTTTTGACTTCAACATCAATGTTGTGCCGTTCCAGAATATTCCTCTGCAATGCTTTTGGAATTGCAATTCCAGAAGGGTCCAGATCCCCAAAATGGAGAATAACCGGCTTTTGCCCCTTCATGATCGCTTTATCCAGCCGGGTTGCAATCTGTTCCGTCATTGTGGTGGAAACCTGGCCCCTGATTATGTTCAACCGGGTGCAGAACCAGTATGTCTCTTCTTCAATAATTCGAGAGAGGGCATCTTTTTCAGTGGTCACCTCGCAATAGATAGCCTGTTCCTGGATGTAACACCTTTTATAATACTGAGGGTTACAGAAAACCTCGATTTGCTCCCGGAGAAAAGCTTGAAGGTTGTCCAGTCCTCTTTTTTCTGTAGTGCGTCGGGTTCGGTCCTCGATAGCATCCCAGGGGACCAGTTCAAGTATCCTTAATTTCGTTCCGATCCTGGAAACTTTGTGATATTCACCAATGTTGTTGCCGACAACAAGTCCAGCCACTAATTGATAAAATATTTGTCTGACCGTCAAAGGCAGGAAAAGTTTAAGGTCAGAAACGACTTTCAGGAAACCTTCTGCAGCATGACGGGTTTGACTATTAAAATTTGTACCTATACAAGTTTTGATCTGCTGTTCATCCATTTCCTTGTTCCCGGGTGTCTGTTGAAATTATCATCATTCTGCCTCACCGCTTCTCAACATTTCTCAACGCTTCTCAACAAAGAATCCGTTTCAGTGTTCCATTCAAGGCAGGTATATCCCTAAATGCATCAGAGACAAAAAGCTGATACGTAAGGTATCCACAAAACTTCTGTGATCGTGTATCCCTCAAAGAGGCTCCTTTGGTTTGGTGCCTCACCCGGATAAAGGATAACTCCGGGTGCTCCGTCGAGACCTGCAATGCAGACAGGCAAATTGGTAATATAGTATGAATAGTTTCATGATCTGCCCGCTATCCGGTTTGTTTCTGATCGCTACCAAATGAAAGCAGGCCACGATTATGGCATTGTTGCAAATGCTCTTTTCGCTGTTGGTACTCCAAGCGGATTTCGATCAAACCAGTATTAATGATCTGCAATCTATTAATTTCAGCTAATTGAGCAGCATCGATAAAATCCCTGACATTTTTAATACCGTGTTCAGCACGAAAGATTTTAGCACTCTTTCCCAACACAATTTTGTTGATCATGTCCGCTTCATTGGAAAAATGGTACTGTTTTGCCGGGTCATGGGCATGTAAAACTGCATTGGTCATTGGCAGAAATCCAGTTTTGGATTCGAGGCGCTTCTGCTTCCAAACTTGCTCCTGCCTCAATCTATTTTCTGACCATTTATGAAGATTTCTTCTAACCCCCATGCCCAGGTGGGCACAACAAAGCATGAAACACTTGCAAAAATAAAGAGATGGTCATAACTATCAGATTTTTTATTTACGACAATAAAATGAAGGAGATAGCTATGACCAAGAGATTAGATACCACATT